>CAMLQY010000022.1 GCA_946482365.1 uncultured Actinomycetes bacterium
CCTCTCAGAACGCTCGGCGGGAGCCTCGCTTGAGTGTTCTGAGAGGGGCACCCCCGCTCCCCCACCACACGCTCCGAGGCACGGAGAAGCTTCGAATGCGGAGTGCCAGTTCCGGCCGTCCCCGCGCCACCCAGCCAGCTCTCGGACCCGAGGGTTCCTGAAGCGGGGCCGATTCGACCGGAGCCGCCTCGGTTGCGGAAGCTGGGGCGACACGGACGCTGGCAGACGCTGCCGGTACCCCCTTCCCAAAACACTCCAGCGAGGCTCCTGCCGAGCGTTTTGGGTAGGGGGTACCGGCAGCGTCCCCAACAACCTCCTATCGCGGCAGCTTCTGCGTCACCGTGACGACCTGCTGGAAGGTCGGGCGGTTCTGGAAGGGGAAGGGGGGCAGTTCGACGCCGGACGTCACCGTCGGCCGGTTCTGGTCGAAGCAGGCGGGGTCTGGGTCGGCGGCGCACTTGCCGTTGCCGCCCCCGTACATCTCCGCCGAGGAGACCCTCAGCGCCTGGGCGAGGCTGCGCTGGAGCGCCTTGCGGCAGCGCTTCTTGGAGCCTTTGCCGCAGTAGACGCGACTGTAAGCGCCCTTCGGCCTTGGGCCGAAGAGGGTGCGCAGGTCCTTGGAGACGTAGCCCCACCAGCCGTCGAAGAAGTCGGGGGCGTCCGGAGAGCCGCCGGTGTGGTCCCCGGTCCGGATCATCCCCGCCAGCCGCTCGAAGGCCTTCTCGCCCAGCGAGGGCTTGAACTCCGCCGCCACCAGCTTCGGCCACCAGGCGTCCATCAGCTCCACCGCCGCGTTTTCCTCGTAGGTGCCGTCGCGGTTCAGGTCGCGACGGTGCGCGCCCGCCTCCCGCCAGGCACGCAAGGTCTCGAGCGCCCAGCGCAGGGCCGGCCCCTTCGGCTCACCGACCGCGTCGAAGATCGCCGGAAGCAGCCGGTAGCCGCGGAGGTCCTGCGTCGCCGGTTCCTCCATCGCCTTGACCAGCTGGGCGATCGTCATCCGCCGCTTGCCCTTCGTCGCCGCCCGCACCTCGTCGGCGATCATCTGCGAGCGGAACAGCGGGCCGTAGGCGTACTGGTCGTCGGCGGCGCCCCATCCCGGCGCCTGCTTGTTGTTCCAGGAGACGAGGAAGCCGGGGTCGACCGCCTGCGGGTGCTTGGCAAAGGGCAGGTAGTCGGCGGTCCGGCTGGCCGGCCTGAAGCCCTTCCAGTCGAACTCGCCTGTGCCGAGGACCGGGAAGTCGGGCGAGGTGCCCTGCCGCTGGGGCATCGCGCCCGAGAACGCGTAGGCGATGTGCGCGGAGTCGACGTAGGCCCAGTTGAAGAGGAAGTTGATGTTGGAGACCGCCTTCTTGAAGGCGGAGGGCCCGGTGAGGAAGCCGGGTTCGTTGAGCTGGCGGAAGCCGATCACCGACTCCACCTCGTGGAAATAGGTGCTGCGCTGGCGCACGAAGGCGACCGCCCGGCCGCCCACCTCCCCGCGGGCGTAGACGATCCCGTGCACCGTGCGGTAGGCGGTCAGGGTCTGCGAGCCGGCTTCGGTCGAGTCGATCGCGTTCGGCGTCCAGCTCTCGGTCTTCTCGAGCTTTTCCATCGGCCTGCACCTGCCGCGGTAGCGGTAGCTGAACCTGCCCCCGCAGAGGACCTCGGCGAAGGTGTCGACGTTGTCCGAGGTCGCCGTCGTCGCGCTCCAGGCGTAGTCGCGGCCGTGGCCGAGCAGGACGTAGAGACTGAGCCCGGCGAAGGAGGCGCCGCGGGCGTCGATGCCTGGGCCGTGCAGGTCCTGCTCCATCAGGATCTGCGGCACGAAATAGCCGACCTGGGGCCCCATCACGGCCAGCGGATGACCGCTCGCCGAGTTCCGGGCTGAGACCAGCTCCCAGTTGGAGGCGTGGCCGGCTTCCCCGATGGCGCGCTGGATCGCCGCGCCGAAGCCGCCCTCCCCTCCGGCGGCGCCGCCCGACGCGGTGGCGATCGTCGTGTCGCGCACCGAACCGCGGTCCGGCAGTGCCAGGCCGCGCTTGGCAAAGGCGCTGCGGGTCTCATACGGGAAGCGCTCGGAGATCGTCGTCGGGGCCTCGGGGTCGTTCTTGGAGCGGAAGCCGAGCCACGCCCTGCGGCCGGCCTTGCGGCCGAAGCGGTCGACGAAGGCCTGCATGGCCAGGGCGGAGCCGAGCTCGTTGCCGCCGCCGCGGCCGAAGATGCCGCCGACCAGCGAGGCGATCGCCACCACGTCCGTCGGCCTCCAGGCTTCGATCGGCTTGTTGAGGAGGGCGTACTCTCCCGGCCTCAGGGCGGGGTCGGCTGCGGCGGTGGCGATGTAGGCGTTGATCCCGTCGACGTAGCTCTGCAGGTCTTCGAGCGCCTGCTGCCCGGCCTGGCCGTAGAGCCGCGGCGCGACGTCGAGCTGCTTCTGCAGGTCGGCTTCCGTGTAGGGGGCGAAGCCCCACTGGGCGGCGTCCGCCTCCGCGTTGGACCCGCCGAGGAACGAGGCCAGCTCGGCGCGCCCGGTATGGCGCAGCACGTCCATCAGGAAGAGCCGGTCCGCAGCGCCCGCGTAGCCGGCGCCGAACATCGTGTCGGCGCGGGTGTCGCCGTAGATGTGCGGCACCCCGTAGGCGGAGTCGCGCACGATCGTCACCCCGGGTCTCGGTTCGGTCGTCGAGGCGACTTCGCCGGGGGGGACGCCGAAGGTCGCGTCCTTGAAATAGGCGGAGACGCCGGCGTCGGTCAGCCCCGGCGAGCCGTAGACGAGGTCTTCGTAGAGCGGCTGCTGGTCGGCGAAGTGCGGCGGGATCGCGCCGGTGCCGCGGAAGGCGAAGATCTCGGAAAGGGTGTCGAGCCCGTTCTCGCCGGGCGGGAGGACGTTGCGGAAGCCCCCCGCGTCGTTGGCCCCGTAGGGCTGCACGACAGCCTCCGCACTCGGCGCCGCAAGTGCGGCGAGAAGCAGCGCAAATGTCAGCAGGCGACGCGTGGAAAAAGCGTAGCGCTAGGCCTCTTCGTGCCAGGGGGTCAAAATGCGGGGCCCGTCCGCGGTCACCGCCACCGTGAACTCGAAGTGGGCGGCAAGCGAGCCGTCGTCGGAGTAGACGGCCCAGCCGTCGTCCCCCATCCGCACCAGGGCGCCGCCGGCGTTGACCATCGGCTCGATCGCCAGCACGGTCCCCTCCTCCAGGACCGGCCCCTTGCCGGCCGTGCCGAAGTTGGGCACCTGCGGCTCTTCGTGCATCTCGCGGCCGATCCCGTGGCCGACCAGGGTGCGGATGATGGAGAGGCCCTCGATCTCCACCGCCCGCTGGATCGCGGCGGAGACGTCGCCGAGCCGGTTGCCGGGCTGCATCTGCTCGACGCCGGCGAACAGGGCCCCCTTCGTGACGTCCAGCAGCTTGCGCGCCTCCTCGCCGACCGGCCCGATCGGCAGGGTCATCGCCGCGTCCGCCACCCAGCCGTCCTTGACCACGCCGACGTCGACCGAAAGCACGTCGCCCCGCTTCAGCTCGTAGGGACCGGGGATCCCGTGCACGACCATCGAGTTGGGCGAGGCGCAGATCGAGGCGGGGAAGCCCCGGTAGCCCTTGAAGGCAGGCTCGGCGCCCTGCGAGCGGATCAGCTTCTCGGCGGCCTCGTCGAGCTCTGCCGTGGTGACGCCGGGCCGGGCCTTGGCGGCGAGCATGTGCAGGCAGCGGACGAGGATCTCGCCGGCCGCGGCCATCTGGTCGACCTGCTCCGGCGTCTTGCGGACGATCATCTGGTACACGCTAGTGGCCGAGGTCAGATTGCCTCGTCGGCCTCGAGGCGCAGCGTCGCCAGGGTCCGGCGGATCTCGTCGGCGACGGCATCGGGAGACTCGGCGCCGTCGATCCGCCGCAGCAGGCTACGGGCGTCGTAGTGCTCGATCAGCGGTTCCGTCTTGGCGTGGTACTGCTCGAGCCGGTGGCGGATCACCTCGGGTTCGTCGTCGTCGCGGACGACGAGCTCGGAGCCGTCGATGTCGCAGACGCCGTCCTGCCGGGGCGGGTTGAAGTCGACGTGGAAGACGTGGCCGCCCTCGACGCAGGTCCGGCGCCCACCCAGCCTGCGCATGACCTCCTCGTCGCTGACGTCGATCAGCAGCACCGCGGTCAGCTCCCGGCCCAGCTCCCCGAGCTTCCTCGCCAGCGCCTCGGCCTGTGGCGCCGTGCGCGGAAAGCCGTCGAGGATGAAGCCGTCGGCGGCCTCGCTCGAGGCGATCCGCTCGCCGATCATGCCGACGATCACCTCGTCGGGGACGAGGTCGCCGCGGTCCATGTACTGCTTGGCCTCCCGGCCGAGCTCCGTTCCCTCGCGGACGGCCGCCCGCAGAATGTCACCGGTCGCCCAGTAGGGCAGCTCCAGGTCCTCCTGCAGCCGCTCGCCCTGCGTCCCCTTCCCTGACCCCGGTGGGCCCAGCAGCACGAGATTGAGCTCGGTGCTCATCTAATTCGAGATGAGATCGAGGAACCCCAACTCATTTCAGGAAGCCCTCGTAATTGCGCATCATCAGCTGCGCCTCGAGCTGTTTCACGGTTTCCAGCGCGACGCCGACCACGATCAGGATCGAGGTGCCGCCGAAGGCGAAGTTGGCCGCGGTCTGGCTGAGCAGGATCGTCGGCAGCGCCGCCACCGCACCCAGGTAGAGCGCGCCGGGGAAGGTCAGCCGCGAGAGGATGCGGTCGAGGTACTCGGCCGTCGGCCTGCCGGGGCGCACGCCGGGGATGAAACCGCCGTATTTCTTCAGGTTGTCGGCCTGGTCGACCGGGTTGAACGTAACCGCTGTGTAGAAGTAGGTGAAGATGATGATGAAGAAGACCTCGCCGACGACGTAGGCCCAGCTTTCGGGGCTGAAGAAAGCGGCGAAGTCGAGGGCCGCGGGCGTGTTCAGCATCTGGCCGATGGTCGGCGGGAAGGCCATGATCGAGGCCGCGAAGATCACCGGGATGACGCCCGCCATGTTGACCCGCAGCGGCAGGTAGGTGGAGCCGCCGGAGGTCATTTTCCGGCCGACGACGCGTTTCGCGTACTGGACGGGTATGCGCCGCTGGCCCTCCTGGACGAAGACGATCGCGACGACCACCGCGAGCGCGAGGAAGGGCATCATCACGACGAAGACCTGGTCGGGGTTGTTCCACCAGGCGCTCAGGCCCTGGGGGAGTTCGGAGACGATCGAGGCGAAGATCATCAGCGAGATGCCGTTGCCGATGCCGCGCTGGGTGATCAGCTCGCCGAACCACATCAGAAGCGTGCAGCCGGCCGTGAGCGCGATCACGATCAGCAGAACCTCGGACCCGCCGAGGTTGGCGATCGCGTTGTTGCCGCCGGCCTGTTCGCCGAAGGAGCGGAAGAGGAAGACGTAGCCGAAGGACTGGCCGAACGCGAGCCCGACGGTGAGGTAGCGCGTGTACTGGGTGATTTTCTGCTGGCCGACCTCGCCTTCTTTCTGCAGCTTCTCCAGCGAGGGGACGACGACGGTGAGCAGCTGCAGGATGATCGATGCCGTGATGTAGGGCATGATCCCCAGCGCGAAGAGCGAGAGCCGCGAGAGGCTTCCGCCCGAGAAGGTGTCGAGGAAGCCGAGGATGCCGCCGCCGGCGAAATTGCTCTCCAGTTCCTTCACGGCTTCGAGGTCGACGCCGGGAGCGGGGATGTAGGCGCCGAGCCGGTAGAGCAGCAGCATCGCCGCGGTGAAGGCGAGCTTCTTGCGAATCTCGGCGACGCTGAATGCGTTCGCAATAGTTTGGAGCATTAGGGCTCCAGAGTGTGGCAGGAACCGCCTGCCGCTTCTATCTTCTCCTTCGCCGCCGCGCTGAAGCCGTGCGCCCGCACCGTCAGCTTCTTCGAGATCTCACCGCGAGCGAGGATCTTCACCGGGTCCGAGCGCTTGGCGAGCCCCTTCTCCTCGAGGGTCTCGGGGGTCACCTCGGCGTCGGCCTCGAAGCGCTCCTCGAGGTCGGCGAGGTTGACCGGCTGGGACTTCGTCCTGAAGTTCTCGAAGGGCATCGACTGCTTTTTGTGCGGGCCCCGGAGCTTCCGCATCCGCATGTGGATCGGGTTCTGGCCGCCCTCGTAGTTGGCCTTGCGCTTGGACCCCGAGCGCGACCCCGCGCCCTTGTGCCCCCTGCCGGAGGTCTTGCCCAGGCCGGATCCCTCACCCCGACCGAGCCGCTTCCGCGCCTTGCGCGAACCCGGCTTCGGCTTCAAGTTATGCAGCCCAATCTCATCCGCTCGCGCTTTCTCAGCCATCGCTGACCTCCACGAGATGCGAGACAACCGCAAGCTGCCCCTTCAACTGAGGACTGTCCTTCCGCTCAACAGCTTTCCCAATACGGCCGAGCCCGAGGGCTTTAAGCGTCGCTTTCTGGCTGGGATTGGACCCGTTGGCGCTACGAACCTGCTTGATCTGCATCGGGCTTCACCTCCTCGGCCGGAGCCTCGGCTGTCTCAGCCGCCTCTCCGGCGGGTGGCGCTGTAGGGGGAACCGCCCCCGAGGACGCTTTAGCGACCGGAGGGGGTGGTGGGTCCCCTGCAGCGACAGGACCCGCTGGCGACTCCTCTGAAATCTCGGCAGTAGCTCCGTTCCCCTTCTGAACCCCGAGCACCTGGGCCACGGTCAGTCCCCGCAGCTCAGCCACCTCCTCGGGCCGCCTCAACCGAATAAGACCGTCCATGGTCGCCTTGACCAGGTTGATCGGGTTCTGCGTGCCGATGCTCTTGGTGAGCACGTCCTTCACCCCGCCCAGCTCGAGCACCGCCCGCACCCCGCCGCCGGCGATCACGCCGGTACCGGGGCTGGCCGGCCGCAGGACGACGTGGCCGGCGCCGTAGCGGCCGATGATCTTGTGGGTGATCGTCTGCCCGTATTTGGGGATGCGAATCAAGTCCTTGCGGGCGTTCTCGACGCCCTTCTGGATCGCCAGCGGCACCTCGCGAGCCTTGCCGTAGCCGATTCCGACCACGCCCTCTTCGTCGCCGACGGCGACGAGCGCGGTGAAGGAGAAGCGACGGCCGCCCTTGACCACCTTGGCGACGCGATTGATCTCGATCACGCGCTCCTGCAGGTCGAGCCCCCGCGGGCTCACCGTCTCGACGTTCGTTGTGTCCATTCCCTTCATGACGAGCGGTCCAAGGTAGCGAACGAGCGCTAGAAGACCAGGCCTCCCTCTCGGGCGCCTTCGGCCAGGGCCTTGACCCGGCCGTGGTACTGGTAGCCGCCGCGGTCGAAGACGCAGGACTCGACTCCGGCCGCTTTCGCACGCTCGGCCAGCAGCTCGCCAGCACGCTTGGCCTGCTGGCCGGCGCTGAGCTTGCGCAGCTCGGGCTCGATCCAGTTGACGGCGGCAACCGTGTGGCCCCTGCCGTCGTCGATCAGCTGGGCGAAGACGCCGCGATTCGACCGGTAGACGGAGAGGCGCGGCCGCTCGGCCGTTCCGGTCACCCTGGCGCGCACGCGGCGGCGGCGGCGCAGGCGGCGTTGCCTCGTGGTGAGGACCGTCATCTCACGCCCTCTTCCCGACCTTGCGGGCGACGTGCTCGCCCCGGTAGCGGATCCCCTTGCCCTTGTAAGGCTCCGGCGGGCGGCGCTTGCGGATGTCCGCGGCGGTCTGCCCGACGAGCTGCTTGTCGATCCCGCGCACGATGACCTCGGTTGGCTGGGGCACCTCGAACTCGATCCCCTCCGGCGCCTCGATCGAGACCGAGTGGGAGTACCCGAGCGCCATCTCCAGGTTCTTGCCCTTGAGCTGGGCGCGGTAGCCGACGCCCTGGATCTCCAGTCGTTTCTCAAAGCCCTCCGTGACGCCCTCCACCATGTTGGCAATCAGGCTGCGGGTGAGGCCGTGCAGGGCCCGGTGCTCGCCACGGTCAGTCGGCCGCTCGACGGTGACGACGCCGTCTGCCTGCTCGACCTTCATGTCCGCCGAGAGGACCTGGGCCAGCTCGCCCTTCGGGCCCTTGACCGCGACGCGGCCGGGGGCGACCTCAACGGTGACGGCGTCGGGCACGGGGATGGGCTTTCTTCCGATTCGGCTCATGGTCGGGTCCTCACCAGACGTAGGCGACGACCTCGCCGCCGACGCCCTTTGCCTTAGCTTCGTGTCCGGTCATCACGCCGACCGAGGTGCTGACGATCGCGGTGCCGGTGCCGCCGTGCACCCGGGGAACCTGGGTGTGGTCGACGTAGCGGCGGCGACCCGGTCGCGAGACGCGCTCCAAACCCATGATCACGGGACGGCGGTCCTCGGTGTACTTGAGGCGGATCTTGATCTCCTCGCCGACCGTTGCCGGCTGCTTGGCGAAGTCGAGGATGTAGCCCTGCTCCTTGAGGATCCGCGACATCTCCACCTTCAGGCGCGAAGCGGGAATCTCCACCTCGTCGTGGCCGGAGCCAAGGGCGTTCCGGATTCGGGTCAGGTAGTCGGCTATCGGGTCGGTCAGCATGATTCTGTGCTCGTGTCTCTACCAGCTGGACTTGGTCATGCCGGGGATGTGGCCCTCGTGCGCCGCCTCACGCAGGCAGATCCGGCAGAGACCGAATTTGCGGTAGAAGGCGCGCGGCCGGCCACAGCGACGGCAGCGGTTGTATTCGCGGGACTTGAACTTGGCCTTGCGGCCCTGCTTCACCTTCAGCGCAGTCTTAGCCATTCTCCTGATTCTCCTCGTCGGCCGGTTTCTCGGCGTCCTCCCCACCCTCAGCAGCCGGCTCCTCGCCCGCTGCCTCCGGCTCAGGCTCTGGCTTCGCGTAAGCCTCGGGGTTCTCTTCCTTGAGTTGCTCCAGCGCCGCCTGCTCGGCCTCGGCCCGCAACCGGGCCTCCTCCTTGCGCTTCTCCTCCTCGGCGGCTTCCTGCGCCTCGGCGTCGGCGTCGGGCTTCCCCGGGCGGCCCTCCTTGGCGAAGGGCATCCCCAGCCCGAGCAGCAACTCGAAAGCTTCTTCGTCGGTCTGGGCCGAGGTCGTGATCGTGATGTCGAGGCCGCGCACCTCGTCGATCGAGTCGTAGTCGATTTCGGGGAAGATCAGCTGCTCCTTGACGCCCATCGAGTAGTTGCCGCGACCGTCGAAGGACCGCGGGTTGAGGCCGCGGAAGTCGCGGATGCGGGGCACGGCGATCGAGCAGAGCCGGTCGAGGAACTCCCACATGCGGGCGCGGCGCAGGGTCACCGACACGCCGACCGGCATTCCCTCGCGCACCTTGAACGAAGCGATCGACTTGCGGGCGCGGCGGACGCTGGGCTGCTGTCCGGCGATCGTCGCCAATTGCCCCTGCGCGGCTTCCAGCACTTTGTTGTTTATCTTGGCCTCCCCCAGCCCCATGTTGAGGGTGATCTTCTCTACGCGCGGGGCCTGCATCGGGGTCGCGTAGCCGAACTTGCGCGTCAGGGCAGGCAGGACGTCCTGCTCGTAGCGCTCGCGCAAGCGCGGCGGCGGTGCCGCCTGGCTTTGCGGTGTGGCGGTGGCCTCCATCAGAAACTCGCCCCGCTGCGCTTGGCGAAGCGCTCGCGCTTGCCGCCTTTGTCGCGGCGCACGCCGACGCGCGTCGGCTTGTTGTCTTTGGGATCGAGCAGCATCACGTTGGAGACGTGGATCGGCCCCTCCTTCTCGACGATGCCGCCGGCCTGGGCTTTGGTCGCGGCTTTGGCCGAGCGCGGACGTTCGTGACGCTTGATCATGTTGAGGTGCTCGACGTAGACACGGTCCTTCTTCGGCTCGGTGCGCACCACGCGCCCGGTCTTGCCGGCGTCCTTGCCGCCGATCACGACCACCTGATCGCCCTCGCGGATCCGCATCGACTTGGCCATCAGAGGACCTCCGGGGCGAGCGAGATGATTTTCATGAAGTTGCGGTCGCGCAGCTCGCGGGCCACGGGGCCGAAGATGCGCGTCCCGCGCGGGTTGTTGCTCGCCGGGTCGATCAGCACCGCGGCGTTTTCGTCGAAGGAGATGTAGGTCCCGTCGGAGCGGCCGAGCTGCTTCTTCGTGCGCACGACGACGGCCTGCACGACCTCGCCCTTGCGAACGCCGCCCTGGGGGCTGGCCTGTTTGACCGTCGCCGTGATCACGTCGCCGACGCCGGCGTAGCGGCGATGCGAGCCGCCCTTGACGCGGATGCAGAGGATCTCGCGGGCGCCGGAGTTGTCGGCGACCTTCAGTCTCGACTCCTGCTGGATCACTTCGCCTTCTCCAGGACCTCGACGAGTCGCCAGCGCTTCGTCTTCGAAAGCGGCCGCGTCTCGACGATCCGTACGGTGTCGCCCTCGCCCGCCTCGTTGCGCTCATCGTGAGCGTGCAGCGTGCGCGAGCGGCGCACCACCTTCTCGTAGGTCGGGTGCCGCCGGGCGATGTCGATCCGCACCGTGATCGATTTCTCGCCTTTGCTCGAGACGACGATCCCCTGCCGCGTCTTCGCAGCCACAGATTCCCGCTCCGCAGGAGGCGTCCCGGTCCCAGCAGTCTTCCCAACCTTGGCCGCAGCCCGTTCCTTACGCCTCGACTCAGCCTTCCGCTTGCGCTGCTGCGCACGCTCCGAAGCCCTCTCCTCAACGGTGAGCGCCGGACCAGCTTTGTGCGGCCGCCGCGACCTCTCCAGCCGCCGTTTCTCCTTCCAAGGCAACTGATCCTCCTCGGAAGCCTCACCAGCTTCCTTCACAGGAGCGTCGGAGGACCCTTCAGCCGCAGGGGCCTCAGGCTCATCCGCATCTGCCGCGGGTGGCGGGGAGCTGGGCTCCTCGCCCGCAGCTTGCGAGGACGAGGAGTCATCCTCCGCGACAGGACCCGCGGCCTCAGCCGCCTCGTCCTGAGGCGTCTCCTCAACTGCGTCTTTTTTCTCTTCCTCTGCCATTACCGTTTCAACTCTTTCTCAACGTCGATCCCCCGCTCCCGCGCCACCGTCAGCAGCCTGGCGATGTCGCGCCGGGCCTGACCGACCCGCGCGGTGTTCTCCAGCTCGCCGGTCGCCTGCCGGAAGCGCAGGTTGAAGGCCTCCTGCTTGGCATCGAGGAGCTTCGCGATCAGCTCAGCGTCTTTGAGGTCGTGCGCCTCGGCTCCCTTCACTGTCCCTCGGCCCCCTCGCGCATGACGAACTTGGTCCTGACCGGGAGCTTGTGCCCGGCCAGGCGCAGGGCCTCGCGGGCGAGCTCCTCCGGCACGCCGGCCAGCTCAAACATCACCTTGCCCGGCTTGATCACGGCGACCCAGCCCTCGGGATTGCCCTTGCCCGAGCCCATCCGGGTCTCGGCGGGCTTCTTCGTGTAGGGCTTGTCGGGGAAGACGTTGATCCAGACCTTGCCGCCACGTTTGATCTTGCGGGTCATCGCCACACGGGCGGCCTCGATCTGACGGTTGGTGATCCAGCCACGGTCGAGCGACTTCAGGCCGTACTCGCCGAAGGCGACCGTGCTGCCGCCCTTGGTGTTGCCGCGCATCCGGCCGCGCATCTGTTTGCGGTGCTTGACCCGCTTCGGCATCAGCATCAGCGGCCACCTCCACGCTGCCCGCCGCGGCCGCGGTCGCCGCCGCCGCGATCTCCGCCGCGCCCGCCGCGCTGAGCGCTCGGCTGGGAGTCGCTCTCGTCGGTGAGCTGGTCGGAGCGGAAGCCCTCGGGCATGACCTCGCCCTTGTTGATCCAGCATTTGACGCCGATGCGGCCGGTCGTCGTACGCGCCTCGAAGAAGCCGTAGTCGATGTTGGCCCGCAGGGTGTGCAGCGGGACGCGGCCGTCGGAGTAGCCCTCGGTCCGGGCCATCTCGGCGCCGCCGAGGCGGCCGGAGACCTGGACCTTGACCCCCTTCGCCCCGGAGCGCATCGCCGAGGTGAGGGCGCGTTTCATCGCCCGGCGGAAGGCAACCCGGTTCTGAAGCTGCTCGGCGATCGACTGGGCGACGAGTTTCGCGTCCAGCTCCGGTCGCTTCACCTCGCGGATGTTCACCTTCACCGGCTTGCCGGTCAGCTTGTGCAGCTCTTTGCGCAGCGCATCGACTTCGCTCCCGGATTTGCCGATCACGATGCCGGGGCGGGCCGTGTGGATGTCGACCGCGATCTCACCGTGGCGCTCGATCGTGATGTCGGAGAGGCCTGCATGGGCCAGCTTGCCCTCGATGTGATCGCGGATCTTCAGGTCCTCGTTGAGGACGTCGGCGAAGTCTTTCTCGTCGAACCAGTTCGACTTCCAGTCCTGGATGTAGCCGACGCGGAACCCGCCGGGATGGATCTTCTGCCCCATCAGCCTTCGTCCTCGGGGCTCAGGGCCACGGCGATGTGGCTGGTTCGCTTGTTGATCCGCGTGGCGCGGCCCTGCGCCCGCGGGCGGAAGCGGCGCAGCGTGGGACCTTCGTCGACCGTGATCTCCGCGATTCGCATCTCGTCGGCAACGAGGTCGTGGTTGTTCTCGGCGTTTGCCGCGGCGGACTCGATCAGCTTGCGGATGTCCTGGGCCGCGCCGCGCGGCGAGAACTCGAGCAGGGCCCTGGCCTGCTCGATGTGCAGGCCACGCACCTGGTCGGCGATCAGCCGCGCCTTGCGCGGCGCCACCCGCACGTAGCGGGAGCTGGCTCGAACTACTGCGCGAGCGGCCAAGCTACTCACCCTTGCCCGTTCCGGAGTGCGAGCGGAAGGTCCGCGTCGGGGCGAACTCGCCGAGCTTGTGACCGACCATCGACTCGGAGATGAACACCGGCACGTGCTTGCGGCCGTCGTGCACGGCGATCGTGTGGCCGACCATGTCGGGGAAGATCGTCGAGCTGCGCGACCACGTCTTCAGCATCTGTTTGTTGCCGGAATCGTTCATCGCGGCGACGCGCTTCATCAGCGCCTCTTCCACCCACGGGCCCTTTTTGGTCGATCTGCCCATGGCTAGCGGCTCTTCTTCTTTCCGCGACGCCGGCCGCGCACGATGTAGCGGTCGGACTGCTTGCCCTTCTTCCGCGTGCGGTAGCCGAGGGTCGGCTTGCCCCACGGGGTCACCGGGTGACCGCCGGGCGTGTGGTGGGCCTCGCCGCCGCCGTGCGGGTGGTCGACGGGGTTCATCGCCACGCCGCGCGTCTGTGGGCGCTTGCCCTTGTGGCGGTTGCGGCCGGCCTTGCCGACCTTGAGGTTCTGGTGCTCGGCGTTGGAGAGGGTGCCGACCGTCGCCCGGCACTCAGCCCGGACCAGGCGCATCTCCGAGGACGGCAGCCGCAGGGTCACCATCTCGCCCTCCTTGGCCACCAGCTGGATAGAGGTCCCGGCCGAGCGTCCGAGCTTGCCGCCCTGGCCGGCGGTGAGCTCGACGTTGTGGACGATCGTGCCGGTCGGCATTTCGCCGAGCGCCAGCGCGTTGCCGGGGCGGATGTCGGCGCCGGGGCCCGACTGCACCTCGTCGCCCACCGAGATCGCCGCCGGGGCGAGGATGTAGCCCTTGGCGCCGTCGGCGTAGTGGAGCAGGGCGATGTAGCAGCTGCGGTTGGGGTCGTACTCGATCGTCGCGACCTTCGCCGGCACGCCGTCCTTGAGGCGCTTGAAGTCGATCTGCCGGTAGCGCCGCTTCGCGCCGCCGCCGCGGTGACGCGCGGTGACGCGCCCGTTTGCGTTGCGGCCCCCTGACTTGCGCAGGCCCTCGGTGAGCTTGCGCTCCGGCTCCGAAGCGGTCAGCTGCTCGCGCAGCGGATACGTCGCGAAGCGGCGCCCCGGGCTGGTTGGCTTTGTCTTTCGGTTCGGCATCCCTATTTCCCTATGCAGTCTCTGCGCCCTCGAACAGCTCGATCCGCTCACCGGGAGCGAGCTGGACGACGGCCTTCTTCCAGCCCCGCGTCTTGCCCTGGTGCAGACCGCGGCGCTTCGGCTTCGGGCGCACCTTGGCGGTGCGCACCGCGGCGACCTTGACCTCGAAGATCTCCTCGATCGCGTGGGCGATCTGGGTCTTGTGGGCGCGGTCGTCGACCCTGAACGTGTACTTGCCCTCCCCGATCAGCGCGTAGCTCTTCTCGGACACGACCGGGCGGATGATGACTGTGCGGGCGTCCATCAGGACAACCTCTCCTGCAGCTTGGCCATGGCCCCTTCGGAGACGACCAGGGAGGCGGCCCCGATCACGTCGGCGACGCCGATCGCGCTGACCTCCGCGACCTGGACCCGGGGGATGTTGCGGAAGCTCTTCGCCGCCCCGCCCTCCTCCGGGGCGAGCACGACGAGGGTCGAGCGCTTCGCGCCCCACTTCTCGAGTGCCTCGGCGGCGGTCTTGGTCGAGGGGGTCTCGAAAGCGGCGGCGTCGAGCAGGGCGACGCTGTCGCGCTCTGCGTGGGTCGAGAGGGCCGAGCGCAGCGCCTTGCGGCGCGCCTTGCGGTTGACCTTGACCGTGTAGTGACGGGGCTTGGGCCCAAAGGCGACGCCTCCGCCAAAGCGGCTGGGCGAGCTGAGCGCGCCAACACGCGCACGGCCGCTGCCCTTCTGGCGCCAGGCCTTTGCGCCGGTCATCGCCACCTCCGCCCGGGTAAGCGTCGAGGCGGTGCCGCGACGACGGGCGGCGAGGTCGGCGCGGGCCGCCTCGTCGACCAGCGAGTGATGGAACGGCTCGCCGAACAGCTCTTTCGGCAGGTCCGCCTTGGTCGTCTTGCCGAGCACGGGGGCTTTAGCCATCGGTGCGGACCTCCACGACAGCGTTGCGCGAGCCGGGAACCGAGCCCTTGATCAAGAGGAGATTGCGCTCGGCGTCGACGTCGGCGATCTCGAGCCCCTTCTGGGTGATCCGCTTGTTGCCCATCTGCCCCGGCATCCGCATCCCCTTGAAGACGCGGGCGGGGAAGGTGCTGGCGCCGATCGAGCCCGGCGCGCGAACGTTGTGCGAGCCGTGCGTGACCGGACCGCGGCTGAAGTTGTGGCGCTTGATCCCACCCTGGAAGCCCTTGCCGATCGAGGTGCCCGAGACCTTCACCTTCTGGCCGGCCTCGAAGGAGGCGACGGTGACGTCGTCGCCGATCTTGGGAGCCTCCTCGGCGCCGAGGTCCTCGTCGCGGAACTCGACCAGATGGCGCATCGGGGCGACGCCGGCCTTCTTCAGGTGGCCTTCCTCGCCCTTGCTCAGCTTGCCCTGCTTCACCTCGCCGAAGGCGAGCTGGACGGCGGCGTAGCCGTCGCGATCAGACTCGCGCACCGCGGTGACCTTGCACGGCCCGGCCTCGATCACGGTGACCGGCGTGACCGTGCCGTCCTCGCCGAAGACCTGAGTCATGCCGAGCTTCTTGCCGAGGATCGCAGCCATGGCTACAACCGGATCTCGATGTCGACGCCGGCGGGGAGCGAGTCCAGGCGCTGCAGCGAATCGACCGTTTTCGGCGAGGGCTGGAGGATGTCGATCAGGCGCTTGTGGGTGCGCATCTCGAAGTGCTCGCGAGAGTCCTTGTCCTTGAACGGCGAGCGGATCACGCAGTAGACGTTCTTCTCGGTGGGCAGCGGCACCGGCCCCGAGACGCTGGCCCCGGTGCGCTCCGCGGTTTCGACGATCTCGCGGGCAGCCCGGTCTATGGCGTCGTGGTCGTACGCCTTCAGCCGGATCCGGATTTTCTGTGCTGCTATCGCTGCCACTTGAACTTCGTCTTTCTTCTCTCTCGCGCGGCCTTACCGCGCCGAAAGGGCGCCGCCCCTTGGTGGTGGGGCGCCGCCCCTGGTCGTATGTCTTTTTCAGTTTTCTCGCCGCGAGAGCGGCGAGGGCGGGCGAAAGCGCCCGCCCTTCGATGCTGTTACTCGATGATCTCCGAGACGACCCCCGAGCCGACCGTCCGGCCACCCTCGCGGATCGCGAAGCGCAGGCCCTGGTCCATCGCGATCGGCTGGATCAGCTCGATCGTCATCTCGACGTTGTCGCCCGGCATCACCATCTCCGTCCCCTCGGGAAGGTTGGAGATCCCGGTGACGTCGGTCGTGCGGAAATAGAACTGGGGCCGGTAGCCGGAGAAGAACGGCGTGTGACGACCGCCCTCCTCCTTCTTCAGGCAGTAGACCTCGGCCTTGAACTTGGTGTGCGGCGTGATCGAGCCGGGCTTGCAGAGAACCTGGCCGCGCTCGATCTCCTCGCGCTTGGTGCCGCGCAGGAGGGCGCCGATGTTGTCGCCGGCCTGGCCCTCGTCGAGGATCTTGCGGAACATCTCGACGCCGGTGACGACCGTTTTCGTCGTGTCCTTGATCCCGACGATCTCGACCTCGTCGCCGGTGTTGACGATTCCTTGCTCGACACGGCCGGTGGCGACGGTGCCGCGGCCGGTGATCGAGAAGATGTCCTCGATCGGCATCAGGAAGGGCTTGTCGAGCTCGCGCACGGGCTCGGGGATGTAGGAGTCGAGCGCGTCGGCCAGTTCGAAGACCGCCTTCTGCGCCTCTTCGTCGCCTTCCAGGGCCTTCAGCGCCGAGCCCTTGATGATCGGGGTGTCGTCGCCGGGGAAGTCGTACTCGTCGAGAAGTTCCTTGACCTCCTCCTCGACCAGCTCGATCAGTTCGTCGTCGTCGACTTGGTCGACCTTGTTGAGGAAGACGACCACGTGCGGGACGTTGACCTGGCGCGCGAGCAGGATGTGCTCGCGCGTCTGGGGCATGACGCCGTCGGCGGCGGAGACGACCAGGATCGCGCCGTCCATCTGGGCGGCGCCGGTGATCATGTTCTTCACGTAGTCGGCATGGCCCGGGCAGTCGACGTGGGCGTAGTGCCGGCTGTCGGTCTGGTACTCGACGTGGGACGTCGCGATCGTGATCCCGCGTTCCTTCTCCTCGGGAGCGTTGTCGATCTCCTCGAAGCTCTTCGCCTCGGCGTTGCCCTTCGTGGAGAGGGTCTTGGTGATCGCGGCCGTCAGCGTCGTCTTGCCGTGGTCGATGTGACCGATCGTGCCGACGTTCACATGCGGCTTATCGCGCTCGAACTTCTCCTTGGACATCTCTCTCCGTTCTACCTTTCGAAATCGGGTTCTGTCTGGTTTGGCTGGTTAAGTTTGCGGGGCGTTTGCGGACCGCTCGCAACGAACTGCCTGCGGGCGAACCTGGGAAATATAGCTAGAACAACCGTGCGGCCGAGTCACCTTCACGAGGTCGCACCGACCGGCTCGCCCGAGCGGTGCTCGACGATCTCCTCGGCGATGTTCGCAGGGACCTCCTCGTAGCGCTCGAACTGCATCGTGTAAGTGGCTCGCCCCTGGGTCATCGAGCGCAGTTCGGTCGCGTAGCCGAACATCTCTCCCAGGGGCACGAAGGCCTGGACGGCGAGTGCATTGCCGCGCTGGTCCTGGCCCTGCACCTTGCCGCGGCGGCGCGAGAGGTCGCCGATCACGTCGCCGAGGAAGTCCTCGGGCGTGACGACCTCGACCGCCATCACGGGCTCGAGCAGGACCGGGTTCGCTTTGCGGGCGGCATCCTGGATCGCCATCGAGCCGGCGATTTTGAAGGCCATCTCGGAGGAGTCGACATCGTGAAAGGAGCCGTCGATGAGTTCGACCTTGACGTCGACCATCGGGTAGCCGGCCTTGACGCCGTTCTCCAGGGCCTCCTTCATCCCCTGCTCGGCGGGGCCGATGAACTCGCCGGGGATAACGCCGCCCTTGATCTTGTTGACGAACTCGAAGCCCTCGCCGGGCGCCGGCTCGACGTTGATCACGACGTGGCCGAACTGACCGCGGCCGCCGGTCTGGCGGACGAAACGCGCCTCCACCTTCTTGACCTCCTTGCGGATGGTCTCGCGGTAGGCGACCTGCGGCTTGCCGACGTTGGCCTCGACTTTGAACTCGCGCAGCATGCGGTCGACGATCACCTCGAGGTGTAGCTCGCCCATGCCGTGGATCAGGGTCTGGCCGGTTTCCTCGTCGCTTTCGATCTTGAAGGTCGGGTCCTCCTCGCCGAGGCGCTGCAGGGCGTTGCCCATCTTCTCCTGGTCGGCCTTGGTCTTGGGCTCGATCGCGACGGCGATCACGGTCTCGGGGAACTCGATGCTCTCCAGCGCGATCGGCGCGTCCGGGGCGGCGAGGGTGTCGCCGGTGCCCGTTTCTTTGAGGCCAACGCCGGCGCAGATGTCCCCGGCGTAGCACTCGTCGATCTCCTCGCGGCTGTTGGCGTGCATCATCAGCAGCCGCCCGATCCGCTCGGTGCGGCCGGTCTTGACGTTGAGGACGCGGCCGCCTTTCTCCAGCTTGCCGGAGTAGACGCGGAAGTAGGTGAGCTTGCCGACGTAGGGGTCGCTCATCACCTTGAAGGCGAGGGCGCTGAAGGGGGCGCTGTCGTCGGCGGGGCGCTCGTCCTCGACGTCCTCGGACTGGCCCTTGCCGGCGGGGACGACACCGGTCACCGGCGGCACCTCCAGCGGCGAGGGCAGCAGCTCGACGATCGCGTCGAGCAGCGGCTGCACGCCCTTGTTCTTGAACGAGGTACCGCAGAGCACGGGAGTGACCTTGGTGTCGAGGCAGGCCCGGTGCAGGGACCTGGCGATCCGCTCGTGGGGGATCTCCTCCTCGGCCAGGTAGGCCTCCATCAGCTCGTCGTCGTAGTCGGCGCAGGCCTCGATCAGCTGGGTGCGGTATTCCTCGGCCTGGTCCCTGAGGTCGTCGGGGACGTCGATCGTCTCGTACTCGGCACCGAGCTCGTCGGTCCAGATCAGCCCCTTCATCTCGATCAGGTCGACGACTCCCTTGAAGTTCTCCTCGCTGCCGATCGGCAGCTGGATCGGCAGCGGGTTGGCGCCGAGCCGGTCCTTCATCGTCTGCACGGAGTTGAAGAAGTCGGCGCCGGTGCGGTCCATCTTGTTGATGTAGGCGAAGCGGGGAACCCTGTACTTGTCGGCCTGGCGCCAGACCGTCTCGGACTGGGGCTCGACCCCGGCGACCGCGTCGAAGACGGCGATCGCGCCGTCGAGCACCCGCAGGCTGCGCTCGACCTCGACCGTGAAGTCGACGTGGCCGGGCGTGTCGATGATGTTGATCCGGTGGCCCTTCCACTCGCAGGCGGTGGCGGCGGAGGTGATCGTGATCCCGCGCTCCTGCTCCTGCTCCATCCAGTCCATCACCGCGGCGCCCTCGTGGACCTCGCCCATCTTGTGGGTACGGCCGGTGTAGTAGAGGATGCGCTCGGTGGTCGTCGTCTTGCCGGCGTCGATGTGCGCCATGATCCCGATATTGCGCGTCTTCTCTAGGGGAAAGGTGCGTGCCATGGTTCCTAAGGTAAGGGTTTGGTGGTGAAACGGGGACGGGACAAACGCAACCGATCTGGCAAGAGCCGGGATCGGCGCATGAAAAAGGCCCTCACGGGCCCGGCGAAGCGGACTGCGAAAAAACTGCCTGAGCGACGCGCGATGATAGCAGCGGCACGCCGCCGCATCGACCGGGCGCTGGCAGCGGCCGCGAAGGGCACCCGGCGGGTGGACCGCTGGGCGGTGACGAGGATCGAGGTCGTGCGTCCCCTGGCCACCCGCCAGATGCGCCGGCTGAGCACGCTCGCCACCCGGCTCGCGAAGGCCGCCGGGAAGCGGGCGCGACCGTTGGCCATCCTCGTCCTGCGCGCCTTCTCGCGCGGCGAACGCGCCCTGCGCCGAGTCGTCGCGGTGGCGATCCGGGGGGCTACCCGCATCAGCGCCGTGGTCACGCCGCGGCGCGCGATCGCCGGCGTCGTCCTCGCCTCGGCGATCTGCCTGGTCGTCTCCCAGTTCGTCTCCTATCGCAGCGTCGAGATCGGGCAGGCGGGCTACTCGGGCCTGCCGGCGGCCGCGCCACCGACGGTTGCCTCGAAGAGCGCCGGCGAAGCCCACTCCTACCTCCTGGTCCCCGTGGCGCTCCTCGCCGCTGCCGTCGCCGCCGCGACGGTGCGCAGCGATCGTCGCGGCCTCGGCCGGATCGTGATCGGGCTGGGCCTGCTCAGCCTCCTCGTGATCGGCCTCGTCGACCTCCCCTCCGGCCTCGACGCCGGCGCCGAGGCCTCCCGCTTCTCGGGCGCCACGGCGGTACTCGAAAACGGCTTCTACGCCGAGGTCGCGGCAGCGGCGGGGCTGGTCGTTGGCGGTCTGCTCTACTATGCGCGGCCGTGCCGAATACGAATCAACTTGTCAGGAAGGGTCGCAAGCGCCCGAAGAAGAAGACGGCGACGCCGGGACTCAAGTCCTCGCAGGGGCGCAAGAAGGTCGTCTCCGCGCCGCAGCGGCGCGGAGTCTGCACCCGTGTCGCGACCGTAACGCCGAAGAAGCCGAACTCGGCGCTGCGCAAGATCGCCCGTGTGCGCCTCACCAACGGGATGGAGGTAACGACCTACATCCCCGGCGAGGGCCACAACCTGCAGGAGCACTCCGTCGTGCTCGTCAGGGGTGGTCGCGTCAAGGACCTGCCGGGCGTCCGCTACAAGGTCGTCCGCGGCACCCTCGACGCCGCCGGCGTCTCCGACCGCAAACAGGGCCGCTCGCACTACGGAGTGAAGGCTTCCTAGATTTCCCATGCCCCGTCGCTCCGCCGCACAGATCCGCCCGGTCGAACCCGACGCGCGCTTCCGCAACCGGCTCGTCCAGCAGCTCGTCAACAAGGTCATGCGCGACGGCAAGAAGCAGGTCGCCGAGCGGATCGTCTACGACGCCCTGGCGATCGTCGGGGAGCGCTCCGGCGAAGACCCGATCGAGACGCTCGAGGCTGCGATCAAGCAGCTGACCCCGGTGCTCGAGGTGCGATCCCGCCGCGTCGGCGGCGCCACCTATCAGGTGCCGGTCGAGGTTCCCGCCCGTCGCGCCCGCACCCTGGCGATCCGCTGGCTGGTGGACTTCGCCCGCAACCGCCGCGAGTACTCGATGGCGGAGCGCCTGGCCAGCGAGATCCTCGACGCGATCCAACAGCAGGGCAGTGCCTGGAAGCGGAAGGACGACATCTACCGCATGGCACAAGCAAACAAGGCGTTCGCTCACTACCGCTGGTAGGCCTCCGGCCATGACCCGACCGATCCTCGCGGTCGACGTCGACGGCGTCATCTCCTTGTTCGGGTTCGAGGAGGCGCCGGACCGGGCCACCGCGAGGTTCGAGCTGGTGGACGGGATGGTCCATTGCATCTCGCTGGTCGCCGGCGAGCGTCTGCTGCGCTTGAGCGAGCAGTTCGAGCTGGTCTGGGCCACCGGCTGGGAGGACAAAGCCAACGACTACCTGCCCCGCATCCTCGGCCTCCCGGAGCTGCCCTACCTCTCCTTCGGCGGAGCGGCCCGGTTCGGCTCCGCGCACTGGAAGCTGGGCCCGCTGGAGGAGTACGCGTCCGGCCGGGCGGTCGCCTGGATCGACGACAACTTCAACGAGGGCTGCTACGAATGGGCCGAGAAACGAGAGGAGCCCACCCTCCTCGTCCCCACCGAACCCCACCTCGGGCTCGAGGAGGCGCATGTAGCCACCCTCGAATCCTGGGCCGCCGACCTCTAACCATCCGCCGACGGGCCGATACGTCAACTATGCGTTGACGTATCGGCCCGTCGGCGGCGGGTAGACTGAGATCGTGGAGGGGTTCTGGCCAATCTTCTTCCTGCTGGTCGTGCTGAAGATCCCGGTCTTCGGCGCTCTCTGGCTGGTCTGGTGGGCCAGCCAAGCCCCTGAGCAGGAAACCGCTGAAGAAGACAGCGGTAGCGACCCCAAGCGCTGGCGGCCTTCTCCCTACCCGCGCCGCCCCCACCATGGTCCGGGTCCAGGTGGCACAGCTGTGAACGGGGGGAGGGGTGGGGGGGGGGGGGGGGGGGGGGGGCCGCGCGGGGGGGGGGGGGGGGGGGGGGGGGGGGGGGCGGGCCCCCCCACACCCCCCGCCGCGGGTGGGCCGGGGTTGGTGTTGGGGGGCCGGGCCCCCCCCACCCCTCCCTCACACCCGCTGAGCAGCCTTCTTCCGCTCGCGCTTGAGCTCGCGCAAGTACGGCTGAAAGTCCACCTGGATCGTGTGGCGCTTGGAGGCCACGTAGCGCTTTCGCATCTTCGTTTCGCTTGAAGCTATCTCGGCCTGCATCTCCGCCGGCGAGGGCAGGGTGCCCCGGCCTCCGAGCAGGTCGGCAACCCACTCGGACTGGGCCTCTGCGAGGGGCATGATCGCCCCGAGGGGCTGGATGAAGCCGATGAAGTAGAGCCCGGGGTGCTCGACCGAGACAACCCGGCGGTAGAGCGGCAGCCTGTTGTCGGCCGCCGAGACGACGCTCTCGTCGAAGAAGGGGAAGGTGATCTTGTAGCCGGTGCAGTAGACGACGAGGTCGATCTCCTCCTCGCTGCCGTCGGCGAAGCGCACCGTGCGCCCGCCGGCGAAGCGGTCGATGTTCGGCTTGACCGCGATGTCGCCGTGGCCGAGGCGGGAGAGCAGCTCGGCGGAGACGGTCGGGTGCGCCTCGAGCAGCTTGTGGTCGGGCTCGGGGAGGCCGTAGGCGGTCATGTCGCCGGCGGTCATGCCCAGCATCCGGGCAAGGACGAAGCGCTGCACGGGCAGCGGCATCAACGTGAGGAACTTCGACGCCGCTTCGTCGGTCGGCTTGCCGTTCAGGTACTTGGGCATGACGTAGGCGCCGCGCCGCATCGCCAGGAAGGTCGCATCGGCGATGCGCGAGGACTCGACCGCGATGTCGGTGGCCGAGTTGCCGATCCCCAGCACCAGCACCCGCTTGCCGACGAGGACGTCGGGCTCGCGGTAGTGGTGAACGTGCATCTGCTCGCCCTCGAACTCCTCCGCCCCGGCGAAGGCCGGCTCGGGCCAGCGCGGGTCCCAGTGGTGGCCGTTGGCGACGAGGACGGCGCGGTAGCGGTGGGACTCGCGGTTGCCGTTGGAGCCCCCCACGGTCACCTCCCACTCCCCTTCGACCGGAGCCACGCTCTTGACCTCGGTGCCGAAGCGGATCTTCTCCCGCAGGCCGAAGTGATCGACGTAGTCGTCGAAGTAGCGGGCGATCTGGAAGTGGTCCGGGTAGTCCGGATAGTCGTCCGGCATCGGGTAGGTCGCGTAGGCCATCAACCCGCGCGAGGTGTTGATGTGCAGCGAGCGATACGCCGACGACATCCCGTTGTCGTTTTCGTAGCGCCAGTTTCCCCCCACCTCCGACCCCTTCTCGAAGCAGTCGAAGTCAATCCCCCGCGCGTTCAGCACCTGGCAGGCAGCGATCCCCGAAGACCCGGCACCAATCACGCATACCTTCTGAGCAGCCCCCACGCCTGGAAATCTATTGAAACTGGCCACCCGGCCAGTCCCAGGTGCAACGCGTTGGGGGTCAAATAGGCCCCAAACGCGTTGCACCTTGGCAAAGCCCAACCGGAAGAGGCATTGGTAGAGAGGGCGGGGGTGCCCCCGCCCTCTCCCCTACGACTCCTCGGACGTCTGCTCGATCTCCTGGGCCAGCTCCTCGAGCTCCTCCGCGAACGAAGGCCCGAAGCTCTCGACCGGGGTGTCCTCGCCGTCGAGGCCCAGCTCGGCGGCGAGATCTTCTTCGTCGAGCAGCCCGTCCTCGCCCGGCGGTTCGATCGGCACCGCGGGCTCGACTGAGAGCGTGCGGTAGTGCTTGAGCCCGGTCGCCGCCGGGATCAGCTTGCCGATGATCACGTTCTCCTTCAGGCCGACCAGCTTGTCCCGCTTGCCCTCGAGGGCGGCGTCGGTGAGCACCTTGGTCGTCTCCTGGAAGGACGCGGCGGAGAGGAAGGACTCGGTGGCCAGCGAGGCCTTGGTGATGCCGAGGATGACCTCCTCGGCCTTGGCCGGCGTGCCCCCCTCTTCCTTCGTCTTCTTGTTGAGCCGCTTCAGCGCCCCGCGGTCTTCCAGCTGACCGGGGAGCAGGCTGGTCGAGCCCTTGGACTCGATCCGGACCTTCTTCAGCATCTGGCGGGCGATCAGCTCGATGTGCTTGTCGTTGATGTCGACGCCCTGGGCGCGGTAGACCTTCTGCACCTCGGCCACCAGGTAGAGCTCGACGTCGGTGCGACCGCGAATCGCCAGCAGGTCCGCCGGGTACAGGGAGCCCTCGTTGAGCTGCTGCCCGACCTCGACCTTTTCGCCGTCCGCCACGTGCAGGCGCGTCCGGGGCGGGAAGCTGTAGGCGTGCTCCTCGCCGCTTGACTCGGTGACGATCACCTTCAGCGCTTTGTCGGTTTCCTCGACCGAGACCTTGCCGGCCGCCTCGGCCATCTGCGCCAGCCCCTTCGGTTTGCGCGCCTCGAAGAGCTCGACGATGCGCGGCAGGCCCTGGGTGATGTCCTGGCCGGCCACGCCGCCGGTGTGGAAGGTGCGCATGGTCAGCTGCGTCCCAGGCTCGCCGATCGACTGGGCGGCGATGATCCCGACCGCGTCGCCGATGTCGACCATCGAGCCGGTCGCCGGCGAGATCCCGTAGCAGGCGCGGCACACGCCGGAGTCGGCGTCGCACTTGAGCGCCGAGCGGACCGGGACCACCACGTCCTCCTCGCCGAACGCCTCGGCGATCGCCTCGACGTCGGCCAGGGTGATCTCCTGGTTGCGCTTGAGCAGCTCGCGCCCGCGCTTGGTTTCGAATTTCTTCGCCGCCAGGCGCCCGATCAGGTTGTCGTTGAGTGAGTTGTCGTCCTTGCGGATCGCCATCTCGATGTGGTCCTTGGTCTTGCAGTCCTCCTCGCGGACGATCACGTCCTGGGCGACGTCGACCAGGCGCCGGGTCAGGTAACCCGAGTCGGCCGTGCGCAGGGCGGTGTCGGCGAGACCCTTTCGGGCGCCGTGGGTGGAGATGAAGTACTCCAGGACCGAGAGGCCCTCCATGAAGTTGGCCTTGATCGGCCGCTCGATGATTTCGCCCTTCGGATTGGCCATCAGGCCGCGCATCCCCGCCAGCTGGCGGATCTGCTTGAAGGAGCCGCGAGCGCCCGAGTTGGCCATCATGAAGATCGGGTTCAGCTCGTCGAGGTTGTCCTCCATCGCCTGCGCGACCTCGTCGGTGGCGTCGTTCCAGTGGGCGGTGACCGCCTCATGGCGCTCCTCGGCGGTGATGTAGCCGTCGTCGTACTGGCTCTGGATCGCCGCCGTCTGCTTCTCGTAGCGCTCGAGGATCTGCTCCTTGTCGGGCGGCGAGACGACGTTGTTCTTGGAGACGGTGATGCCGGCCTGGCTCGCGTAGTGGAAGCCGAGGTCCTTGAAGGCGTCGAGCACCTGCGATACCGCAGGCGCCCCGTAGGCCTCGACCAGGTCGGAGACCATCTCGTTGACGTCGCGCTTCTTCAGCGCGTGGTTGACGAACTCGAACTGCTCGGGGTCGAAGTCCTCCCCGAGCGCGTCGGCGAGCGCCCGCTCGATCTTCTCGTTGAAGATGATCCGGCCGACCGTGGTGAGGAAGTGCTCGTGCCCGGCCCGCCGGTACTCGGCCTGGTCGTGCAGCTTGCAGCCGCCGTTCTCGTAGACGAGCTCGGCCTCCTGCGCGGAGCGGAACACCTTCGGCGCCGAGCCTTTGCGCTTGGCGCCCTTGCCGGCCTTCAGCTCCTCGTCGGCCTTCGCCAGCTCCTCCTCCCCGGGGCCGTAGGTGAGGTAGTAGATGCCCAGCACCATGTCCTGGGTCGGCGTCGCCAGGGGCGCACCGTGGGCCGGCGAGAGGATGTTGTTCGCCGAGAGCATCAGGATCCGCGCCTCGGCCTGGGCCTCGGCGGAGAGCGGCACGTGCACGGCCATCTGGTCGCCGTCGAAGTCAGCGTTGAAGGCGTGGCAGACCAGCGGGTGGACCTGGATCGCCTTGCCCTCGACCAGCACCGGCTCGAAGGCCTGGATGCCGAGGCGGTGCAGGGTCGGGGCGCGGTTCAGCAGCACCGGGTGCTCGTGGATGACGTCCTCGAGCACGTCCCAGACCTCGGGGATCATCGACTCGACCATCTTCTTGGCCGCCTTGATGTTCTGCACCGATTTGCGCTCGACCAGCTGGGCCATGATGAACGGCTTGAAAAGCTCCAGCGCCATCAGCTTGGGCAGGCCGCACTGGTGCAGTTTCAGGCTCGGGCCGGAGACGATCACCGAGCGGCCGGAGTAGTCGACGCGCTTGCCGAGCAGGTTCTGGCGGAAGCGGCCCTGCTTGCCCTTGAGCATGTCGGAGAGCGACTTCAGGGGCCGGTTGCCGGGGCCCGTCACCGGGCGGCCGCGACGGCCGTTGTCGAAGAGGGCGTCGACGGCCTCCTGCAGCATCCGCTTCTCGTTGTTGACGATGATCTCGGGCGCGCCGAGGTCGAGCAGGCGCTTGAGCCGGTTGTTGCGGTTGATCACCCGGCGGTAGAGGTCGTTGAGGTCGGAGGTGGCGAAGCGGCCGCCGTCGAGCTGGACCATCGGCCGCAGCTCCGGCGGGATCACCGGCACGCAGTCGAGGATCATCCAGTCCGGCTTGTTATCTGAGTTGAGGAAGGCGGAGGCGACTTTCAGCCGCTTTACCGCGCGGGCCTGTTTCTGGCCCTTGGAGCTGTTGATCACCTGCTCCAGCTCCTCACATTCCGCCGCCAGGTCGACCTGCTCGAGCAGGTCGCGCACCGCTTCGGCGCCCATGCTGCCGCGGAAGTACTCGCCCCAGCCGAACGGCGACCCGAAACGGTCCTTGAGCTCGCGGAAGACCGTCTCGTCGTTGACGACGTCCTTCGGCTTCATCTCGGTGAAGATCTTCCAGACCTCCTCCATCCGCTCGATCGCCTCGTCGATGTAGGCCTCGGTGTCGGAGATCTCCGCCTCGAACGTCTTGCGCAGCTCTTTGACCATCTTCGCCCGCTCGTCGTCTTTCAGCTTGCGCAGCTGGGTGGCCGTCAGCTTCAGCGAGTCGGCCCAGATGTGGTCGTCGTCGTCGAATTTCTCCTGCGTGCCGTCCTCCAGGTACTGGACCCGGCGCTCCAGCGCCTCGTTCAGCTCCTGGGTCCGTTTCTGCCTTTCGGCCTCGTAGGAGTCGGTGACTTTCTTGACCTCTTTCTCGAGCTCGCCGAGGTCCTTCTCGCGGGCCTCGACGTCGACCCAAGTGATCATCGAGGCGGCGAAGTAGAGGACCTTCTCCAGCTCCTTGGGAGCCATGTCGATCAGGTAGCCGATCCGGCTGGGAACGCCCTTGAAGAACCAGATGTGGGAGACCGGGGCGGCCAGGTCGACGTGGCCCATGCGCTCGCGCCGGACCTTCGAGCGGGTCACCTCGACGCCGCAGCGCTCGCAGACGATGCCCTTGTAGCGGACCCGCTTGTACTTGCCGCAGTAGCACTCCCAGTCCTTGGTCGGGCCGAAGATGCGCTCGCAGAAGAGCCCGTCTTTCTCGGGCTTCAGCGTGCGGTAGTTGATCGTCTCGGGCTTGGTGACCTCGCCCCAGCTCCAGGAACGGATCTTCTTCGACGACGCGAGGCCGATCTCGATCGCGTCGAAATTGTTGATGTCGATCATCAGTCCTCCACCTTCGCCTCTTCGGCCTCAGCCTCGGCCCCGTCGGTTCCGCCCTCGCCCTCGGCGACCACCTGCTCCTCCTGCTCGTCCGCCGCGGTGCTGCCCCCGTTGGGGGAGTCGGCGCGGACCCCGGTCAGGTCCATGCCCAGCTCCTCGGCTGCTTTCAGCAGGTCGTCGTCCTCATCGGCGATCTCCACGTCTCCCCCTTCGGAGACGACGTTGGCGTCCAGCGAGAGGCTCTGGATCTCCTTCAGCAGCACTTTGAAGGACTCGGGGATCGAGGGCTCGGGAATGTTCTCCCCCTTGACGATCGCCTCGTAGGCCTTCACCCGCCC
Source organism: uncultured Actinomycetes bacterium (assembly GCA_946482365.1). The sequence goes on from CAMLQY010000022.1 coordinate 27,657, forward strand.
GACCGTGTCGTCGGACTTGACCGTGAGCATCTCCTGCAGCGTGTAGGCAGCGCCGTAGGCCTCCAGGGCCCAGACCTCCATCTCGCCGAAGCGCTGGCCGCCAAACTGCGCCTTGCCGCCCAGCGGCTGCTGGGTGACGAGCGAGTACGGGCCGGTCGAACGCGCGTGGATCTTGTCGTCGACCAGGTGCAGCAGCTTGAGGATGTACATGTAGCCGACCGTGACCTTGCCCTCGTAGGGCTCGCCGGTGCGCCCGTTGAAGAGCTGGGCGCTGCCCGTGCAGCGGGCGCCGGGCCGGGCGCTGCGGTCGACGCCGAGATCGATGCCGCGCTCGGCGTTCTCGTCCTGCCACTTGCAGAGCGCCTCGTCGACGTCCTCGACGGTCGCGCCGTCGAAGACCGACGTCGCCACGTAGACGCGGCCGTCGCCGTCCTCGGAGTGGGCCTGCTTGTAGGCGTCGGAGCCGTCGTCGTACCAGCCGTTGGCCGCGACCCAGCCGAGGTGCGTCTCGAGGATCTGGCCGATGTTCATCCGGCTCGGCACGCCGAGCGGGTTGAGGATGACGTCGACGGGCGTGCCGTCGGCGAGGTGCGGCATGTCCTCCTCGGGCACGATCTTCGAGATCACACCCTTGTTCCCGTGGCGGCCGGCGAGCTTGTCGCCCTCGGCGATCTTGCGCTTCGTCGCCACGTAGACGCGGACCAGGTCGTTGACGCCGGCCGGCAGGTCGTCGCCGTCGTCGCGGCTGAAGGTCAGCACCTCGGTGACGACCCCGCCCTCGCCGTGGGGCACCTTCAGCGAGGTGTCGCGGACCTCGCGCGCCTTCTCCTTGAAGATCGCGCGGATCAGCTTCTCCTCGGCCGTCAGCTCGGTCTCGCCCTTCGGCGTGACCTTGCCGACCAGCAGGTCGCCGGAGCCGACCTCGGCGCCGATGCGGACGATGCCGCGGTCGTCGAGGTTGCGCAGCGACTCCTCCGAGCGGTTCGGGATGTCGCGGGTGATCTCCTCGTCGCCGAGCTTGGTCGTGCGGGCGTCGATCTCGTACTCCTCGATGTGGATCGAGGTGAGCTCGTCGTCCTTGACCAGGCGCTCGGAGAGGATGATCGCGTCCTCGAAGTTGTAGCCCTCCCAGGACATGAAGGCGACCA
>CAMLQY010000023.1 GCA_946482365.1 uncultured Actinomycetes bacterium
CCGCCAGCATGTAGCCGAAGGCGTAGGGCATGATCTCGCGCAGGTCGCACCAGGCCGAGAAGACGCCGGCGTAGGCGGGCGCGCCCTGGGCGCGCAGCAGGTAGGCGCCCTCGATCCCGCACTGCAGGCCGAGGATGAAGACGAGGCCCCAGATGATCAGCGCCGAGCCGAGGATCAGGATTCCCGCCTGGCGCAGGCTCTCGCCGAAGAAGCGCAGGACGCGGCCGCTGTAGACGAGGCCGGCGATGCGCGAGCCGAAGCGGGCGATCTCCCCGAAGGAGTCGAGCCAGCCGCGCGGGACCTCGAGCCAGGCGTTCATGACAAACGACTCCGCTTCGCTCCCGGCGCGAAGAACCAGATATGCACGCTTGGTCGCTCCGCGATCATCGGATCGTCTGCAGCTCCGGGTTGGTGGCGAGCAGGGTCTGGGTGAAGGCGTAGTTGAAGGCGAAGACGCCCATGAAGGAGATCACCACCGCCTGGTTGACGGCGCGGCCGACGCCCGCCGCCCCCCCGGACGCGGTCATCCCCTTGTAGGAGCAGACGACGGCGATGATCGCGCCGAACAGCGTGCACTTGACCACTGAGCCCCAGAGGTCGGTGACCGAGGCGTTGGAGAAGAGGGTGGCGAGGAAGCCGCCGAGCGGCTGCTTGTAGAGCAGCTCGGTGATGATCCCGCCGCTGATGCCGAAGACCAGGGCATAGATGTCGAGCAGGCCGGTGATCAGCATCAGGGCGAGGAAGCGGGGCACGACCAGGTTCTTGATCGGGTCGACGCCGAGCACCTGCAGGGCGTCGAGCTCCTCGCGGATCTTGCGGGCGCCGAGGTCGGCGGTGATCGCGGTGCCAGCGACGCCAGCGACGACGACAGCGGTCACGAACGGCGCGAACTCGCGGATCGAGGCAAGGACGAAGAAGCCGCCGAGGCGGTCGAGCGCGCCGAAGAGGGAGAGGAAGTTGGCCGCCTGCAGGCCCGGCGCACCGAAGCCGAAGGCAACAGTGGAGACGAGCAGCGGGAACCAGCAGAGCTGCAGGGCGAAGAGGAACTGGCCGATGAACTCCTCGCCGTAGGGGTACGGAGGCTTGACCGCGGAGACGAGCGTGCGGGCGGTGAGGATCATCATGTCCCCGACCTGTTCGAACAGCGACTTGGCGGGCAGGAACGCCCTGTTCACCGCGGATCCGACCATCGTTCCTCCTCCTGCGAACGAGTCTATGGGATGTGCCGGGGGGCACTGTTGAGTTCGGGCTAAAGGGGCGCGGATGCAGGCCGGAAGCAGCCAACCCCCGTGCTATGTTGCGGCCGCCGTGGGGGGGCATCGCATACACGCATCGCATTCCCGCCCGAGGGCGGCGGTCGTGGCCTGCCTCGTTGCCGCGCTTGCGATCTCGGCCGGCGCCTGCGGAGGGGACGAACCCTCATCTGACGCGAACGAGCCCGCGGGCAAGTACACGGTCGAGGTCGTCTCCGCAGAGTTCCCCTCGCGCCAGGTCCTCGGCCAGACGTCGCTGCTGCGGCTCGGCATCCGCAACACCGGGCGCAAGACGGTCCCGGCCCTGGCGGTCACGATCTCGATCGCGGGCCGCGAGGGCCAGGCGTCCACCCTGCCCTTCGCGATCCGCGACCCCCAGCCCGGGCTCGCCCAGCCGGACCGCCCCGTCTGGGTGCTCGCCCTCAGGTACCCGAAATTCGCCGGCTCCTCCGAACCGGGCGGGGGCGGGACCTCGAGCCCGAAGACCTTCGCCTTCGGCGAGCTGAAGCCGGGCGCAACCGCCGACGTGGTCTGGAAGCTGAGCGCGGTCAGGACCGGCCGCTACGTGCTTCGCTTCGTCGTCGACGCCGGCATCGGCGGCCAGGCGAAGGCGGTCACCGAGGGCGGCAGCGAACCCGGCGGGTCGATCGGTGCGCGAATCGTCTCGGCCACCCCCGAAAAGGTCGTCACCGACTCGGGCGAGGTCGTCGAGAAGTGACACTTCTGTGACCGTTCTTTAATACGCGGTCTGCAACTTTCTGTCTACAGTGCCATCATGGAGGCGATGCGACAGAACTGGACTGACGACCGCATGGACGACCTGGCCGCGCAGGTCGACGCCGGTTTCGCCCAAGCGCGCGTTGACGTCGGCTCGACGCGAGAGGAACTTCGGCGCGAAATCAAGGATCAAGGCGACGAATTTCGGCGCGAGCTCAACGAGCAAGGCAAGGAATTGCGAGGGGAGATCAAAGGCCTGGGACAGGAACTGCGGGGGGAGATGCAGGCGCTCGCCGCCATTGTCGCAGCCGGCCAGCACACGATGTTGCAGATCTGCGGTGGGCTCGCCGCAGCGCTGATCGCCATGATGGCCACACTGGTCGCCGCGGTGTTCTGAGCGCGCCGGGGAACCTCGATACCGTTGGCTCGTGGGGCGCCGGGCCACTTTTACCGCCTTCTTCGCAGCTTTGGCGCTGATCGCGCTGCCGGCCTGCGGGTCCGCGCGGGATCACCGGGAGACCGAGGCCAAACAGCGACCCGGCGGCGTCGCCCTGAAGCAGGTTGGCAGCTTCGAGAGCCCGACCTACGTCGCAGCGGCGCCCGGCTTCCCGAAGCTGCTCTTCGTCACCGAGCAGGGGGGCCGGGTTGAGGTCATGCGCGGTGGCCGGCGCCGGGGCCGGCCGTTCCTCGACATCCGGAGCCTGGTCGGGTACGACGGCGGCGAGCGCGGGCTGCTCTCGATCGCCTTCCCGCCCGACTACCGGCAGAGCCGGCGTTTCTACGTCTATTACACGGACAACGACGGCAACATCCGCGTCGACGAGTTCCGCCGCCGCGGCGCAACGCGAGCGGCTCACGGCTCACGGCGCACGGTGATCGTGGTCCCGCACGCGGTCCACGCCAATCACAACGGCGGCCAGCTCCAGTTTCTCGGCGATCTGCTCTTCCTCGCCACCGGCGACGGCGGCTCCGGTGGCGACCCGCCCAACAACGCGCAGAACACCGACAGCCTGCTGGGCAAGCTGCTGCGCATCGACCCGCGGCCCTCCGGCGGGCGGCCCTACTCAGTCCCGGCCGGCAACCCGTTCGTGGGACGGCCGGGCCGCGACGAGATCTACAGCTACGGGCTGCGGAACCCCTACCGCTTCTCCTTCGACACGACCACGGCGCCGGGCCACCCGCGGATCGCGATCGCCGACGTCGGCCAAGACCGCTTCGAGGAGCTCGACTACACCACGGTGGGAGCCGCCAACGGCGCCAACTTCGGCTGGGACGCCTTCGAGGGCTTCGCCCCCTTCACCGAAGACAGCGACGACACACCGGATCCCGGCGGCACGGTGAAGCCGATCATGGCCTACGGCCGGGGCCGCGACGGCGGCAGCTGCACGATCATCGGCGGTTACGTGTCCCGTGACCCCCGCCTTCCCTCGCTGCGCGGTCGTTACGTCTACGCCGACCTCTGCGCGGGGGCCTTGCGCAGCCTCGCCCCTCACCTGCGCCGCGCCGGCAAAGACCGCCGCCTGGGCCTCACCGTGAACGCCCCCTCCACGTTCGGCGAAGACGGCCGTGGGCGCCTCTACGTGGCCTCGATAGAAGGGCCGGTCTACAGGCTCGTACCGCGCTGAGCGCCGTGTGCAAAATCCCGTGCTATGCTGCCGCCGAATGCGGGAGGATTTCTTGAACATAAGAGGGGTCTTGGTCATTGCAGGGGTGCTCGCCGCTCTGCTCCTCGTCGCCGGCTGCGGCAGCGACGAGGACGACGCCACCGGGTCTTCCGCGGGCGGCGAAGTCACGGTTGAAACGGGTTCGCTCTCCAAGGCGGAGTTCATCGAGCAAGCCAACGAGGTCTGCGCCAAAAGTCGCGAACAGCTAGCAGAAAAAGTCCTCGAGTTTGTAGAAGAATCGCAGGAAAACCCGACCAAACCCTCGGAAGGCTCACCGGAAGTGGAGTTTGTCGAAGACACCTACGTCCCGAGCTTCCAACAACAGCTCGACAAAATCAGCGCGATCGGCGCGCCCGCCGGTGACGAGAAGCAGATCACCGTATTTCTCCAAACCATGCAGGACGGGATCGACAGAGCGGCGGAAGAACCGCAGGCGGCCGCCGACGGCGACATTTCCCTCGACGAAGCGGCCAAGCTCGCCAGGGCTTACGGCCTCAAAAACTGCGCAGAAATCTGACCTGACGCGCAGAACCCGTGGTTGCGGTTAACCTTGGCTGACCAGCCAAGAGTCGAGGAAGGGAGTTCCAAGTGGAGAGCGGCACCGCCGAGAAGGGCAGCGAGGCGATCGACGGCATCGACGGCTCGGGCGCAAGCACCGCGCCGGATCGCATCGAGGTCCACAATCCCGCCACCGGCGGCCTCATCGCCACTGTCCCGATCGACTCGCCCCAGGCGGTCGCCGAAACGGTTGCCCGGGTGCGTGCCAACCAGGCCGAGTGGGAGGCGATCGGGATCGAGGGCCGCTACCACTGGCTCGCCAAGCTGCGCGACTGGCTGCTCGACAACTCCGAGCGGGTGATCGACACGATGCAGGCCGAGACCGGCAAGGTCCGCGCCGACGCCTCCGGCGAGCCGGTCTACCTCGCCGACTTGATCAACTTCTACGGCAAGAAGGCCGCCGAGTTCATCGGCGAGGAGGCGGTCCGTCCGCACACCCCCCTCCTGGCCTCCAAGAAGCTGCGCGTACAGTACCGGCCCCACCCCGTGGTCGGCATCATCAGCCCCTGGAACTTCCCCCTGATCCTCGCCCTCGGCGACGCGATCCCGGCGATGCAGGCCGGCGCCGCGGTGGTCGTCAAGCCATCCGAGTTCACCCCCCTGGGCCTGGCCGAGGTGGTAAAGGCCTGGAAGGAGGAGATCGGCGGCCCCGACGTCTTCGACTGCGTGCAGGGTGTCGGCGAGACCGGCGGGGCGCTGGTCGACGAGGTCGACTTCGTCCAGTTCACCGGTTCGGACCGCACCGGGCGCAAGGTGATGGCACGGGCGGCCGAGACGCTGACCCCGGTCAGCCTCGAGCTCGGCGGCAAGGACCCGATGATCGTCCTCGCCGACGCCGACCTCGACCGGGCGGCGAACGCCGCGGCCTGGGGCGGGATGATGAACTCGGGCCAGATCTGCATGTCGGTGGAGCGGATCTACGTCGAGGAGCCCGCCTACGACAGCTTTCTCGCCAAGCTCACTGCCGCGGTCGGCGAGCTGCGCCAGGGCGCCGACGGCAGGGGCTTCGGCAAGGAGATCGGTGCGATGACCTCTCCCAACCAGATCGGCATCGTCGAGGACCACGTCGGCGACGCGCTGGCAAGCGGGGCGAAGGCGCTGACCGGGGGCAAGCGGGTGCCCGGCCCCGGCGACTACTTCGAGCCGACGGTGCTGGTCGACGTCGACCACTCGATGAAGGTGATGCGCGAGGAGACCTTCGGCCCGGTCGTCGGCGTGATGAAGGTACGTGACGCCGAGGAGGCGCTGCGCCTCGCCAACGAAAGCCGCTACGGCCTCTCCGGCTCGGTCTTCGGCGAGAAGGAGCGGGCCGAGCGAGTGGCGCGGCGGGTCGAGTGCGGCGCGGTCAACGTCAACGACGTGCTGGTCAACTACGCGGCGATGGACGTGCCGATGGGCGGCTGGAAGCAGTCGGGCATCGGCTACCGCCACGGCGAGCCGGGAATCAAGAAGTACTGCCGCACCGAGTCGGTAGTGATCACCCGCTTCGGCGGCAAGCGCGAGGCGACCTGGTTCCCCTACACGAAGGCCCGCCGCGGCATGATCGACCGCGTCGCCCAGGCGTTCAACGCCCGCGACCTGAAGCGCCGCCTCGGCTTGCGCGGCTGAGACGGACGCTGCATGTGTGGTTGCTGGGAGCTTTCGGCCTCCCCGGTAGCCTCTTTGAGCAATGGCCGAGCGTGACTTCATAGCCGCAACGCGCGAGCGCGTCGTCGTCTTCGACGGCGGCATGGGCGCGACCCTGGAGCAGTTCGAGCTGACCCAGGAGGACTACGGCGGGCTCGCCGGCAAGTGCCACGAGGCGCTGGTGCTGAACCGGCCCGACGTGATCGAGGGGGTGCACGCCTCGATGCTCGACGCCGGCGCCGAGGTTGTAGAGACCGACACCTTCCAGGGCTCGCGGCTGAAGCTGGAAGAGTGGGGGCTCGGCGAGCAGACGCTGGAGATCAACGTCAAGGCGGCGGAGATCGCCCGCAAGGCCGCGGGGCCCGACCGCTTCGTCGCCGGCTCGATCGGGCCGACCGGGTTCCTCCCCGCCTCCACCGACCCCACCCTCGGCGACATCTCCTTCGCCCGTCTGGTCGAGGTCTTCGCCGAGCAGGCGCGCGGCCTGGTCGAAGGCGGCGCCGACCTGATCATCGTCGAGACCGCGCAGGACGTCCTCGAGGTGAAGGCGGCGATCTTCGGCGCCCGCGAGGCCTTCGCGGCGGCGGGCCGGCGGCTGCCGATCCAGGCCAGCGTCTCGCTCCTGCCCCAGGGCGGCAAGATGCTGCTCGGCACCGACATCCAGGCCGTGCTGACGACGCTGGCGGCGCTCGACGTCGACGTGATCGGGCTCAACTGCTCGACCGGGCCCGAGGACATGCGCGACGCGATCCGGTTTCTCGGCGAGAACAGCCCGCTGCCGGTCCACTGCATACCCAACGCCGGCCTACCACTGCAGGGGCCAGACGGCGAGACGATCTTCCCCGAAGAGCCCGAGCCGCTGGCGGCGACCCTGGGCGAGTTCGTCGAGCGCTACGGCATCGGCATCGTCGGCGGCTGCTGCGGCACGACGCCGGCGCACATCGCGGCGATCCGCGAGCGGGTCGACGGGCGCGTGCCGGGCGAGCGCCCGGCGCCGGGTCCCCCCCAGCTCTCCTCGATGATGACCTCCACCCCACTCGTGCAGGAACCGCGACCGACGCTGGTCGGCGAGCGGGTCAACTCGCAGGGCTCGCGCAAGGCGAAGGAGCTGCTGCTCGCCGAGGACTACGACGGCCTGGTACAGGTCGCCGAGGACCAGGTCGAAGGCGGCGCCCACCTGCTCGACGTCTGCGTGGCGCTGACCGAGCGCTCCGACGAGGACGAGCAGATGGCGGCGGTGGTGAAGCGGATCTCGCTGACCCAGCCTGCGCCGATCCAGGTCGACTCGACCGAGCCGGAGGTGATCCGCGCCGCCCTGGAGCAGATCCCCGGGCGGGCGGTCGTCAACTCGATCAACCTCGAGGCCGGCCGCGAGAAGGCCGACGTCGTCGTGCCGATCGCCAAGGCCCACGGCGCTGCGCTGATCGCGCTGACGATCGACGAGATCGGGATGGCGAAGACGGCCGAGCGCAAGGTCGAGATTGCCAAGCGCATCCGCGACATCGCCTGCGAGGAGCACGGCCTCGATCCCGAGGCGCTGATCTTCGACGCGCTCACCTTCACGCTCACGACGGGCGAGGCGGAGTGGCGACCGTCGGCCGTGGAGACGATCGAGGGCATCCGCCGGATCAAGGCCGAGCTGCCAGGCGTCAAGACCTCGCTTGGCGTCTCCAACGTCTCCTTCGGCGTCTCGCCGCCGGCGCGCGCAGTGCTCAACTCGGTCTTCCTCCACCACTGCGTCGAGGCCGGGCTGGACCTGGCGATGGTCAACCCCAACCACATCACCCCCTACTCGGAGATCTCCGCCGAGGAGCGCGAGCTGACCGACGACCTCGTCTTCGACCGCCGCGAGGACGCGCTGGAGCGCTTCATCGCCCACTTCGAGTCCAAGGGCGAGGAGAGTGCCGAGGAGGCGGGCGACCCGACCGAGGGCATGGAGCCCGAGGAGGCCCTGCACTGGCACATCCTGCGCCGCAAGAAGGAGGGGGTCGAGGGGTGGATCGACCGCTCGGTGGAGAAAACCGGCGCCGTGCCGACGCTGAACGAGGTCCTGTTGCCGGCGATGAAGGAGGTCGGCGACAAGTTCGGCGCCGGCGAACTGATCCTGCCCTTCGTCCTGCAGTCGGCCGAAGTGATGAAGCGCGCCGTGGCGCAGCTGGAGAACTACCTCGACCGGATCGACGGCCACACCAAGGGCAAGGTGGTGATCGCCACCGTCTTCGGCGACGTGCACGACATCGGCAAGTCGCTGGTCAACACGATCCTCACCAACAACGGCTACACCGTGATCGACCTCGGCAAGCAGGTCCCGGTCGACGCGATCATCGAGGCCGCGGTCGAGAACGAGGCCGACGCGATCGGCCTCTCCGCCCTGCTCGTCTCGACCTCCAAGCAGATGCCGATCTGCGTCCAGGAGCTGCACCAGCGCGGGCTCGGCTTCCCGGTGCTGATCGGGGGAGCGGCAATCAACCGCGACTTCGGCCGCCGCACGCTCTACCCACAGGGGAAGGAGTCCGACGAGGTCTACGCGCCGGGCGTCTTCTACTGCAAAGACGCTTTCCAGGGCCTCGACACGATGGACGCCCTGGTCGACGAGGCGGCCCGCGAAGCGCTGGTCGCACGGATCCGCGCCGAGGCGCAGGAGCTGCGCGAGAAGCCGGCGCGCGCCGACGACGGCCCGCCGACCAGCGACGCCAGCGTCCGCTCGGCCGCCCGCACCGACGTGCCGGTCCCCGCGCCACCCTTCTGGGGCGTGCGCGAGGTCGACCTCGACCTCGACGAGGTCTTCCCCCACCTCGACCGCCACGTGCTCTTCAAGCTGCACTGGGGCGGGCGTGGGGTCAAGGGCGAGGCGTGGAGGCAGCTGGTCGAGGGAGCCGACGGCGAGGAGGGCTTCGCTCCCCGCCTCGAGCGGATGTGGCGCGAGCAGGACTACCTTCACCCGCGGGCGAGGCTCGGTTACTTCCCGGCGGCCGCCAAGGGCAACGAGCTGATCGTCTTCGACCCAGACGACCCCCGGCGCGAGCTCGAGCGCCTCGTCTTCCCGCGCCAGCCAAAGCACGACCGCATCTGCCTGGCCGACTTCTTCCGCCCGCTGGAGTCGGGGGAGCGCGACGTCGTCGCCCTGCAGGGCGTCACCGTCGGCCCCCAGGTGACCGAGCTGATCGAGCGCCTCGAGCGGGAAGGCGAGTTCGCCGAGCAGCTCTACGTCCACGGCCTCGGCGTGCAGGCGGCGGAGGGGCTGGCCGAGTGGCTGCACTCCGAGGTCCGCCGCGAGCTCGGCATCCCCCTAGACCAGGGGCGCCGCTACTCCTGGGGCTACCCCGCCTGCCCCGACCAGTCCGAGCATGAGAAGGTCTGGCGCCTGCTCGACCTGGGACAGATCGGCATGACCCTCTCCGACGGCTACGCCGTGATGCCCGAGCAATCGACGGTGGCGATCGTCGCCCACCACCCCCAGGCCGTCTACTTCGGCATGAAGTCGGGCTTCATCCCCGAGGAAAGCTCACCCGACGAGCTGATCGCCGGCACTGAGAGAGGCGGAGCCCTGCTCCGCAGCAGCCGGGCGGCTGAGTAACAGCTACCACGAAAAGACGCCGCCCCGAAACCGAGGCGGGCGTCGCAACTCAAGGTGATGATTAGGCGAGGACGTAGCGGTTGGCTGTTGTCTCCAGTAACCCGTCGAGGAACGACTCTGTCGGGCAGACATCATCATGGCCAGTGTCGATATAACTGATCTCCGTATTGTTCGCGGTCAGGTGCTGGGCGCCGACGGAAACCTGGGCACCCGTGAGGTCGTACGCGCAGTAAATATCATGTCCAAGAATTATATCTTCACATATGACCCCCATAGTACCGTTCGTGCCCGTAATGGTGCCAGAGTCTAACCCTGTCTTTAAGAGGTTGGCTAAGGGCTGTTCGAACACCTCGACTAGACAGCCGTCGCCACCGTTGGTTTCACAGCTAGCGAAATCGAGGCCTGAGACGTGAACCGACTGCGGGTTGGCTAATGCTAACGGCGTGCCAGTTCCGTTGATGTCATCACACAGGACGTCAACGAGGCTGCTCAAGAGGTGACCAGTGCCTGAATTCACCACGTTCACGGAGGTAGCCGCGGAGCCGCAGGTTAACGCCGAGTGCGAGTTGCAGAGCTGGGTGCTGGTGGCCGACGCCGGGGTGGCGCCGACGAAGGCCGTAGCGGTCATGGCCGCTATGGCTGCGAGGCTGAGCATCTTGATGAGTCTCATTTTGATTCTCCCTTTCTCGGCAATTGCGCCGAGATCGTTTCTGAGTGTCATAGAAATTCCTTGACCGCCTCCAAGCCAGGCGCTTTGCGCGTGCGCCAAGTACGCGTTCGCGTGGGTTTGTGCGTTGTGTGGCGTTCTCCCAGAGAGCGCCATCAACTCCAGCAACGGTCAGGCTAGGATATAGCTGTTATCCGGTTGAAGCGGATCTGCGTCCGTCGTCAGTAACCCGTCGAGGAACGCTTCCGCCGGGCAGAGATCGCCGCCGACGTAATCGATCTGCGTATTATTCGCGGTTAGGTGCTGGGCACCGACGGAGAACTGAAGACCCGTGGTGTCATAGATACAGTGGATATCGGTCGAGAAAAGCACATCTTCACATTCGACTAAGGTCAGACCGTTCGTGCCCGTGAGAGTGCCGGTGTCTAACCCTGTCTTGCTGAGGGTGAATAAGGGTAGTGTGAGCACCGAGACTTCGCAGCCGTCATAATCGTCTGTTTCACAGCTGTTAAATAAGAGATGTGTGACGTGAACCTGCTGTGGATTGTTTAATTTTAATAGCGGGCCTTCCTCATGGATATGATCACATATGACGTCGGTGAGATCGCTTAAGAGGCGACCGGAGCCTAACATTTCCACGAAGAATGCTGCTGTACCTCCACCACAGATTAAGGTCGTGTGCGCGGTGCAGAGCTGAGTGTCAGCGGCCGACGCCGAGGTGGTACCGACAAACGCCATCGCGGCCATGGTGGCTACGGCCGCTAGGCCAAGTGTCTTGATGAGTCTCATTCGATTCTCCTTTTCGGCGGCTGCCGCCGAGCTAGTTTTGGACACCGCTGGCATAGCCAACAGTTGAGTCCTCCGCCACCTTTGCGAGGAAACGGATCCTTTTGGTAGTCCAGAACAGACCACGCCTCCCCGATCCCCGGAGAGGCGTGGTTCTGCTGGCGTTCTCCGCAGAGAGCGCCGTCGACTCGAGGGAGGCTAGGCCAGGACGTAGCGGTTACCACCCGTCGTTTTCAGTAACCCGGTCAGGAATGTTTCATCTGGGCAGTGGGTCCCGCTGACTTTATCGACCTGTGTGTTTTCCGCGGTCAGACGTTGGGCGCCGATGGTGAATAGAATGCCCACGGCATCGTAGACGCAGTGGAGATCAGTGCCAAAGAACACATCTTCACATTCGACTAAGGCTTCGCCGCTCGTGGCCGTTATGGTACCAGCGTCTAATCCCGTCTTTAAGAGGTTGGTTGTGGGTTCTTCGAGCATCGAGACCGCGCAGGCGTCACCGCCGCTGGTTTCACAGCTTGCAAGATCGAGACCTGAAAAGTGCTCTACCTGCGGGTTGGCTAACGCTAACGGCGTGGCCGTCGAGTCGACGTCATCGCATTCGATGTCGACGATACTGCTTAAGTAGTAGACAGTGTCGTCGTTTTGCGAGTTCAAGGAAGTCGCCGCGTTACTGCAGGTTAATGATGTGTGCGAGTTGCAGAGCTGGGTGCTGGTGGCCGACGCCGGGGTGGCGCCGACAAAGGCCGTAGCGGCCATGGCGGCTACGGCCGCAAGGCCGAGCATCTTGACGAGTCTCACTTTGGTTTCTCCTTCTCCGGGTTTGCCGGGATCGTTATAGGGCGCCAATAGGTAAGCGTTTGTCTCAGGAAAGGTCAAGAAAGCCGCTGGCATGGCGGTGTTTCAGGCTCCGCGCCGCCTTCGCAAGAGGCGGATCTGGCCAAATGGTGGGGATGTGGGTTTTGCGAGTGCGCCAAAACCGCGGGTGCGCGGGTTTGTGCGTTGTGAGCCCAAAACAGACGACGCCGCCCGGAAAACCGGGGCGGCGTCGTCATGCCGGCGTTCTCCACAGAGAGCACCGTCAACTACAAGAGACGGATTAGGATAGGACGTAGCGGCGGCTGCCTTCTATTTCCAGTAACCCGTCTAGGAACGTTTCATCAGGGCAGAGGCTGCTGCCAGCTGATTGATCGATCTGCGTTTCACTTGCGGTCAGGTGCTGGGCGCCGACGGAGAGCGAGAGACCTGTGTAGTCGTACACACAGTGGAGATCAGTGCCAAAGAACACATCTTCACACTCAACTAACTTTCGGCCGTTTTCGAACGTGAGGATGCCTTGGTCTAACCCCGTCTTTAAGAGATTGGCTAAGGGGAGTTCGAGTACAGTAACTGCACAGCCGTCCCCTCCACTGCTTTCACAGCCGCTTACTAATAAGCTAAGAATATGGACTAATTGCGGATTAGCTAATCCTAACACCGAAGCTAACCCATGATGGCTATCGCACAGGACGTCGACAAGGCTGCTTAAGAAGCGAACTCTGGTTACGAGTGCATAGTTCACGTGGGTCGCTGCATCAACACATAATAAGCCACTGTGTACATCACAGAGCTGAGTGTAGGTGGCCGACGCTGAGGTGGCGCCAACGAACGCTATCGCGGCCGTGGCCGCTGCGGCTCCGAGGCCGAGCATCTTGATGAGTTTCATTGGGAGTCTCCCCTCTCGGCGGTTGCCGCCGAGTTGGTTTTGGACAGGGTTAGGCAAGCGGGCATTGCGAGTCCAGTCAAGGCAGGAATTCGATCAGGGCACAAACGTGCCCGCAAAACACAGAATGAGGGATTGGTGAATGCGCGGGACCGTGCGCTGCACGATTCGTGCGGTGTGGCTAAACCGAGACGAGGGTGCGGTGCAAGCCCTCGATCAGGCTCTTCGCAAGTGCCTGATCGGCACCGCCGACGCGCAGGCCGTCCAGATTGCCGTCGAGGACCGCGCCGATCCAGGCCTCGACGGTGCCGAGTGCCGAGGTACCTGGGTCGCCTTCGAGGCGGGAGTCGCAAGAGACCACTTCGCCACACTTGACCTCGGCGTGGACACCGGCAATCTGCTGGGCCGGCTCCTCGCCCTGGCTCGCCGAGGCGTGGACGGCGAGCTGGCACGAGCCCGAGCTGTCCTCCGGAAGGGCGACCAGCGGCACCGCCAGCAAGAATGCCGCCTCGATGTCGATTCTGGTGAGCGGTTCGGAGACCTCGGCGAGGTGGAGGCACTCGCAGCGCCCGGCTGCGATCACGGGACCGACGGCCTGGCGGGTCCACTCGGTTACGGCGTAGGGCCTCGATTTCCCCGCAGCGTTCGGCTGGCTCTCGATCTGGCGGGCGGTGCGCATCGCCGAAAGACGGCGCTCGAGCGAGGGGTAGCTGAGGTCGGGGATGACCCCGTCGAGCTCAGTGAGCGAGAGCGGGCGGGCGGAGAGGGCGCGCAGCACGGTCGAGTCCCAGCCGCCGACGAGCGCCCTGATCGCGCCCTTGGACGACTCGCTACCGAGGGCGATCGGGCCCTCGGGCGCTTGCGAGAGCCAGGCTTCGACCGCCGCGGCGACGTCGAGGATGCCGCGGCCGGCGTCGGTCAGCACGTTCTCGACCGTGTAGGGCATGCCGCTGCGCACCTGCCGCTCGAGCGCGCCGATGCTGCGCAGGTTGCCGACCTGGCCGCGCAGGGTCGTCTGGGCGGCGCCGCCTATCCGCTCGCGCAGGTCGGGAAGGCGGAGGGGCCCGTCGAGGTGGGCGCGAAGGATCGGTGCGCAGAGCGGGCTGGCCAGCAAGGAGAGGACCGTCCCCCCGGCGCGGACCTGCGTGGTGTTGGGAATGCCGTCGGCGTGCATCGAGTGTGCAATAGAAATAACCAGGTCGTTTATTGGGAACCGCCGTCAGCGGTAGCACACTATTCGAAACGGGCGGGCTGCGGCTCGAGCCGGACCGGTGCCGTGGAGAGCGCCTGCACGCGCAGGTCGCTCCAGGTGAGCCCTTCGCGGACGAGGGCGGGAAGGCCGAGGGCGACGGCGGTGGCGATCTCGACCGCCTGCAGGATGACGCCGTAGGCGAGCGCGTCGGCGGTGCCGATGCCGAAGCCGGTGTGCAGGACGCTGATCACGGCGAGCTGGAAGACGCCGATGTTGGAGGGGGTCGCCGGGACGACGGCGGTGACGTTGACGGCGAAGAGGACCGCGGCCGCGGCACCGATGCCGGCTTGGTTGCTCAGCCCGAGAGCCGCGAGCAGCGCCCAGCAGGCGGCGAGCTGGATCGCCCAGGCGCCGAGCTGGGCTGCTGCGGCTGCCGCCCCTTGGCGCGGGTTGCGGAAGACGCGCAAGCCGGCGCGCACCTGGACCAACCCGGTCTGCAGGCTCGCGCCGAGCCGGGCGAGGCGCCCGTTGCCGCCCCGCCGCATCAGCGGCGGGGCGAGCAGGACGAAGAGGAGCAGGGCCAGCGGCACGAGGCTGAAGGCGAAGAGCTTCTCGGTGCTCGAATGGAAGAGGTCGGTGCTGGAGACGATGATGACCCCGAGCAGGGCCAAGGCGACGATGTTGAGCACCGTCTGGGAGACCAGGGTGCCGAGCAGGACCGGGAATGTCTCGCGCATTCGGCCGACCCTCCGCGCCAGCGACATCGCCCGGGCTGGCTCGCCGAGACGGGCGGGCAAGGTCGCCGACATCAGCACCCCGATCATCGTTGCCGAGGTGACGTCGCGGCGGCGCACCGGCCGCCGCGGCAATGCCGCACGCACGATCCAGTACCAGGAGGCGGCGCGGAAGAAGAGCGAGAGCGCCATCAAGGCGCAGGCGACGAGGACCCAGGTGAGGTCGGAGCGGACGATGCTGGCGACGACGTTGTCGACCCCGATCTTCTGGGCGGCGAGCGCGGTCAGGCCGACGCCGAGCCCCCCGGCGGCGCCGAGGCCGATGCGGCGTGCCGCCTGGCGACGGCGCTCGCCGGGCTGGGCCGGCGCCGGGTCGAGCGAGGGCAGCCGCTGGGGCGGGCGAGGCGGCATGCCGTCGGCCGGCCGTATCCCCGCCCAGTGAGCGGCGCGCTCGAGCGCGCCGCTGGGCTCGGGCGCCTCGATCGCTCGCTCGTAGACCCCGGTGACGCGGTCGGCGACGCGCGGCCAGGCGTAGCGCTCTGCGCTGCGACGCGCCGCCCGCCCCATCGCCGCCAGGCGCTGGGGCTCGTGGTGGGCGCGCTGCAGCTCCTCGGCGAGGCGCTGGGCATCCCCGGGCGGGACCAGGACGCCGTCGACGCCGTCGGTGACGACGTCGCTATAGCCGGCGATGGCAGAGGCGATCGCGGGGGTGCCGGCGGCGAAGGCCTCGGTCAGGACCATGCCGAAGCTCTCCCCCGAGAGCGAGGGCGCGCAGAGCAGGTCGGCCTCGTGCAGGGCGCGGTGCAGCTCCTCGCCCGAGACCCTGCCGCGAACGTCGATGTGGCGAAGGGCATCGGGGTCGGCGAGGTAGCGCAGGACGTCCTCGCGCTCGGCGCCGATCACGGTGAGCCGGCTGGGCACGTGCTCGACCAGGGCGCCGAAGGCCGAGAGCAGAACCGGCAGGCCCTTACGCTCCTCGGGGCGGCCGACGAAGAGCACACGCAGCTCCTCCCCGGGCGGCTTCGGCCCACCGGGCGCGGCGGTGAGGTCGACGCCGTTGGGGATCACCTCGTAATGGCCGCCGAACCAGCGGCGTCCGGTCCAGGCGGCCGCCTCTGAGACCGCGATCCGCGCCGAGAGCCGGTTGAAGACGCGCCTGGCGCCGAGCGCCGAGGCGACGTGGTTGGGCAGGGCCTTGGTCGAGTAGGCGTGGAAGGTACCGACGGCGGGGGCCGCGGTGCCGAGCGCGGCGTTCCAGCCGACCAGCGGCACCAGCGGCTCGTGGATGTGGACGACGTCGAAGTCCCCGCGGTGCAGCTCCCGTCGCGGCGCTAGGACACCACCCGCCGGGAAGGGCGCGAGGTTTGAGATCGCGCCGTTGGAGGGGATGCCGACCGTGC
The DNA here is from genome assembly GCA_946482365.1 of uncultured Actinomycetes bacterium. The sequence goes on from CAMLQY010000023.1 coordinate 15,877, forward strand.
GCCCGAGCGGGATCAGGTAATCGGGCGCCTCGCGCGGCTCCGGCGCGGCTCGGTGCATGCTGCGGCTGAGCCGGCCGGGCGGATCGAAGGGGGCAAGCACGCGAACGTGGTGGCCGCGTCCGAGGAACTCCTCCGCGAGCGCCTCCACGTGCCGGTTCACGCCGCCCTGGTAGGTCCAGGAGTATGGCGAGACGAGCGCGATTCTCACGAACTGCGAAGCGTAGAGGATCGGGCGGCTCCCTCGGCCCAGGCGAAGCCGGCGAAGGCGAGCAGGTAGGCGCTGCCGATCTCCAGCACCAGGGCGCCGGAGTCATTGGCGAGGGTGCCGGCGACGGTTGCGGCGAGCGCTCCGAGCAGGCCGGCCTGCAGGGCGGGAGCGTCGCGCAGCCAGGAGCGCAGGACGTCGCGCTTCCAGGCCGCCAGCGCGGCAAGGCCGAGGACAAGCGGTAGGAAGGCGAGGACCACGGGCCGGGTGAAGCTGTGCGCCGAGAGCTGCAGGCGGCGCTGCGCGACGTCGGCCGCCTCGCCGAGCCCGCCGGCGTCGAGGACCGATCTGGTCAGGTGCGCGTTCGCACCCGTGAGGAGGTCTATTGCTGCAATAAATCCCATAAATAGAATAAATCCTGTAATAATGAGAACAAGGGCCGCGTGTCGCCAGGGGGTCGCGACCTTGTAAACGGCGGCCGCGGCCCCTATTGGCATCACGATCGCGGCGCCCACGTCCGCCCCGAAGCGCCCGGCGGCGAAGACGAGGGCGGCGACCGAGCCGCTGGCGGCGAACGCGAGCGCGCAGCGGCGGCTGTCGAGCGCCGGCCGGAAGCCGGCGAGCGCGGCGCCGGTGCCGGCGACGACGAGCACCGCGAGCAGGGCCTCGAGCTCGTTGCCGATCCCGTAGAAGCGGACGCCGAGGCCAGGGTTGGGGCCGAGCAGCGAGAGCGAGGTGAGCGACGAGCCGGCGACCACGTCGAGCGCGTAGGCGAAAACGACGACGCCCGAGGCCACGGCCAGCGCCCGATACCCACCGAGGGCGAAGAGCGTCAGCGCCGCCAACAGCGGAGCGCCGAACATAACCAGCATTTGTTCGCTCTCCCGGCTCGGCTCCAGCGCCGCCGCCGCGAGCAGCAGCAGCGGCAGGTAGACGACGCTGAGCGCGAGCAGCCGGACCGCCACCCTCGCCACCCGGCCGGAGCCGACCAGCGCGGTGAGACCGAAGACGACCAGCCAGACCAGCAGGCTGACCCCGACCACCGCCCCCCGCCGCTCCGAGATCACAGCCATCCGCTCCCCCAGCGCCTCGATCGCCGCCACGTCGACGCTCCCCTCCGCCCGGATCGCCTGTCCCGACATCGCCGAGGGCACACCGATCCCGAGCCGCCCCAAGATCGTCGGCGCGATGTCCGTCGTCAGCACATACCCGTCCGTCCGCGTGCTGTCGGAGGTCAGTTCGCCCGAGAACCCCCTCCCCGCGATCCCAACGGCCAGCGCCTCGTTGGTCCCCGGCGGCGCCCGCTCAATGGCAATAAGCAAATCGTCCCCCCGCAACTCACGGACGAGCCTCCCCAGATCCTGCAGCCCAACACTCCGCACTGCACATCTCCCCCCCGCCCTGCGCAGCGTCGCCGCCAGCAACCCCGGCTCGATGTCAGCAGGAGCCGACTCCGCCCGCTCCACAACAGCCGGCGAATACGCCGGCCCACAAACCCCGCCCCCAACACGCGCCGGAAGCTCAGAGTCATAAAGCGAGTCGAACACCCGGTTCCCCTGCGAGATGTCGAGGTATGTCTGCGCTGGGGACACCGACCCCAAGCCAGCGCTTAGAAGCCCAGGGGACATCCCAGCCCGAGCAAGCTCCTCGACGCTGGTCCCGCGGGGAAGCAGAGCGAGAGTGACGCTCGTAGACGGTGAGCGGGCGGGGGGCGGAACGTCTTGTACTTTTTCGTCTACCGGCCGGGGAGTCGCCGCCTCCGCTTCTTCGAAAAAGTTAAGTGGAGCCCCCCGCCCGCTCACCGCCGGTGCGGAACCGAAAAAGTTAAGTGGAACCCCCTGCCCGGACCCCGCCCCAAACACCGAGACCACCGCTATCGTCAACCCCATGGCAGACCGCACCTTCGCCAAATTCACGATGCTCAAGATGGACTCCGCCTGGCGCCGCCAAGACGCCGACCAGCGGGCCACGGACAAGCAGGAGTTCCTCGCCGCCTGCGAGGACTTCGCCCTCGATCGCTCATTGCGCGCCTACTCAACCATAGGCACGCGCGGCGACGTCGACCTGGTCCTGCTCAGCCAGAGCCCCAGCCTCGACGACCTGCACACCTTCCACGTCGTGCTCGGCCAGAGCGGCCTGGCGAAGTGGGCGGAGACGCCCTACTCGTTCCTCTCGATGACCAAGCGCTCGCCCTACTCAGAGGAGCAGGCCCGCCCCGAGATCTGCGTCAGCGAGCGAAAGTACCTCTTCCTCTACCCGATGGTGAAGCAGCGGCGCTGGTACGGGCTGCCGCCGGAGGAGCGCCAGCGGATCATGAAGAGCCACATCGAGGTCGGCCGCCGTTATCCCGAGATCACGATCAACACCTCCTACTCCTTCGGCCTCGACGACCAGGAGTTCGTCGTCGCCTTCGAGGGCGACGACCCGGGCATGTTCCTCGACCTGGTGCAGGAGCTGCGCCCGACCGAGTCGAGCGAGTACACCGAGCTCGAGACCCCGATCTTCACCTGCGTGGCGCTCTCGCTGCGCAAGGCGCTCGACGCGCTCGACGGCGTGCCCAGCGCCGTCGCCGCCGGCGCGTAGGCGCCCGCCGGCCCTGGTTCCCTATCCTTCCCGGCTCGCCATGACCAAGATCGGAACAGCCGAGACCCCCCTCCGCGTCGCCATCGTCGGCGCCGGCCCGTCCGGCTTCTACGCCGCCGAGCACATCCTCAAGCACGAGGAGACTCATTCCCAGGTCGACCTCTTCGACCGCCTTCCCACCCCCTTCGGCCTCGTCCGCGGCGGTGTCGCCCCGGACCACCCGAAGATCAAGTCGGTGATCCGCGTCTACGAGAAAACTGCCGCCCGCGAGGGCTTCCGCTTCTTCGGCAACGTCAAGGTCGGCCACGACGTCGAGGTCGAGGACCTCGAGCGGCTCTACCACGCGATCGTCTTCACGGTCGGCTGCGAGACCGACCGCCAGCTCGGCATCCCCGGCGAGGACCTGCCCGGCAGCCACGCCGCCACCGCCTTCGTCGGCTGGTACAACGCCCATCCCGACTACGCGAGCGAGGAGTTCGACCTCTCCTGCGAGCGCGCCGTCGTGATCGGCAACGGCAACGTGGCGATGGACGTCGCCCGGATGCTGGCGCTGACCGACCACGAGCTGCGCCAGACCGACACCGCCGACCACGCGATCGAGATGCTCGACCGCAAGCAGATCCGCGAGATCGTCGTGCTCGGACGCCGCGGGCCGGTGCAGGCGGCCTTCACCAACCCGGAGATCAAGGAGCTGGGCGAGATGGAGGACGCCGACGTCATCGTCGACCCCGCCGAGGTCGAGCTCGACCCAGCCAGCGCCGCCTACCTCGAGTCCGAGGACGCCGACAAGACGACCCGGGTCAACGTCGAGACGCTGCGCGGGTTCTCCCAGCGCGAGCCGGAGGGCAAGAAGCAGCGGATCGTCCTGCGCTTCCTCGCCTCGCCGGTCGAGATCCAGGGCGAGGGCAAGGTCGAGAGGATCGTGATCGGGCGCAACGAGCTGGTCGAGGAGGGCGGCACCCTGCGCGCCCGCGACACCGGCGAGCGCGAAGAGCTCGAGTGCGGCCTGGTGCTGCGCTCGGTCGGCTACACCGGCGTGCCGATCGAGGGCGTCCCCTTCGACGGGAAGCGCGGCCTGATCCTCAACGAGGGCGGCCGCGTGCTCGACTCGCACGACGCCGGCCACAAGGTCGGCCACTACACCGCCGGCTGGATCAAGCGCGGCCCCTCGGGCGTGATCGGGACGAACAAGAAAGACGCCCTGGAGACGGTCCAGCACCTGCTCGCCGACGTCGAGTCGCAGACGCTGCTCAGCCCCGAGACCCCCGACCCGGGCGCGGTCGAGGCCCTCCTCGCCGAACGCAGCGTCCGCTACGTCAGCTTCGAGGACTGGCAGGCGATCGACCAGGCTGAGGTCGGCCGCGGCGAGCCCCACGGCCGCCCCCGGGTCAAGTTCGTCCGGGTCGAGGAGATGCTCGAGACCCTCGGCGAGCGGGTCTGAGCCTGAGGGGCACCCCCTGCAGGGCCCTTAGTTAGCTGAGAACCTCTTTGCTGACGCTGCCGACGCCGATCAGGCCGGGGCCTACGTGGGCGCCGATGACGGGGCCGATCTCGGAGATGTAGACGGGCTCGCAGCCGAAGATCTCGCGGCAGTCGTCGGCGAGGGCATCGGCCGTCTCCTGGTCTTGGATGTGCTGGATGACCCAGGCGTCGAGGCCGGACTCGTGGCGCCGGCGTGCGTAGTCGCGCAGGCGCTCGATCGAGCGGGCACGGGTGCGGACGCGCTCGACCGGTGTGATCTCCTCCTCCAGGGTGAGGATCGGCTTGATCTTCAGGGCCGAGCCGATCCAGGCGCGGGCGCCGCCGATGCGGCCGCCGCGCCGCAGGTACTCGAGCGTGTCGATCGCGAACCACATCTTCAGCTCCTCACGCGCCTGCTGGGCGCGGGCGAGGACTGCCTCGCCGTCACCGCCGGCCCGGGCCGCGGCCGCGGCCGCGAGCACCGAGTAGCCCATCCCGCCGCAGGCCGAGCGCGAGTCGAAGAGGTGGATCCGATCTCCCCCCTTGCCCTCGGCGACGAGCCGCTCCCGCGCCTGCCCAGCTGCCTCGAAGGTTCCCGAGATGCCGGAGGAGATGTGGATCGAGACGATCTCGCGACCCTCGTCGAGCAGCGGCTCGTAGACCGAGACGAAGTCCCCGACGGAGGGCTGCGAGGTCGTCGCCCCGTCTTCGGAGGCCCGCAAGCGCTCGTAGAAGGCGGCGTAATCGGAGATCTCGGCCTCCGGCTCCTGCGCGCCATCGACCGCCACGTAGAGGCTGACGACATGGATCCCGTTCGAGGCGACGAGCTCGGCGGGCAGGTAGGCCGTCGTGTCGCAGACGACCGCGATTTTCGCGTCGGGGTTCACGGCCCTGCGATTCTTCCACCAAAGCCCCCGCTACACTTTGTGAAGTGACCGACCCTCAGACCGAGACCCCCCAGGCCGCCATCTCCCTGACCGAGAAGGCGGCAGGCAAGATCGGCGAGCTGCTCGGCTCCCAGGAGGGCTCGGAGGGCCAGGCTCTCCGCGTCGCGGTCCGCGGTGGTGGCTGCTCGGGCTTCCAGTATGCGCTCGCCTTCGACCAGGCCAAGGAGGACGACCATGTCTTCGAGGTCGACGGGGTCTCCGTGATCGTCGACAAGGTCAGCATGCAGTTCGTCTTCGGCTCCGAGGTCGACTACGTGGAAGGCCTGCAGGGCGCCGGCTTCCAGGTCAACAACCCGAACGTCGTCGCCGCCTGCGGCTGCGGATCCTCCTTTCAGGTCAAAGAGGACGCAGCCGCCGCCGTCTGACTCTGCGCACGTCGGCGTCCTCGGTCGCTCGCGTGCAGAGCACGCCACGCTCCCTGCGTCCTTGACCTGCTTGGTCAGCCGGCGGCGGCTATTCGATTTGAAGAGGCGGTGCCTGCGATGGCGCCGCGGGTGCGGGTGCCACCGCGGGCTGCTCGACGCCGAGGGCCTCGGCCAGCTCGCCCGACTCGAGCATCTCCTCGACGATGTCGGCGCCGCCGACCAGCTCGCCGTTGACGTAGAGCTGAGGGAAGGTCTGCCAGTCGGAGATCTCGGCGGTGACTTCGCGCAGCGGCTGCAGCGCCGGCAGCACGTCGATCGCGCCGTACTCGACGTCGATCGAGTCGAGCACCTGCACGACACGCATCGAGAAGCCGCAGCGCGGCATGTCGGGGGTCCCCTTCATGAAGAGCAGCACCGGGTTGGCGGCGATCAGCTCTTCGACTTTCTGCTTCAGCTCGGCGTCGGCCATAGGGCGATTGTAGAGACTGGTCGATTGACCCCCACATACGGAGGCAAATCGTTCAGTCGCCGCTATAGGGGCTTGGTTTTGAGCGAGAGGGCGTGGATGGCGCCGTCGTCGAAGCGATCCTTGACCGCGGCCTTGACCAAGCGGTGCTGGTCGAGGCGCGACAGGCCTTCGAACTGGGGGGCCGTCACGGTCGCCCGTAGGTGGTCGGCGGTGCCCGTCTCGTCGACGACCTCGACCTCGGCACCCGGCAGCGCCGCCTCGATCATCTGCCGGATCTCCGCCAGGTCGGCCACGGAGCGGCGGCTAGCGGCGGCGGCGCAGCATCATCAGGCCGCCGAGCGCGAAGCCGGCGACCGCCGCGCCGACGATCAGCTGGCTGCGGTGCTCGTACACCTGGCGGCGCCAGTCGGTCAGCTCGGCGACCCGGCCGCGGAGCTGCTCGACCGAGCGGCCGAGGTCACGGCGCTGGAGGTCGATGTCGCGGCGGATCTCCGCCGCGGAGCGGCCGGGCATGCCGGCGGTGGGGGGGCGGACGGGCTCGGGCCGGGCGCTCATTCGCCGCCCGCTTTCGCTCCGGATTCCAGCGTCGCCTTGGTCAGCTTCGCCTCTTCGATCGCCTGCTCGGGAACCGGCGGTGCGCCGGCCTGGACCGAGCGGTAGGCGAAGAAGCCCGCGGCTGCGGCGATCAGCAGGAAGACCGCCGCCTCGACGAAGAAGCCGGGCCAGGCGTTGCCGTCGAAGACCTCTTCGGCGAGCAGCCAGGCGACCCCCTCCATGACCAGGATCAGCGCCAGGAAGGCGAAGATGCCCGCCGCAATGCCGACGACGGAGCCGCGCAGGATCTTGCCGACTTTGTCGGCGACCTCGGCCTTGGCGAGCTCGATCTCCTCGCGGACGAGCGTGGAGCTCTTCTCGGCGACGTCGAAGACGAGCTCGCTGACCGAGCGCTCGTCCTGTGAAGGTGTTCGGCTGCCGTCGGGCACGCTACTCCGGCGGATCCTCGTCGAAGAGGCGGCGGTAGGCTATGGCGGCGATTCGCGTGGCGACGATGCTGGCCAGCGCCCCGGCGCCGGCGAGCATGCCGCTCCAGGCGAGGCGTTTGACGATCTCGTTCTCCATGCCCGCCCGACCTTACCTATCGCGGCTCGAGACCGTCGCAGATCGTCGCCACGACGAGGCTCTTCGCCTGGTCGAAGTCTCCGTCGGAGGCGGGGATCACCTCGAAGATCCAGCCGGTGAGCAGCTGCTCGATCGCGCCGTAGAAGGACATCGAGGCGAAGGTCGGGTCGATGTCGCGGCGGAACTCACCCGACTCCTGGCCCTCGGCGACGATCTTGGCGATCGAGTCGTAGGCACGGCGGATCTCGGGCAGGTGGGTGCGGCCGAAGGAGTTGGCGGCGCGGGTGACCTCGACGATGATCACCTTCATCAGGTCCGGGTCGTGGCGGTAGGAGCCGACGATGAAGCCGGCCACCGCCTCGAGCTTCTGCCGCGGCGAGACCCCCGCGCGGTCGGCCTCCTCGATCGCCGCCAGCAGCAGCGACCAGCGCTCGGCGAAGAGCTCGTTCAACACCTCGTCCTTCGACTTGAAGTAGTGGTAGACCAGCCCGTAGGCGACGCCGGCTTCGTCGGCGATGTCGGAGACGCGGGTCGAGTGGAAGCCCTGGCGGGCGAAGACCCGGATCGCCGCGTCGAGGATCTGGCGCCGCTTGTCGACGGCGGGGGCAGGGGCCCTGGACGCCATCAGGCGCGCGCCTCCGTCAGCTGGGGCCAGGCGTAGGCCTGGGGGCGGCGGTTGGCGAGCGAGGGCAGCGACTCGCGGATGCGCTGCTGGGCGGAGAGGTCGAGGTCGGCGGCGACGAAGCACTCCTCGTCGGGGGCGGTGGCGAGGACGACGCCCCAGGGGTCGACGATCGCCGAGCGCCCGTAGGAGTCGAAGTGGGGAGGCGCCTTGCCGACCTGGTTCGGCGCGAGGACGAAGACCTGGTCCTCGATCGCCCGCGCCCGCAGCAGGACCTCCCAGTGGTCGCGGCCGGTCGCGAGCGTGAAGGCGGAGGGAACGGTGACGATGCGGGCGCCGCGCACGGCGAGGATCCGGTAGAGCTCGGGGAAGCGCAGGTCATAACAGACGCTGAGGCCGATGGTCGTGCCCAGGCAGGGAGCGGTGACGATCTCCTCGCCCGGCTGCTCGCACTCGGACTCGCGGTAGGAGACCCCGCCGACGTCGACGTCGAACATGTGGATCTTGCGGTAGACGGCGAGGTCGTCGCCGACCGGGCCGATCAGGACCGAGGTGTTGAACGCCCTGCCGCCAGGGCCCAACTCGGGGATGCTGCCGGCGAGCAGGTGGATGCCGAGCTCGCGCGCCCAGCTGCGGGCGGCGTTGAGGCTGGGGCCGTCGAGCGTCTCGGCACCGGTGAGCAGGTCCTGTCCGCCGGCCAGCAGGTTCCACTTCTCCGGCAGGGCAACCAGCTCGGCGCCGTCGGCGGCCGCTTCGCGCACGAGGCCCTCGGCCGCGTCCAGGTTGCGGGCCTTCTCACCACCCGACTCGAGCTGTACCACCGCTGCGCGCAAACGTTCTCCCGTCGTTGGTTGACTGACCAGTCAATCGGTCTGGTGAGTATAGGGAGGACCCTCAAAAAGACGCCGCCCCGGAAATCCGGGGCGGCGTCGTTCTGCCGACGTTCTCAGAAGAGAGCGCCGTCAATACAAGCGACGTGTTAGGCGAGGACGTAGCGGTTGGCTGTCGTCACCAGTAACCCGTCGAGGAACGACTCATCAGGGCAGAGGCTGCCGCTGATCTTATCGACCTGCGTATTGCTCGCGGTCAGGTGCTGCGAGCCGACGGAGAACGTCAGACCCGTAGCGTCGTACACACAGTGAATATCCGTCGAGAAAATCACATCTTCACAGGCGACTAAGGTCGAGCCGTTCGTGCCCGTGATGGAGCCGGAGTCTAACCCCGTCTTTAAGAGGTTGGATAACGGCAGTTCGAGAACCGTAACTTCACAGCCGTCGCCTCCATTGGTTTCACAATCTTCGAACGAGAGTTCCGTGATGTGGATCGACTGCGGTTTGGCTAACGCTAACGGCGTGCCCGACCCATTGATGTCATCACACAGGACGTCGACGAGGCTGCTTAAGAGACGGCCGGTGTTCACATCAGTCATGCTGATGGTGGTCGCTGCGGAACCGCAGGTTAATGCCGAATGTGAGTTACAGAGCTGGGTTTCCCCGTTGGCCGATGCCGAGGTGGCGCCAACGAACGCCATCGCGGCCATCGCCGCTACGGCCGCAAGGCCGAGCATCTTGATGAGTCTCACTTTGATTCTCCCTTCTCGGCGGTTTGCCGCCGAGCTGGTTTTTTGGACAGGGTTAGATAAGCGGTCGCGCCGAGGCCAGTCAAGAAATCCACCGAGCAGGGCGCCGAAAAGCAGACAGGGATTCGATCAAGGCATAAAAGTTCCTGCAAATCCCAGAATGAGGATTTTTCGAGTGCGCGAAACCGTGCGGTGCACGATCTCGCGCAGTTGGCCCCTTGGAGGATGAGGGATTGCCGAGTGCGCGGAGCCGTGCGGTGCGTAATCCTGCGCTCGTCAGCGAGCGGCGGCGAGGCGGTCGCGCTCTTCTTCGACCGAGGCGAGGGTCGTGAGCGCGCCGGTCTCTTCGGTGATGGCTGCCGCTTCGTCCAGCGCCTCGCGGGCGCCGGGCTCCCCGGCGGCGGCGCGGGCGCGGCCGAGCGCCAGCAGCGCCAGGGGCAACGACCAGAGCAGTTCGCGCTCGAGAGCCACCTCCGCGGCCCAGGCGGCGAGCTCGACCGCCTCCCTCGTGCGACCGACGCCCACCAGGGCCTCGGCCCGCACCGCGGCTCGCCACGCCTCCTGCTCGTCGCCGCCGTCCATCGCCTCGCGGTGGAGGCGCTCCGCCTCGTCGAACGACTCGAGCGCCCCCTCGTAGTCCTCCGCTGCCAACTGCGCCGCCCCGAGATTGCCCAGCGCGAGGCTGCGCGAGAAGACGTCTCCCAGGCGATCGGTCAGCTCGCAGTTGCGCCGTCCGACAGCCACCCCCGCCTCCGGCTCGCCGCGCATCGTCAGCAGCATCGCCTTCGTGCCCCGGTTCCAGCTCGCGGTCTCGGGGTCGCCGTGCTCCTTGGCGAGCCGCAGGCTCTCCTCCAGCAGCCGCTCGCACTCGTCCAGCTCCCCGCGCTCGCGACGGACGAGCGCCTTCGCCCCCACCGCCCAGGCGACCGGGCAGCCGATGATGATCCCGGCGCCGATCGCGGGGTCGCCCCCGGCGAGCTCCAGCACTTCGTCGGCGGTGCGGTCGAGCCGCGCGAAGTCGGCCGCGCACAGGTGGGCGTACGCACCGGCCGCCCGGATCGCAACCCGCAGGTGGAGGTCACCCGACTCGTCGGCCAGCCGGCTCGCCTCCGTGACCCCGGCGATCCAGTCCGCGCTCGTCTGCTCGAGCCCCGGCCGTCCCGAGAGCAGCATCCGCAGCAGGGCCAGCGAACGCAGGTCGCCGATCCGGGTGGCGATCTCCTCGGCCTCGGCCTCGAGGCGCGCCACCCTCCCGGGCTCCATGCCGAGCCGCCACGCGTAGTCGAGCTGCTGCAGCCGTGAGGCGACCGCGAGGGCGGTCGTCTCCTCGTTCTCCATCAGCCCGTCGACCAGCCGCGTCACCGTGTCCCAGAGTCGCAGCGAGTCGTGGGGCTGGCTGTGCCCGGCCCAGTGTGCAGCCCGTGCCGCCCAGCGGGCGGCTTCGAGCGGTTCCCGCCCGGACTCCGTGTGGCGCGCTGGGCGGCGAGCTGAGTGCCGTAGGCGACCTCGCGAGTCAGCGGATGGCGGAAGGCGAGGACGCGTTCGGGGTAGAGCTCCAGCTCGTAGATGAAGCCGGCGCCTATCAGCCCCCGCAGGGCGTCCTCGCAGGCGTCGGGGTCGGCGAAGCCGAGCGATCGTGCCCAGCGTCCGCTCGCCCACCTCCTTGCCGGCCACCGACATCGCCTGCAGCAGCCGCTTCGCCTCCGGCGCGAGGCGGTCGATCCGCGCCGCGAGCACCGTCTGCACGGAGGCCGGCACGCTCAGCTCCTCGACCGGCCGCGCCAGGCGATACGCGCCGCGCTCGCCCGCGAGCGTGCCGTCCTCGGCCAGCTCGCGCACGATCTCCTCGACGAAGAAGGGGTTGCCGGCGCTGCGCTCGTGCACCAGCCCGGCCAGGCCCTGCAGCGACGGGTCCTCGCCGGTCAGGTCGTGCAGCAGCTCCTCGGTGTCGACCGCGCCCAGCGGCCCCAGCGAGATCTGGCGGTAGCTCTCGGGCGTCCTCCATCCCGGTTCGTATTCGGGCCGGAAGTTGACCAGGGCCAGCGTCTTCGTCCCGTCGACCGAGCCGAGCAGCTCCCCCAGCAGGACCTCGCTCGCGTCGTCCATCCAGTGCAGGTCCTCGACCAGGGTGACGATCGGCTCGCGCCGCTTGGGCGCGCGCACCAGCCGGCAGACGACGCCGCGCAGCGTCCGGTGACGCGCCTCGGCGCTGAGCTTCGGCAGGGGCCGCTCAGGGTCGGGCACGCCGAGGAAGTCGAAGAGGACAGGCAGGTCCTCGACGAAGCCCGGGTCGAGCAGAAGCGTGCGGCCGGCGACCTTCTCGCGCACGATCCGCTCCGGGTCGGCGTCGGCGATGCCGAAGTAGTCGCGCAGCATCTGCAACACCGGCATGAAGGGGATCTCGCGCCCGTGCGCCTGTCCCTGGCAGGCGAAGACCTCGACGCCGCGGGAGCGGGCGCGTTCGGCCAGCTCGAAGCAGAGGCGGCTCTTGCCGACGCCGGCCTCGGCGACGATCCCCACCGCCGCGCCGTCGCCGGCCACCGCTTGCTCCAGTGCCTCCTCCAGCATGACCATCTCCTCGTCGCGGCCGACGAAGCGGGAGAAGCCGCGCTCGCGCGAGAGGTCGAGGCGGGAGCGGGCGGTGCCGATCCCGGCAAGCTCGGAGACGCGGATCGGGCGGCTCACTCCCTTGATCTCGAACTCGCCGAGGTCGTCCAGCGCGAAGAAACCCCGCGCCAGCGCTGCCGCCGGCTCGGCCAGGTAGGCCTTGCCGGGCTCTGCCAGGGCCTCCATCCGCTGGGCGAGCCCGACCGTGTGGCCGATCGCGGTGTACTCGCCTTCGCCACCCTCGCCGATCGCCCCGGCCACCACCTCGCCGGAGTTGATCCCGATTCGGGTCGAGAAGTTGAGCCCGGGGCCGCGGCGCAGCTCGGCCGCGTACTCGGCGACGTCGTCGAGCATCTGCAAGGCGGCGTAGCAGGCGCGGCGCGCGTGGTCCTCATGTGCGACCGGGGCGCCGAACACGGCCATGATCCCGTCGCCGGTGAACTTGTCGACGGTCCCCTCGAAGCGCTCGACCGCGGCGGCGAGGATGGCGAAGAAGCGCTGCATGATCTTGCGCCACTCCTCCGGGTCCTGCCCCTCGGCCAGGTCCATCGAGCCGCTCACGTCGGCAAAGAGGACCGTTACCTGCTTGCGCTCTCCGTCGTCGATACCGGTCTGCACCACGGCCACCAAAGGTTACGCCCCTGCTATTTGCGGGTTTCGCTTTCGTCTCATGTCCGCAACTTTCCCATGGTGGGAATGTTCAAGATGCCAGATGAAAACCTCTGGGGTAGCCATTGTGAACTCTGCTAGCCTCGGGCGCACTGAGGTTGTCCGTACTACTTCCCAGGGGGGATCTACGTTGAGAGACGGGACTAGCAGTTGCCATGAGCAGATGGCTAGGAAAAGGCAAACCGCCATGCGCGCAACCCTCACCCTCGCCGCCCTGGCACTCTGGCTGGTCGCCCTGACCCCATCCGCCTCCGCCGCCCCCACCCACCCCCGCACCGCCGCCAACGACGTAACCGGCCT
>CAMLQY010000024.1 GCA_946482365.1 uncultured Actinomycetes bacterium
CCCTCCCCAAAACACTCCAGCGAGGCTCCCGCCGAGCGTTTTGGGGAGGGGTGCCGGCGTCCCCACCCTCAAGCCTCCCTGCGTCGCGGCCGATGCCTCGGACATGGACTCCCAGCACGCCCGCCGCCTGCCGCCCAAGGCCGTCATCGCCTGTCTCGGCGCACTCGCACTCCTGCTCGCCGCCTACGCGGCCGTGACCTGGAACTCGATCGGGGGCGCCTCGACCGAAGACCTCTTCGGCCGCTGGGTCTACGACGCGGTCGTGCTCGGCGCCGCCGGGCTGGTGCTCTTCAGGGCGCTGCGGACGCCCGACGAGCGACTCGCATGGGCCGCGCTCGGCACCGGCATGCTGCTCTGGGCCCTGGGCCAGACCTACTACTCGGTCGTCCTCTACTACGCTAGCCCGGCGCCCTTCCCCTCCCCCTCCGACGCGCTCTTCCTCGCCTTCTACCCAGCCACCTACCTCGCCCTGGTGCTGCTCCTGCGCAGCCGCTCGACCCGCGTCGACTCCTTCGCCTGGGTCGACGGCCTGATCGGCGCCCTCGCCGTCGCCGCCGTCGCCGCGGCGCTGATCTTCCCGCCGGTGCTCGACGCGCTGGAAGGCAGCAACCTGGGCGTCTCCGTCAGCCTCGCCTACCCCGGCGCCGACCTCGTCCTCCTCGGGCTGGTCGCCGGAGCCCTGACCACCTCGCGCTGGAGCGCCCACGGCGCCTGGCCGTTGATCGCCGCGGCGCTGATCCTCTTCGGCGCCGCCGACGTGGTCTACCTCTCGGTCGCCGGCCAGTCGACCCAGGCCCTCAACCTGGCCAGCGTCGCCTGGCCCCTCGCCTTCCTCCTCCTCGCCGCCGCCGCCTGGCTCCCGCAGGCCTCGGTGCAGCCCGCGCGAGCGCGCACGGCCCGCTCGATCGCCCTGCCGGTCCTGCTCGCGCTCGCCGTGGTGGGCCTGCTCGCGCTCGGCAACTTCGCCGCGATCGGCACCGTCTCGATCGTCCTCGGGGTCGCCTCCCTGCTTGCGGTGCTGGCCCGCCTGGTCACCACCTTCGCCCTCAACACGAGGATGCTCGCCCTGAGCAAGCGCGAAGCGACGACCGACGCGCTCACCGGCCTGCGCAACCGGCGCTCGCTGCTCAACGACCTGGAGCGGGAGCTCTCGGCCCCCGAGCCCAGCGAGGGGATCCTGGCGCTCTTCGACCTCGACGGCTTCAAGGCCTACAACGACAGCTTCGGCCACCCGGCGGGCGACGAGCTGCTGAAGCGGCTGGGCGCGAGCCTGGCGAGCGCGGTCGAGCCCTGGGGAGCCGCCTACCGCCTGGGCGGGGACGAGTTCTGCGTGCTGGTCTTCGCCGACCAGCGCAAGGCCGAGGCGGTGGTGAAGGCGGCCGAGGCGGCGCTCGTCGAGCAGGGCCCGAGCTTTGCGATCAAAGCGTCATGGGGAATGGTCCGCCTGCCGAGCGAGGCGCAGACGCCAAACGACGCCCTGCTCACGGCCGACCGGCGCATGTACACGCAGAAGGGGCAGCGGGCCGACTCGGCGCTGAGCCAGACCAGGGGCGTCCTGCTCGGGGTGCTGAGGGAGCGCGAGCCGGCGCTCGACCGCCACCTCGGCGGCGTCGCCCACCTGGCCGCGGCGACGGGGCGCGCGCTCGGCCTCGAGGCCGAGGAGATGGACGTCCTCGTGCGCGCAGCGGAGATGCACGACATCGGAAAGATCGCGATCCCCGACGAGATCCTCCACAAAGCCGGGCCGCTCTCCGAAGCCGAGGAAGAGCTGGTGCACAAGCACACGCTGATCGGCGAGCGGGTGCTCGCCGCCGCGCCCGCCCTGCGGGGAGTGGCGAAGGTGGTCCGCTCGAGCCACGAGAGATGGGACGGGAGCGGCTACCCCGACGGCCTCGCCGGCGAGGAGATCCCGCAGGCGTCGCGGGTGATACTGGTCTGCGACGCCTACAGCGCGATGACCGGAACGCGTCCCTACGGCGAACCGATGTCTCCCGACGCGGCGCTCGCGGAGCTGCGCCGCGCGGCCGGGACCCAGTTCGACCCGGCCCTGGTCGAGCTCTTCGCCGAGAAGGTCGTTGTCGAGGCGCCTCAGCGGGCGAGCCGGAACATCGCCTCGTCGACGTAGCACCAGCTCCAGTCCTCGCCGGGCTCGACCGAGCGGATCACCGGGTGACCGGTCCGTTCGTGATGGGCGGTGGCGTGCCTGCCCTCGGAGTTGTCGCAGCAGCCGACGTGCCCGCAGGTCTGGCACATGCGCAGGTGGACCCACTGCATGGCCTGCGCCAGGCACTCCTCGCAGCCGATGACCTCGGCCGGCGGGTCGAAGACCTCGATCGACTGGATGTGAGCGCAGGAGGGAGCCGTTCGATCACCTTAGCGAGACCCACGGGGCTTCCGGTGCGCTCTATGCCATCCATGGGCACATAAAGCGCACTGGAAGGCTGGCGACAGAGCTCGGCATCTGCAAGGGTGGACCGATGGGAGACGCGGAACCGACCGGCGAGGCGATCACGGAGGAGGGGATCGCCGCGCTGCGCGAGGAGATCGAGCAGCTCGAAGGCCCGGCCCGGGCGAAGATGGCGGCGCGGATCAAGGTGGCGCGCGAGGAAGGCGACCTCAAGGAGAACGCCGAGTACCACATCGCCAAGGACGACCAGGCACACCTCGAGACCAAGATCAAGCGTCTGCGCGAGCGGCTGCGCACCGCGGTCGTCGTCGAGGTCGACGGCGACGCCGACAGCTTCGCCTTCGGCCGCACCGCCGAGGTGCTCGACGAGGGCAAGGACGAAGTCCACACCTGGACCCTGGTCGGCTCGACCGAGGCCGACCTCGGCGCGGGCCGGCTCTCCGCCGAGTCCCCGATCGGCCGTGCCCTGCGCGACGCCAAAGTCGGCGAGCCGATCGAGATCGAGACCCCCAAGGGGTCCCGCACCTTCGTGGTCCAGAAGCTCGTCGGCTGAAGCTCAGCTGACGAAGAGCAGCGCCCAGACGACCGCCGCCAGCACCGAGACCACCAGCAGGCGAACCCCAAGCTCCCGGTCCTGCCGCACCTCGACCAGCCCGAGCAGCAGCCCCGCCGGCGGCAGGAGCACGGCGATCACGAAGGGGAAGATCGAAGAGAGCCGATCAGCCATCAGGTTCCACCCTAACTATGCGGTTGAATTGATCCGTCCGAGCCAGATGCTACAGTGTCGCACATGGAGATCGGGGTACGAGACCTACGCAACAGGACCGCAAGCGTCATCGACGCAGTCAAGGCGGGTGAGCGCGTCGTCCTCACGGTCAACGGCGACCCCATGGCCGACATCGTTCCTCACGGCCAGCGCACCCGCTGGCTCGGGGGGGCCCAACTGCGTGAGCAGCTGCGAGAGCGGGCTGCAGACCCCGCTCTTCGGCGTGAGCTCGACGAGTTGGCCGGCCAAACCCTCGACGAGCTGTGACTGAACCGACAGCGGGACTGCTCGATACCTCGGTCTTCATAGCTCACGAGACGGGGCGCCCGCTCGGCGATCTTCCCGAACGCGTTGCCGTCTCGGTGGTGACCATCGGAGAGCTTCAACTCGGCGTCCTGAACGCAACCGATGACGCAACTCGAGCCCGTAGAGCGGACACCCTCGCCCTCGCCCGCTCTGCTGATCCAATTCCCATAAGCGAGGCCGTCATGACGACCTGGGCCCGTTTGGTCGCTGACTGCAAGGCAGCCGGTATTCACCGCACCGTCAAGCTCACCGACGCCTTGATCGCTGCCACCGCGGTAGAGCACGGCCTTCCGGTTGTCACCCAGGATGGTGACTTTGCCCGGCTGGCCTCTGCACACGCCGCCCTGCGCATCTTGAGCGCTTAGCCGACGCAAGCACCATCGGAACGACACTTGGCCGACCTTCGCCACTATGGTCTTCGTCATGGCGGTGCCAGATTTCCAATCACTCATGCGACCCCTGCTGGAGATCTTGGCCGATGACGGCGATCATTCAATTCGGTCAATTCGCGAGGACCTCACGAGCCACTTCGCACTAAGCCAAGAGGATGTCGAAGAACGGATTCCCAGCGGCCGGGTAACGACACTTCAAAACCGGGTTGGCTGGGCCGCAACTTATCTGTACCGCGCTGGCCTCATCCAGCGTCCAAAGCGGGCCGTTTACCGGATTACCGATCGTGGGCAGGAAGTCCTCGAGTCCAACCCGGTTCGGGTAGACCTGGCTGTGCTGTCCCAATTCGAGGAGTTCTCCGAATTCAGACAGGCAAAAGGCAACCAAGGAGTCGCGACCGAGGCACCGGCTGCCGCAGAGGACCAAACACCGGAGGAACGCATCGAGGATTCGTATCGAGAGCTTCGCTCTGCGCTTGCCGGAGAGCTGCTGGACCGAATACATGACCAGACTCCAGAGTTCTTTGAGCAACTAGTGCTCGACGTTCTCCATGCGATCGGCTATGGCGGAAGGCAGGAAGGGGCGGCTGAACGTCTAGGCAAAAGCGGTGACGAAGGAGTTGACGGTGTCATCAGGGAAGACCGCTTGGGCCTAGACACTGTCTATGTCCAGGCGAAGAAGTGGACTGGCACTGTTGGGCGTCCCGAGATCCAGAAATTCGTCGGTGCGCTGCAGGGCCAAAATGCAACGAAGGGTGTCTTCATCACTACCTCGGCATTCAGTCCAGATGCCATCGAGTATGCGGGGAAGGTGACCCCGCGCATCATCCTCGTCGACGGGAACGAACTTGCGCAGTTGATGATCGAAAACAACGTAGGCGTCGCGGTCGCCCGCAGCTATCTGCTCAAGCGCCTCGACTTGGACTACTTCGTCCTCGATGAGGACGAAGTAGTCACCGCGCCCGACGCTGCAGAGCCACTGGCGTCAACTGCCGCGAGCACAGGCCGCCCTAGACCGGCACCTTAGGGGCCAGGCGTCGACTCAAGGTCGCCTGACCAAGCAGATCAAGAACGCAGGGAGCGTGGCGTGCTCTGCACGCGAGCGACCGAGGACGCCGATATGCGCCGGTCAGCCGACCTTGGGGGCGATCTCGGCGGGCTCGCCGCCGGGCATCCAGTGGGCCTCGGGCGAGGGCGGGGTGTCGCGCAGGTACCACTCGGCGTCGAGGGCGCCCATGCAGCCGGTGCCGGCGGCGGTGACCGCCTGGCGGTAGGTGTGGTCGACGACGTCGCCGACGGCGAAGACGCCGGCCAGGTTGGTCCTGGTCGAGCCTGGCTGGGTGACGATGTAGCCCTCCTCGTCGGTGTCGAGCTGGCCGACCACGATCTCCGATTTCGGGATGTGGCCGATCGCGATGAAGGCGCCGTCGGCCTCGAAGTCCTCGCTCTCGCCGCTCTCGACGTCGCGCAGGCGCACGTGGCCGAGCTTGCCGTCCTCGCCGGCGACGAACTCCTCGGCGACGAACGGGGTCTTGAACTCGATGTTGTCCCGCTCGCGCGCCCTCTCCTGCATGATCTTCGAGGCGCGGAACTCGTCGCGGCGGTTGACCACGGTCAGCTCGCTGGCGTACTTGGAGATGAAGATCGAGTCCTCCATCGCCGAGTCGCCGCCGCCGATCACGATCACCTTGCGGTCTTTGAAGAAGGCGCCGTCGCAGACGCCGCAGGTGGAGACGCCGCGGCCGCCCAGCTCCATCTCCCCCGGCACGCCGAGCCGGCGCGGCTCGGCTCCCATTGCCAGGATCACGGTCTTCGCCAGGTGCTCCTCGTCGCCGAGGAAGACCTTCTGCACGCCGCCGTCGGAGAGCTCGACCCGGTCGACGTCGTCGGTGACGAAGCGGGTGCCGAAGCGCTCCGCCTGGGCACGGAACTGGCTCATCATCTCCGGCCCCATGATCCCCTCGGGATAGCCCGGGTAGTTCTCGACGTCGGTCGTGTTCTGCAGCTGCCCGCCCCACTGGAAGCCCTCGAAGACGAGCGGCTCGAGGTTGGCGCGGGCGGTGTAGAGCGCGGCCGTGTAGCCGGCGGGGCCGCCGCCGACGATGATCACGTTCTCGACCTTCCTGCCCTCTGTCATGTCCGCTCCGAGTCTAGTGACGCTGCCAATACTTTACTTTGTATAGTACCGCGCTCAGCCGGCAGATCCCCCCTCTCCCATTCGTGCGCGGTGTGGCGGAGCTGGAGGAAGGCGACGATCCCCAGCGGCAGCGGCATCCAGAAGGCGATCAGGCGGTAGACCAGGATCGCCGGGAAGACGGTCTCCTCGGGGATGCCGAAGAGGACGAAGGCGCCGATCATCCCGGCGTCCACCGCACCCACGCCCGCGGGGGCCAGGGGGAAGAGGTTGGCGACCATGCCGAGGAAGAAGCCCTGGACGACGACGGCGAGCGGCACGTGGACGCCGAATGCCTTGAAGGAGGCCCAGAGGATGCCGATGTTGGCCGCCCAGAACCCGGCGGCGCCGAGCACCGCCAGCCCGCCGCGCGAGGGGCTGGCGAAGAGCCCGGCCGTGAACCTCAGCCCCTCGCCGACGACCGCCGGCACCTTGGCGACGCTGGCGACGATCGCCTTGCTCCGCTCGCTGCGGGCGAACCCGGTGACCCGCCGCCCCAGGTCGGGCGGGATCAACGCGACGAGCACCCCGAGGATCAGCAGCAGGCCGGCGACGCCGGCGGGGACGATCGTCAGCTCGACCGAGCCCTTGCCGGGCACGACTCCGGTGCGCAGCAGGACCCCGCAGACGATCAGCGCAACCGGATAGAAGACGTACTGCAGCGCGAGAAAGGCGACCATCCGCCTCCCCGCCTCGTGCCGGGGCATCCCGGCCTTGCGCAGCGCCCAGAAGCTGAGCACGATGCCGCCCGCTCCCCCCGCCGAGAAGAGCCGGGTCGCGGCGAGGCCCGCCATGTTGATCTCGTAGGTCTCCTTCCAGCTCAGCGGCATCACGTCGCCGCCGACCACGGCCTTGAACAGCGCCACGTAGGTGGCGATCGCGACGACGTTGAAGGCGATCGCCACCGCCACCCAGAGCAGCTCGGCTTCGCTGAGCTTGCCGAGGGCGTCGCCGAGGCCGACCAGCCGCGGGAAGAGGAAGTAGATCGCGACCAGCACGACGAGGACGAGCAGCGTGGTCTGGGCGACTCGTCGCCGCGTGAAGATCGGAAGCTCAGCGGCGTCGCCGCCGTTCGCCGAACCCTCTGGAGACACCTAAGGGAAGCTACCCGCTCGCGAGGCGCTCCAAGCGGCGCAGGCCCCGGTTCACCGCGTGGACGGCGGGTTCGGCGAGCGGCTCGCCGCGCCTGACGGTGGCGACGAGACCTGCCCCGGCGAGCAGGTCGGTGACGTAGTGCTCGCCCAGGTAGACGAGCGCGAAGCCGAGCGCCGTCGCGTATCCCCACCCGACCGCGCCCTCGGCCCTGCCCGCTTCGGAGAGCGAGATCGCGGCCATCGTCGAGGTGGCGAAGTGCAGCGAGGGCATCGCCGCCCAGGGATTGCCCCCGAGCGCCCCGTACATCGCCGGCCAGGCCGAGCGCCAGGTCTCTTCGCCGACGCCGACCATGATCCGGCGCACCTCTTCCCCGCTCAGCCCCTGCTCGGAGGCCCACCACGGCGGCGCCGTCGGCACCGCGAAGTAGCCGACGCAGCCGAGGTCGAAGACCGCGGCCATCTGGCGGGCCGCCCGCGGGAAGCGCTCGGGATGGCGCAGCAGGATCCAGATCAGCGCGGCGTAGGGCTCGAGGAACCAGAGCCAGTGCACCCAGGTGAGCATGCGGTCGAGCGAGTCGACGCGAGGGAAGCGGGCCAGGGCGCGCTGGAGGCGGGCGTTGGGGAGCCGGCCGAGCCCGATCGCGCGGTCGACCGCGATCGGGTAGCGGGTGCGCAGCCGGCGGCGCAACCGCTCGGGGTCGTCGTAGGGCAGCTCGTGCACCATCGTGAAGGCCCACATCTGCATCGCGAAGAGCGCGACGTCGCGCTTGTGCGAGCGGGGATAGAGGACGGCAAGCGCCAGCGGGCCGGCGGCGCAGCTCGCGATCGTCACTCCGGCGGGCACACGCAGGCGCCTGCGCAGCAGCGGCACGGCGACCGCGGCGGCGACTGCGCCGGCGGCCCCGGCGCGCAGGGCCGCGCGAAGCGCCGGAGATGGCCGGGATCGCCTGCGCATAGGGTCGGCGAGTATATGGAGCCCCCACCCACCCTGGGCGAAGGGACGGGCGCCGCGGCGCGCCGCCCTGCGTGATTAGAATGGCCGCGCTTTGAGCCCTAACTCGCCTGGCACCGACCAGATCGAAACCCTGCTTTGGATTGGCTTCATCGCCGCGACGATCGTCGTCGCCGCGGTCAACGGCGCGCTGGTCTACGCGCTGCGCCGTCGCAACGCCGCCGTTCGCGAGCCGGCGACCGGGCGGCACACCCAATTCCGGGTCGGCGCCCTGCTCACCGTCTTCGCAGCCGCGATCTTCGTCGTCAGCATCGTCTACACGGGGAAGGCGCGCGAGACCCCGGCCACCGGGCCGGCGGGCCTCGCCTCCGCCCGCTCGGAGCCGCTCCGGATCCAGGCGACGGGCCAGCAGTGGCTCTGGCGCTACGACTACCCGAACTCCGCCTACTCCTATTACAAGCTCGTCGTGCCGGTGGACACCGCGGTCGAGCTCGACCTCGTCTCCACCGACGTGATCCACACCTGGGACGTGCCGGCGCTGGCAGGCAAGCGCGACGCCGTCCCCGGCAAGACGAGCCACGTCGTCTTCCGCGCCGAGGAGGAGGGGACCTACGAGGGGCAGTCGGCGACCTTCTCCGGCCAGGCCTACGCCGCGATGCGCACCGCCGTCGAAGTGGTCTCGGCGGCGGAGTACGAAGACTTCCTCGAGAGCCAGAAAGCCGACATCCAGGCAGCCCAGGACCGCGTCGTCGGCCTGATCGAAGGGGGAGAGACACCGTGAGCGACCCGATCGACGCGGTGACTGCCGGGGGTTCGAATCCGCGGCGATCGGGTCGCGAACCCGGTGTGGCTGGCGGAGCGCGTCCCGAGATCGTCTCCGACGGCTTCCCCAGGCGCCGCCCGCGCTGGATGGAGATCGCCGGCAGCGCCGACCACAAGGACGTCGGCCGCATGATGATCGTCGCCTCCCTCGGCTTCCTCTTCATCGCCCTGGTGGAGCTGCTGCTGATGCGCCTGCAGCTGGCGATCCCCGAGAACACGTTCCTGACGCCGGTCACCTTCAACCGGATGCTCTCGCTCTACGGCGCCACGGCGATCTTCCTCTTCGCGATCCCCCTGGCACTCGGCCTCTTCTACTACCTGGCGCCGCTGCAGGCGGGGGCGCGGGGCACGGCCCTGCCGCGCCTCGGGCAGATCGGGCTCTGGCTCTACATAGCCGGCGCGACCGTCCTCTACTCGGGCTTCCTCTTCACCCCCTCCGAGGCGGGCGTCAACCCGCTGGCGCCCCTCTCCGAGCTCGCCTTCCTGCCCAACAACGGGGTCGACGCCTGGGCCGCCGCGAACGGCCTGGTGACGCTCGGCTTCGTCCTGATCGCGATCAACCTCGTCGCGACCCTGCACAGGCTGCGCGCGCCCGGCATGGCCTGGCGCCGCCTGCCCGTCTTCACCTGGGCGGCCGCGATCTGCTCCTGGCTGCTGCTCGTGATCGGCCCGGTGATGCTCGGCGCGATCGCGATGCTGCTGATCGACCGCAACTTCGACGGGATCTTCTTCGCCGACGGCTCGGGCGGGGCGCCCCTGCTCTGGGAGCACCTCAGCTGGACCTTCTTCACGGGCGCCTACATGCTGATCCTGATCGCGGCCCTGGCGGCGATCGCCGAGATCGTCCCCGCCTTCGCCGGCAGGCCGCTGCAGGGGCGCCGCGTCGTGGTCGGCTCGCTGATCGCGATCGCAGCGATCGGCACGCTCGCCTGGATGCAGAACATGCTGACCGCGCCGATCGGGATCGGCTGGATGTACTACGCGATGCTGATGTCCCTGGCGCTGATCGTCCCCTTCGGCCTCGTCCTCTACAACCTGATCGCGACGCTGGCCGGCGGCGTCCTGCACATGCGCGCGCCGCTGCTCTTCGCCCTCGGCGCGATCTCGGCGATCTCGATCGGCCTCGCGTCCGAGATCTCGCACTCGATGGTCGCGGTCGCCTGGCGCCTGCAGCACACCACCGACTCCACCGCGGCGACCCACTTCGCCCTCGTCGGCGGTGCGGTCCTCGGCGGCTTCGCCGCCCTGCACTACTGGTTCCCGAAGCTGACCGGGCGGACGATGGGCGAGACGATGGCGCGGATCTCGTTCTGGACGATCGCACTGGGCACCCTGCTCGCCTTCGTGCCGCTCTTCTTCGCCGGCGGCGAGCACGGCGAGGTCGTCGACGCCTACAAGTTCTTCAGCGGCACCGGGGTGAGCGGCCTCAACCTGATCGCCTCGATCGGCGCCTTCGTGCTGGCGGCCGGGATCGTCCTCACGCTCGCCAACGCGATCCTCAGCCGCACAGGCGGCGCCCGCGCCGGCCACGACCAGTGGGGGGCCGACTCGCTCGAGTGGTTTGCGCTCTCGCCCCCGGAGCCGCACAACTTCGACGTCCTGCCCGACGTGCGCAGCGACCGGCCGATGCGCGACATCCGCGAGGCGATCGCCCACCGCACGCGCCGCGCCGAGCCTGCGGCGCCCGAGAAGCAGCCGGTAGCCTGACGGCGATGGATTCCACCGCCGCGGCGGTCACCCGCCACTCAGCGGCTCCAAGCGCTCTTCGCGACTACCTGACGCTTACCAAGCCGAAGGTGCAGTCGCTGCTGCTGCTGACCACGATCACGACCATGTACGTGGCCGGCGACCCCTCGCTCGGCCTCGTCTTCCTGGTCTGCCTCGGCGGCGCCCTCTCAGCCGGCGGCGCCGGCGCGATCAACCACGCGATCGACCGCGACGTCGACCGGATCATGGCCCGCACCGCGACCCGGCCGGTCGCGGCGGGGCGGATCTCGCCCCAGGCCGCCGTCGCCTTCGGGGCCCTGCTCGGCTGCGCCTCCTTCGCCCTGCTGGCCCTGGCGGTGAACCCGCTGGCGGCGGCGCTCTCGATCTCGGGCCTGTTCGGCTACGTCTTCGTCTACACGCTCTGGCTCAAGCGCTCGACGCCCCAGAACATCGTGATCGGCGGCGCGGCCGGCGCGGTGCCGCCGCTGGTCGCCTGGGCGGCCGTCACGGGCGGGCTGAGCGGCACCGCCTTCTACCTCTTCGCGATCGTCTTCTTCTGGACCCCGCCGCACTTCTGGGCCCTCTCGCTGCTGATGAAGGACGAGTACGCCAAGGCCGGCATCCCGATGCTGCCCGTGGTCCGCGGCGAGGACGAGACCCGGCGCCAGATCCTCCTCTACACGGTGCTCCTCTACGCCGTCACCCAGCTCCCCTTCTGCGCCGGCGGGTTCGGCGTCGAGTACCTGGTCGCCTCGATGACGCTCGGGGCGGGGTTCATCTACTGCGCCGTTCGCCTGCTGCGCAGCGCCGACCGGCGCTGGGCCCTGCGCACCTACCTCTTCTCGCTCGCCTACCTCGCGCTGCTCTTCGTCGCGATGCCGCTCGACCGGGCCTTCTAGTAAAAATCCGGGCGTGGACCGCGAGACAGCAAGATCGAGCATCTCCGCCGGCCTCCTCGCCGGCGGCATCGCCACAGCCGTCTTCGCCCTCAGCTTCCTGGTGGCGGTCCTCTACGTCGCCTCATGAGCCCCGAGCACCGACATGTCCCCGAGCCCGGAGAGCTGGTCCATGCGCCCGGGCCCTCATGGGCACCCGCGGTCTTCGCCCTCGCCCTCGCCCTCGCCGTCTGCGGCATCTTCGCCGAGGGATTCATGGTCCGCGGCTGGATCTACTCGATCATCGGCCTCGTGATCGCCCTCTTCGCCTTCCGCAGCATGGTCCGCGGTTCGATCCGCGACTACTTCCGCCTCCCGCGCAAACAGCACGTCCGCGGGGCCGTCCTCCCGGTCGAACAGATCAGCCCTTCGAAGCGCTAGCGGGGTTGTTTGGGGATGCCGGTGCCCCTACCCAAAACGCTCGGCGGGAGCCTCGCTTGAGTGTTTTGGGTAGGGGCACCGGCATCCCATCAACAGCGCACGAGCTTCGAAAGCTTCCTCCCCCAGGCGTCAACTCGGCTCCCGGGAAAGCTCCAGATGCCCTAGGTTCCGTCACGGGCGCCACAAGCTTTTAAAAGCGCTCGAAAAGCGCCGGTCTCTCACTTGGGCCTGGAAGCTTGGGGACCTTGATCCCTGGATCGCAGCCCGAGCCTTGCCGAGAGCTGTGTCACCCGAAAGGCCTGCGGGGGTCCCTCTCCAAAACACTCCAGCGAGGCTCCTGCCGAGCGTTTTGGAGAGGGACCCAGGCCCCAGGCTCCACTCCGCAAGTCAGTCAGTCCGGCGTCATCCCGGAGGTCGCCCCCTCAGAGGTCCAGACGCGGACGATGTCGCGCATCGAGAGGACGCCGACCAGCTCGGGGCCGTCGTAGACGACCAGGTGGCGAATCCCGCGGCGCGACATCTCGGCGGCGGCCCGCTCGAGGCTCCATTCCGGCGAGGCGACGATCACGCTGTCGCTCATGTGGTCGGCGACGCGCTCGGAATCGGGGTCCTCGCCACTGCCCAGGGAGAGCAGGATGTCGCGCTCGGTGAGGATGCACGGAACCGGGGTCTCGTCGTCGGCGACCAGCGCTGCGCCGACCCCTTTCTCGGCCATCATCGTCGCCGCATCGCGCAGAGTGTGCGACGGGCCGACCGTGAGGACCACGTTCGACATGCCTTCCCGTACCTGCATCCGGCGCCTCCTTCCGTGGTTCGCGAGCTAGTGAGGATCGTTTCAAGCGTACCCGACACCCACGCCTGCGCAAGGGAGCTTTCGCGGGACCGTGGCGTATAGACTCCGGCGCGCTTCGCGCCGTATGCCCAAGATCTCGACCGCCATCCGCCCCCTGCTCGCCCTCGTCGCCGTCGCGGCCGTGGCGCTGCCGGCTTCCGGCTGCGGCACCAGCGACGCCGACCCCGAAAGGGGTCGGGCCCTCTTCATCCAGAAGTGCGGCGCCTGCCACGGAATGGCGCAGGCGGGAACGGCTGACGGCGTCGGCCCCAACCTCGACGACGCCTTCGCCGCGGCTCGCGCCGTCGGCGAGAACGACGAGACGGTCAAGGGCGTGGTCGAAGCGCAGGTCGAGTTCCCCAGGCCGAGCAACGACAACCCGGCGGTCTCGATGCCCGCCGGGTTGGTCAGCGGTCAGGACCTCCACGACGTGGCTGCCTACGTCGCGCTTTACGCCGGCGTTCCCGGCGCCGCGCCGCCCACGGTCCCGGGCGGCCCCGGTGCCCAGGTGTTCGCCGACAACGGCTGCGGGGGCTGCCACACGCTGGCCGCCGCCAAATCGGGCGGCGTGACCGGCCCCAACCTCGACGAAGTCCTGGCCGGCCAGAGCGCCGCGATGGTCCACGAGTCGATCGTCGACCCGAACAAGGTCATCGCCAAGGGCTATCCGCCCAACGTGATGCCGGCCAACTACGAACAGATGCTCACCCCGAAAGAACTCGAAGACCTGGTCCAGTACCTGCTCGAATCGGCCTCTGGCGGCGGCAAAGGCAAGGGCAGGGGCAAGGGCTCCGCACCGCCCTACGAAGGCCCGCCAGTTCACGCCTCCGGCGACTGAGCCGCCAGCGCGGCGACGACTAGCCGCTGGCATCATCTCCCGAGGCTTCCCATGCGCGACCGCCTCCGCATCTCTCCGCAGCTCTACGCGACCGTGGCGCTGGTCGCCCTTGCCGCACTCTCGCTGATCGTCCTCACCGGCGCCGCCGTCCGGATCACCGGCTCGGGGCTCGGCTGCCCGGACTGGCCCAAATGCTACGGCGGCACGGTGCCACCGCTCGAGACCCACGCCGTGATCGAGTACGGCAACAGGCTGCTCACCGGCTTCGTCGGCCTCGCCGTGATCGCCGCCAGCGCCCTGGCCTGGTTCCGCCAGCCGTTCCGGGGCCACCTGGCGTTCTTCGGGGCCCTGCTGCCGCTCGGCGTCGTCTGCCAGGCGATCCTCGGCGCCCTCGTCGTCAAGTACCACCTGGCGCCGGGGCTGGTGATGGGCCACTTCATCCTCTCGATGCTGCTGCTCGACGCCGCCTTCGCCCTCGCCTGGTGCGCCCGCTACGAGCCCGGCGAGCGGCGCGCCTCGAGCGATCGGCTCGGCGTCTGGGCGGTGCGCGCGCTGATCCCCCTCGGCCAGCTGACGATCCTCGCGGGGACGATCGCAACCGGCTCCGGGCCCCATGCCGGCGCCCACGAGGGTGAGCTCGTACACCGCTTCGACTTCGAGGGCACGGGAACGCTGGAGTGGGTCGTGCAGCGCCACTCGGCGATCGCCGCCGTCTTCGGTCTCGCCGCGATCGCCGTCTGGCTTCTCCTGCGCCGCCAGGGGGGCGACAGGAGGGCCTGCGGGCCACTGGGGGCCGTCATCTGCCTGCTAGGCCTGCAGGGCGTCGTGGGAGGCGTCCAGTGGGCGCTGGAGCTGCCAGCGGAGATCGTCTGGCTTCACGTCGCCCTCGCCACCGCCACCTGGCTGGCGATGCTGTGGGCAGTCGCGAGCGCAGGGCGCCTGGAGCCATCGAATCGCGAGCTCGTCACCGAGGGCCCGACTGAGCCTCGGTCAATGGGTGCAGGAGCGAGAGCGCCTGTCAAGGCGTGAATAGAGCCGATCGACACGACGATCGAGATAGGCCCGCTCTCTTTGGATCTCTTCGCGGAGTCGGGCGAATTCCCGGTCCATGCGCTCTGAGAGCACGTCGATGCGTCGATCCACCCCGGCGATGCGTTCCATGCTCCATTTCGACGACATGCCAATAGCGTAATCGAATTCGCAGACAACTAGTTTCATCGCCGTTGAGCAGCACCCGAGCGCGTCAGCGCCGCAAGCAGATCCCTCAAGGAGTCGTGTGTTCGGCCTCGAGGTCGACCACCACATGCGCGATCGGCAGGTCGATCTGCTCGCGCGCACGGTCGACCACCCCCCGCTCGAGCCAGCGGGAGCGGTGCGGCGGGTGGGTGGAGACGATGATCTCGTCGGCCGGGAAGACCCGCAGCGCGTCCTCGATCGCCACGTTCGGATCGGAGTCGCCGATCTCCCCCTTCGCCTTCAGCCCAAGCTGCTCGAGGGCGATCAGCGAGAGCTCCATCCGCTGCCGGGCAAGCTCGATCGCTTCGTCGACGTCCGACGCCCAGTGCGAGGCGCGCGAGCCGGTCAAGGCCGGAGTGACGATGAGGATCTCGCAGTCCCGCCCCCGACAGCGACCACGGATCTCCTCCAGCAGCGCCTCCCCCTCGACCGTCTCGTTGGCGACGACGAGCACCCGGTGCCTGCCGTCTTTCCCGCGGGTGAGGGCGACGCTCCGCGGCAATGACCCGCGTGAATTGCGGTACGCGACCCCGGCGCCGAAGCCGATCAAAAGCGCCGCCCACACGACCCCCACCACCGGCCGGGTCAGCAGTGTCAGCGCAATCACCGATACCGCCCCCAGCCCGATGACGACCACCCACCGAAAAGCGTCAGCCTCGGATCTCAGCGGATTGTGCATACCCATGTTTTACCGCGTAATCAGAGAATGCAAACGCCGTCCTAGTCGAACTTGGCGGTGACCGTCCTGTCACCCGGAGTCGCGACGATGCATTCGACGCCTTCGAAGCTGTCGCATCCCTCCCACTGCACGTACCCCGAGGCAAACCTGCCGTGAATTGGAGTCAAGGCCACCGCGGTCGTCTGCGGGAAGAAAGCCGTAGCCGTCGTGCAGTTCTGGCGACAGGAAATGCCGGACGGCCTCCCCACCACCGTCCCGGCGCCTTCACCCGCCTTGTTGACGGTGAGAGTTTTGGTCGGGGTCGCCGTGAACTCAGCCGTGACCGACCTGGCCTCGGACATCGTTACCTCACAGGCCCCCGCGCCCGAGCAGGCCCCACCCCATTCGGCGAAGGTGGAGCCCCGGCCAGGCGTCGCCTCGAGGGCGACGACGGCGCCTTCTTTGAATCTCGCGCTCTGATGCGTGCAACCGCTGTAGCAAGTGATCCCACCGGGGTTGCTGCCCACCGTCCCGGTGCCGGTGCCCTCGGCCTTGCCGACCGTCAAGAGCCTTGTCGGTCCGGGTGGTTTGCCTTCGATCAGCGCAAAGGCAGCTCCGACGGTCTCCGCCTCGGACAGCGTCACGACGCAGGCGCCGGTACCGGAGCAGGCACCTGTCCAGCCGCCGAAGACCGATCCTTTGGCGGGCGTCTGGATCAGCGTAACCACCGTTCCCTCATTGAAGGAAGAAGTCTGGGACGCGCAAAGCGCGCCGCAGTTGAACGTCGACGGCGGGCTCTTGACGATACCCGCGCCGCTGCCTTCCTTGTTCAGTGTCAGCGATCTCTTGGGGAGAGGCGTGAACTCTGCCGTCACCAACTTGGATTCGGACAGCGTCACAGCGCAGGCACCTGTGCCGGAGCAGGCACCGCCCCAACCGGTGAAAACCGACCCCTTTGCCGGCACAGCGGTGACCGCAACCGACCTGCCGGTCGGGAACAGCGCGCTGGTCGAGAAGCATGCCATCGGGCAGGCGATGCCGCCAGGCGACGTGGTGACCAACCCTGCACCCTCACCTTCCTTCTGCGCCGAAAGCGTCTTGACCTCGGTGAACCTGGCGCTGACTGCCTCTGCCCCGTCGACGGTGATCCTGCACTCCCGGCCGATGGCTACGTCACAGCCTCTCCAGCTGCTGACGACCGAGCCCGCTGCGGCGCCAGCCCAGAGCGTTACTTTTTCGCCTTCTACGAACTCGGCCGTGCAGGTGGCGCCGCAGTCGATCCCCGCGGGGATTGATTTGACCGTACCCGAGCCCGTTCCCGTCTTGGAGACCTGGATGACCTTCGAAGTTTTCGATTCTGTGATCGGTTTGAGATTGAAGGTTGCGGTAAGCGCGCTGTTGGCCGTAACAGTGAAGGAGCAGGGCGAGGCAGAGCAGCTCGATGTCGAACCGGTGCCGGAGCTGAAACCTGTGAATTCAGAGTCGCCGGCGGCTTCGGCAATCAGCATCAGAGAAGTACCTGTGGGGTATTGGGCCGCGCAGGAACCGACCGACCCAGCGCCCACTTTGCACCTGATGATGCCGGTACCAGTGCCAGCTTTGGTGATCGAGAGGGCGAATTTCCGTTCTTCCACGCAGAGCCACGGCTCGATCATGCACTCCGACCCCCCATAGCAGTACCACGGTTCGATCAGGCATCGTTCACAGGACATCGGCTCCCATTTGCACAGGTCAATCACCAGGTCGCCTGTCGCGTTGATGGACAGCTCCCCCTCACCATGGCTTGCTGCGCCTGAGGCCTGTCCCCACGCGGGAGTCGCGAAACCGAGCACCGAGAAGCCGAGGGCGAGAACCACCACCCAGCCGAGAGCAAAACTGGGCCTTTTGAGGGGGATCTCGTCCATAGCTCCCACGCCGTGACCCTATAGGAACAGCTACGTATTGGTCAAGGTACGTAAAGGGTTAAAGCCGAGGAACGAGCTCGTCAACTGACCCATCAGGAGGTGTCTTTAGAGGATGTAAACCGTTGTATAGACGACTATCCACATCACGTCGACGAAGTGCCAGTAGATGCCCGGGACCTCGACGCCGAGGTGGTCCTTGGCCGCGGGGCCGAAGTGGCCGCGGAAGGCGCGGATCGTGGCGAAGCTGAGCAGCAGCAGGCCGACGAAGACGTGGGCTCCGTGCAGGCCGGTGAGGCTGTAGAAGATCGAGCCGAAGCCGAGGTCGCGGGCGCTGAAGCCGATGTGCACGTACTCGTTTACCTGGATGAAGAGGAAGGTGGCCCCGAGCAGCCAGGTCAGCACCAGGCCGAGTTTCAGGCCGCGGTGGTTGCCGCGCCGGATCGACTCCAGCGCGTAGTGGATCGTGAAGCTGGAGGAGACCAGGATCGCGGTGTTGATCCCGGCCACGGCCACCGGCAGCTCGTAGGGCTCCGGCGGCCAGGTCGGCGGGTCGACGACGACCCGGAGGAAGAAGTAGGCGGCGAAGAAGGCGCCGAAGAGCATCACCTCGGAAACGATGAAGAGCAGGATCCCCAGCGTCTGGCGGTCGATCCGCGAGCTCTCGTGGGCCTCGGGGGGGCCGTGGTGCTCCTCGTGGGCGTGACCCAGCGTGACCGTCGCGCTCTCCATCAGGGCGTCTCCCCTCCCTCGGCTACGGCAGCCGCGACGGCGGCCGCAGGGCGGCCCACCTCGAGATGCTCGACGGACTTGTCGGTGATCTCGCGCACCTTGCCGATCAGGTCGTCCTCGAGCCAGCGCGAGCTCTCGCCGGCGAAGGTCGAGATCAGCACCTCGTCGATGCTGTAGTGCTCGATCGCGTTCTTCACGGCATGGAAGGGGTCGGGGCTCATCGGCTGCCCGGTGGCGTCGACGTCTGCCCGGTAGAGCTCGGCCAGCGTCGAGGCGAGGTCGCGGACGATCTGCGGCTCGGTCACGTCATCCGCGCGCGGGCAGATGATCGTGTAGCGGTGCGGGTGGCCGGCGGCGCGCTCCTTGAGCCGGCCGACCAGGTCCGGCGCGGCCACGGTCTGGGTCGCCACGACCAGCGTGTGGCTCTTCTCCCAGCTGATCGAGTCGTCTGAGATCCGCACGGGGATGTGGGTGACCTCGACCTCAGGCTCGAAGCGGTCCGTCGCCCAGGCGACCAGGTCCTTGCGGGTGAGGCCGAAGCGCGTCTCCGCGGCGCAGGAGAGAAGCACCTCGCAGGGTTCGTGGGCGCGGATCGCGTCGTCGAGCGCCAGCGACGGGTCGATGTCCATCACCTCGCCGACCGAGTCGACCCCGTACTCGGAGAGGATCGACATCGTCACCTCGACCCGGGCCCGCGCGGCGTCGCGCAGTTCGCCCGAGTCGGTCAGCTGGCCGATCGCGGGCTGGTTCTGAGGCGCGGCGACGGCCACGAAGGGGACGCGGTCAGCCCTCTCCTGCACAGCCTGCAGCAGCTTGCGCCCACCCGCCACCTCGTTGAGGAAGACGAGCAGGGGACGTGCCTCGGGGGTCCCGCTCATGTGGAGCCCACCACCGTCGTCCGTGGCTCCGCCGGTGACTCGACGCTCTCGCCGGCCATGATCGCGTGCCTCGCGCCGGGCACGCCGAACTCGTATGGGCCGCCGACCACGCGGGGGATCTCGTCGAAGTTGAAGATCGGCGGCGGCGAGGAGACCTGCCACTCGATCGAGTTGGCCCGCCACGGGTTGGCCTCCGCGCGCGGGCCGAAGCGCCAGCTGACGACCATGTTGTAGAGGAAGACGAGCTGGCAGGCGCCGAGCAGGAAGGCACCGCAGCTGATCAGGATGTTCCACTCGCCGAACTGGGTCGCGTAGTCGGCGACCCGCCGCGGCATCCCGTCCATGCCGACCCAGTGCATCGGGATGAAGGTGACCCAGGTCCCGACGAGCGTGCCCCAGAAATGGACCCGGCCGAGCCTCTCGTCGTACATCCGCCCGGTCATCTTCGGGAACCAGTGGTAGATGCCGGCGAAGATCGTGAAGACCGAGCCGCCGAAGAGGACGAAGTGGATGTGGGCGACGATGAAGTAGGTGTCGGAGACGTGGATGTCGATCGGCACCATGCCCAGCATCACGCCGCTGATGCCGCCGATCGTGAAGGTGACGATGAAGGCGAGCGCGAACAGCATCGCCGTCGAGTAGGTGTGGATCTTGCCGAAGTAGAGCGTGCCTAGCCAGGAGAAGATCTTGATCCCGGTCGGCACGGCGATCAGCAGCGTGGTGATCATCATCGGCACCCGCAGCCAGCTGAACATGCCGGCGACGAACATGTGGTGGGCCCAGACCGAGTAGCTGAGCACGACGATCCCGATCAGCGCCAGCGCCATCAGGCGGTAGCCGAAGATCGGCTTGCGGGCGTGGGTCGAGATGACCTCGCTGATGATCCCGAAGCCGGGCAGCATCATGATGTAGACGGCCGGGTGCGAGTAGAACCAGAAGATGTGCTGGTAGCTGACCACGTCGCCGCCCCCGGCGAACTCGAAGAACTGGGTGCCGAGGGCCCGGTCGAAGAGGACCATGAACTGGACGCCGGCGATGAAAGGCGTCGCGGCGACGACCAGCAGCGAGGTCGAGAGGTTCGCCCAGACCAGCAGCGGCATGCGCCAGAAGGTCATTCCGGGCGCACGCATAGTGATGATCGTCACTAGGAAGTTCAGAGCGGTGGCGATCGAGGAGGCGCCGGCGAACTGGACTCCGAGGTTGAAGAACGACTGCCCCAGCGGCGCCCCGGTCGAAAGCGGCGCATACCCGGTCCAGCCGGTGTCGAAGGCGCCGCCGGGCGCCAGGAAGCTGCCGATGAAGAGCAGCCCGGCCAGCGGCAGCATCCAAAAGCTAAGCGCGTTCAGCCGCGGGAAGGCCATGTCCGGCGCGCCGATCATCAGCGGCAGGACGTAGTTGGCGATCCCGGCGAAGACCGGGATCACGAAGAGGAAGATCATCAGCACCGCGTGGGTGGAGAAGAGGCTGTTGTAGGTGGCGACGTCGACGATCTGGGTGCCCGGCTGCGCCAGCTCGGCCCGGACCAGCATCGCCATCAGCCCGCCCACGAAGAAGAAGAAGAAGGTGGTGACGATGTACTGGATGCCGATCACCTTGTGGTCGGTGTTGAAGCGGAAGTAGTCCCTCCAGCTCTTGGCGCCGTGCTGGGAGTGGTCCTCGGGAATGGTCGGCATGCCGACGGCCCAGCGCACCCAGTAGTCGAAGCAGCCGAAGCCGGCGAGGAAGCCGAGCGGGCCGGTCACCAGCGGCACGACGATGTGCGGGTAGCCGGTCTGCTCGGTCTGGTAGAGCGGCAGGTCGGAAATCGCGCGGAGGGCGATGACGAGGCCGAAGCCGAAGCCGGCGCCGAGCAGCGCGCCGAGCACGCCACGAATCCACCCCGGTCGCTTGATCGCAGCCACCATCAGTCAGCCTCCATTATGCCCCGCCGGCGCCCAGGGGCACCGGGTCGGTCTCAGTGTCTTGGACGACGGACTCCATCAGCGGCTCGGGCACCGTCTCCTCCAGCCCGGCGACCCATTTGCGGAAGTCGGCCGGGGTTTCGACGACGACCTTGGCCCGCATCGAGGCGTGGCCGAAGCCGCAGAGCTCGGTGCAGATCAGCTGGTAGGTGCCAAGCTTGTCGGGCGTGACGATCGCGGTCGTCGTGATCCCGGGCACGTTGTCCTTCTTGATCCGCCACTCCGGCACCCAGAAGGAATGGATCACGTCCTGGGCGTGCATCTTGAAGTGGACCTGGCGACCTAGCGGGACGTGCAGCTCTCCCTCCGACCAGGCGTTTTCCTTGCCCGGGTACCCGAAGCTCCAGGCGAACTGCTGGGAGAAGACCTGGACCTTGAGCGCGTCATCGACCGGCTCTTCGATCTTCTCGAGGACCCACCAGCTGTAGCCCGCGCCGAAGAGCACGATGATCGTCGGGATCACGGTCCAGGCCACCTCGAGGCGGGTGTTGCCGTGGATCGGCTCGCCGTCGGACTCGTCACCCGGCTTGGCTTTGAACTTCCACAGGGCGTAGAAGAGCATCACCATCACCAGCGAGAAGACGAAGGCCGAGAGGACGATCATCACGCTGAGCAGCTGGTCGATCTTCGGCGCCGCCGTCGACGCCCCCTGGCCGTTCCAGTTGATCGGCACCATGACCGCCGAGATCACGACGGTGCCCACGAGCGTGGCGGCGAGCATCTTGGCTATCGGGAGGCGCCCGATCATCGGCGGCGCATTCTATGCATCCGGCAGACGGTCAAGCTCCCCCCGTGAGGCGGCTACGACGCCACGGGCCACGCCCTCCCAGCTCCAAAGCCGGCCAGCGGTCTCGACAAGCGCCTCGCGAGCCGCGATGCGCTCCTCCTCGGGCAGCCCCAGCCACCCGTTGAGCCGCTCCGCGATCGCCTCCACAGCACCCTCCTCGACGGGGAACGACGTCAAACGCCCGACCTCGGCGGGCAGGGCCTGCTGCAGCTGCCGCGACACCTCGAGCATCCCCGAATGCCCCGCAGACACCGGCAGCACCCCGCAGGCCGCGGCCTCCGCCGCCACCATCCCAAACGCCTCCGGAAACGTGCTCGGCATCACCAGCGCTTCCGCATCCGGCAACAGCTCAGCCACCTCATCGTGCTCCAGCCGCCCGATGAGCTCGACCGACCCGGCGGCAGCCCGGGCAGCTTCCGCATAGCCAGCAGGCGGGTCGCTGAGAAAAGCGGACAGAATCGGCAGCGGCCTCTCCTCCCCGCCCTCGAGACTCCAGCCAGCCTTCGCAATCTCCCCAGCTCCGCCGAGGTCCCCCTGTCCGAGCGCATCCAGCAGGCGACGCAACCCGTCCTCGTACGCGCCGAACCCGGCGATTTCGAGCTTCGCGTCCGGATGCTCGGCCTTCACCAGCGGCCACGCAGCCAACAGCAGATCGACCCCCTTCGAAACGATCAGCTTCCCCACAAAGACGACCCTCCGCGGGTGGCGCGGACTCGGGGGGGCCGAGAACGGAGGCGAAGCCCCCGCCCGCAGGCCCCCCCGAGGCCGTGACGGGCCCCGCGGCCGAAACGCCTCCGTGTCAACGCCTGGAGGACCAAGGCGGGTCTTCTCTTCTAGCCCTGGCACATCCGGCAGCGCCTCCCAGAGCGACTCCGCCGTATGCCGCGAGCCGACGAGAACTCCCCGAGCGGCCTCCATGCCCTCCTGCGCATACGGCAGGAAGCGCGGATGAGGCTTCACGGTGTACTCCAAGGCCGACCCGTGGATCTTGGCCGCGAAGGGGCCGATATCTGCGCGAGCGAGGATCGCCGGGCCCATCACGAGGTGGTTGGCGAGAGCTGCGTCTATGCCGCCGGCTTGTGATGCGACGTCGCGAAC
This sequence comes from uncultured Actinomycetes bacterium, assembly GCA_946482365.1. Next base: position 22,854 of record CAMLQY010000024.1, read on the forward strand.
GGCAGCGACGTTTGCATCGATGTAGCGGTCGAGCTCCTCCTCGCTCAGCTCCGGGAACGTCTTCACCTCGAAGCCCTCGTAGGGGTCCTTGACGTAGACGGGGAGCAGGCCGTGGATGTCGGGGTTGTGGATCTCGACCCCCTCGATCTTCGTTTCGCGGTCCTGGCAGAGCAGGTGGACCTCATGACCCAGCCTGGCCAGGGCGCGAGCGAGATTGGCGTTGTAGATGTTGCTGCCGGTGCCGCGCAGCATGTAGCCGTGGAAGAGGAGGACGCGCATCGGAACCGCGCAAGCTATTAGTCTTCGCCGTCGTGAACTCGAAACAGCTCTTCCGGATGCGCGCCCCGGCCTCGGGCCGCGAGGCCCTGGCCCACGCCGAGCCGGGCCAGGTCTACCTGGACCGCGAGACCGGCGAGGAGATGGAGCCGGTGGCGATGGTGCTGCCGCTCGCCCCCTCCGCGTCTTCCCTACCCCGCACCCCGGACAACCTCCGCGCCTGCGCCCGCTGCGACCAGCTGATCGGCCTCGACGTAAGCGACTGTCCCTACTGCGGAAAACGCCAAGAAGCGCTCTGAGCCCGACGGGAGACGGCCGTCGGTAGGCCCTGCTCACTCGCCTACCTGGCAGATTCGTTTGGAGCCTTCCGAGGGACCTCTCCGGGCCAGCGGCGCAAAACGTTCGCAGGGCCTACCGACGTCCGTCTCAGTTCAGCTGAAAGGCAAGACTGGCCCCGGCGCCCCCGTTTGAATCGTCGACCACGCCTCGTTGTTGGAGCTTTCGTGGGCCGGAGACGCTTGTTGGGGCCGGGCGGGTGCCCCTGCGAACGTTTTGCGCCGCTGGCCGAGCAGCGATCTCGAAAGGCGAGGGGCGATCCAGCCAGGCAGGCGAGTGAGCAGGGGCACCCGCCCGGCCCCTCACACAACCGCTACGCGGTCTACGGCTGCTTGACGAGCGTTGCCGTGTACAGCAACCGGGCGTTGGAGTAGTAGCAGCCGTAGGTCTTCACTTTGCCCACCCCCTGCTGGGGGTGGCCGCCCTGGATGTCCTCCTTGGAGGCGCACTGGCCGGTGAGGCGGCTGCCGCGCCAGGTGTCTTCGGCGGAGACGTTGAAGGCGAACATCGGCGCCCAGGTGGGGATGGTGAGGGCGACGACCTGGCCGCGCAGCACCGTCAGCGGGTGCTCGAGGGCGAAGATCGGGGTGCTGCCGAAGTGGGGGTTGAGCCGCTCCAGCGGGCTCTGGCGGACGAGCTTGTACTGGGGGGGCTTGGAGCCCTCGACCGGCCGCAGGACGCCGATCCGCGCCTGCGAGGGCTCGCCGAGGAATTCGTCGAAGAAGCCGACCTCGTCGGTGGTCGTTTTCGTGTCCGCGCGCGAGGGCTTCGCCAGCGTGATCGACCAGGCGACCAGCTTGCCGTCGAAAGGTGCCTCGTAGGGCCGCGCGACCCCGCCGGCGCTGACCTGGAAGCCGGTCACGTGGCCCTCCACCCGGCAGGGGACGACCTCGACGTTGTTGACGATCTTCCCCGGGCAGGAGGGCGGCGGCGTTTCCGCGGTCTTGCCGAGCACGACGACGCGCAGCGGCGCGGACTCGGCGGCCCCCGGCCAGGCCACCACGACCAGCGCGCCGAGCAGCGCCGCGAGGGCGAGGGCCATCGGCGCACGCGAGGCCGGTCCGTTTTTGGCTGCTGGTCGCACGATCTGAAGCTGCAAACCTCGGTCGAGACCAGGGTTGCGGCCACGATTCTGCCGTCCCGCCCGGGGAGATGCGGCGTTGCACGGGCCCTTGCACGATCCCGGCCATCCCGCCTCTGTAGGGTTGCCTGCCGGAATGGAGGCCGCGGATCGAGCAGAGCAGTTCATCCCCGCCGGCCTCGCGTCCCTGCGGATCGAGGCCGACGAGGTCGACCTCGCGGTGATGAGCGCAGCCCACCAGATGTTCTGGCCCGCGATCCGCGCCCTGCTCTCGCTCGACCTCGGCGACCTCGAGCCCGAGCGCAATCCCGATCTTTCGCGGGCGCCGGAGAAGCTTTGAACGCGCTCGACCTCTCCCTGCGCGGACAGGCCGCTGCGATCGCGGCGGGGGAAGCGGACGCCACCGAGCTGCTCGACGCGACCCTGGCCCGTATCGAGGAGCGAAACCCGGCGATCAACGCCGTCGTCGCGACCTTCCCGGAGGAGTCGCGGGCGATGCTGGCCGAGGCGCCCGACGGGCCGCTGCATGGCGTCCCGGTCGTGGTCAAGGACGAGTGGCCGCTCCCCTGGCGGGCGCAGCGCTTCGGCGCCGCGGAGCTCCTGGCACCGACCGCCCCCGGCGAGTCCGGCCCCTACCGGGCCCTGCGCGACGCCGGCGCCGTCGTCGTCGGCGTCGGCAACATGCACGAGCTCGGCTCGGGGAGCACCGGCAACGTCTCGGTCTACGGCGCCGCCCGCAACCCCTGGGACACCGAGCGCTGCCCCGGCGGCTCCTCCAGCGGCCCCGCCGCCGCGGTCGCCGCCCGCCTGGTCCGCGGGGCGGTCGGCGCCGACGGCGTCGGCTCGATCCGCTACCCCGCCGCCTACTGCGGCCTCACCGGCCTGAAGCCGACCTTCGGCCGCTCGGCGATGGACGGCCACCACATGGCCGCCGTCTCGACCACGATCGTCTCCGGCGCCCTCTGCGCCGACGCCGCCGACTGCCGCCTGCTCGACTCGGCCCTGTTCGGGGAAGAGCTGCGGACCGACGACGCGGCCGGGCTGCGGATCGGCGTGATCCGCGGCGAGGTATCCGAGGACGTCGACCCCGCCGTGCGCGAGGCCTGCGAGGGCGCGATCGAGGACCTGCGCCGCGAGACCGGTGGCGAGGTGCGCGAGATCGAGCTGCCCGAACTGGCGGTGGCGACCCTGGCGACCGTCCTGATCGCCAACAGCGAGAGCCTCGGCGGCATCACCCCGGAGCGGCTCAACAACCTTGATCCCGAGCTGAGCCCGATCGCCCGCGGCCTGCTCAAGTTCCGGGCGCTGCTGCCGGCGATCGCGACGGTCAAGTCGCACCAGATCCGGACCATGGCGCGCCGCACCCTCGCCTCGGTCTTCGACGAGGTCGACGTGCTCGCCTGTCCGACCGTGCCCGCTGTGGCGCCGTCGCTGGAGGCGCCGGTCGTCGAGCTGCCCTCGGGCACGCTGACCGCCGACGAAGCCAACGTCCGCGGCGGCGCCCTCGCCAACCTCACCGGCATCCCCGCGATCAGCGTCCCGGTCGGCTCATCCGAGGGGCTGCCGATCGCGCTGCAGCTGCAGGCCGCCTGGGGCCGGGACGAGCTGCTGCTCGACGCCGCCGAGGCGATCGAGCGGGCCAACGGCCGCCGCTGGGTCGAGGCGACGCCGCCCGCGTTGGGCGCCGAGCCGCTGGAGGCCTAGCGGTGCCGGCGATCGTCGTCGAGGGTCTGGAGCGCGCTTTCGGCGAGGTTCTCGCCGTGCAGGGGATCGACCTGCAGGTCGAGGAGGGCGAGATCTATGGCTTCCTCGGTCCCAACGGCGCCGGCAAGACGACCACGGTGCGGATGCTGACGACGCTGCTGCTGCCGACCGGCGGCCGCGCCAGCGTCGCCGGCCGCGACGTCGTCGGCGAGGCGCGCCAGGTGCGCGCCGCGATCGGCGTCGCCCTGCAGGAAGCCGCGCTCGACCCGCTGATGACCGGCCGCGAGCTGATCCGGCTGCAGGCGACCCTGCAGGGACTGCCCCCGGCGAGCGGCCGCGACCGGGCCGACGCCCTGCTGGACCGGGTCGGGCTCACCTACGCCGCCGATCGCCGCGTCGGCACCTACTCGGGCGGGATGCAGCGCCGGCTCGACCTGGCGGCGGCGCTGGTGCACGAGCCGCGGGTGCTCTTCCTCGACGAGCCCACGACCGGCCTCGACCCGGTGAGCCGCAAAACGATCTGGGAGGAGGTGCGGCAGCTGAACGACGAGGGAACCACGGTCTTCCTCACCACCCAGTACCTCGAGGAGGCCGACCAGCTGGCCGACAACGTCGGCATCATCGACAACGGCCGGATCGTCGCCGAGGGCACCCCGGAGGC
>CAMLQY010000025.1 GCA_946482365.1 uncultured Actinomycetes bacterium
CCCCTTCGCCCTGCGCCTGGTCAAGGCCAGCTTCAACGCCCACGAGGACGGCTACACCGGGATCCAGCAGCTGGCCCACGACACCAACCTGCTCTTCTACGGCAGCGAGGAGGCTCGCGAGGGGCGCGAGGCGTTCAAGCAGAAGCGGGCGCCTGATTTCGGGCAGTTCCCGAGGCGGCCATGAGCGGGTTGGCGCGCGGGTCCTGTCGCGGGGGAAGGGGGGCACTGCGGGCGGGCCACGGTCCGTCCTCGACCCCCCCTCCCCCGCGCCACCCGCGCGAGACCCGGTCAGGGTGGACGGGAAGCGTCCGATGAGGATTTGGCTTATGGCGGCTCGGCCGCGAACGCTGCCGGCGGCGATCGCTCCGGTGTTCGTGGGGACGGCGGCTGCGGTCGAATGGGTTGGGGAGCTTCCAAGGGTTGGAGCGTTCCTGGCGGCGCTGGTCGGCTCGATCTTCATCCAGATCGGGACGAACCTCGCGAACGACTACTCGGACGCCCGACGGGGCGCCGACACGGCTGACCGGCTGGGACCCGTGCGGGTCACCTCGGCGGGCCTGGTCACGCCGCGGCGGGTGCTGAACGCGACCTGGATCGCATTCGCCGTCGCCGTCGCCTGCGGTATCTACCTCGCGGCGGTCGCCGGGATCGTGATCCTGCTGATCGGGGCGGTCTCGATCGCGGCCGGGGTGCTGTACACGGGCGGGCCACGGCCCTACGGGTACGCGGGGCTGGGCGAGGTCTTCGTCTTCCTCTTCTTCGGCCTGGTCGCCGTCAACGGCTCCTTCTACGTGCAGGTGGAGGAACTGGCGGCGCTGCCGCTCGGGCTGTCGATCGCGATCGGGTTCCTCTCGACGGCGATCCTCGTCGTCAACAACGTGCGCGACATCGAGACCGACCGGCGCGCGGGCAAGATGACCCTTGCGGTGCGCACCGGCCGCCACAACGCGGTCGTCCTCTACCGGATGCTCGTCCTGGGCGCCTTCGCCGTCCTGCCGATCACCCTGGTCGGTGCCGGGAGCAGCCTCTGGCCGCTGATCGGCCTGCTCGCCCTGCCCCTGGCGATCGGGCCGATGCGGACGATGACCAACCGCACCGACGGCCCCGCCCTCAACGGCGCCCTCGCGGCGACCGGCGCCCTGCTCGCCGTCTTCAGCCTGCTCGTCTCCGCCGGTCTACTGTTGGCTGCATGAAGATCGCCTCGGTCGAGGTCATCCCCTACGCGCTGCCCTTCAGCAAGCCCTACGTCACCGCGCGCGGTGAGCTCGACCGCCGCGAGATGGTGCTGCTGCGGTTGCGCTCCGGCGAGGGCCTGGTTGGGCTGGGCGAAGCGGTACCGCTTTCGCTGCGAGGCGGGACCGCGTTGACGCAGGTGGTCGGCGAGCTCGAGGGCCTGAGCGACATGGCGACGCTCGATGAGTCGGTCCTCCGCAGCGCCCGACTCTCGCCCCCCGCGCGGTGTGCAGCGCTCACGGCGCTGCTCGACTTGCGCGGGAAGGCGGCGGAGGGCCCCGCAGGCTCGGTCCCCTCACAACCGATCGAGTGCAACGCGACGCTGATCGCCGGGGAGCCGGCTGCCGTTGCCGGCGACGCGCTCGCCTGGGCAAACGAGGGATTTTCGGCCTTCAAGCTCAAGCTGGGCGCAGGGGACGACGTCGGCCAGGTACGCGCGGTGCGCGAAACGGTCGGCCCGGCCGCACAGATCCGCGTCGATGCAAACGCCGCCTGGGACGTGGAGACGGCGAAGCGGACGCTGGCGCAGCTGGAGCCGTTCGAGATCGAGCTGGCGGAGCAGCCCGTCGCCAGCCTCGAGGCCCTCGCCGAGGTGGGGGCCGCGACGTCGATCCCGATCGCCGGCGACGAGAGCATCGAGACCTGCGCCGACGCGGAAGAGGCGACGCGCGCGGGCGCCTGCGACTTCGCCGGAGTGAAGCTCTCGAAGGTCGGCGGCCCGGAGGAGGCGATCGAGATCGCCGAGGTGATCCCGTCCTACCTGTCCAGCGCTCTCGACGGCCCGGTTGGGATCGCCGCTGCCGCCCAGGTCGTGCAGACGCTCGAGCAGTCCCCCGGTGGGCGGCCTATTGCCCACGGCCTCGCCACCCAGCGCCTCTTCTCCTCGACGATCGCCTCGGTCGAGTGCGAGCTGCGTGGCGGGATGCTGCACCCCCCCGACGGGCCCGGCCTCGGAGTCGAGATCGACGAGGATGCGCTGCAGGCTCACCGTCTCTAAGTCCGTTGGCGACTTTTCGGTCATATGGACGCATAACTCGCCAATAGGCTTCGCGGATGGACCGGACCAACGCCAACACCGCGCTCGCCTCCGCCTTCGTCGAGGAGCTTGCGCGGGGCGGGCTGCGGCAGGCGGTGATCTCACCGGGATCGCGCTCGACCCCGCTCGCGGTGGCGCTCTGGCGCCAACCCGAGATCGAGGTCTCGGTGATCGTCGACGAGCGCTCGGCGGCCTTCTTCGCCCTCGGCGCCGCGCAGGCCACCCGGGCGCCGGTGGCGATGCTCTGCACCTCCGGCACCGCGGTCGCCAACTACCACCCGGCGATCTGCGAGGCCGACGAGTCGGCACTGCCCCTGATCGCGCTCAGCGCGGACCGCCCACCCGAGCTGCGCGGCATCGGCGCCGGGCAGACGATCGACCAGGTGAAGCTCTTCGGCTCCGCGGTGCGCTGGTTCTGCGAAGTCGGGACCCATGACGCGGACGACGACGGCCTCCTGCACTATCGCTCGATCGCCTGCCGGGCGCTGGCGGCGGCACGCGGCGAGCCCCGTCCCGGACCGGTGCACCTGAACCTGCCCTGGCGCGAGCCGCTCGCGCCGATTCCGGTCGAGGGGGCGGTGACGGCGGTCGACCCGCTCGCGCTCGAAGGGCGCGACGAGCGGCCGCTGACCGCGGTGACCCCGATCGACATGGAGCCCACCCAGTTCCTCCTCGACGAGGTCGCCGCTCACATCCGCGAGTCCGACTTCGGCGTGATCGTCGCCGGCCGCCAGCTCGACCCCGAGCTGCGCGAGCCACTCGCCCACCTCGCCCGCACCGCCGGCTTCCCGATCCTGGCCGAGCCGACCTCGCAGCTGCGCTGCGGTCCCCACGACCGCTCCCACGTCGTCAGCGCCTACGACCACCTGCTGCGCGACGAGAGCTTTTGCGAGGCGATGGCGCCCGATCTGATCCTGCGCTTCGGCGAGATGCCCGCCAGCAAGCCGCTGCGCAGCTGGCTGGCGGGATCGGGCGCGGCGGAGATCGTCGTCGACCCGAGCTGCGGCTGGAACGAGCCGGGCCGCCGGGCCGCCGCACTGCTGCGAGCCGACCCGACCGAGGTGGCGTCGGGCTGGGCGGCCCGCCTCGGCGAGGACCGGCCCGCTCCGGCCCGCTGGCTCGAGGCCGAGAAAGTCGCGCGCGAGGCGCTGGAGGTGGAGCTGGCGGGCATCGCCGAGCCGACCGAGCCGGGTCTCCACCTCGCACTGGGCAACGCCCATCGCGACGGCGACCTGGTCTACACGGCGTCGAGCATGCCGATCCGCGACCAGGAGGCGTTCCTGGCGCCGTCGGAGACCGACGCGCTCTTCCTCTGCAACCGCGGCGCCAACGGGATCGACGGCCTGATCTCGTCGGGAATCGGCGCGGCTCACGCCAGCGGGCGCCCGACGACAGTCGTCACCGGCGATCTCGGCCTCCTCCACGACGTCGGCGGCCTCGCCGCGCTCCGCGACACCTCCACGCCCGTGCGCATCGTCGTGATCGACAACGACGGCGGCGGCATCTTCGGCTTCCTTCCCCAGGCAGAGGCGCTGCCAGGCGAGGAGTTCGAGGCCCTCCTCGGCACCCCTCGGGGAGTCGACGCCGCCAAGGCGGCGGCCCTCTTCGGCCTCCCGCACCGCCGGCTGGAGTCACTCTCGGATTTGCCGGAAGCCCTGGCGGCCGGCACCGGCCTGATCGAGGTGAAGACAGACCGCAGCGCCAACATCGAGCTGCACCGCCACCTCAGCGCAGCCGTCGCCGCAGCGGTCGCCTGAGTCAGCGCGGGAGGATCCGCCAGCGGAAGACCGCGGGGCTGGGGTCCGGAACGCCGTCCGGGCTGACGGCGCGCAGGCGGAAGGCGTGGCGACCCGGTTTGAGCGTGCGAACGAAGGGAGATTTGCAGGGCCGGAAGCGCCGCTTGTCGAGCTTGCATTCGAAGCTCGACCCGGGCAGGGTCGAGGAGAAGGTGAACCTGGCGCGGCGCTTCTTGGTGCGCTTCTTCGGGTGCTTGCCGATACGCCCGTTGGGCGCCTGTCCGGAGGGGCCCGGCGTCGATGTGACAACAGGCTGCGGCTTGACCGCCCATTCGAAGCCCCCCGCCGAGGTGGCGACGCCGATGTCGAGCGGCTGCGGTTCGCCGCTGCCGTCGGCGTTGCCGACCATCGGCACGCCGTCGACGCTGAAGGCCAGCTTGGTCCCGTCGGGCGAGTAGCTCGGATCCCGCTCGCTCGCCGCCGAGTCGAAGAGGGGCACCGGCGTGCCGCCTTCGATGCTGACACCGTAGATGTCGAAGGGGCTGCCCAGCGGAGCGGATGTGGGCACCTGCATGAAGGCGACCTGGCCGCCATCGGGTGAAACGGTCGGCTCGTAGGTGAGCTGGTCGTCTTCATCGGCGATCCCGGTCGACGTGGTCAGCGGCAGGCCCGTCAGCGTCGCCGGGACCTTGCGGATGTCGTAGTCGCCAGTCTCGGAGGCGATCACGATCGTCTGGCCGTCGGGGGTGAACTGGGAGGACCGCTCCTCGTTCCCGCCGTCGTAGAAGAGCTGTTGCCCGGAGCCGTCGGAGCCCATCGTCCAGAGGTCGCGGTCCGTGAACATTTCAGCCGGGGAGTGCTGGTTCCAAACGACCCTGGAGCCGTCCGGTGAGATCGCCGGCGCCTGGTCGAGCAGGTTGTCGTCGGTGAGCTGCCGGGCGCCGCTGCCGTCGGCGTTGATGATCCAGATCTCGGCCGTCGCCTGGGAATCGACCCCGAAGACGATCCGGCTGCCGTCGGCCGAGACGGACGGTTCGAAGGCGGCATTCGGGGGGCCTTCCGGGCTGGTCAGCGCCCCGGTCAGGTTGACCAGGTCCCCGCCGCCGGGCGCGACCGAGTAGATGTCGTAGGTCGAGCAGGGATTTCCGCAGGCGTGGAAGTAGATCCTGCCGTTCTCGCCCGGGCTGACGGCCATGGCCGGCGCCCGCCGTCAGCAGAGCGGCCAGGACGGCTAGGGCGAGGGCCTGGAGCTGGCGAGCCACCCCGCGAACGTAGCATCGAACGTGGCAGCGCGAATGCCCGCCTGGATCACTCGGCCAGAAGGGGCAGAAGGGCTCCCAGCTTGATCTCGGTCTCGGCCAGCTCGGCGGCGGGATCGGAGCCGACGACGATGCCCACGCCCGCGTAGAGGTGGGCCTCGCGGTCGCGGAGGACCGCGCTGCGTAGGGCGACGCAGAACTCGCCGTCTTCGGTGGCGTCCATCCAGCCGACGGGGCCGGCGTACCAGCCGCGGTCCATCCGCTCGAGCTCGGCGATCGCGGCCTTCGCGGCCCCCCTGGGCTCGCCGCCGACGGCGGGCGTCGGGTGGAGGATGCCGGCAAGCTCGACCGCGGAGCGGGGCTCGGCCAGCTGGGCGACGACGGGTGTCGCGAGGTGCTGGATGTTGGCGACCTTGACGATCTCCGGCTCCGGGCCGGCCTCGACCCAGACGGCGTGTGGCCTCAGGGTGCGGGCGATCCGCCCGGCAACGATCGCGTGCTCGCGACGGTCCTTGTCGCTGCGCAGCAACTGCTCGCCGAGGTGGTCGTCGACGGCAGGGTCGGAGCTGCGGCGGGTCGAGCCGGCCAGCGCGACGGTGGAGACGCTGGCCCCCGAGCGGCGCAGCAACAGCTCGGGGCTGGCACCGACGAAGGCGGCCTCCGACGTGCCGCAGCAAAAGCAGAAGCAGGAGGGGAACTGCTCGCGCATCGCACCGAAGACAGCGGCCGGCTCATGAGCGGCGCCGGCCGAGACGAGTACCTCGCGGGCCAGCACCACCTTCGACATCTCCCCCGCCTCGATCCGCTCGGTAGCAGCCGCAACCGCCCGCTCGAAGTCGCCGGGCGGGCGGACACTGGCGATCTCGACCCGACCCGTCGGGTGGGGGTCGAGCATCGGCAGCGGATCGGAGCGCAACCCCGCGAGCCTGGCCTCGAAGTTCGAGACAAGCTCGTCCGCATCGTCGCCCGGCCGGACGATGGCATTGACGGTGAGAAAAGAATCCTCTCCACTACGACAGAGCGAGACCTCGGGTAAGACCAGCGAGGCCGGGGGCAGCGAGGACCAGGTCGAGGAGGAGCCGCCGTCGGGGTCGAAGGCGAAGCCACCCACCCAGACCGCACCGGCCCCGGCCGGCAGTCCCGGCGGCTCATCGGAAACCGCCTCGACGCCGAGGCACTCCCGGGCCGCGTCCCGGAAGCGGTCCGGGCCGCGCGACGTCACCTCGTGGGCGACGCCGAGCGCAGCGAGGGCAAACCCCCGGTCCGGCTGCTCCCAGCAGAACCAGCGATCCGCAGCCAGTCGAGAAGCAAAGACCGCAGCGCAGGGGTCAACGCCCTCGATCGGCACGGTGACGCTTACCACCGTTCGGCGGTCGCGTTCGGCGGCACGCTCCAGCGCCCCGCTCAGCTTTGCGAGGAGATCCTCAGTCGCTGCCGCGAGCAATCGCGATCTCGCCAGTCCGGACCATCTCGATCAGGCCGTGCGGGCGGATCATCCGCTCGAAGGCCTCGATCTTCTCGGCGGAGCCGGTGACCTCGATCGTCAGCGCGCGACGGGAGACGTCGACGATCTTGGCGCGGAAGATCTCGGCGAACTGGATGATCTCCGACCGGCTCTCGACCGCAGCGGAGACTTTGAACATCGCCATCTCGCGGGCAACCGTCTCCTCCGGCTCCATGTCGCGGATCTTCAGCACGTTGACCAGCTTGTGCAGCTGCTTGGTCACCTGGTCGATCGGGTGCACGGCGCCGTCGAGGGTGAGGGTGATGCGGGAGATGCTTGGGTCGTCGGTCGGGCCGACGGCGAGCGTGTCGATGTTGAAGCCGCGCCGCGAGAAGAGGCCGGCGACGCGGGCCAGCACTCCCGGCTTGTTCTCGACCAGGATCGAGAGGATGTGCTTGCGCCCGCTGAGCTGGCCGGGAACGCGCAGGTCCTCGAGCTTGACGACTTGTGGGGTCCCCGCCTCCATCAGCCCACCATGTCCCTTGCGGCCGCGCCTGCCGGGATCATCGGGAAGCAGTTCTCCTCGGGGGAGACGCGTACGTCGAGCAGCACCGGCCCCTCCGTCTCCAGCGCCTTCGCCATCGTCTCCTCGAGGTCCGCCGAGCTCTCGCAGCGCAGCCCGGTGGCTCCGAAGGCCTCGGCGAGCTTGACCCAGTCCGGGCTCGGCCCCATCTCGACCGCGCTGTAGCGGCGGTCCCAGAAGAGCTCCTGCCACTGGCGGACCATGCCCATGTAGCCGTTGTTCATCAGGAAGACCTTGACCGGGATGTCCTGGGAGACGCAGGTCGCCAGCTCCTGGCAGTTCATGATCAGGCTGCCGTCGCCGGCGAGGCAGACGACCGTCTCCTCGGGGCAGGCGACCTTCGCGCCAACGGCCGCCGGCAGCCCGAAGCCCATCGTCCCCAGCCCGCCCGAGTTGATCCAGCGCCGCGGCTTCTCGAAGCCGTAGTACTGCGCCGCCCACATCTGGTGCTGGCCGACGTCGGAGGTGACGATCGCGTCGCCCCGCGTCGCCCGGTGCATCGCCTCGATCATGAACTGCGGCTTGATCTCGCCGTCGGCGCCCTCGTCGTAGCGAAGCGGGAACTCGTCCTGCCAGGCCTTGATCTGCTTCCACCAGCCGTCGAGGCGCGAGCTGTCGGTCTGCAGCGCCCGGTACTCCCGGGTCAGCGCCGGCAGCACCAGCTTGGCGTCGCCGACGATCGGGATGTGGGCGGGGACGTTCTTGGAGATCTCCGCCGGGTCGATGTCGATGTGGAGGAACTTGGCGCGCGGCGCGAACTCGGAGAGCTTGCCGGTGATGCGGTCGTCGAAGCGGGCGCCGATCGCGACGATCAGGTCGGCCTCGTCCATCGCGTAGTTGGCGGCGCGGGTGCCGTGCATGCCGAGCATCCCCAGCCACTGGTCGCCGGAGGCCGGATAGGTGCCGAGCCCCATCAGGGTCGAGGTGACCGGGAAGCGGTCCGAGGCGGCGAGCTCGCGCAGCTCCTCGGAGGCATTGGCGTTGACCACGCCGCCTCCCGTGTAGAGGACCGGCTTGCGGGCGTTGGCCAGCGCCTTGGCGGCGATGCGCACCTGCTTGATGTTGGGCGCGCTGGGTGGCCTGTAGCCGGCCAGCTCGACCGGCTCGGTGCGCGGCGCGTAGTCGATTTCCGCCCGCGAGAGGTCCTGGGGGATGTCGAGCAGGACCGGTCCCGGGCGCCCGGTCGAGGCGACGTGGAAGGCCTCGTGCACGTACTCGGGGATCTGGCGCGGGTCGGTGACCGCGAAGGAGTGCTTGACGAAGGGCAGCGTCGCGCCGAGGATGTCGGCCTCCTGGAAGCCGTCGGTGCCGATCAGCTCGGTCCGCACCTGGCCGGTGATGAAGACCGTCGGCACCGAGTCGAGCATCGCGTCGGCGATCGCCGTGACCAGGTTGGTCGCCCCCGGGCCGGACGTGGCGAAGGCGACGCCGACTTTGCCGGAGGCCTTGGCGTAACCCTCGGCCGCGTGGCCCCCTCCCTGCTCGTGGCGCACCTGGATGTGGCGGAAATCGGCGTCGACGAGCGCGTCGTAGGTCGGCAGGTTGGCCCCGCCGGGAATCCCGAAGACGTGCTCCACGCCCTCGGCTTTGAGGCTTTCCATCAGCGCATCCGCAGCTCTCATCGTGAGGGCGATGCTACCAGTGGCCTCGTGCGCACCATGCAGGGTAATTGCGAGCGTGCTGGCGCGCGGGTCCTGTCGCCGGCGTGGGGTGACCTCGGCGGCCCTCCGCGCTGCTTCGGGTGGTGGCACCAAATCCGCGACAGGACCCGCCGCGCCAACGGCATTGGGCTTTAGAGCTTCACTGGAGAGCCCGGGTTCCAGCGGGTATGGGGGTCGATGGAGCTGGGGATAACGCGGTCCTTGTGGCGCTCGATCGCGTGGATCATCGACTCGACCAGCTCCTCGCCCAGCAGCGTCGGCTCGAGGCCGAGGTCGAGCAGCTTGGTGTGGATCGCGTTGTAGTAGTGCTCTTCCTTCTCGACCCTGGGGTTCTCGTAGTGCTGGATCTCGACCGAGTAGCCGAGGTGCTCGCCGGCGTGCTTGACCAGCTGGGCGAGCTCGAGCACCGAGAACTGCTCGGTGAACTGGTTGAAGACGCGGAACTCGCCGGCCTCGGCCGGGTTCAGCGCCGCCAGCTCGACGCACTGCAGGGTGTCGCGGATGTTGAGGAAGCCGCGTGTCTGGCCGCCCGTGCCGTAGACGGTGAGCGGGTGGCCGATCACCGCTTGCACGCAGAAGCGGTTGAGCACGGTGCCGAAGACCTCGTCGTAGTCGAAGCGCGTGATCAGGCGCTCGTCGCCGGCGGTCTCCTCGGTCTCGATCCCGTAGACGACCCCCTGGTTGAGGTCGGTCGCGCGCAGGCCCCAGGTGCGGCAGGCGAAGTGGATGTTGGTCGAGTCGTGGACCTTCGAGCAGTGGTACAGGGAGGCCGGCAGCTTGGGGTAGGGCAGCGTGTCCCTGCGCCCCTTGTGCTCGATCTCGATGTAGCCCTCCTCGATGTCGATGTTGGGCTGGCCGTACTCGCCCATCGTGCCGAGCTTGACCAGGTGGCACTCGGGGACGTGGTCGCGGATCGCGAAGAGCAGGTTGAGGTTGCCGATCACGTTGCCGTGCTGGGTCTCGACCGCCTGCTCGCGCGAGGCCATCGAGTAGGGCGCGGAGGCCTGCTGCCCGTAGTGGACGACCACCTCGGGCCGGATCTCGGCGACGACGCCGTCGAGGAACTCGCCGTCCTCGACCGATCCGACGAAGCTGCGGATCTCGTTGCCGGAGACCTCGCGCCAGGCGTCGATGCGCGGCGCCAGCTCGCGGATCGGCGTCAGCGAGTCGCTGCCGACGCCGTCGACCCAGCGGCGACGGACGAAGTTGTCGACGACGGTGACCTCGTGGCCCCGAGCGGAGAACCTGAGGGCTGTCGGCCAGCCCAGGTAGCCGTCACCCCCAAGGATGAGAACGCGCATAAGTCGCGGCAGCGTAGCGGACGGGCCCGACGGGGACGCGCCATAGCATCCGCATCGATGAAGGGCCTGGCTGAGCGGAATGGCGGGCGAGCGGGGCTCGCCGTTCTGACGACGATCCTCCTGCTCGGCCTGGGCCTGCGGCTCGCCGAGGCCTGGGACGGCCGCGCCCCCGTCTACGACGCCGCCGCCTATGCCGAGATAGCCCGGAGCCTCGACTACGGCAACGGCTTCACCCTGGGCCCAGAGGCCACCCAGCCCGCAAGCAACTACTCCCCTGGCCTTCCCCTCTTCGCAGCAGGCACCTACAAGCTGACGGGAAACGTCAACGAACGCACGGTGCGGGTCGTGCTGGCCCTACTGGGGACGCTCGCGGTGCTCTTCACCTACCTGATAGGCCGCCGCCTCTCGGGACCGACAGCGGGTCTGATCGGCGCAAGCGCAATTGCCATCTACCCCGCCCTCCTCGAGTACCAGGGCATGCTCATGGGTGAGCCGCTCGCGGCGACGCTGCTCTCCGGCGCCGTCCTGGCCACGCTCTGGACAGCAGACGTCGACCAGGGCCGCCACTCGCGCGGGTGGCGTGGGGTGAGGGGGGTCGAGGACGGACCGTGGCCCGCCCGCAGTGCCCCCCTCACCCCACGACAGGACCCGCGCGCCAGGTGGCTGGTGCCGGGGCTGTTGTTCGGGGCTCTCATCCTGGTCCGGCCGGAGTACCTCGGGATCGTCTTGCTCGTGAGCTTGGTGGTGCTGGCGAGGGGTTGGCGAGATGGCTGGCGCCAGTCGCTGGTTGTGGCGGGGGTCTTCTTGGCCGGGGTCGTAATCGTGGTTGCGCCCTGGACCGGGCGGAACGCGGTTGCACTTGACCGGTTCGTGCCGGTGTCGACGGGAGGCGGGCAAGTTCTCTTCGCCGGCACCTACCTGCCCTCCGATGGCGATCCGGAAAAGGTCGGGGCTGAGGTCGTGGAGCGCCATCCGGAGCTGTTCGGTCCCCGGGCGGTCGAACGACTGAGGCTGGAGCAGATCCTGGCTCGGCTGGCCGAGAGCCGCTATCCGCGGATGGAGACCGACGAGGCGCTGGGGCGGATGGGGCGCGAGCAGCTCTGGGACGACGTCTCCGAGGAGCCGGTCGAGTACGCGGGGTTCGTCGCGACCAAGGTTGGGCGGATCTGGGCGCATGGGCCGCGGGACGTGATGCGTGAGCCGGGCTGGGAGCTGTTTCACTGGGCACTCGCGGCCTTCGGGCTAGCCGGCTTGATCGTGCTGGCTGCACAGCGGCGCTGGGAGGCGCTGCTGCTGGCGACGATCTTCGTTGGGATCACCTTGGTCTGCGCATTGCTGGTCGCCTCCCCTCGGCGCGTGCTGGTGACGATGCCGCTCGTCGCGGCGCTGGCTGGCGTCGGTGTCACGTGGGTCGCCGACCGTGCGAGTGGTCGATTGACCCACGCATAGGGTGGTAAATCGTTCACTCGCTGCCTGGCTCGGTGGATAGCCTGCCTCGATGGACTCGCTGAAGGTATGGGCGCGCGGGCTCCCCAAGCGCCATGGGCGCACGACGCTGATCGTGCTCGTGGCGATCCTGGTGCTCGGCTTCGGCCTGCGCGCCTACCGTGTGGTGGAGCCGCTGCCGACGCCCGGCGACGACGCGCGTGCCTACTACGCGCTCTCCAAGGCCCTGTACGAGGAACAGAGCTTCGGGGGCCCGACGTTCGAGGACTCCAGCGACTGGTCCCCTGGGGCGCCTCTCTTGTATGCAGTCAGCTTCTATGCAACTGCCGGGGCGCGTGAAGGCACTGCTCGCATAGTCGAGCTCCTCCTCGGCCTAGGCGCAATCGTCATCGTCTACCTGCTCGGGCGACGGATCAACTGCCGGCCCGCCGGCCTGGTCGGCGCCTTCGGGGTCGCCGTCTACCCCCCCTTCATCCATTCCACGGGCGCGCTCTTCAGCGAGCCGCCGGCGATCTTCCTCTTGCCGGCGGCGGTACTGGCATTTCTCTGGGCTTCGGACCCGGCCCCGCTGGCCCGCGGGTCCTGTCGTGGGGGGAGGGGGGCACTGCGGGCGGGCCACGGTCCGTCCTCGACCCCCCTCCCCCCACGCCACCCGCGAGTGAGATGGCTGTTGCCCGGAGTCCTGTTCGGGTGCCTGGCCCTGGTGCGGCCGGAGTACCTGATCGTGGGCGTAGCTTTCGTTGCACTGACGCTGATCCAGATCGGGAGGGAACGCGGCTGGAAACCCGGGCTCGCCGGTGCTGCTCTCCTCGGAGCGGGGCTGCTGCTGCCGATCCTGCCCTGGGCCGTGCGTAACCAGGTCGTCCTCGACCGCACGGTGCCGATCTCGACCGGCGGGGGGAAGGCGCTGTACGTGGGGACGTTCCTGCCCGCCGACGGGGAATACCAGAGGGTGAAGGCGATCCTCGCCAAGCGCTACCTGGGCAAGGAGCTGGACCCGCACTCCAAGGCTCTCGAGGACGTGAACCCGACGCCGCTCTTCGACCGGGTCGCCGAGCGCTATCCCGAGCTGCCGAGGGACGAGGCGCTGGGGAAGATCGGCAGGCAGAACCTCTCCCACTACCTAGGCGAGGACCCGGTCGGCTACGCCGCGATGACCGCGCGCAAGACCTGGCGGATGTGGAGCGCCGGCGTCGGCGAAGCGATGAGCAGCACCGCCGGGCGAGTGGCACAGGTGCTGATCGTCCTGCTTGGGCTCGCCGGGCTTGGCGCGCTCGCGGCGAGGCGGCGCTGGTGGGAGCTGGCGGCGATGGCGACCCCGATCGTCCTCGTCACCGCGGTCGGCGCCGCCTCGCTCGCCGCGCCGCGCCGCAACGAGGTGCTGATGACGCTGATCTTTCCGCTTGCGGGGGTCGCCCTCTCGCGGGCGAACGCGGCCCTATTGTCTAGCCGCAAATGGTCTTCCAAGCAGGCATCTTCCCCGCCGAGCTGACCGCTCTTCGCAGCTTCGGCCTGATCGCCGCGGTCGCGCTCCTGGCCTACGCGGTCCTGCGCCGGCACTCGCTGCGAAACGTCGACGTGCTGATCCTGATCGCCGCGGGACTCGGGCTGGCCCTCGTTTCGGGCACCGAAATCACCGACGCGCTGCTCTCCGCCTTCTCCTTCGAGAAGGGCAACGGCGGCCGCATCCTCGGCCTCGCCGTCTTCTCGATCTTCATCCTCTTCATGCTCGCCCTGCGGGCGCTCTCGCAGGGGGCGCGAAACGCGCGCCAGCTCTCCGCGGTCCTGGAGGGGCTCGCCTGGGAGGAGTTCCGCCAGGCGAGCCTGCCCGAGCGCTTCCGAGGCAAGGTCGCCGTCCTCGTCCCCGCCTACAACGAGGCGGAGAACATCGGCTACGTGCTCGACCTGATGCCGACGGAGGTCTGTGGCACGCCGATCGCCGTGCTCGTCGTCGACGACGGCTCCCGCGACGGCACCGCCGACGTCGCCGCCGAGCACGGCGCGGTCGTCGCCCGGCACGTGATCAACCGCGGCGGCGGCGCTGCCCTGCGCACCGGCTACCGCCTGATGGTCGAATCGGGCGCCGAGGTCGTCGTCACGCTCGACGCCGACGGGCAGCACCTGCCCTCCGAGATGGAGCGCCTGGTCAAGCCGATCCTCGACGGAGAGGTCGACGTCGCCCACGGCTCTCGCGTGCTCGGGCACGCAGACCGCAACCACCTGTCCCGCGAGCTCGGCATCGTCTTCTTCAACCGGCTCGTCTCCCTCATCACCCGCACCAGGGTGAGCGACTGCTCCAACGGCTACCGCGCCGTGCGAACCACCGTCCTGCCCCAGCTCGTGCTGAGGCAGGAGCAGTTTCACACCTCCGAGTTCATGATCGAGGCGATCAAGCGCGGGATCCCGGCCCGGGAGGTCCCGATCACGGTCGAGCGCCGCCTCCACGGCCACTCGAAGAAGCCAGCCGTCGTCCGCTACGGCCTCGGCTTCGCCAACGCGATCGTGCGAACGTGGCTGCGGTAGGGACGAGAGCCGGGCGCGGGTCGCTGGCGGCGCTGGCGGCACTCCTCGCGTTCGCCCTGCTCGCGACGAGCGCAGGGAAGGCGTCCTTCCGTCATGGCGTGGTCGGCGTCAGGCTCCCGGAAGGAGTCGGCGAATACGCGGCGTGGTCGCCGGACGGCACGTGGATCGCGGAACCGGCACGCGTCGGGCTCAGGCTCCGCAACGTCACGAGCGGCGAAATTCGCCGGGTTCGCGCACCCGCCTTCCAGGGCCATGGCTTCACGGTTCCCCCGGGCCCCCTTGCCTGGTCCCCGGACGGGAAGACGATCAAATACGCAACCTCGCCTCCATTCCCCAACTCGAGCCACAGCTACGCCTCCCGGCTGATCGAGGTGCAGGTGGACGGCTCCGGTGTTCGCCAGAAGACGCTAGGGGTCCGAGCCCTCTCAACCGACTGGGCGCCGCAGGGCTGGCCGCTCGTTTTCGCTACCGGCCCCTACGCCCTGGACTTCGATAGGGGCCCGATCGGGCCGAAGCCCTCGCTCTTCGTCGTCGACGATTTCGGCGCGGCACTCCGGAGGATCGCTCAGATCCCGCACCCGGTGGGCGAAGAGGAGCTCACCGAACCCCTGATTTCCCCAGACGGCAAGCGAATCGCCTTCCAGCGCTCGGGGCGCAGTAACTTTCGCCCCGGCAACCTGACCATTTGGACGGTGGGAACGGACGGCTCCGAGCCTAAGCCGCTGGTGCAGGGGCTGATTGCCGCCTTTGGCGTCGAGTGGTCCCCTGACGGCGGCACGATCGCGCTCGGCGCACACACCTCCGTCAGAGGAGGTCAGCGTGTCTACACTGTCCCGGCCGACGGCGGCAGGCTGCGCCGGATCGTCGACGAGGAGGTTTTCGAGGGGCCGGTTTGGTCGCCGGACGGCCGCTGGCTCGCCTACTCGACCTACGACGGAAAGATCTGGCGCGTCCACCCCGACGGTTCGGGCAAGCAGATGATCGGCAAGATTCCCGGCGAACAGGCCAGGAACCTTCTTTGGGCGCCCGACAGCCGCCACCTGGCCTACACTGCCGCGCCCCCTCCGCACAGCAACTGAGAGCGCTAGCGCACACCCGGGTGGCGAACCTCGGCCGGGTCGGGCAGGTAGAGGTCGGTGCCGCAGCGGGGACAGACCTGGACGTAGAGCTTGACCGCCTTGTGGCAGCTGGGGCACTGGCGTTCGGGTTCGTCCTTCTCGGAGCGGTAGAGGATCACCGCGATCAGGCCCAGCGGGGGCAGCATCGTGCCGATCAGCAGCCAGAGCCAGAACGAGCTGCCCTTGCCCCTGCCGATGATCCCGGTGGCTAGGCCGAAGAAGAAGGCGATGACGAGGTACTCGAATCCCACAGGTCTATTGTCGCCTCCAGGGGCTTAGGATGCCCGATCGAGCCGACCTCGGAGATGTCGCGGCGGAAGGGCAGGCTGGCGGTCCAGTCGATCACGGCACGGGCCTTGCGGGCGAGGCCCGGGATCTGGCTCATGTGGTAGGTCCGGGCCATCCACCAGGCGGGGAAGCCGCGGAAGGTGCGGCTGCCGACCTTGCCCACGGCCTTGTAGCGGCCGAGGTTGACGAAGGCGGCGCTGCCGCGGTAATCGAAAGAGCGGGCGCTGCCGACGCCGAGCTCAGCGGCGATGTTGCGGGCGGCCACGGGGCCCTGGCGCACGGCGTGCTGCGCGGTCGGCGGGCAGAGCCCGCCGCGCGGGTCGGGTGCGGCGGCGCAGTCCCCGATCGCCCAGACCGCGTCCATCCCTCGAACGCGCAGATGGTCGTCGACCGGCACCCGGCCGCGCTCGTCGAGCGGCACCGAGAGCCGGCGCAGGCTCGGGTGTGGCGCGACGCCCGCGGTCCAGACGACGGTCCGGGTGGGCAGGGTCTCGCCGGTGGCGATGCGGGCGCTGTCGGCTCGCACCTCCTCCAGGGTCGTGCCGAGGCGGATGTCGATACCGCGGCCGCGCAGCTCGCGCACCGCGTACTCGGCCAGCTCGGCGTCGATCTCGGGCAAGACCCGGCCGGCGGCCTCGACCAGGACCCAGCGCATGCCGTGCAGGCGGGCCCGCGGGTAGCTCTCGATCGCGTCGGTGGCGAAGTCCTGGAGCTCGGCGAGCGCCTCGAGGCCGGCGTAGCCGCCGCCGACGAAGACGTAGGTGAGCAGCTCCTCGCGCCGGGCCGCGTCCTCGGTCGCGTTGGCCGCCTCCAGCGTCTCGATCACGTGGTTGCGCAGCCAGATCGCGTCGGCCAGGCTCTTGAACCCGATCGCGTGCTCGGAGAGGCCCGGCACCGGCAGCACCCGCGAGACCGAGCCGAGCGCGAGCAGCAGCTGGTCGTAGGGAAGCTGCTCGGCCTCGCCCTCCCGGGTGCGCAGCTCGACCGTCTTCGCCACCGGGTCGTGGCCCGCGATCGACCCCAGCCGCAGGTACGTCCGGTCGAGGATCTCGCGCAGCGGCGTGACCACGTGCCGCGGCTCCAGCGTCCCCGCCGCGGCCTCCGGCAGGAACGGCGTGTAGAGGAGGAAGTTGACGTCGTTGACGAGGACCAGCCGGGTCGACTGCCGCGGCAGGACCCGCTCCAACTCCCGCGCCGCCATCGCGCCCCCGAACCCACCACCGGCGATGACGACGTTCCAGGCCATACGCTCAACTTAGCACGCTTGTAACAAGTTGTTACAAAGTATCGGAACGCACTTTCGCGGCTGCACCCACGCTCGCCAATGCAGCGCTAACATTTCGGCCCTGGTGTGTTCACATTGAACGGCCCCGGGCGTTACCCCGGGGCCGTTTCTTTTGCGGCGCGTCCTCCTAACGATCGGCGAGCTTCGCTGCGAGCGCTATCAGCGCCCGCAGCACGCCCGCGTAGGCCAAGAGGACCGCCGCGCTGGTTGTATTCACGCCACCTTAAGCCTCGGGCGCCGGAGATTGGGCCCCTTGGACCTACAGCCCGAGCTTCTCGCGAATCAAGCGGTTGACCTCGCCGCCGTCGGCGCGGCCCTTGGTCTCCTTCATCACGGCACCGACGATGGCGCCGATCGCCTTTTGGTTGCCGGAGCGGATTTGCTCTGCGGCCTCGGGGTTGGCCTCGACCGCAGCGGCGACGATCGCCTCCAGCTCGCCGCTGTCGGAGATCTGGGCGAGGCCCTCGCGCTCGACTATCGCCTCCGGGTCGCCGCCTTCGGCGACGAGGGCCGCGAGCACGGTCTTGCCGCTGCCGTGGGAGATCTTCTTCTCCTGGACCATGGCGACGAGGGCCGCGAGGGAGCCCGGCTCCACCTTCGAGACTGCCGCGCCCCCCTCCCCCCCGTCCTGGCGCAGCGCCGCGGCCAGCTCGCCGGTCACCCAGTTGGCGATCACGCGCGGCTCGACCCCGCCTGCCGCCCCGGCCACCTGCTCGAAGTACCCGGCGGTCTCGGGGTCGGCCGCGAGCAGGGCGGCGACGTCCTCGGCCAGGCCCAGCTCCCCCTCGTAGCGAGCGGCTCGCGCCGCCGGCAGCTCCGGCAGCGACTCGCGCGCCTCGCGGACCATCTCCTCGGTGGGGGCGATAGGCACCAAGTCGGGCTCGGGGAAGTAGCGGTAGTCGTGCGCCTCCTCCTTGGAGCGCAGCGGGTGCAGGGTGCCGTCCTCGGGGTGGAAGTGGAGGGTCTCCTGGACGACGGTCCCCCCCGCCTCGATCAGCTCGCGCTGGCGCGCCAGCTCGGCTTCCATCCCCCGCTCGAGGAAGCGGAAGCTGTTCATGTTCTTCAGCTCGGTCTTCGTCCCGAGCTCGTCGCTGCCCGCGGGCCGCACCGAGACGTTGGCGTCGACCCGCAGGCTGCCCTCCTCCATGTTGACGTCGGAGACGCCGAGCTGGCGAACGGTCTCGCGCAACAGGCGGGCCCAGGCCGCCGCCTCGGCGGCGCCGCGCAGGTCCGGTTCGGTGACGATCTCGACCAGGGGCGTGCCGCCACGGTTGAAGTCGACGAGGGAGGCGCCGGAGCCGTGGATGCGGCCCGAGTCGCCGACGTGGATCATCTTCGCCGCGTCCTCCTCGAGGTGGGCCCGGTTGATGCGAACCTCGCCGAGCCGGCCGTTGCTGGCGATCGGGATGTCGTACTGGCTGATCTGGTACGCCTTGGGGCTGTCGGGATAGAAGTAGTTCTTGCGGTGGAAGATCGAGCGCGGGGCGACTTCGCACTCCAGCGCCGCGGCGATCTTCAGCGCGTAGCGGATCGCCTGCTCGTTGGTCACCGGCAGCACGCCCGGATGGGCGAGGCAGACGGGGCAGGTGTGGACGTTGGGCTCGTCGCCGAAGGAGAGCTCGCAGCCGCAGAACATCTTCGTCTTGGTGGCGAGCTGGACGTGGATCTCCAGCCCGATTACGGCCTCGAGCTCAGCCACCCTCGCCACCTCCGCTTCCGGTGCGCTTTTCCCCCGCCATAGGGGGATAAGGCGCACCGGAACGAGGGGGGCGGGCGTCGAAGCCGATCGCCTGCTCCAGGGCGTGGGCGGCGTCGAGCAGCTTCTGCTCGGCGAAGGCGGGGGCGGCGATCTGGAAGCCGACGGGGAGCTGCGGGCCGCCGCCCTGGGGCTCGGCCAGCCCGGCGGGAATCGAGATCGCGGGGATGCCGGCCAGGCTCATCGGCACGGTGAAGAAGTCGTTCAGGTACATCGCCAGCGGGTCGTCCGTCTTCTCCCCCAGCCCGAAGGCGACCGAGGGCGAAGTCGGTGTGACGACGAAGTCGAACTCGGCGAAGGCGGCCGAGAAGTCGGCGGCGATCTTGGTCCGCACCTTCTGCGCCTGCCCGTAGTAGGCGTCGTAGTAGCCGGAGGAGAGCGCGTAGGTGCCGAGCATGATGCGGCGCTTCACCTCGGCGCCGAACCCCTCCGCCCGGGTCGTCTCGTACATCTCGATCAGGTCGCCGCTGCCCTCGCTCCTCATCCCGTAGCGGACGCCGTCGTAGCGGGCGAGGTTCGAGGATGCCTCGGCGGGGGCGATCACGTAGTAGGCGGAGATCCCGTGCTCGGCATGGGGCAGCGGGGCCTCGGCGATCTCCCCGCCGAGCTGCTCGATCCGCGCCAGCGTCGCCTCGAAGACCTCGCGGACGCCGGGCTCGATCGCGTCGCGGGCGAGGTCGGAGGGGACGGCGAAGCGCAGCCCATTCAGGTCCTCGCGCTCTGGCAGCCGCGGTGCCTCCTCGAGCCCGACCGAGGTCGAGTCGCAAGGGTCGGCGCCCCGCAGGATCGCCAGCATCAGCGCGGCGTCCCTGACGTCGCGGGTGAGCGGCCCGCACTGGTCCAGCGAGGAGGCGAAGGCGATCATGCCGTAGCGGGAGATGGCGCCGTAGGTCGGCTTGAGGCCGACGATGCCGCAGAGCGAAGCGGGCTGGCGGATCGAGCCGCCGGTGTCGGTGCCGATCGCCCAGGGCGCCAGGCCGCCCGCGACCACCGCGGCCGAGCCGCCGGAGGAGCCGCCCGGGACGCGGCCACGGTCCCAGGGGTTCAGTACCGGCCCGAAGGCCGAGTTCTCGTTGGAGGACCCCATCGCGAACTCGTCCATGTTGGTCTTGCCGAGGACCGGCGCCCCCGCCTCGATCAGCCGCCGGACCGCGGTCGAGGTGTAGGCTGGCCGGTAGCCCTCGAGGATGCGCGAGCCGGCGGTGGTCGGCACCCCCTCGGTGCAGAAGATGTCCTTGACGGCGACCGGCGCAAGCCGTGGCTGCTCGACCGCGACCGCACCGGCGTCCCCGTTGCCGTCCCGCCACAGGTACGCGTTCAGCTCGTCCCCGCCGGCTGCCGCCGCCCAGGCATCGCCGTACTCGACCGGCGAGAGATCGCCGGAGGCCATCGCCTCCTGCGCCTGCACGGCAGTCAGCTCGAGCATCTCCATGCCTATCCCTCCGCCTGCGGCGAGGGAACCCGGAACGCCCCGTCAGCCGAGTCGGGAGCTTGGGACAACGCCACGTCCTTGCTGAGGCTTTCGTGCGGCTCGTCCGCCCTGAGCACATTCTCAAGCTCTACGACATGCGACGTCGGCGCCACGTCGTCCAGCTCGAGCTCACCAATCCGGTCGACGTGCTCGAGGATCCCCGAAAGCTCCCCGGCCATCCGCTCGACTTCCTCCTCGGACAAGCCGAGTCGCGCCAGCTTGGCTACATGAAGTACCTGCTCCCTCTCAATCACGGCGGCCGATTCTAGGGGTGCAGGCAGGGGGTGGAGCGTCTTGTACTTTTTCGCGGACTCCGCCCGCGCGTCCAGCGATCACCGCCCAACGAAAAAGTTAAGCGGAGCCCCCTGCCTGCACCCCCTCCTACCCCTGCGGCGGCGGAGGATTGGAAGGAGGCGGCGGAGGGGGTGCCGAGGAGGAGGGCGGCTGGGTCGGTGGAGGAGGTGGAGGGGTGGTACCCGCCCCGGGCCCGCTCGAAAGCCTGTCCGCCGCGTCGCCGAAGGTCACTCCCTCCTCCTGCATCGCCTTGTAGCCCCCAACCGCCACCGCGATCGCAGCGGCGAGGCCCAGCCATATTCCCAGCTCGCGGTCAAGCGAGACTTCTACGGCCGCTTCGCCGAGCACGGGAACCCCGGGCGGGCTGATCAGGAATATCACCAGGAGCACTGCCGAGATGACGCCCAGCACGGCGGTGACCACGCTGAGCGAGACGGGGGTCCTGGCCAGGCCGCCCCCGAACAGGCCCAGGCACATTCCCGAGAACGCGGTGAAGACGAGGATGACGTTGACCCAGTCGTCGAATGCGTCGAAGGCGTCGAATCCGTTCACGCCCTCTATGCCGATGCTGTACCAGGCGAACAGGAACATGATCAGGATCAGGGCCAGGCCGCCGAAGCCTGCCAGCTGCTCACCCGGACTGAGGTCTCTCATGCCTTCTCCTTAGCGCGCGTTCTTCGGGGTCGCCACGACACTACACCCGCGCCCGGGCGGCAGCCAACGTATTGACGAGCAGCATTGCGATCGTCATCGGCCCGACGCCGCCGGGCACCGGCGTGATCGCCTCCGCGACCTCGGCCGCGGCCTCGAAGTCGACGTCGCCGCGGAGCCCGTCCTCGGTCCGGTTCGTGCCGACGTCGATCACCACCGCGCCCGGCTTGACCGCGTCGGCGCCGAGCAGGCCGGGCGATCCGGCCGCGGCGACGAGGACGTCGGCGCGCCGGCAGGCGGCGGCCAGGTCGCGGGTGCGCGAATGGCACATCGTCACCGTCGCGTTCGCCGCCAGCAGCAGCCGCGCGACGGGGACGCCGACCAGCTTCGAGCGGCCGACGACGACCGCCTCGGCGCCCTCCAGCTCGACCCTCTCGTGACGGAGCAGCTCCATCACCCCCGCCGGCGTGCACGGGACGAGCCCCGGCATCCCGTGCGCGAGGAGGCCGGCGTTGACCGGCGTCAGGCCGTCGACGTCCTTGGCCGGGTCGATCGCGGCGACGACCCGATCCGGGTCGATCTGGTCGGGCACCGGCAGTTGCACGAGGATGCCGTCGACGTCGCGGTCCATGCCCAGCTCCGCGACCAGCTCCAGCAGCTCGTTCTCGCTCGTCCCCGCGGGCAGGCCATGGTGGGCCGAGCGCATCCCGGCTTCCTCGCAGGCGCGGTGCTTGTTGCGCACGTAGATCTCCGAGGCCGGGTCGTCGCCGACGATCACCGTGACCAGCATCGGGGTCCGGCCGCGCTCGGCCTCATAGGCCGCGACCTCCTCGGCGACCCTTGCCCGAACCGCCGCTCCCACCGCTTTGCCGTCGATCACGCGAGCCGCCATCACCGCCTCCTGATCGGTGCGTAGTCGGCCATCAGCTTGCGCTCCGCGCCATCGCCGGCGAAGCGCACGACGACGATCCCGCCCGGCTCGACCGCGGTGACCACGCCCTCGCCGAAGGCCGCGTGGACGACGTCGTCGCCGGTGCGCAGCTCCAGCGCCGGGCCGGGGTCGACCGGCGTCGCCCCCTCCGCGCCCGTCGTCTCCCAGCCGAGGCCCGCCGCCGCGCCGGGCGCGCTGGAGTGGCGCTCGGTCAGCTCGGCCGGCAGCTCGTCGATGAAGCGGGAGGGCAGGTTGCGCTCGGCCCGCCCGAAGAGACGGCGTTCGCGCGCCCAGGTCATGTAGAGGCGCCGGCGGGCACGGGTGATGCCGACGTAGCAGAGCCGCCGCTCCTCCTCTTCCCCTCCCTCTTCCAACGCCCGCATGTGAGGGAAGGCGCCGTCCTCGCAGCCGAGGAGGAAGACCGTGTCGTACTCGAGCCCCTTGGCGTTGTGCAGGGTCATCAGCGTTATCAGCGACTCCTCCGCGCGCAGGTCGTCCTGCTGGGTGTAGAGGGAGATCTGCTGCAGGAACTCCTCCAGCGGCGAGGACTCCCCCTCGCCCTCCAGCTCGTGGTTGGCGTCGAACTCGGCCGCCATGCCGACGAGCTCCTCGAGGTTCTCGGCCCGGCCCTCGGCCTCGATCGTGCGCTCGGCGGCCAGCGCGTCGAGGTAGCCCGTCTCGCGCAGCACTGCCTCGAGCAGCTCGGACACCGGCGCGGTGTCGGCCCGGGCTCGCAGCCCCTCCATCGTCTCGTGGAAGCGCGAGACCGCCTTGATCGCCGCGGCGCTCAGGCCCGGCACCTCCTCGGCCCGCTCGGCCACCTCCCAGATCGGCAACCCCGTGGTGTTGGCGTGGGAGGCGAGACGGCCCTGGCTGGTGTTGCCGATGCCGCGGCGCGGCGAGTTGACGATGCGGGCGAAGGAGACCTGGTCGGCGGGGTTGGCCAGGAGGCTGAGGTAGGCGACCGCGTCTTTGACCTCGGCCCGCTCGTAGAACTTGGTGCCGCCGATCACCTGGTAGGGCAGCTCGAAGCGGACCAGAGTGTCCTCCAGCACCCGGCTCATCGCATTGGTCCGGTAGAAGACCGCGACGTCCTCGCGGCGCAGGCCCTCCTCCTCGCCCAGCCGCTCGATCTCGCCGGCGACCCAGCGGGCCTCCTCGTGCTCGTCGGAGAGCTCGGAGAGCTGCACCGGGTCGCCCCCTGCGATCTCGGTCCAGAGCTGCTTCGGCCGCCGCTCGCGGTTGCGCTCGACCACCGCGTTGGCGGCGGAGAGGATCGTCTGGGTCGAGCGATAGTTCTGCTCGAGCTTGACCACCTCGGCCTCGGGGAAGTCGCGCTCGAAGTCGAGGATGTTGCGGATGTCGGCGTGGCGGAAGCCGTAGATCGACTGGTCCTCGTCGCCGACCACCATCAGGTTGCCGTGCTCGGCGACGAGCAGCTGCAGCAACCGGTACTGGGCGTGATTGGTGTCCTGGTACTCGTCGACGAGGACGTGGCGGAAGGTGCGGCGCCAGCGCTCGCGAGCCTCGTCGGAGATCTCCAGGACGTTGACCGTGCGGACCAGGAGGTCGTCGAAGTCCATCGCGTTCGCCGCCAGCATCCGCTTCTCGTAGAGCTCGTAGACGGCGGCGACCGTTTCCTCGAAGACGCTGCCCTGGGCCTGGGCGTAGGCGGGCGCGTCGACGAGCTTGTTCTTCGCGCCGGAGACCTGCGAGCGGATCGAGCGGGCGGGGTAGCGTTTCGGGTCGACCCCGAGCTCGGCCATGCAGCGCTTCAGCATCCGCAGCGAGTCGGACTCGTCGTAGATCGTGAAGCTGCGCGAGTAGCCGAGCCTCTCGGCGTCGGCGCGCAGCATCCGGGCGCAGGCGGAATGGAACGTCGTCACCCACATAGCGCGCGTGGCCCGGCCGACCAGTTGCTCGACCCGCTCGCGCATCTCGCTTGCCGCTTTGTTGGTGAAGGTGATCGCGAGGATCTCGCCGGGACGGGCGACACCGGTCGCCAAGAGGTAGGCGATGCGGTGGGTGAGGACGCGGGTCTTGCCCGACCCCGCCCCGGCCAGCACCAGCAACGGCCCTTCGCCGTGCTGCACGGCCCTGCCCTGGGGCTCGTTGAGCCCGGCCAGCAGCCGCTCGGCCCGGTCGGCGCCGGGTTCGACCGGCGCGCCGCCGGCGTCCACGGGCGTCTCGGGCTCGGTCTGCAGCACGAGTCCGAGAATAGCTTTGGACCCGGCCGGGTCCCGAGGCGTCAGCCGCCGGCCGAGGAGCGGCCGGTTCGCTCGCGAAGCTCGGTCGGCTCTCCGCCTGGCGCGTTGCCCCCGTCGAGCTCTGCGAGCCGCTGCTCGAGCTCGGCGATCCGCTGCGAGAGGGTCTTGATCGCCTCGGCGATCGGGTCGGGCAGGTGAATCCAGTCGGCGTCGGGGCCTTCGACGCGGCGGCCGTCGACTTTGACCGGGTGGCCGGGGTTGCCGACGACGGTCGCGTGCGGCGGCACGTCCTCGATCACGACCGTGTTGGCGCCGATCTTGGCGCCGTCGCCGACGGCGATCGGGCCAAGCAGCTTGGCGCCGGAGCCGACCGTGACGTTGTCTCCCAGCGTCGGGTGGCGCTTGCCGCGCTGGAAGCCGGTGCCCCCCAGGGTCACCCCCTGGTAGAGGGTCACGCACTTGCCGATCTCCGCGGTCTCACCGATCACCACCCCGGAGCCGTGGTCGATGAAGAACTCGCGGCCGATCTTCGCCGCCGGGTGGATCTCAACCCCGGTCACCGAGCGGGTGACGTAGGCGAGCACCCGCGGGACCATCGGCACGCCGGCTTCGAGCAGCGCGTGGGCCAGGCGGTGAGCGAGCAGCGCCTGCACTCCAGCCCAGCTGAGCAGGATCTCCAGAGTCGAGACCTTCTGCGCCGCAGGGTCGCGATCGCGCGCTGCGGAGACGTCCGCGCGGACCTCCGCCACCACCCTCTTCCATCTGCTCATGGTGAGAAGAAGGGTAGGGACACGTAGCGCTCGCCCGAGTCGCAGACGACCGTCACCACCCGCTTGCCCGCCATCTCGGGGCGCGCCGCGACCTCGAGCGCCGCCTTGATGTTGGCCCCGGCGGAGATCCCGGCGAGGACCCCCTCGCGCTGGGCGGCGAGGCGGGCGGTGTCGAGCGCGTCCTCGTCGGAGATCGAGAGGATCTCGTCGATCACCGAGCGGTCGAGCACCTCCGGGACGAAGCCGGCGCCGATCCCCTGGATCTTGTGCGGGCCCGGCATGCCGCCGGAAAGGACGGGAGAGCTCGCCGGCTCTACCGCGACGACCAGGGTCTCGGGGCTGCGCTCCCGCAGCACCGACCCCACGCCGGTGATCGTGCCCCCGGTGCCGACCCCGGCGACGAAGGCGCCGACCTCACCGCCGGTGTCGCGCCAGATCTCCTCGGCCGTGGTGCGCCGGTGCACGTCGGGGTTGGCCGGGTTGGAGAACTGCTGCGGCATGAACCCCCTGCGCTGCTCGCAGATCTCCTCGGCGAGCTCGACCGCCTCGGTCATCCCGCCCAGCGAGGGCGTCTCCCGCACCTCGGCGCCGTAGGCGCGCAGGAGCTTGGACCGCTCCCGGCTCATCCCCTCCGGCAGGGTCAGGATCAGCTCGTACCCCCGCGCCGCGCAGACCATCGCCAGCGCGATCCCGGTGTTGCCGCTGGTCGGCTCGACGATCACCGAGCGGCCGGGCTCGATCAGCCCCTCCGCCTCGGCCGCGTCGATCATCGCGACCCCGATCCGGTCCTTCACCGACCCCCCGGGATTGAGGTACTCGAGCTTGACGCAGACCTCGCCCGGCAGGTCCTCGCTCATCCGCGAAAGGACGACGATCGGCGTATCGCCGACGACCTCGGCTGCAGTCCCCCCGATTTGCATCAGATGCGGCACACCTTGCGCTCGTTCATGGGGCGGACTTTAGAGTGAAGTACGGCCTGGCTTGGCAGTTCTCAACCATCTAGTCGAAAGAGGCATACGATAGTGCGCTATGACCGCCTTCCACCACTCAGCGACCTGGTGCGCAATTGCCGTCGCCTTGACCGCTTTCGGCGCCGGGTGCGGATCGGATGAGCCGGCGACAGGATCCTCAGGACCACCCGCCAAAGCAGAGATCCGAGCTAGCGAAGGCCGAGACCGCCAGATCGGGCTTGAACTGCAGGACTACCTTGCCAACTACTGCCAGCCGGCGAATAGCAAACTGGCCAACCACCTGGCGCGCGCAGACCCCCAGAAGCTAGACGCCCTTACCCCAATACGCCTGTGCTTCAACATCGCCACGATTACTGTCGAGGACAGTCGCGTGACAGTTCGCAGTGGTCTCAAAAACGACGCCGAGAAGCGCGAAGCCGGGGAAACATTCTGCTCGCTGATGTACGCCTCTGACGTTGCTGACTCCACACCGAAGCACGAACTGCAGGACAAGAACGGCGAAACGATCAAAGTCTGTCCTGTCGACTCCTAGCTCAACCGGCGAAATCTCTATGCGGCCGGGGGCTAGATGAAGTACATCCCGGACCCGGCCGCCTCGGCCTCGCGGCGGGCGACTTCGGCGATCGTGGTCTGGCCGAAGACCTTGCGCA
>CAMLQY010000026.1 GCA_946482365.1 uncultured Actinomycetes bacterium
GCGGGAAGCCGAGCGGCTTCGCGGTCAGCGAGTGCATGTGGATCGGGTTGCGGTCTCCCGAAACGGCGCCGTAGCGCCGCCCCCGGTCCCCGCCCAGCTCCCACTCCGCGCTAGCCCCCCGCTCTCCCGGGGGCTAGCGCGGAGTGGAAGCTGGGCGGGGGGCTTGCCGCGGCGCAGCATCGTGCTGGTGCTCTCCCAGACGATGCGGCGGCCGCTGAGGACTTTGGTGAGGAGGGAGAACGTCTGGCCGCGTGGGTGCGGCTGCAGCTTCGTCGGCCTGACCTCGAGCGTCAGCTCCTCGCCGAGGCCGATGCGGCGGCGCTGCTCGATCCGGTTCTCGACGTGGACGAGGCCGACTGCGCCGAAGGGGAAGCCGCCGTCGGCCATCACCGCCATGTGCAGCGGGAAGGCGAGCACGTGCGGGTAGGTGGGGGGGAGGTGGTCGCGCAGGGCGAAGCCGCAGACCCGCGCGTATGCGGCGGCCTGCTCGGGATCGGGCGTCAGGCCGGCCAGCTCCAGCTCGATCTCCGGGATCTCGCTGCCGCGGCCGGGCACGAAGGGCAGCAGCGAGGCGCCGGGGATCATCGGCGCCGCGGCGCGCGCGTAGAGCGGCAGGATGCTGGGCGGGCTCTGGAGCGTGCGTGTCTCCATCAGATGACCGACCTCCTGGCCGCGTGCGCCTGGGGGCGCGCGTGGCCAAGCAGATCAAGGACGCAGGGCGCAGCCTTTGGTGGAGCCAAAGGCAAGCCCGAGGACGCAGAGATGCGCAGTGCCACGTGCATCTTCCAGGCGTGCGAGGTTGGGGGGTCGGTCATCTAAGCTCCCAGCAGGCTCTGGCCGCAGACGCGGACGACGTTGCCGTTGACCCCGGCTGAGGCCGGGCTGGCGAACCAGGCGATCGTCTCGGCGACGTCGACCGGCAGCCCGCCCTGCGACATGCTGTTCATCCGCCGTCCCGCTTCGCGGATCGGGATCGGCATCGCCGCGGTCATCTGCGTCTCGATGAAGCCCGGGGCGACGGCGTTGATCGTCGCCTTGCGCTCCGCCAGCTCCGGCGCCAGGGCTTCGACCATGCCGATCACTCCCGCCTTGGAGGTCGCGTAGTTGGTTTGGCCCGAGTTGCCGGCGACCCCGCTCATCGAGGAGACGCAGACGATCCGGCCGTTCTCGCGCAGCAGGCCGCGCTCCAGCAGCTCGTCGTCGATCCGCTCCTCGCTGGAGAGGTTGATCTCCATCAGCGAGGTCCAGCGGTCCTCGGGCATCTTCGCGATCGTGCGGTCGCGGGTGACGCCGGCGTTGTGGACGACTATGTCGACGCCCCCCGCGAGCCGGTCGGCGATCTGCCCCGGTGCGTCCTCTTCGGTGATGTCGAGCTCGATCGTCTCGGCGTCGAGCTCCGTGGCGACCTTCGCCAGGTCGGCGGCCAGCGCCGGCACGTCGAGCAGGACCAGGCCTGCGCCGTCGCGGTGCAGGGTGGTGGCGATCGCCGCTCCGATCCCGCGTGAGGCGCCGGTGACGAGGGCGATCTTGCCGTCGAGCGGCTGGCTCCAGTCGATCGCGGGCACCTTGGCGACGGCGGTACCGACCTCGATCACCTGGCCGGAGACGTAGGCGGAGCGGGGGGAGAGCAGGAAGCGCAGGGTCGACTCCACCTCCCGCTCGGCGCCGTCGGCGACGTAGACCAGCTGCACGGCGATGCCGCGGCCGATCTCCTTGCCGAGCGAGCGGGTGAAGCCCTCGAGCGCGCGCTGCGCCGTGGCCGCCCGGGCCGGCAGGCCGGCCGGAGGCGTGCCGAGCACGACGACCCGCCCGGAGGCCTGGACCCTCTTCACGTTGGGGTGGAAGAAGCGCTGCAGCTCGACCAGCTCGGTCGAGTCGGCGATCCCGGTGGCGTCGAAGACGAGCGCCTTGACCGGGCTGTCCGATTTCTCGGGACGGGGGGCGCCGACGTCGCCGAGCAGGCGCTCGACCTGCTTGCCGAGCCTCCCGCCCGGGGCGGCGCCGAAGAGGACCGCGCCGGAGACGACCGGCGTGCCCGGTGCCTGGCGCTCCAGCTTCGCCGGTTGGGGCAGGCCGATGCGAGGTGCTACGAACCGGCCCGGGGGCGAGTTGACGACGCGCGAGTAGAGGTCGCTCATGACGGGTCCCCAGGGGCTTCGAGCATTGCGACGACGCCCTGGCCGCCGGCGGCGCAGATGCTGATCGCGCCGCGTCCCGAGCCGCGCTCGTGCAGCGCCTTGGCGAGGCTGGCGACGATCCGCCCTCCCGTCGCGGCGAAGGGGTGCCCGGCGGCGAGCGAGCCGCCGTTGACGTTGAGCTTCTCGCGGTCGATCTCGCCGAGCGGCTTCTCGCGCCCGAGGCGCTCGCGGCAGAAGCGTTCGTCCTCCCAGGCCCGCAGCGTGCAGAGCACCTGGGCGGCGAAGGCCTCGTGGATCTCGTAGAGGTCGAAGTCCTGCAGCGAGAGCCCGGCGCGGTCGAGCATCGCCGGCATCGCGTAGGCCGGCGCCATCAGCAGCCCCTCGCGCTTGTGCACGTGGTCGATCGCCGCGGTCTGGCCGTCGGCGAACCAGGCGAGGACGGGCAGGTCGTGCTCCTTCGCCCACTCCTCGCTGGCAAGCAGCACCGCGGAGGCGCCGTCTGAGAGCGGGGTCGAGTTGGCGGCGGTCATCGTTCCCTCCTCGCCGCCGAAGACGGGACCGAGCTTGGCCAGCTTCTCAGCCGAGGAGTCGGGGCGCATGTTCTGGTCGCGCTCGAGCCCGAGGTAGGGGTTGACCAGGTCGTCCATGAAGCCGCGCTCGTAGGCGGCGGCGAGGTTGTGGTGGCTGCGAACCGCGAGCTCGTCCTGCTCCTCGCGCCCGATCTCCCACTCCGAGGCCATCACCGCGCAGTGCTCGCCCATCGAGAGACCGGTGCGCGGCTCCTCGTTGCGTGGGATCGAGGGGACCACGTGGCTGGGCCGCAGGCGGGTCATCTGCCGCACGCGCCCCCAGCTCGACTTCTCCCGGTTGGCGTCGAGCAGGACTTCGCGCAGGTCCTCGTTGAGCCCGATCGGCGCGTCGGAGGTGGTGTCGGCGCCGCAGGCGATGCCGGCGTCGATCTGCCCGAGG
The DNA here is from genome assembly GCA_946482365.1 of uncultured Actinomycetes bacterium. The sequence goes on from CAMLQY010000026.1 coordinate 3,108, forward strand.
GCGATCTTGTTGGCGAGGAGGATCGTCGTCTCCAGCCCGGTGCCGCAGGCCTGCTGCACGTCGTAGGCGGGGGTCTCCGGCGCGAGCCTGGTGCCGAGCACGCTCTCGCGGGTCAGGTCGCGGTCGCGCGAGTGCTTGAGCACGGCGCCCCCGGCGACCTCGCCGAGCCGCTCGCCCTGCAGGGAGAAGCGTTCGACGAGCCCCTCCAGGGCCGCGGTGAGCATGTCCTGGTTGGAAGCGCGCGAATACACGGAGTTCGAGCGTGCGAACGGGATCCGGTTGCCGCCGACGACGGCGACCCGGCGAGGCTTATCGATCAAGGAAGGTCAACCTTTCGTTACAGGGATCGATGCACAGGTTAACGAGACATAGATCGATGTCAACGTCTATCGGGTCACCGTGACCATCCGCACATTCGGTGACTTCGCCTTTATGGGGCAAATAGCACCGGGAAAGACGAAGTCAGCGCAAAGGGGGTGGGGCCGATGGGCCTGGTGGGCTCGTTCTGGGTGGCTAGGCCTCGGAGAAGCCGAGGCGGAGGTAGATACGGCGCAGGGGCTTCGGCGCCCACCAGTTCCACTCGCCGAAGAGGCGCATCAGGGAGGGGACGAGGAGGGCGCGGACGATTGTCGCGTCGATCATCACGCCGAAGGCCATCCCGATCGCGATCTGCTTGACGAAGAAGACGCTGCTGACGCCGAAGGCGAGGAAGACGATTGCGATCGCCACGGCGGCGGCGGTGATCACGCGGCCGGTGCGGGCGATGCCGACCGCCACGGCCTCCTCGTTGGAATCGCCGAGGTCGCGCCGCTCCTTGATCCGCGCCATCACCAGGACCGCGTAGTCGGTGGCGAGGCCGAAGATGATGGCGAAGAGAAAGACCAGGCTGGTCACCTCGACCGCCGCGGGGCCGGTGTAGTCGAGCGGCGAGTCGAGCCAGCCCTCCTGGAAGGCGAGGACGAGGATGCCGAGGGTGGCGCCCAGGGTCAGGGTGTTCATCACCAGCGTCTTCAGCGGCAGCAGCACCGAGCCGGTGAGCAGGAAGAGCAGCACCAGGGTCGTCAGGGCGACGATCGCCACGACCAGCGGCGCGTGCTCGAGCAGGCTCTGCTTCTGGTCGATGAAGCGGGCCGTGTTGCCCGCGACCAGGACCGTGGCCGATCCGGGCGGGGGCAGGTCGCGGATCGCGTGCACCGAGTCCTGCGAGGCGCCGCTCAGGGCCGGCGCGGCGAGGGCGAAGTTGGCGTAGGCGAGGTCGCCGGCGGGTGCGAACGGGGTCCCGCGCACGACGCCGCCGACCGCTTCCACCTGGCGCTGGAAGGCGGCGAGCCGGTCCGGCGGCGTGCGGCCGTCGATGGCGACGGTGACCGCCTCGGTGACGTCGCGCGGGTAATGGGCGTCGAGGTACTTGTAGGCGTCGTATGAGGGCTGGCCGGGGGGCACGGCTTCGGCGCTCGGCCCGGTCAGGGTCGTCCATAGCAGGGGCGCCGCGGCGGCGAGGAGCAGCGCCGAGCTGGCCAGGGCGACGGCCACCGGGCGGCGCATGACGCCGCGTGCCAGCCGGTACCAGCCGTCGGAGGTGTCGGAGACGGCGGGGCCGCGGCGGATCGAGAGTGCGTCGATGCGGGTGCCGAGCAAGGCCAGCAGCGAGGGGACGACGAGGATCGCGATCAGCGAGGAGAGGACCGCCACCGAAGCGCCCGCCACCGCCATCGAGTAGAGGAAGCGCTGCGGCATCACGATCAGCGCCGCCAGCGCCGCGGCGACGGTCAGGCCGGAGAAGACCACGGTGCGGCCGGCGCGCTGCACCGTGCGGCGATGGGCCTCCCGCGTGGCACCTTCGCCTGCCAGCTCCTCGCGGTAGCGGGAGACCATCAGCAGCGCGTAGTCGACGGCAAGCCCAAGGCTGAGACCGGTGGCGATGTTGAGCGCGAAGAGCGAGGTGTCGACGAAGCCCGACATGACCCGCAGCACGAGCAGCGTGCCGACGATCGAGATCACGCCGATCAGGAGCGGGACCGAGGCGGCGATCACGCCGCGGAAGACGAAGAGCAGGAAGAGGGCGAGGATCGGGAAGGCGATCAGCTCCGCCTTGGTCAGGTCCTCGCGGGTCTGGTCGTTGGTCTCGTTGAAGCCCTGCGCGAAGCCCCCCTGGGCGACGTCGAGCGAGCTCCGCGCGATCGCCTCCTGTACCCCCTCGGCCGCCACGCCCCCCGCGTCCTCGAGGTCTTCGGTCGAGAGGTAGCCGGCGATCGCCAGCGATTCCCCGTCGCGAGCGATCAGCGCCGCGCCGGCGCCCCGATCGCGCAGCGGGTTGACGACGCGGCCGATGTGCTCGACGTCTTCCATGCCGGCCGTGATGCGCGCCACCTCGCGGCGTACGGCGGGGTCGGTCACCTCGAGGGGGCCGCCGCCGGGGGCGCGCACGACGAGGACGATCGCCGGGTTCGGGTCGTAGCCGAGCTGGTCCCGCAGCAGCCCGCTCGCCTGCTCGCTCTCGGAGGCGGGGTCGGTGAAACCGGCCGCCTTCAGGTGGTGCTCGACGTCGCGGCCGACCGCCAGCGCCAGCAGGGTGAAGGCCCCGACGGCGGCGAGGACGAGCTTCGGGTGCTTCCAGGTGAGGTTTGCGATCCGGTTCATCGGGGAACTAACGGGGTGAAGGGGGTGGGGGTGAGATTTCCGTGGGCCAAAGACCGTACCAGATTTCCAAGGAAGTACTTTGAATAACAAATTGACTGATAGGATCTTCTCATGACGCGCCGCCAGTACGACCAGGCCTGCAGCGTCGCCGGGGCCCTCGACCGGGTCGGTGAGCGCTGGTCGCTGCTGATCGTGCGCGAGCTGCTGCTCGGGCCACTGCGCTTCTCCGACCTCGCTCGCGCTGTCGGCAAGGCTCCCACGGACGTGCTGACGAAACGCCTTCGCGACATGGAGCAGGACGGGATCGTCCGCCGCCGTGAGCTCGATCCCCCCGCGTCGGCCGTCGTCTACGAGCTGACCGAGCTCGGCCGCGAGCTCGACCGGCCGCTGATCGAGCTGGGCCGCTGGGGCCTGAACTTCTATGCGGCCAGCGACGTCGGGGAGCTGGACCCCTCCTGGCTGCCCAACTCCCTCCGGGTCGTCCTGCAGCCGCCTGACGACGTGACAATGGCGGTCCAGCTTCGCAGCGAGGGCCACGCCTTCCGGTTGCGGATCGGCGCCGGCCGGATCGAGGCCGAAAGGGGCGAGGCGGCCGCTCCCGACCTGACTCTCTCCGGGGCACCGCGGGCGATACTCGGCGCCCTGGTCATGGGTAGCGGCGACGTCACCGACGTGGAGATCTCCGGCGACGGCGAGGCGTTCGCGACCCTCTGCTCGGCGGTCGTCCTGCCCGAGCGCCTGCGCGAAGACGCGAGAGCGGTGATCGGCGCGGTGGGTGCCGGCGCTACTGCTCGTACAGCTTGACGACGCGGACGCTGCCCTCGGGGGCGGCGTCGACGCAGAGGTTGCAGAGGACGCACTCGTCGAGGTTGCCCTCGACGACTTCGACCCCGGAGTCGGTCGCCTTGAAGATGTCGACCGGGCAGACTTCCTCCAGCTTCGCGGCCAGCGCCGCGTCGGCGGCGACCGATGCGTCGACCTCGACGTCGATGAAGACCTTGCTCAACGTCTCGCTCATGCCGTGACCCCCAGCTTCTCCTTGACCGCGTCGGGGATCTCGTCGATCCGCTCGACCACGCGGATGCCCGCGGCTTCCAGCCGGGCGATCTTCTCCGTCGCGGTGTCCTCGACCCCCTCGACGATCGTGCCGGCGTGGCCGAAGCTCATCCCCTTCATCTCCTCGTCGTCCATGAACTTGCCGGCCATGAAGGCGACGATCGGCAGGCGCGAGTCGTTCTCCTTGACCCATTCGGAGAGCTGCGCCTCCATGCGGCCGCCGGGCTCGGTGTAGATCACGATCGCCTGGGTCTGCTCGTCGGCCTCGAAGTAGGGCATCAGCTCGGCGTAGGTGGAGCCGATGATCGCGTCGCCGCCGATCGAGACCGCGGTGGAGACCCCGAGGCCGGCCTGGGTCAGCGAGGAGGAGATCTCGGTGGTCATCCCCCCGGAGCGGCTCATCACCCCGATTGGGCCGGGTGCGTAGGCCTTGGCCGCGTCCTTTGCCGGGCCGCCGATGCCGCCCATCTTGCAGACCTCGGGGACGATCAGGCCGAGGCAGTTGGGGCCGATGATGCGGGCGCCGCGCAGGTTGGCCAGCTCGACCATCTGGGCGACGTCGCGGCGCGGGATGCGCTCGGTGACGATCACGATCAGCTCGATCCCGTTCTCGATCGCCTCCAGCACCGCGTCCTTGGTGAAGGCGGGGGGGACGGTGACCACAGAGCCGTCGATCGCACCGCCGTGGTGCTCGACCGCCTGGGCGACGGTGTCGAAGACCGGCACGCCGTGGACCTCGCGGCCCTTGCGGCCCGGGGTGACCCCGCCGACGATCTTCGAGCCGTAGTCGAGGCACTCCCTGGTCAGGTTGACCGCCTCGCGCCCGGTGATGCCCTGGACGATGAAGGTGGTCTCCTTGCTCAGCAGGATGCTCACGCCGGGGCTCCCTGGATCTTGGCGACGGCGCGTCCCGCCGCCTCCCACATCGAGACCGAGCGGTCGCAGTACTCGACCCCGTATCGCTCGAGGATCTTGAAGCCCTCGTCCTCCCAGGCGCCGGGGATGCGGAAGATCGCGATCGTCTCGCCGGGGTCCTTGCCGAGCTCGAGGCAGGCCTTGATCACGCCGCGGGCGACGATGTCGACGCGGGTGTTGGAAACGATCGACATCATTACCGCGATCTTCTCGACGCCGTCCTTTTCCAGCACCTCCTTGGCCAGGCCGCAGGCCTTGGCGACGGAGGGGTTGCCGCCGATCTCGGAGTAGTTGGCGGGCTTGCCGCCCTGGCTGCGGACCGCGTCGGTCAGCGTCAGCGAGCCGCCGCCGGCGCCGATCACGAGGCCGAGGTTGCCCTCGAAGCCGTGGTCCTTGCCCTGGATCACGCCGCGGTGGTCGGCGGCGTCGATCGCGGCGACGTTGCGCTCGAAGTCCGAGGGCTCGTACGTCTCGCGGGTGTCCTCCTCGGCGATCTCGAGCCGCTTGCGCAGCAGGCCCTTCTGCCGCCCGACCGCCTCGTTCTCCATCTCCATGTGGGCGTCGAGGGCGACGAAGCTGCCGTCGGCGAGCTCGGCCAGGGGGTTGATCTCGGCCAGGGTCATGTCGTTGTCGCGGAAGAGGCGGGCGAGGCGGGCGAGGATCGGCGTCGCCCGGTTCAGCTGCGAGCCGGTGACCCCGGTCGCCGCGACGACCTGCTTGGCCTCGAAGTCGGCGATCGGCAGCAGGTTGGAGACGTGGCCGCGGCCGACGTGGTCGGGGTGCTGCTCAGCCACCTCCTCGATGTCGATGCCGCCCATGTCGCTGAACAGCATCAGCGGCTTCTTCGCGGTGCCGTCCCAAACGACGCCGGCGTAGTACTCCTGCTTGACCTCCGCCTTGGGGTCGACGAGGACGCCGCGCGGCATGTGCCCGTTGATCTCCAGCTTCAGGATCGCCTCCGCGTGCTCCGCGGCCTCCTCGGGCGTGTCGGCGAACTTGACCCCGCCGGCCTTCATCCGCCCGCCGCTCAGCACCTGCGACTTGATCACGACCGGCCCGCCGATCTCCTCGGCGGCGGCACGGGCCTCGTCCGCGGTCGTGCAGAAGCCGTACTTGGTGACGGGAATCCCCGCCAGCTCGACGATCTGCCTTGCCTCGTACTCGAAGAACCTCATCAGCGGCGCGGAACCCTATCCAAACCGTCCTGGATCCACGCCCTACGCAGATCGCCGGCCACGCGGGCGGTCACTTCCCCGTCGCTCTTCAGCTCGCTTCCGTCGAGGCTCCGGACCCGCTCTACGCCTCGCAGCGAGCCCGTCAGGAACATCTCGTCGGCCGCGGCTAAATCCTCCCGGCGAAGCTCCGCTTCACGGGTCTCGAAGCCGGCCTCGGCGGCGATTTCCAGCACGCAGGCCCGGGCGATGCCGGGCAGGATGCGGCCGTCGGCGGGGGGCGTCAGCAGGGCGCCGTCGACGACCGCGAAGACGTTGGCGCGCGAGGCCTCGAGCAGGGTGCCGTCCCGGTCGAGGATCACCGGCACCGCATCTGGCCCAAGGCGCCCCTGCCTCTCGTCGAGGAAGGCCCGGTCCGCCCACTTGTGGCTGCCCAGCCCGCCCGGAAGCACGAGGCTGTGTGCGTCGATCGCGTGGGGCTCGGCAGGGAGGATCCGTTCCTGCTCGACCCCGGACGTCTCGATCGTGACCTCGACCCCGCCGTCCGCGGCCGGCACGACGGTGATCCGGATCCCTCCCCGGGCGAGGTCCCGGGCCCGTTCGCCGACAGCGCGGGCGAGACCCGGGGGCGGCGGCCGGTCGGGGAACAGGGCCGCGAGGCTGGCCTCGAGCCTGGCGAGGTGAGCGTCCAGCCGAACCGGCCGGCCCTCGAGGACGAGCAGGGTCTCGAAGACCCCCCGCTGACGATCGGGCCGGGGCTGCGCTGCCACGGCGGCATTGTGGCAACCTCGCGGGCCCGTCCGCTCGCCAGGCCGCGTGTGAAGACCCTGCTGATCGACAACCACGACTCCTTCACCTACAACCTCTTCCAGCTGCTGGCTGAGGTCAACGGCGAGGAGCCGCTCGTGGTCCGCAACGACGAGGCCACCTGGGCCGAGCTGAAGGGACTTGCCTTCGACAACGTCGTGATCTCACCGGGGCCCGGCCGTCCCGAGCGCGAGGCCGACTTCGGCGTCTGCGCCGAGGCGATCCGCGAGTGCGAGCTGCCGCTGCTCGGCGTCTGCCTCGGCCACCAGGGCCTGGCGACCGCTTACGGCGGCACGGTTCGCCATGCGCCCGAGCCTATGCACGGTCGGCTCAGCACCGTCGTCCACGACGGCTCTCCGCTCTTCGCCGGGATCCCCCGCGAGTTCGAGGCGGTCCGCTACCACTCGCTCTGCGTCCCCGAGCCGCTTCCTGCGGCGTTGAAGCCGATCGCCTGGACCGGCGACGGCGTCGTGATGGCGCTCGAGCACCGTTCGCGGCCGCAGTGGGGGGTGCAGTTCCACCCTGAGGCGGCCTGCACGGAGTACGGCAGGCGGTTAATCGAGAACTTTCGTGATTTGAGCGTGCGATCTGTTTCGGGTGTGGGGCGTGGGGGGCGCCGGGGGCACCCCCTCCCGAACGCGCGTCCGGAGGCCGCGCTTGAGTGTTCGGGAGGGGGTGCCCCCGGCGCCTCGCTGCCTCGGATCGTCGTGGAGCGGATCGACGCGGAGATCGACTCCGAGCTTGCATTTGCCGAGCTGTACGGGGAGAGCGAGAACGCCTTCTGGCTGGACAGCAGCGGAGGGCGGGGGCGCTTCTCCTTCATCGGCGACGCGAGCGGGCCCCTGGGGGCGACGGTCACTTATGACGTTGAGCTGGGGGAGGTTCGGGTCGAGCGCAAGGGTTGCGGGGAGCTTTTCCGCGAATCGATCTTCGAGTTCCTGAAGCGTGAAATCAGTCGCCTGCGCCAAGCTGACGAGGAGCTTCCCTTTGACTTCGACTGCGGGTTCGTCGGTTATTTCGGATACGAGCTGAAGGCCGAGTGCGGGGGGGAGGCGGCGCATGAATCGCCCCATCCCGATGCAGCTTTCGTCTTCGCCGACAGAGTTGTTGCTTTCGACCACGAGGAGGGTTGCGCCTACCTGCTCTGCCTCGCCGAGCCGGGAGATGAGGAGCTGGCGGAGCGCTGGATCGAGGCCACGCGGGGGTCGTTGCTCTCCTTGCCGGAGGCTGAGGAACCGGATGCGGAGGCCGACTGGGAGGCGCCGGACTTCGAGCTCGCCCGCGACCGGGAGCGGTACCTCGCCGACGTCGAGGAGTGCAAGCGGCTCCTGCGCGAGGGCGAGAGCTATGAGGTCTGCCTGACCAACCAGGCCCGCGCCGAGGTCGGTGCCGACCCGCTGGCGGTCTACCGCCGCCTGCGCCGGCTCAATCCGGCGCCGCACTCGGCCTTCCTCCGCTTCGGCGAGCTTGCCGTGCTCAGCTCCTCGCCGGAGAGGTTTCTCCGCGTCGGGCGCGACCGCCGGGTGGAGGCCAGGCCGGTCAAGGGGACGATCCGGCGCGGCAGCACGCCCGATGAGGACGCTCTCCTCGCCGAGCACCTTCGCCTCGACGAGAAGAGCCGGGCCGAGAACATGATGATCGCCGACCTGCTGCGCAACGATCTCGGCCGGGTCTGCGAGGTGGGGACGGTGCAGGCCCCTGCCCTGATGGAGGTCGAGACCTACGCCACGGTCCACCAGCTGGTCTCGACGGTTCGCGGCCGGCTACGCGGTGGGCTGGGGGCGGCGGACTGCATCAGGGCGTGCTTTCCGCCGGGGTCGATGACCGGGGCGCCGAAAGAGCGAACTATGGCGATCATCGACGAGCTCGAGGGAGAGGCTCGCGGGGTGTACTCGGGGGCGATCGGCTACCTCGGTCTCGGCGGGGGCTGCGACCTCGGCGTCGCGATCAGGACGATCGTCCTCGACGGCGATTCGGCCGGCGTCGGCGCCGGCGGCGCTGTCGTGATGCAGTCCGACCCCGAGGACGAGTACCGGGAGATGCTGCTCAAGGCCAGGGCGCCTGTGCGGGCGATCGATCCGGATCGGTTCCTAAAGTCCAGAGGCATGTCGACGGGCGGCCTGGAATACTTGCGCGCGAGATCGGGCGGGAAGTGGAACAGATGAGGGCCGGCAGGGTGGGTGCGCTTGTTGCGCTGGCCTCCGCTTCCCTGCTGATCGCGGTCGGATGCGGGGAAACGGTGCTTGACTCCGCCAAGCTCGAGGACACCGTCGAACAGGACCTCGAACGTTCCACGGGCCGGAAGGTGACATCGGTCGAATGCCCGTCTGACGTCGAGGTGGCCAAAGGCGCCACATTCGAGTGCACGGTGAGCTTCGCCGGCGGGAAGCGCGAAACGGCGAACCTCAAGATCCTCAACGAGGACGCGGATGTCGCATTGACCGACCTCCAACCCCTCAGTTAGGTGCGATCCCCCATGAGAACAAAGAAGAGCCTCTTCGCCATGCTGCTGATCGTTGCGATCGGCCTCTCCCTCCTTTCGAGTGCCGGGTATGCGGCCAAGCGCCCGCGCTGCGGCAAGATCTTCCAGTCCCCCGCTACGGCGACCGACCACCAGCTGCGCACCTCCGTTCTCTGCCTGGTCAACCGGGCTCGTGAGAGGAACGGGATCCGGCCCCTCGAGTTCAACTACGCGCTGCGGCGGTCTGCCTCGGGCCACTCGCACAACCTGGTGAGAAGCGGCAGCTTCTCCCACTACGGCCCGAGCGGCAGCACCCCGACGATCAGGGTCGCCCACGCCGGCTACCTGGCGCACACGTCGAGATATCGCGTCGCGGAGAACATCGCCGCCGGCGCGGGGCGCCGGTTCGGCTCGCCGATGGCCATCGTGGCACTCTGGATGCACAGCCCGCCACACCGGGCCAACATCCTCGACCGCCGCCTGCGCGACTTCGGCGTCGGCGTAGCTCGCAACGGCCGCAGCGGGGCCACCTACACGCTGGTCTTCGGCTCCCGAAGCCGCTGATTCCGCAGATCTCGAGCCGACAACGCGATCGTTGCGCCTGGGTTGGGATACTGCTCGAAGCTTGGGGGTCGAGTGAACACGAGGGAAAGGGCTTCTAATGCGACTTGGTGCCCTGCCGGGGGCCACCCGACGAGCCGGCGGGACCAATGAATAAAGTCCCGCCGATGAGCCAAACCATTGCGGCCGAAGCGCCGACCACGCATGCAAAGCTCCTCGACTGGGTCGGAGAGATCGCAGATCTGACCCAGCCCGACGCCGTCCACTGGTGCGACGGCTCGGCGGAGGAGTACGACTCCCTCGCCCAGGCCCTGATCGAAGCCGGCACCTTCGAGCGCCTCTCCGATGCCAAGCGTCCCAACTCCTACCTGGCCCTCTCCGACCCCGCCGACGTGGCCCGGGTCGAAGACCGCACCTTCATCTGCTCCGAGGAGGAGGCCGACGCTGGCCCGACCAACAACTGGCGCGACCCGGCCGAGATGCGGGAGACGCTCAACGGTCTTTTCCAGGGCTGCATGGCCGGCCGCACGATGTACGTCGTGCCCTTCTCGATGGGTCCGCTCGGCTCGCCGATCGCCCACATCGGCGTGCAGCTGACCGACTCGCCCTACGTCGCCGTCTCGATGCGGATCATGACCCGGATGGGCAAGGGCGCCCTCGACGTGCTCGGCGCCGACGGCGAGTTCGTCCCCTGCGTGCACTCCGTCGGCATGCCGCTGGTCGACGGCGCAGAAGACGTCTCCTGGCCCTGCAACGAGGACAACAAGTACATCGTCCACTACCCGGAGACACGCGAGATCTGGTCCTACGGCTCAGGCTACGGCGGCAATGCCCTGCTGGGCAAGAAGTGCTTCGCGCTGCGAATCGCCTCGGCGATGGCGCGCGACGAGGGCTGGCTTGCCGAGCACATGCTGATCCTCAAGCTGACCTCACCCGAGGGCGGGGTGAAGTACGTGACCGGTGCCTTCCCCTCGGCCTGCGGCAAGACCAACCTGGCGATGCTGATCCCGACCCTGCCGGGCTGGAAGGTCGAGACGGTCGGCGATGACATCGCCTGGATGAAGTTCGGCGAGGACGGCCGTCTGTACGCGGTCAACCCCGAGGCCGGCTTCTTCGGCGTGGCGCCAGGCACCGGCGAGGCGACCAACCCCAACGCGATGCGCACGATCGCGAGCAACTCGATCTTCACCAACTGCGCCAAAACCGACGACGGCGACGTCTGGTGGGAGGGGATGACGACCGAGCCCCCCGAGCACCTGGTCGACTGGCACGGCGAGGATTGGACGCCGGCCTCCGAGACGCCTTCCTCGCACCCGAATGCGCGCTTCACCACCCCGGCGTCCCAGTGCCCGACCATCGCCCCCGAGTGGGAGGACCCCGCCGGGGTGCCGATCGACGCCTTCCTCTTCGGAGGCCGCCGCGCGACGACCGTGCCACTGGTCCACGAGGCGTTCGACTGGGAGCACGGCGTCTTCCTCGGCGCGACGATGTCGTCGGAGAAGACCGCCGCCGCGTCCGGCAACGTCGGTGAACTGCGCTTCGACCCGATGGCGATGCTGCCCTTCTGCGGCTACAACATGGCCGACTACTTCGCCCACTGGCTGAAGGTGGGGGAAAGGGAGGGCGCTCAGCTGCCGCGGATCTTCTACGTCAACTGGTTCCGCAAGGACGCCGACGGCAACTTCCTCTGGCCCGGGTTCGGCGAGAACAGTCGTGTGCTCGAGTGGGTCTTCCGCCGCTGCGAGGGGACGGCCGATGCGGTCGAGACACCGATCGGCCTGCTCCCGGCAGAGGAAGGGATCAACACCGAGGGCCTCGCCATCGAGGAGGGGGCGATGCAGGAGCTGCTCTCCGTCGACGAGGACCTGGTCCGCCAGCAACTCCCCCAGCTGAAGGAGCACCTGGCCAAGTTTGGCGACCGCCTCCCGGACCAGCTGAAAGCGCAGCTAGTCGCCCTAGAGCAGCGCCTCGGCTAAATACAGCTAAGCCACCTCCATGCGGCCGCCGCGACAGGACCCGCGCGCCAGCCCCCCTACAGCCCGTACGCCTCGGCCAGCTCAGGGTCCTTGGCGGCCAGCATCTCGGCCAGCTCGACCATCACCTTGCACTGCTTCCAGGTGGCGTCGTCCTGCATCTTGCCGTCGATCATGTGCACGCCGCGGCCGTCGGGGATCGCCTCCAGCACCTTCTTGGCGAACTTGACCTCGTCGACCGGCGGGCTGAAGACCTTCTTGGCGATCCCGATCTGCACCGGGTGCAGCGACCAGGCGCCGACGCAGCCGAGCAGGAAGGCGGAGCGGAACTGGGTCTCGCAGCCTGCCGTGTCCTTGATGTCGCCAAAGGGGCCGTAGAAGGGGAGGATCCCGGTCGAGGCGCAGGCGTCGACCATGCGTGCGATCGAGTAGTGCCAGGGGTCCTGCTGGGCGGTGACGCGGTCGGCCTCGGGGTTCTCGGGGTCGGCCGGGTCCTCCATCGAGCGGTACCCGGGGTGACCGCCGCCGACCCGGGTCGTCTTCATCCGCCGCGAGGCGGCGAGGTCGGCCGGGCCGAAGCTCATCCCCTGCATGCGCGGGCTGGCGGCGGCGATCTCCTCGACGTTGACGACGCCCTGCGCGGTCTCGAGGATCGCGTGGACGAGGATCGGCCGGTCGAGGCCGGCCTTGGCCTCGAGCTGGGCCAGCAGGCGGTCGACGTAGTGGATGTCCCAGGCGCCCTCGACCTTGGGCACCATCACGACCTCCAGCTTGTCGCCGATCTCGGTGACGAGGGTGGTGAGGTCGTCCAGCACCCAGGGGCTCTCCAGCGAGTTGACCCGGGTCCAGAGCGCGGTCTGGCCGAAGTCGGACTCCTTGGCGGCCTTGATCAGCCCCTGCCGCGCCGCCTCCTTGCGGTCGACCGGGATCGCGTCCTCGAGGTTGCCGAGCAGGATGTCGGTCTTGGTCGCGATGTCGGCCGCCTTGGCGACCATCTTCTCGTTCGAGAAGTCGAGGAAGTGGATCATCCGCGAGGGCTTGACCGGGATCTCGCGCAGTGGCTCGGGGGCGCCGATCGCCTGCGGCTGGAAGAAGTCTCTGGGGTTTCTCACGCTGCTCCTCGCGTCGTTCGTTCGCTGGTCGGGGCGGAAATCTAGATGAACCGGGTGTGGGCCGCCGCTCGAGCAGAGGAGTTTGACCCCGGCTGCCGTACCTTGAACCGATGGCCGGAGCGGTTGCCGACTCTACCCAGGACTGGTTGCTGCCGGAGCACTCCCGGCCGCCCCTGATCGGCGAGCTGGAGCTCAAGGTCGAGGAGGCGCTGGCGACAGCGCGGGCGTCAGAGGCGGCCGTGATGACCGTCGGCGCCGCGGCGCTGGATGCGGCGGAGCAGGCAAAGCGCGCCGCCGAGCTCGCCGAGCGGGCGAGCGCCGCGATGCTCGCCGCCGACCCTCCGCCTCCGGCGGAGCTGGAGCCGGGCAGCGGGGAGGAGCGACTGCGCGCCTTTCATGCTCGTGCCGACTTCATCGCTTCGAGGCTGCAGAGGCTTCAACGGGTGCCGCTGGCGGGGACGGCCGTGGGGCCGGCCAACTAGATGCGATCCGGCCGCAAGCTGGACCTCGCGATCGGGATCGTGCTGGGCGTGGCGATCGGCCTCGCCCTCGCCTACCTCGTCGTCTTCGTGATCGGCGGCGGCAGCAGCGACAGCGGCGTCTCCACCGAGACGACCGCGCCGCGCGACGGCGCGACTACGAAGCCCGCGATCCCCGGCGGAGCCGCTCCCCCACCGCCCGGGCAAAGACGATGAAGCGCTGCGCAGCGCTGTAGACCGGGTGGCAGGTGCTGAGCACCAGCCGCTCGTAGCCGGCGTACTCGACCACCTCCACGTCGGTGGGGTCGACGACTTCGGTCTTCTGCACGCGGTAGAAGATCTTCGCGTAGGGCATTTCGAGGACCATCAGGTCGCCGCGCTCGACCGATTCGGCCTCGCGGAAGGGGGCGCCGTAGGTGGTGCGGTGCCCGGCGATGCCGACGGTTCCGCCCTGGCCCGGAAACGGGGTTTCCGGGAAATGCCCGGGGCCCTTCTGAAGGCTGGCCGTGTCGGTTCCCTGTACGACGATCACGTCGAGGTCCCCCATGGTCGGGGCGCGGAGGCGGCCGATCGCCTCGCCGGGCTCCGCCTGCGCGCCGAAGCGCTGTGCCAGGGTCGCGATGCGTTCCTTGCGGTCGCGGATGCGGGCCACCGCCAGTCGGTCCGCGCGGCTCGGGTAGCTCGCTTCGGTCTCGTCGAGCTCGCTCTCGGCGTTGCGCTGCTGCACGGAGGCGTAGATCGAGGTGAGGGGCTCCTCGTAGGCGAGGGTGATGGCGATGTCCGCCATCAGCACGATGCCGGCGGTGATCAGGGCTGTGGAGAGGATGCGAAGGAGCCGGTGCATCGATCAGATCTTCCACCATCCAGCTCGCGAGCACGACGATCCACTGGCTGCTGGGACGGTTACGCCATCTGCTCAGCAGTGGCTGCCGAAGTGCTGCGTCCAGACGTGGGCCGCGCTGTATCCGTCCATGTTGCCGATCCGCAACCCCAGGCCGACCTGCGAGTAGGGACCGAGGATGTTCGCCCGGTGCTCAGGGGAGTGGATCAGGAGCCTGAAGATCTGGCGCGCCGTCGTGCTGGGGTTGCTGCTCCAGGCGAGGTTCTCGCTGACGCGCCGGCAGCGGGCGCGGAGGTAGCCGACCCTCTCCAGCCAGTAGTCGAAGTCCCTGCCGCAGGCAAAGTGACTGAACTCGTCGCAACGCAGGATGTCCGCGGACTTCGCCTCTGCTGAGCGGTCGAGCTTGTCGGAGGCCGAAAGCGGCGCCAGGCCGGCATCGCGGCGGGCGAAGTCGACCAGGCAACGCATCGCCTCCAGCTGTACGGCCCGCGTGGCGCCAGCGTCGTCCTTGCCGGGGCAGAAGCCGGTTGGCCTAAGCGGCTCCTGCCGAGCCGGCCCGTCGCCGGAGGCGCGCGCCGGCTCGGGGACCGGCCGGTTGGGGGAGACGCCGGTCGCGCTCTCCGTCTTCGCGGGCAGGATGACGGGCATCGCAAGGGCGAGGAGGACGGCGAGCTTCGCGGGCATCGGGTCTTCCTCGCCAGGCAGCCGGGCGGCTGGATGCGTCCTGGACGGATGCACGAGGAGAAAGCGGGATGAAGCACCGGCCGGCGATCGTCAAGCGACCGGATATATCCTTCGATCTCGCATGGACAGGCCGATTCTCGCGGTCGACGTCGACGGGGTCGTCTCGGTTTTCGGGTTCGAGGAGCCCCCCGATCGCTCCGAGGCGAGGTTCGAGCTCCTCGACGGCAAGGCTCACTGCATCCCGAACGACATCGGCGACCGCTTGCGGCGTCTGAGCGAGCACTTCGACCTGCTCTGGGCGAGTGGCTGGGAAGGGCGGGCGAACAAGCTCCTCTGCGGCATCCTCGAGCTGCCGGAGCTTCCCTTTCTCAGCTTCGACGGCAAGGCCCGCTTTGGCAGCGCCGACTGGAAGCTGGAGCCGCTGGGCCTCTACGGGCAGGGCCGGCCGCTGGCCTGGGTCGACGACAGCTTCGACGAGACGTGCAACCGCTGGGCGCGCCACCGGGACGAGCCGACGTTGCTGATGCCGACCGAGTCGCAGATCGGGCTGGAGGAGGTGCACGTCGAAGCCCTGATCGCCTGGGCCGACGGCTTCCGGACGCCGCCTCGCCGGCGAAGCGGCATCCGCGCCTGGGGCTTCCGCCATGGGTAGACTGCGATACGCATGGCGTCGACAGCCGCTCTGATCAAGACCGCCGTCGAGCGCTTCCAAGCCGAAGTCCCCGCGCTGCAGAAGTTGAAGCTGGTCTTCGGCCTCGAACTGAAGGCAAGGCACGACGTCCAGCTCTACCGGGTCGAGCTACCGGGGCCGACGATCAAGAAGGAACTCGCCCAGGACGAGCGGGTCCTGGTCCAGATCGACCGGCCGCAGTTCAACGAGCTGGCCGAGCGCGGCACGGTCAAGAGCTACCGCAAGGCCTACGAGACGGGCCACATCAAGGCGACCGGCGACTCCAACGTGAAAAAGCTGATCGCACAGGTGATCGAGCGGCACGAGGAACGCGCCCGGCTCAAGAAGGCGCGCTGAGCGACGTCGCTTCGACGTGAGCGCTCGGTAGCATCCCGCGCCGTCCAACCGCAGAGGAGATTGCCCAGAGATGAGCGAGCAGACCTATGAGCTGACCACGAACCAGGCCGAGCGCGAGGCGTCGGGAGCCCACGCCTACGGCCGCTACCTGGAGGAGTTCGAGGTCGGCGCCGTCTACAAGCACTGGCCGGCGAAGACCGTGACGGAGTCCGACGACCATCTCTTCTGCCTGATCACGATGAACCACCACCCACTGCACCTCAACGACGTGTACGCGGCAGAGTCCCAGCAGGGCCGCAACGTCGTCGTCGGGCCGCTCGTCTACTCGCTCGCGCTCGGCATGTCGGTCTCCGACGTCTCCGGCAAGGCGATCGCCAACCTGGCGACCGAAGACCTCAGCCACCCCAACCCGGTCTTCCACGGCGACACCCTCTTCTGCGAGACCGAGGTGCTCGAGGTGACCCCCTCGAAGTCCAAGCCCGACCGCGGTGTGGTCAAGGTCCATACCCGCGTCCTCAACCAGGACGGCGTCCTGGTCGCCGAGTTCAAGCGCCTGGTTCTCGTCCCGCGGCGGGAGCAGGGCTGACGATGCTGGTCGCCGTCAGCGGGGGAGCGGGCTACCTCGGCGCGGTTGCGGCCGCCGAGCTGCGCGGGGCCGGGCACGAGGTTCGCGTCCTCGACGCGCTGATCCACGGCCAGCACAAGGTCGCCGGGGACCTGACCGGGACCGGGGTGGAGGTGATCGAAGGCGACGTCCGTGACGCCGAGATGCGCCAGCGCCTGCTCGCGGGGGCCGAAGCCCTGGTCCACTTGGCGGCGATCGTCGGCGACCCCGCCTGCGCCAGAGACCCCGAGCTCGCCGCCGAGGTCAACCTCGATGCCGGCCGGGCGCTTTTCTCCGAAGCCGCCCAGCTCGGGATCGAGCGAACCGTCTTCGCCTCGACCTGCTCGAACTACGGCCGGATGAGCGACCCGAGCAACCCGATCGACGAGGAGGGCGTGCTCGCGCCGGTCTCTCTCTATGCCGAGCAAAAGGTCGCGATCGAGCGGATGCTGCTGGACGGCGACCACGGCGCTGTCTGCTTGCGCTTCGCGACCCTCTACGGCGTCGCCCCGCGGATGCGTTTCGACCTCACCGTCAACGAGTTCACCCGCGAGCTCTGGGCCGGCCGCCAGCTCGAGGTTTTCGGCGAGCGCTTCTGGCGCCCCTACGTCCACGTCGCCGACGCGGCGCGCGCGATAGGCCTCGTGCTCGAGAAACCGCTCGGCGACGTCGCCGGCGAGGTCTTCAACGTCGGCAGCACGGAGGAGAACTACCGCAAGCTCGACCTGGTCGAGATCATCACCCAGCGCATCTCGCACGGGGAGGTTCGCTACGTTCATCGTGATGAGGACCCCCGCGACTACAAGGTGGGCTTCGCGAAGATCCAGCGTGCTCTCGGCTTCGAGCCGCGCATGCGCGTCCCCGACGGGGTCGAGGAGATCGCGGCCGGCCTCGACGAAGAGCGGTTCGGCGATCCCTTTGCGACGGGGTTCGCCAACGTTCCCGTCCCCTGAGTCCCGCCGATGACGGAGCAGCCCCTCGTTCCCCTCTTCGACCTGGATCTCGACGACCGGGACATCGAGGCCGTCGCCGCGACGCTTCGCTCCGGCTGGCTGACGATGGGGCCGCGGATCGACGGCTTCGAGCAGGCCTTCGCCGAGCACCTCGGCGTCAAGCACGCCGTTGCCGTGTCCAGCTGCACCGCGGCCCTGCACCTCGCCTACCTGGCGGCAGGGGTGGGCCCCGGGGACGAGGTGATCGTGCCCGCGATCACCTTCGTCGCGACTGCCGCCGCCGTCCGCTACTGCGGAGCGGAGCCGGTGCTGGCCGACATCGTGGGGGGGCGCGATGCCGGCATCGACCCACAGCGGGTCGAGGAGCTGATCGGGCCGCGCACGAAGGCCGTCTGCGCAGTCCATTACGCCGGTTATCCGGCCGCGCTGGCGGCGCTCGAGGAGATCTGCGAACGCCACGGCCTGCACCTGATCGAGGACGCCGCGCACAGCCCCGGCTCGCTCGAGTCGCCCGGCGGCCGCAGGCTCGGCACGATCGGCTTGGCGGGGGCTTTCAGCTTCTTCTCCAACAAGGTCCTCTCCTGCGGCGAGGGCGGCTTGCTGGCAACCGAGGACGACGCCGTGGCCGAGCTGGCGCGCAGCCTGCGCTCGCACGCCCTCACCACCGGCACCTGGGATCGTCACAAGGGCCACGCTCTCGGCTACGACGTGGTCGGCACGGGCTTCAACTACAGGATGGACGAGCCCCGGGCGGCGCTGCTCGGCTCGCGACTGGACCGGCTCGAGGATGAGATCGCGGCGCGCCGCGCCCACACCCACGCCTATCGCACCCAGCTCGCCGGGGTCGAGGGCGTGGAGTGCCTCTACGAGGACTCCGACGTCGATCTCAGCTCCTGCTACGTGATGCCGCTCGTCCTCGCCGACGGGTCCCGGCAGGCTCCCTTGCGCGAAGCGCTGAAGGAGCGCTGGAACGTGCAGACGAGCGTCCTCTATCCGGCGATTCACGAGTTCACGGCGTACCGCGACGTCCGCCGGGGGCCGCTCCCCCGCGCCGAGGAGTTTGCTCGCACCCAGGTTGCCGTGCCTCTCTTCCCCGGCTTGACGGAAGCCGACCGGGACCGGGTCGTTCGCGGTCTGTGCGAGGGGCTCGCCGAGCTCGCGGGAGCGCCTGGGTGAGCAGGCCGGTCGCCTGCGTACAGGGCCTCGGCTTCGTCGGGACGGCGATGGCGTTGGCGATAGCCAGCGCCCGCGACGCCGGCGGGCAGCCGGCGTTCGACGTCGTCGGCGTGGAGCTGGATTCCGCCGACGGCCGGGCCAAGGCCGATGGGATCAATCGCGGGGAGCTGCCGATCAGCTCCGCCGACCCCGAGATGGACACCGCCCTCCAGCGCGCCCTGGAGGTGGGGAACCTGCGGGCGACGACCGATCCCGCCGCCTACGAGCAGGCGACGGTGACCGTCGTCGACGTTCAGTTCGACGTCGACTTCGACAGCGGCGGCGAGCCGAGCATCGACTTCGGGACCCTGGAAGCGGCACTGCGCTCGCTGGCTGTGCGGATGCCCGCCGGCTCGCTGATCGTCGTCGAGACGACGGTGCCGCCGGGCACCTGCGAGAAGGTGATCGGGCCGTTGATCGACCGAGCCCTCGAGGAGCGTGGCCTGCCCTCCGACGCGATCATGCTCGCCCACTCCTACGAGCGGGTCATGCCCGGCCCCGACTACCTCGACTCGATCGTCAACTTCTGGCGCGTCTACGCCGGCCGTACGCCCGCCGCCGCGGATGCTTGCGAGCGGTTCCTGGAGCAGGTCGTCAACACAGCCGAGTACCCGATGTCGAGGCTCGCCTCGACCACGGCTTCGGAGATCGGGAAGGTGCTGGAGAACAGCTACCGCGCGACGAACATCGCCTTCATCGAGGAGTGGGGGCGCTTCGCCGAAGCGGTCGGGGTCGACCTGTTCGAGGTGATCGATGCGATCCGCGTGCGGCCGACCCACTCGAACATGCGGCAGCCGGGCTTCGGCGTCGGCGGCTACTGCCTGCCGAAGGACCCGCTGTTCCCGAAGCTGGGAGCCCGCGGGCTCTTCGGCCTCGAGGAGCTGGAGTTCTCCTTCTCCGAAAGCGCGGTGCGCGTCAACCGCGCGATGCCCCTGGTCACCGTGGAGAAGCTGAGCGAGCTCCTCGGCGAGCTGGAGGGGCGGCGAATCCTGCTGCTCGGCGTCTCCTATCGCGAGGGCGTGGGGGACACCCGTTTCTCGCCCTCGGGAACGTTCGTCAACGCCGTGGTCGAGCGGGGCGGCGAGGTCGTGGCGTACGATCCGATCGCCTTGGATGGTTCTGCCGGAGCTGCTCGCGAGTTGCCCGATCCAGCCGGGTTCGACGCGGTCGTCTTCGCGGTCGGGCATGCCGAGCTGGCCGGCATGGACGTGCCCGCCTGGCTCGGCGAGAGCCGGCCCCTGATCCTCGACGCGAGCAGGGTTCTGAGCGCGGACTCCCTGCGGAGGCTCGCCGGGCTCGGCTGCCGGGTCTGGGCGATCGGCCGCGGCGCGGTGGAGGCCTGACCTTGGCAAGGGCGCTGATCACCGGCGGTTGCGGGTTCATCGGCAGCCACCTGGGCGCGAGGCTGGAGAAGGCCGGCTATGAGGTCGACCTGGTCGACAACCTGGCCCGCGGGGTCCTCGACGGCGACCTGCGGGCGCTGCTCGAGCTGCCGTCGGTGCGCTTGATCGAGTGCGACCTGCTCGACCCCGAAGCGCTCGCCAGCCTCGACTCCGACTATGAGCTGATCTTCCACCTGGCGGCGATCGTCGGCGTGGCCAACGTGCTCGAGCGTCCCTTTGACGTCCTCGACCTCAACGTCGCGATGACGACGCGGGCGCTGGAGCTCGCGCGCCGCCAAGAGCGCCTCGAGCGCTTCGTCTTCGCCTCGACCAGCGAGGTCTACGCCGGCACCCTGGAGCAGTTCGAGCTGGAGATCCCGACTCCCGAGACGTCCCCGATCGCGCTCCCCGACCTGGGCCGGCCGCGCACGTCCTACATGCTGTCGAAGCTCTACGGCGAGGCCCTCTGCATCCACTCCGGCATGCCGGTTACCGTGATCCGGCCGCACAACGTCTACGGGCCTCGCATGGGGATGTCGCACGTCATCCCCGAGCTCCTCGACAGGGCTCGCAAGGCGGCCGACGGCGATCGCCTCGAGGTCTACTCGGTCGACCACAAGCGCACCTTCTGCTACGTCGAGGACGCCGTGGAGATGATCTTCCTCGCCGCGTGCTCGCCGAAGGCCGAGGGCGAGGTGCTGAACGTCGGCAAGGAAGGCCCGGAGATGGAGATCGGCGAGCTCGCCGAGCTGGTGATCGAGACCGTGGGACGCGATTTGACGATCGACCCGCGGCCCGCCACCCAGGGGTCTCCCCCGCGCAGGGCGCCGGAGATGTTGAAAACGACGGAGCTGACCGGCTATGCTGCACAGGTGGGCGCTGCCGAGGGCTTGCAGCGCACCTACCGGTGGTACAGGGAGAACGTGTTCGGCGGGTCCGGACTCAGCGCACGCTAGGGAAGCGGGCGAGGTACGACAGGGAAGGCATCACCCAATTGGGCTGGCTTGTGATGGCAGATCTAGACAGCGCACACCCTCTTCGTCGCTTGCGACTGGCGCTCGGCGCCGTCGCCCTCCTCGCCCTGTCCTTCCTCGCCGCCCCCACGGCATCG
>CAMLQY010000027.1 GCA_946482365.1 uncultured Actinomycetes bacterium
TCGGAGTCGCACCACTCGCGCTCGCTGCCACCCGGCAGCAGCTCGCCGCGGACCAGGGTGCCGGCCCGCTCGAGCTCGCGCAGCGCCGGAGTCGGGTCGACCCCGTAACGGGTCGCCAGCTGGGCGGTCGGGAAGGGGCCGTGCGTGCGTGCGTATCGGCGCACCAGGGCGAGGAGTGGGTCGGGGTGCTCGGCGAGGAAGCTGTCCGGCAGCCCGGCGGGCGGCGGCACCCCCAGCGCGTCGCGGTACATGCCGGCGTGCTCGGCGGCGATGTAGCGCTCCTCCCCGTTGACCCGCACGAGGGCGGCGCGGCGCTCGGCGACGAGCTTCTCCAGCATCGAGGCGGCGGAGTAGCCCTCGGCGACGCGCTCGGCGCACTCCTCCGCCGTGAGGTCGCCGAGGTTTCGCAGCACCTGCTGCAGGGCGTCGCGGTCGCCGGCGCGACCGGCCTCGGTGCGGTGCTGGAGCTGGGCCTCGACCTCCTCGAGCGCCTCGGGGTCGATCAGCTCGCGCAGCTCCTCCTGGCCGAGTAGCTCGCGCAGCAGGTCGCGGTCGAGGGCCAGCGCCGCGGCGCGGCGCTCCGCGTTCGGCGTGTCCCCCTCGTACATGTAGGTGGCGACGTAGTCGAAGAGCAGCGAGGAGGCGAAGGGCGAGGCGGTGGGGGTCTCGACCTCGACCAGGCTGAGCTTGCGCGAGTGCAGGTCCGCCAGCAGCTGCTTCAGGGCCGGCAGGTCGAAGACGTCGCGCAGGCACTCGCGGTAGGTCTCGAGCACGACCGGGAAGCGGGGGAAGTCCCGCGCCACCTCGAGCAGGCTCTGCGCCTTGAGGCGCTGCTGCCAGAGCGGCGTGCGCTTGCCCGGGTAGGCGCGGGGGAGGAGCAGCGAGCGGGCCGCGTTCTCGCGAAAGTGCGAGCCGAAGAGGGCGGAGCCCGAGAGCTCGCCTACGACCAGGTCCTCCAGCTCGTCGGGCTCGACCAGGACCAGGTCGGCCGGCGGCGGCACGTCGGCGTCGGGGAGGTGGACGACGATGCCGTCGTCGGACCAGATCGCGTCGGCCTCGAGCTCGCGCTCGGCGCGGATCTTGGCCGCCAGCGCCAGGCCCCAGGCGGAGTGGACGCGACCGCCGTAGGGCGAGAGCACGCAGAGCCGCCAGTCGCCGATCTCGTCGCGGAAGCGCTCGACCACGATCGTCTCGTCGGAGGGGACGACGCGCGTCGCCGCCTGCTGCTCGCGCAGGTAGGCGACCAGGTTCTCGGCGGCGCGGCGGTCGAGGTCGTACTCGGAGGCCAGCTCCCGGGGCTCGCGCGAGACCGCCTCGCGGGCGAAGGCGCCGATCGCCCGGCCCAGCTCCGCCGGCCGGCCGATCCCGTCGCCCTTCCAGAAGGGGACGGCGCCGGGCACGCCCGGGGCGGGCGTGACGATGACGCGGTCGCGGGTGATCTCCTCGATCCGCCAGGTGGTCGCGCCGAGCAGGAAGGTCTGGCCGGGGCGGGCCTCGTAGACCATCTCCTCGTCGAGCTCGCCGACGCGGCGGCCGTCGGGCAGGTGGACGCCGTAGAGGCCGCGGTCGGGGATCGTGCCGGCATTGGTGACGACCAGCGAACGGGCGCCTTTGCGACCGTGCATCGTGCCGGCGGCCCGGTCCCAGACGATCCGCGGGCGAAGCTCGGCGAAGCGGTCGGAGGGATAGCGCCCGTCGAGCATGTCGAGCACGTTCTCGAGCTGTTCGCGGGAGAGCTCGTGGAACGGCTCGCTCGCGGTGACGAGCCGCTCGACCTCGTCGACCTCCCACTCGTCGAGCGCCGCCATCGCGACCAGCTGCTGAGCGAGCACGTCGAGCGGGTTTTGCGGGATCACCGTCTCCTCGATTGCCCCCTCCCGCATCCGCTTGGCGACGACCGCACACTCCAGTAGGTCTGCCCGGAACTTCGGAAAGATTCGTCCCCGCGAGACCTCTCCAAGCGAGTGCCCGGCGCGGCCGACCCGCTGCAGGCCACGACTTACCGACTTCGGCGACTCGACCTGGATCACGAGATCCACCGCCCCCATGTCGATCCCCAGCTCCAGGGACGACGTCGCGACGAGGCAGGGAAGCTGGCCCGACTTGAGCATCTCCTCGACCACGGTCCGCTCCTCGTGACTCAGAGAGCCGTGGTGGGCGCGGGCTATCTCGGGGGGGCCGGGGTCGGGTCCGTCGGGCCCGCTATCGCGGGGAGTTCCCGCCGGACCCGACCCCGGCCCCCCTAGTTGCTCGGTCGCCGGAAGCTCCTGAGGAGGTTCGTCGGCGTTGAGCTCGTTCAAACGCTTGGCGAGGCGCTCAGCTGCTCTGCGGTTGTTGACGAAGACGATGGTCGACGTGTGCTCTCTGACGAGCTTGAGGAGCTCGGGGTAGATCGCGGGCCAGATCGAGCGGACGTGGGCCAGGGGCTCTCCGTCGGCGGGATTGCCGTCGCCGTTTGGGAAAGCTGGGGCTCCCGGTTCCGCCATGTCCTCCACCGGCACGACGATCTCGAGGTCTAGCTGCTTGGCGACGCCGGCGTCGACGATCTTGCACTCCCGCTTCGGCCCGACCAAAAATCGAGCTATCCGCTCGAGCGGGCGCTGAGTCGCGGACAGCCCAATCCGCTGCAGGGCCTCGGGGGAGGGGTCGCCGGAGCCTCCCCGCTGTTGCTCCGCCGACCCCTCCCCCGAGGCCCCCAACACCAAATGCTCCAACCGCTCGAGACTCAGCGCCAGATGAGAGCCCCGCTTGCTTTGCGCCACCGCGTGGATCTCGTCGACGATCACGGCCTCGGTCGTCGCGAGGATCTCGCGCACCCCCGAGGAGAGCATCAGGTAGAGCGACTCGGGGGTGGTGATGAGGATGTCGGGCGGGGTTTTGCGCATCGCCCGGCGTTCGGCCTGGGAGGTGTCGCCGGTGCGCAGGCCGACCGAGATCTCGGCCCCGATCCCCCGCAGCGGCGCCCGCAGGTTGCGCTCGATGTCGTAGGAGAGCGCCTTCAGCGGCGAGACGTAGACGAGGCGGACGCCCTGGCCCCGCTCCGGCAGGCGCGAGAGGCGGTCGATCCCCCAGAGGAAGCTGGCCAGCGTCTTCCCCGACCCGGTCGGGGCGCAGATCAGCGCGTTGGCGCCGCCGGAGATCGCCTTCCAGCCCCCTGCCTGCGCCGGCGTCGGGCCCTCGAAGGAGGCTTCGAACCAGCGCCTGACGGGATCGCTGAACGGCGCCAGCGGATCGGATTCCGCACCTGCTTTCGGCTTGGTGGCCAACCCACCGATCTTACGCCCCGCGAACCGGCGATAGGTTTGGGCGGTGCAAACCTGGCGCACCTTCTCGCGGCTGATCGACGGCTCCGGGCAGATGGCCGCATGGGGGCTCGGCCTCTCGGTCGCCCAGGCCCTGTCCCTGGTGCCGATCGCGCTCCTCGTCCGCTCCGCCTTCGACGACGCGATCCCCTCGGGCGACAGCGGCCAGCTGGTCGCGCTCGGCGCCGGGATTCTCGGGCTCTACCTGCTCAGCCTGGCACTCGGCCTCGGCGGCCGCTACGCCGTCCTGCGAGTGACCAAGCCCGCCGTCGCCCGGATCCGGTCCGAGCTGATCGGCCACGTCGTCTGGCTGCCCAGCTCCTTCTACGACTCCACCGACAGCGGCCGCCTGCACTCGCTGATCGTGCAGGACACCGAGCGCCTCGACACGATGGCGAAACACCTGCTGGCGGTGGTCATCCCGTCCCTCGGCACGGCGGCGATCCTGCTCGTCTCGCTGGTCGCGATCGAGCCGCTGCTCCTCGTCGTGCTGCTGGTCGCGATCCCGCTGCTGCTCGGTCTCAGCCGGCTTCTGCGAAAGACGATGCGCCATCGCCTGCGCGCCTGGCAGGAGGCCGCGGACGGATTCAGCGCCAGCGCCCTCGCCACCCTGCGCTCCGCTTCCCTGATCAAGGTGAGGACGGCGGAGGAGCAGGCGATCGCGGAGGGCGCGGCGCGCTCGGCGGAGCTGGCCGAAGCCGGCAAGCGGGTCGCCTGGGTCCAGCAGGCATACGCGCTGATCCAGGTGGCGCTGGGAGGCGTCGCCGGGGTGATCGTGCTGATCGGCGGCGGCCTGGCCGTCCTGCACGACTCGATGTCGATCGGCGACCTGATCGCCTTCATGGCCGTGCTCGCGCTGGCCCGCGGTCAGCTCAACTGGGTGGTCGCGACCCTTCCCGACATCCTCAACGGCCTGGCGGCGATCGAACGGATCGACGAGGTGCTGGCGAGGACCGAGACCGAGCCCTACTCGGGTGGACGGCCGCTCGACGTGCGCGGCGGCCTCGCCTGGGAGGGGGTCACGTTCGGCTACGCCGCGGACGAGCCGCCCGTGCTCGAGCAGGTCTCGCTCGAGGTCGAGCCCGGCGAAACCCTGGCGATCCTCGGCCCCACCGGCGCCGGCAAGACGACGCTGGTGGCGCTGCTGCTCGGCCTCTACCGGCCCTGGTCGGGAACGATCCGGGTGGACGGGGTGCCGCTCGAGGAGATCGACGTGCGAGCGCTGCGCCGGCAGGCCGGCGCGCTGCTGCAGGAGGGGACGGCGATGCGCGGGACCGTCGCCGCCAACATCGGCTTCGGCCGGCCGGAGGCATCTAGGGAGGAGGTGGAGAGGGCGGCGACGCTTGCCGTTGCAAGCGACTTCATCGCCCGGCTCCCCGACGCCTACGAGACCGAGATCGGCGACGACGGCGTGCGGCTCTCGGCCGGGCAGCGGCAGCGAATCGCCCTCGCGAGGGCGCTGCTGGGCTCGCCGCCGCTGCTGATGCTGGACGAGCCGACCAGCCACCTCGACCCCGACACCGCCGAGGCCGTGCTCGACAACCTAGCCGCGATCGAGACGCGCCCGACCCTGCTGCTGGTCACCCATGACCCCCTGGTCGCGCAGCGAGCGGACCGGCTGGTCGAAGTCCGCGGCGGACGGGTCGAGAGCCCGTCGCCCAGCCTGCTGGACGGCAAGCGGTGAGCCGCCGCCGGGCGGCGTGGCTCCCATCGCCGGACCAGGCCCTGTTGCTGCGAGCGTGCCTGTGGCCGGGGGAGCGGGGACTGGCCGCCTGGCGGGAATGGCGCCGCGGCGGGCCCGATCTCGGCGCCGTGGAGGCCGGCTCCCGGCGACTGCTCCCCCTGCTCTACCGCAACCTCGGGCCCGAGCTGGCCGGAGACCCAGACGCGGAGCGGCTGAAGGACGCGTACCGCTGCAGCTGGACGGCCAACCAGATCGGGCTCAGAGCCGGCGGCCGGGCGATCGAGGCCCTGCGCGGGGCCGGCACCGAGGTGCTGGCGCTGAAGGGCGCGGCGCTGATCGGCTCCGCCTATCGCGACGCCGGCGCCCGGCCGCTCGGCGACGTCGACCTGGCGGTCGAGCCGGCGCGGCTGGTGGATTCGGTGCGGGCGCTGGCGCTGGCCGGCTTCGGCGCGAGCGAGGCCGACCCCGAGCGGGTGCTGGCGGTGCGCCACTCCCTCGCCTTCCGCGATTCCGGCAGCCGGGAGGTGGACCTGCACCGGGGCCTGCTCTGGCGCGCGGGGCTCGACGAGGAGCTCTGGCGCGGCTCGGTCGAGGGCGCCGTGGGCGAATTCCCCGTCCGCATCCTCAACCCGGCCGACCAGCTGCTGCACGTCTGCGCGCACGGTGCGGCCTGGAATCCCGTCCACCCGGTCCGCTGGGCCGCGGACGCCTTCAAGACGATCGAGGTCGCCGGCGAGGGCCTCGACTGGGAGAGGCTGGTGGGCATGGCGCGGGGAAGCGGGTTCGCCCTGCCGCTCGCCGCCGCGCTCGCCTGCCTCGCTGAGGAGCTCGAGGCACCGGTGCCGATCCCGGTCCGCCGCGAGCTGGCGGCCGCGCCCACCTCCGCCGGCCAGCGGCGGGCCCACGACGCGCTCGCCCAGCCGCCCTCCCCCCGCCGCTCCCTGCTGATGCTCTCGTGGTTCTGGGAGCGCCATCGCGCGCAGGCCGAGGCGGAGGGCAGGCGAGCCCGGCCGGTCGGCCTGCTCCGCTACATGCAGGACTTCTGGGGCCTGGCGAAGCCGCTCCAGGTGCCGGCCCATGCAGCGCGCAGGCTGCTGCGGCGCAGGGCCTGAGCCGCTGGAGTGGCAGGTAGTCTGCCGCGACCGTGCCCGACTCTCCCCGCTCCGAACAGCAGATCGCCTGGGTCATCCTGGGCGCGGCGATGGCCGTCGCGGTCGCCTTCCTCTTCTGGATCCAGCGGGACCTCGCCTTCGCCGACGACTCCTTCAACTGGATCACGCTGGCCGGTCTGGGCCCAACCAAGGCCGTGATCGAGCCGTACGGGGGCCACCTGATCCTCACCCCGATGCTGATCTACAAGGGGACCCTGGCTGCATTCGGCAGCAGCTACACAGCGCTGGGAGTCATCCAGGTCGCGCTGCTGCTCGTCCTCAGCGGCCTCATCTACGAGTACGGGCGTCGCCGCCTCGGCCCGCTGCTGGCGCTTCCCGCCGCGATCGCGATCCTCTTCCTCGGCTCCTCCTCGAACGTCCTGATGCAGCCGATGCTCGGCATCCAGTTCCTCTGCGCCCTGGTTCCCGGGCTGGCGGGCCTGCTCGCGCTCGAACGCGGCGACCGCCGCGGCGACGTCGCCGCCTGCGTCTTCTTCTCGCTGGCCGCGGTCGGCTTCGAGATGGGCCTCGCCTTCGCGTTCGGCGGGGCGGTGGGGATCGCCCTTCGCGAGGACCGCCGGCGCCGGGCCTGGATCGTCGCGATCCCCTTCGCCATCTACGGCATCTGGCGGATCTGGGCCTCGCAGTACGGCGAGTCGGGGGTGGAGCTCTCCAACCTGCCCTGGATACCCGCCTACGCGGTCGACAACCTCGGGGTCGTCGGGGCGTCCCTCTTCGGCCTCTTCTTCTGGGTCGGCCACGGCCAGCTCACCTACCTGAAGCTCGTCGGGTTCGACCTCAGCCACCTCGGCGAGGGCCTGGTCCTGCTCACCGCGGAGCTGTTCGCGGTGGTGCTGGTGATCCGCAGGATGCTCCAGCGCGGACCGATCCCCCCCACCTTCTGGGTCGCCGTTGCCGTCCTGGTCGCGATCTGGATCGAGCAGGGCCTCGCGCTCGCCCCGAACCGCACCCCTGGAGAGGTCCGCTACGTCTTCCCGGACACGGTCGTCTTCCTCCTCGTCGCGCTCGAGTGCGCCCGGGGCATCCGCGCCACGCGGCTGGCCCTGATCGGAGCCGCGGCGCTGACCATAGCCGCGGTGATCGGCAACATGCCGCGATTCAAGGAAGGCAGGGACATCCTGGTCGAATACACGACCAGCGCCCGCGCCGCGATGGCGGTGATGGAACTGGACGGCACCAACATGCGACCGGACTTCAATCCCCCCACGGAAGCGGCGGAAGCGTTCACGCCCGGGCGCGAGACCTATATCGGCCCGGCCTCGCTGGCGGCGATCACCGCGAAGTACGGGCGCTACGGATATACGCTGCCGGAGCTGCGCTCGCGGCCGGAGGAGGAGCGCCGCACCGCCGACATCGTCGCCGCCCGCGGCATGGGGCTGGCCCCGGTCAGCGCGCGCGGCGGCGACTCCGACTGCAGGACGAGCGGGCCGGACGCCACGGTCAGGCTGCCCCGCGGCGGAGCGCTGCTGAGCGCGGAGAGCCCGTCCCCCCTCCTGCTGCGCCGGTTCGCCGACAACTACGCGGCCGAGATCGGGCAGTTGCGGCCGGGGGTCGCGGTCGCGGTCAGGATCCCGCGCGACGCCTCCCGGATTGCCTGGCACGCATACGCGCCGAGCGGCGGCCGGCTGACCGCCTGCCGGCTCTGAGCGGGCCCCGCCGGCCCCCGTCGACCGCCTCTCTCTAGACTGTCCGGCCGATGAGCGGGCAAGCGCCGGTGAAGGACGTCGAGGAAACGGGGGGCGGCGAGCGGCCGCAGGGCAAGGTGATCGTCGTGATGCCGGCGATGAACGCCTCCAAGACACTCGAAGACACCTACCGCTCGATCCCGATGGACTGGGTCGACGAGGTGATCCTGGTCGACGACGCATCGGGCGACGACACGGTCGAGCTCGCCAAGCGCCTTCCCCTCCACGTCGTCTGGCATCCCCACAACGTCGGCTACGGCGCCAACCAGAAGACCTGCTACCTGGAGGCGCTGCAGCGCGAAGCGGACGTCGTCGTGATGCTCCACCCGGACGGCCAGTACCCGCCCGAGCTGATTCCCGACATGGTGGCCCCGATCCTCGCCGGCGAAGCCGACCTGGTGCTGGGCTCGCGCCTGGCGAGGCCCGGGATGGCGCTGGAAAACGGCATGCCCCGCTGGAAGTACGCCGCGAACCGGTTCCTGACGACGATCGAGAACGGCGTCATGGGGACCGAGCTGACCGAGGCCCACACCGGCTACCGGGCCTACTCGCGCAAGATGCTCCTGACCGTCCCGTTCCTGCGCAACGCGTCCGACTTCAGCTTCGACTCCGAGGTCCTGATGCAGGCCGCCTACTTCAAGATGAGGATCAAGGAAGTCCCGGCGCCCGGGAAGTACTTCGAAGACGCCTCATCCGTGGACTTCTCGACCGGCGTCGTCTACGGGCTGAAGACGCTCTGGGCCGGCGTCCGCCTCACCCTTCACCGGACCGGAATCGTCCGCTCGAAGAAGTTCCGCGCCTGACCCGGGCCCGGGCGGGCCGCAGATCTCAGCCCGGGTTGCCGCCGGTGAACTTGACGAGCGCCCGCCAGGAGGCCTTGGGCACGAAGCCCGGGCCGAACAGGCCGCTGCCCCCGCAGAAGTTGCAGGAGGCCTTGGAGCCGTCTTCGAGCGAGAACCAGTAGATCCCGCGGATCCGCCACTGCGCCTTCTTGCTGCGCAGGAGGGACATCGCCCCCTTTAGCTGCGTGACCTGGCCCTTGGGGCCTTTTGAGAAGGAGTCGTTCGGGACGGGCTTGTCGGAGCTCCATCCCAGCTCGGTGATCCAGAGCTGCTTGCCGGCGTCGTGGTTGGCCTCCAGCACTTCGCGGAAGTCTTCGATGTAGGGGGTCAGCCGTTTGAAGTTGGAGGTGTAGGGGTGCAGCGCCACGCCCTGGAACTTCGACTTGATCCCGGGCGTGCTCGCGTACATCCCGGCGAGGAAGTCTGCCGCGAAGTACGCCTGCGGCGGGCGCAGCTTTCTGGTCGCCTCGTTGGGGCGGGAGAACATGCCCCCGAGCACGATCTTGGCGCCCGGGTCGGCGGCTTTGAGCGCGGTGTAGGAGATCTTGACCAGCTTGCCGTACTCGGCGGGGTTCGGCCTGGCGACGAAGTACATGAAGTTCTCCTCGTTCCAGACCTGCCAGGTGCGGATGGGGCGCTTCGGCACGGCCGGGTTCTCCGCCCAGAAGCTGCCCTGGGGCCCGTAGCGCAGGACCGCCTGGGTGAGGAAGGCCTGCCAGTAGGCACGCTGGCTGCCCGTCCTGACCGGCAGGTTCTTGGGGCTGCCCCAGCGCGGGTCGGCCGGCACCGCCCAGCTCGGAGCCCCCGAGAGGAAGGGAAGCACTTGGATCCCCGCCATGGAGGCGTTGGCGACGATCGGGTCGACGCTCGCCCAGTCGAACGGAGCCCCCGGCGAGGGCTGGACCAACGCCCAGGAGACCGGCACGCGGATGCTGCCGACCCTCCCCGCTTTCAGTCGCTGCAGCTGTTCGGTGGTGGGCAGGCCCTGCGGGACCACTCCCCAGAAGGTGGCCGGGAGCGCGGATGCGCTCGAAGCCGAGGCAGCCGAGCCGAGCGCCGCGATCGCGGCGACGGCAATCCAGATGTGCAGGCGCCTCATCGGGCGCTTCCCCATCTCGAGCATCGGCTCAGCTCGCCTTCGGCGAGACGCTGCTGCCCAGTGCGCTCCGCTGCCGGCGCTGCCTCAGCACCATCGCCCCGAAGGAGATCGCGGCGAGAACGACGATCACGGCCAGGATCGGGATCAAGGGCGAGGAGCCGCCCTCGTCGCTCGTCGCGGAGGCCTGCTTTCCGCTCGCCTGGCCCTGATCCTGCACGCCCTGGCCGGAGCCGCCGGAAGCGTCCTTGCCTCCGGTACCCTGCGAGCCAGTGCCGCCATCATCGTTCGAGCCCGTGGAGCCGGACGGCGCCGCGTCCGACTTCGACGATGTACTACTCGCCGAAGAATCGTCTCCGGAGGAGTGAGAGTCCTTGGAATCGGATGTGTTAGAGGGAGCTGAGGCACCCCCGTTCGGCGACTTGGAAGACTTCGCCGGAGATCCGGGTTGAACCGGCTCCTTGCCGGTTGCCGTCGGCGGGGCGTCCGAGTACTGGATGCCACTGGAGTCCGCCGCGGCCAGCACGGGAAAGCACGCCAATGCGAGTAGAGCCAACACTGACAACGGGAAGAGAACGTGGGCCGAGACCCCGGCCCCACGGCGGCGCGCTCCAATCATCGCCGGGAAGGTTAGACCAAATCGCGGCGGTAGCCCCAATAGCGCTGATCGTCGGCCTCGCCCTTGCCGGAGGCGGCTTCGAGGTGGGTCCCCGGCACATCGCGGCCCTTGCGGTCTGGCTGGTCGTGGTTGCCCTGCTCGTGTTCGGGGACACCTCGGCGACGCAGCTGAGACGCCCGTTCTACCTCGCCGCCGGCTCGGTCCTGGGTCTGTCGCTCTTGTCCGCACTTTCGTCCTTTTGGTCGGGCTCAGTCGAGCTGAGCGTTATCGAGGCAGACAGGGTGCTCGTCTACCTCGGCGTCTTCCTTGCCGCCTTCCTCCTCGCCCAAACCGGCGAAAGGCGCCAACGTTTCGCTGAAGGCCTCGCCGTTTCGCTGGCGGTCGTCGCCCTGCTGGGGCTGGCCAGCCGGCTGATCCCGCACGTCCTGGAGGTTTCCGGCTCGCTGGGGACCGGGCCCAGGCTGCGCTACCCCCTCGGCTACTGGAACGCCAACGGGGCGGTCTTCGGCATCGGCGTCGCCCTGCTGCTCTGGTCGAGCCGGCAGGCGACCACGGCGGTCATGCGCTGGCTCTCGGCGGCGGCGATCCCGGCGCTGCTGCTGGCCCTCTACTTCACCTACTCGCGCGGCGGCCTGCTGGCCCTGCTCGTCGGAGCTGGATGCCTGATCGCCCTCTCCCGCGACCGCCTCTGGCTCGGCCTGACGCTCGCCATCGGCGCGATCGGGGCGCTTCCCGCGGTGCTCGCCGTACAGGACCGCCGGGACCTCGCCGACAACCTCCCCACCCAGGCGGCAGTCGACCAGGGCGTCACCGTGCTGCTGATCCTGCTCGCCGGCACCGCCCTCGCGGTCCTCCTCTTCGCGGGGCTGCGGAGGTGGGAGCGGCAGGAGGGGCTGCTGGCCGGCAGGGCGCTGGAGCTCTCCCGCCACCCCGCCTTCCTGAAGGGGGTCGCCGCGTTCCTCGCGATCGCAGCGATCGCGCTGACGGCGGCGGTCGGCGGGCGGGCCTGGGACCAGTTCTCCAGCTCCGACATCCAGTTCCCCGACCAGCCCGAGAAGCACTTCTCCCAGCTCAACGGCGCCGGCAGGCACGACTTCTGGCGGGTCGCGACCGACACCTTCGGCGAGGAGCCGCTCCTCGGCACCGGCGCGGGCACCTACGAGTTCGCCTGGGAGGAAAAGCGCTCGATCGAACTTCCGGTGCACGACGCCCACTCCCTCTACCTCGAGGCCTTCGCCGAGCTGGGAGTCCCGGGCGGCATCCTCGTGCTCGTGCTGGTGGGCTCTTTGCTCGCCGCCGGCTTCGCCGCCTGGCGGTACTCCCCGTACCCGCAGCGCGAGCGCTACGCGGCGCTCTTCGCGGCGATGCTCGCCTTCGCGGTCTGCGCCGCCTTCGACTGGTTCTGGGAGCTGGCCCTGATCGGCGCCGTCTTCTTCCTCGCCGGCGGCGTCGTGGTCGCCGCCCGCTGCGCCCAGCTGAGCGCGATCGCGAGGGCCAGCAACGGGCACGCGGAGAACCGCCGCTACGGGCTCGCCGTGGCCGGCATCGCCGTCGCCTGGGTGGCCGCGGTCGCCCTCGTCGGGCCCCTGCTCGTGGACCGGGAAATAGACGCCAGCCGCGACTCCGCCGCCGAGGGGGACATCGCCGGCGCGATCGACCACGCCAAGCGCGCCCGCTCGATCGAGCCCTGGGCCGCGTCCCCCTACGTCCAGCTGGGGCTGCTGGCCGAGCTGCAGGGCGAATACGAGACGGCCGCGATCGAATTCAGCCACGCGATCAACCGCGAGAACCACAACTGGCAGTGGTTCTACCTGCGGTCCAAAGTCGAGCACGCGGCCGGCGACGAGGCGGCGGCCGCCGCGGACATGCGGCAGGCCAGGAAGCTCAACCCGCGCGCCGAGTGCCTGCGCGCAGGATGGAATTGCGGGTGAGCGACATGCCCCCACAGGCCCAAGGCACCGCAGATCGCAGCCCGGCGACGCAGGCCGGAGTGCCCCCCCGCCGTCCCGAGCAGACCGAGATCGCCACCAGGCTCGGCCTCACCGGAGCGGGCGCCTCGCGGCGGCGCGGGCCGCTGTTGCGCCGCATGCTGGCGATGGGGGACTGGGCGGCGGTGATCGGAGCGCTCTGCCTGGCGACCGCCCTGACCTCGACCACAGACGTCGCCGTGCTCTTCTGGGCCACCCTCTTCAGCCCGGTCTGGATCCTGATCCTGAAGCTGCACGGCCTCTACGACAACGACCACCGCCGCATCCGGCACAGCACCTTCGACGAGCTGCCCTCGCTGCTCTCGGCCAGCGCCCTGTCCACGCTCACCCTCGACGGCCTGCTCGCCCTCAGCCCGGTCGGGCCGCTCTCGCCGGAGAGCGCGATCCTGGTCGGCGTCGGCGGCCTGGCCGGGTGCTTCATGGCGCGAGCCGTGCTGCGCTTCTTCTGGCATCACCTGACCGGCAGTGCGATCGGCGTCGTAGTCGGCCCGGCTGCGATGGCGGACGTCGTCGCACGTCGCGTCGCGACGCACCCCGAGGCGCGCCTGCGGCTTGCCGGATACCTCGCCCCCCCCGGCGAAGAGCCCGCCTCCGAGCTCCCTCGCCTGGGCTCGCTCGCCGACCTCGCGGCGGTTGCGCCGGCCTACTCGCTGGAGCGCGTGGTCGTGACCGGCCAGGAGATGAGCGAGCACGCGGCCGAGAAGCTGATCGAGGAGTGCAAGGCGGCTGGGCTGGGGCTCACCTTCCTGCCCCAGCACTACGGGTTGCTCGGCCCGGGGATCGAGCTCAACCGGCTTGCCGAGCTGCCGGTGCTCGACTTCCGCTTCTCCGACCCGCCGCGCTCGACGATCGCGATGAAGCGCGCCCTGGACGTCCTCGTCTCGGGGACGATGCTGGCGCTGCTCTCGCCGATCCTGGCCGCGATCGCGGTCCTGATCGCGATCGACTCGGGATCGCCGGTCTTCTTCCGCCAGAGGCGGGCGGGCAAGGACGGGGTGCCGTTCACGGTGCTGAAGTTCCGCACCATGGTCGCCGACGCCGAGGAGCGCCTGGGCGAGCTAGTCGACCTCGAGAAGCTCGACGAGCCCGCCTTCAAGATCCCCGACGACCCGCGCGTCACCCGTGCCGGCCGTTTCCTGCGCCGCACCAGCCTCGACGAGCTGCCCCAGCTGATCAACGTCCTCAAGGGCGACATGTCCCTGGTCGGCCCCCGCCCCGAGGAGGAGGCCGTCGTCGCGCTCTACGACGAGCGCCAGCGCATCCGCCTCGCCGTCAAGCCGGGCCTGACCGGGCCGATGCAGGTCTACGGCCGCGGCGACCTAACCTTCGAGGAGCGCCTAGCGATGGAGCGCGACTACCTCGACAACCTCTCGATCACCGGCGACCTCGCCATCCTCCTGCGCACCCCGCGGGCGATCATCCGCGGCGACGGCGCCTACTGAGAGGCCAGCCATGCCGGGCCAGCTCGACCTCGAGGTCGTCATCGTCAGCCACGGCGCCGAGGAGCTGCTGCGGCGCTGCCTGCGCTCGCTCGAGCGGCACCCGGCGAGCGTGGCGACGCGGGTGACCGTGGTCGACAGCGGCAGCACCGACTCCACCCCCGACATGGTCGAGCGCGAGTTCCCGGGGGTGCGGCTGGTGCGGCGGGAGAACATCGGCTTCTCCGCCGCCAACAACGTCGTCCTGCGCGAGGACGAGGCGGCCGCGGTGCTGCTGCTCAACCCCGACACCGAGGTCTACGCCGGCACGCTCGACGCGGCGCTGGCGCGGCTGCGCTCCGACGAGCGCATCGGCATGGTCGGCTGCAAGCTGGTGACCGAGTCCGGCGAGCTCGACCATGCCTGCAAGCGCTCCTTCCCGACGCCGCTCAGCGCCCTTGCCCACTTCACCGGGGTCGGCCGGGCCGGCGGCGCCTCCGCAGCGCTCAGCCAGTACCGGGCCACGCACCTCGGCGACGACGAGGCGGGCGAGGTCGACGCCGTCAACGGCGCCTTCATGCTCTGCCGCGCCGAGGCCGTGCGCGAGGTCGGCCTGCTCGACGAGGGCTACTGGCTCTACATGGAGGACCTCGACTGGTGCCGCCGCTTCTGGCAGGCGGGGTGGAAGGTCTTCTACGAGCCCGCCGGCGTGGCCCTGCACGTGAAGGGCGGCTCCAGCGGCAAGCGGCGGCGGCCCAGGCAGGAGATCGCCTTCCACCGCGGCATGGGCCGCTTCTACAGGCGCTTCGACGCGCCCGAGCACAACCCGCTCGTCAACGCCGCGGTCTACGCCGGGATCGGGGCGAAGCTCGCCGTCAGCCTCTCGCTCACCGGGGCGGCCCGGTTGCGCGGCTCAGGCTGAGGCGACCAGCTTCTCCTCCGGGTCGGAGGCGACGAGGGCGTCGACGATCGTGCGGCTGGAGCTGCCGTCGCCGAAGGGCTGCTCCCAGTCGACCCGCTCGACCGCGAGCATCGTCTCGGCGGCGGCGAGGATCCCCGCCTGCTCGACGCCGCCGAGCAGGCCGGCGCCGACGTCGACCGTCTCCGGGCGGTCGGTGTGGGTGCGCAGGACGACGCACGGCGAGCCGAGCACGCAGGCCTCCTCCTGCACGCCGCCCGAGTCGGTCATCACCAGCCGCGCCCCCGCCTGCAGAGCGAGGAGCTCGCGGAAGGACTTCAGCGGCGCGAGCTCGATCTGTGGCGGCAACTCGATGCCGAAGCGCTGCATCCGCTCCCGGGTCCGCGGGTGAGCCGGGAAGAGGGCCTCGATGCCGAGGTCCGAGGCGAGGAGGGCGACCGCGGAGAGGATCGAGCGAAGCGTCTGCTCGCTGTCGACGTTCTCGGGCCGGTGCAGCGTGAGCAGGATCAACGGGTCGCGGTCGGCGATCGGCACGGCCCGGCGCGGCGCGTAGCGCAGGACCGCGTCGACGACCGTGTTCCCGCTCGGGTCGTGGACACGGCCCGGGACGGACTCGCCGGTCAGCACCGCGTGGGCGGTCGGCGTCGGCGGGAAGAGGTCGTCGGAGATGTGGTCGATCAGGCGCCTGTTGAGCTCCTCGGGCATGCGCATGTCGTAGCTGCGCAGGCCGGCCTCGACGTGGGCGACCCGGCGCAGCATCTTGGCCGCGGCGAGGGCTCCGGCGAGGCCCGAGTTGGTGTCGCCCTGGACGACGACGTGGGTGAGGCCCTCCCCCTCGATCGCGGCCTCGATCGCAGCGAGCATCTTCGCGGTCTGCTCGCCGTGCGCTCCGGAGCCGACGTCGAGGTTGAGGTCGGGCGGGGGGAGCTCCATCTCCTCGAAGAACTGGGCGTCCAGCTCCCAGTCGTAGTGCTGGTTGGTGTGGATCAGGTAGCGGTCCAGGGAGCGCGAGTCGACCTCCTCGATCACCGTCGCCAGCTTGATGATCTCGGGACGCGTCCCGAGCACGATCCCGACCTTCACGCCGCCACCGACCCGGCCGAGAGTGCGCGCTCCATGCTCGCGAAGCGCTCCCGCCAGTCCTCCTCGTCGGCCACGCGCTTGCGCAGCGCCTCCGCATCGAAGCTCCAGGCGCCGCTCTCGAGGTCCGCCAGGGCCCCGATCCAGCCCTCGGCGGTCGACTCGAGCCGCACCGCGGGCGCGAAGCGCTCGCCCTGGTGAAGGGCGGTCGCCAGCACCGGGCGCCCCGCGATCAGCGCCTCGTAGAGCTTCAGGGGGTCGGTGGCTTCGGTCAGCGGTCCGGGCCGGAACGGGATCATGCACAGCTGCGCGGCGGCGATCTCCTGCGGCACCTGCTCGGCGGCGACCGGGCCGGGGATGGAGACGTTCGGCATCTGCCTGAGGCGCGGCAGCGGCCTGCGCACCGGGCCGACGATCCGCAGCTCGAGGTCCGGCCTCGCGGCCGCAACGGCGACGAGCAGGTCTTCGTCGAGCCACTCGTAGATCGCGCCCACGTAGAGGATCCTGCGCAGCTTGCCGGGCGCCTCGGCCCGGTCGCCGAAGCGGGCGCCGTCGACCCCGTTGGCGACGTAGTGGACGTCGCCGCCGCGGACCTTCCGCGCCTTCTCCACCAGCGCCTCGGCGGTGGCGAAGACCACGTCCGCCGAGCGCAGCAGCTCGGACTCTCCGTCCCGCAGGGCCGGGTGGACGTCCATGTCGTCGATGTCGTCGCAGAGGTCGAAGACCACCCGCCCCCAGCGGCGTGAACGCAGGACGGCGAGGATCGCCGGGTGCGGCAGGTAGACCCAGGCGGTGCTCGTCGCCGTGTCGACGCCCAGCCCGTCCAGCTGCCTTTCCAGCAGGCGCCGGTTGAGGCGGTAGAACGGGGCGCCGAAGAGGGGCACGAAGCGGGGCTTCAGGACCTCCACCCCCGGCAGCAGCGTCCCTGGGTCCTGTCCCGCCCGCTCGCCGCCCAGCCGGCGCAGGTCGCCGGGGCGGGGGTTGCGGGACCCCAGCGTGTCGACCCAGATCGACCTGCCGAGCCCCGCCCGCCACCGGGCCACGTAGTGATGGCGCTGGACCAGGTGGTCAGCGCGCACGTTGCTGAAGATGATCGTGGTCTCGCCGTCGGGCACTTGGTCCGCTCCCGGCTGCGCATGGTCCGCAGCGCGGAGCGGCATTGTAGTGAGGGCGCCGAACGCGACCGCGACGGCGGACTAGCTCGGAGCGCTCTCGGGCAGCGGCCTCGTGGGGGCCTCGAGGCGCCGCCGCGGCCGCTCGCGAGGCCCGTTGAGGATCCTCCCGATCGCGGTGTAGCGGACGAGCACGGGATAGGTGAGCAGCGAGAAGGCCAGCGACCCCGCGGTGAGCAGCAAGAACTGGGGGCCGGTGCCGAGGGCGGTCACGCTGATCAGCCCGAGGAGCAGGACCATCGCCGGCATGTGCGAGAGGTAGATCCAGTAGGAGGAGTCGGCCATGTAGCGCAGAGCGGGGCGCGGGCGGCCGAGGTAGCGGTGCGCGAGGCCCACCAGCGCGATCAGGCTGGTCCAGGTCGCGACCGCGTAGATCA
Organism: uncultured Actinomycetes bacterium; assembly: GCA_946482365.1. The sequence continues at coordinate 17,355 of CAMLQY010000027.1, forward strand.
GCAGGCCGGAGCCGTGCACGAGCGGCTGCGAGCCGTGAACGGAGTTGTGGAAGGTGAAGAGGAGCGCCGCCGGCAGCGTCGCGGCAAGCGCGCAGGCCGTCCAGCGCCAGGCGTTCCTGCCGGCATCGACGACGAGCCCCCCGTGGGCACGGAGGGTCGCCCCGAGGGCGAAGAAGAGGGCATAGTAGGCGAGCACGGGCGGGTTGGGGACGAAGGTGTCGGCTTCCGGCGTAGCCATCCAGATCTCCGCCGGCCAGATCATCAAAGCCGTCGGCACGGCGAGGAGGGCGATCCCGCCCAGCGGGCTGGCGATCAGTCCGCGGAAGCGCTCTCCCCCTGCGCGCAGGAGCCGGGGCGCGAACAGGTAGAGCGCCACCGCCGCCCCGTCGAGGATCAGCAGGTACCAGAGGAACCAGAGGAAGCTCGGCTTGAAGGCGAAGGGGCTGCCCTCGGGGACGCCGGACTCGGCGGCCAGCACGATTCCCGTCTCCTGGGCCGCCAGCACCGTGAGCGGCACCAGCGTGACCAGCCCGAGCAGCAGGGGGACGACGATGCGCACGGTGCGGTTGCGCACGGTTTCGCTCAATCCCTTGCGGCCGAGAAGGAGGACGAGGAAGAAACCCGACATCGCGAAGAAGAGCGGAAGGCGGAAGACGTGGACCACCCAGAAGATCACCGTCGCCCAGGCGCCGGGGTGACCGTTGACGGCCATCAGGCCGGCGGCGTGAACGGGGACCAGCAGCAGCATCGTCGACGCACGCAGCGCGTCCATCGAGTGGATCCGCTCGGTCACGCGCCCAAGGGTATGTAGTCTGCCCGCGGTTTGACTGGGCGCCTCCGCAATCCCGACGCCGCGGGCTGGTTGCTGATGGCCGCAGCCGTCGCCGTCGCCGCCGGCCTCGTCTTCTGGCTCGAGCGCGGCCTCACCTACGGCTGGGACGAATTCGTCTGGCTCGAGCACGCCGGCCTGGTCGACGACCTGACCCTCTTCTTCCGTCCCTACGGCGGGCACCTGATCGCCTCCCCCTACTTCCTCTGGCGGGGGATGTTGGAGCTGTTCGGCGCCAGCTTCACCGCCTTCGCCGTCGTCCAGGTCGCCGGGCTCAGCCTCCTCGCCACCCTCCTCTACGTTTACGCGAAGCGACGCGTCGGCCCGATCCTGGCGCTCGCGCCTGCGATCGTGATGCTCTTCCTGGGCTCCGCCTGGGCGGTCCTCCTCGAGCCGATGATGGGCATCCAGTTCCTCGCCGCGCTGGTCCCCGGGCTGGCGGCGATGCTGATGCTGGAACGGCGCGACCGGCTGGGGGACGCGGCCGCCTGCTGCCTGCTCTGCATCGCCCTCCTGGGCTTCAGCCAGGCCCTGCCCTTCCTCGTCGGCGCAATCGTCCTCGTCGCCCTGGACCCGGACTGGAAGCGGCGCCTATGGGTCGTCGCCGTCCCCCTCGCCGCGTACGGGGCCTGGCGGGTGTGGGCCTCCCAGTTCGGATCGACCGGCATCATCGCCTCCAACCTCCCCTTCCTGCCCGCGTACTTCGCCGACGCGCTGGCCGTCTTCAGCAGTGCCGTCTTCGGCCTCGCCACCCTGATCGCGGGGGGGCCCTGGACGATGCTCCGCCTGCAGTCGTTCTCGATCGGCTACCTGTCGGCGGGCATCGTCTTCACGGTGATCGAGGTGCTCGCGATCGGGGTGGCCTTCTGGCTGCTGCGCCGCCGCGGACCGATCCCGAAGACGCTGTGGCCGCCCCTCGCGATCCTGGTCGCCTTCTGGATGGAGCTGGGGGTCGTCCTCATACCGGGCCGCACCGCGGGGGAGTCGCGGTACCTCTACGCGGGGGTTCTCGTCCTGCTGCTGGTGGTCGTCGAGATGCTCCGGGGCGTGAGGACGACGCGCCTCACGGTGGCGATCGCCCTGGCGCTGACCGTTGCCGCGGTCGCCGGCAACCTGGCCCGGTTCCACGAAGGCCGCCAGGTCCTCTACGGGGTGCAGGAAGAAGCCGGGGCCTACACGGCCGTGATGCAGCTCGCCGGGAAGCACGGCGACCAGGCGTTCACGCCAAACGTCGATGCCCCGTACCTCGCTTCGAACGCGCTGCAGATGAACACGGGCCCCTGGCTGGAAGTGGTGGACCGCTACGGCTCCTCCGCCGACTCGATACCGCAGCTCCAGCGCCAGAGCGAGGAAATCCGCGAGAAGGCGGACGCGATCGCGGTCAAGACCCTCCGGCTCCGGCTCGTCCGCGCGGCTGCGGAGCCGGCGCGGCGATGCCGGCGAATCGGCGGCGGCGGCGCACCCACCCAGGTGGCCCTTCCCTCGGGGGGAGCCGTGCTGAGGCCCGCCCGCGACTCCGAGGTCGCCCTGCGGCGATGGGCGGATGACTTCGCCGCCGGGCTGGGCGACGCGCGAGGGGGGCGAGCGGTGGTCCTGCGCATCCCGGGCGACCCCAGCAACGTCCCCTGGCGGCTCAGCTTCGCCGCCGGCGGACCGGTCGAGGTCTGCTCGCTCCGAGGGGACGGCGCTGCCTCAGAAAGGCGTTAGGACCTCGACGGCCGCGGCCGAGTCGGCAGCCCGCGCGAGGCGTGCGTCGAGCGTCAGCAGAGAAGTGCCCAGGCCCTCCGCCAGCGCGACGTAGAGGGCGTCGTAGAAGCTGAAGTTGTGGCGCAGCTGCCAGGCCCGGTCGAGCAGGCCGGTGTGGGCGATGCGGCGCAGCGGCAGGTCGGCAAACCTGCCCAACGCCCCCGAAGCGCGGTCGTCGTGCTTGCCCGCCACGCGGCGCAGAGACTGCCCGACCTCGGCGTCGATCAGATATGGCGCCCAGAGCGAACGGTCGCCACCGGTCCGAGAGAGCTGCTCTTCCGCCCAACCGGCACCCTCCCCACGGATGAGAACGGTGACGACGACCGATGCGTCGACGACGGGCATGGCCGCCTACTCGCCGCGGGACGCGCGGATGTCGGCCACGATTTCCTCGGCGGTGATCCCGGAATCGCCCCAGGCACGAGAGCTGGCGAAGACGTCCTCGAGCGTTGCCTGCCTGGCGAGCTCTTCGAGGTCCCGCTTGATGTAGTCGGAGAGGGAGAGCCCCTCGGCCGCGGCCCGGACCTTGAGGGTCCTGTGGACCTCGTCGGGGACGTTTCGGATCTGGATCATCTTGGACATGTGGATCACATTAGGCCATGCGACGGACATGTCGGGGAGGGTTTGGGTTCTCATGGACGGGATCCTGCAGGAGGCGAACCGACGCGTGGTGCGCAGAGAGCGCCGCCGGTGGCACGAAAGCGTCAAGAAAGGCGCGGCGCGCCTCAGAAAGGCAGGGTCTCGGCGATCTCGGCGAGCGTCGGCGCGCTCTTGTCCCGCTCGGAGAGGAGCGGCTCGGCGACGGGCCACTCGACCCCCACCCCTGGGTCGTCCCAGGCGATGCCGGACTCGGTCGCGGGGTCGTAGACGCTGGAGCAGAGGTAGCTCACGTCGGCGACCTCGCTGAGGACGACGAAGCCGTGGGCGAAGCCGACCGGCACGAAGAGCTGGCGGTGGGACTCCTCGTCGAGGACGTACCCGGCCCAGCGACCGAAGGTCGCAGAGGCGCGGCGGAGGTCGACGGCGACGTCGAAGATCCGGCCGCGGCCGCAGCGCACGAGCTTCGCCTGACCGGGCTCGGTCTGGAAATGCAGGCCGCGCAGGGTCCCCTTCGAGGAGCGGGAGTGGTTGTGCTGGACGAAATCGGCGACGACGCCGTGCTCGGCCCAGAGGTCGCTGCGGTAGGTCTCGAGGAAGAAGCCGCGACCGTCGCCGTGGACCGCCGGCTCGAGCAGCACCAGGCCGTCGAGCTCTGTCGGCAGCACCTCCGGCATCAGCCGAGCGCCCTGCCGTACTGCTTTTCGTAGTACTCGCGGTACTCGCCGGAGCGGATCGGGCCCCACCACTCCTCGTTGTCGCGGTACCACCGCACGGTCTTCTCCAGCCCGTCGGCGAAGCGCACCTGCGCCTCCCAGCCGAGCTGCTCGCGGATCTTGTCGCTGCCGAGCGAGTAGCGGCGGTCGTGGCCGGGACGGTCGGCGACGTACTCGATCAGGCCCACCTCGCCGCCGGTCAGCTCGATCACGCGCCTGACCACGTCGATGTTCTCGCACTCGTCGGGCCCGCCGACGTTGTACGCCTCGCCGGGCCTGCCCTTCTCCAGGACCGTGTGGATGCCGCGGCAGAAGTCCTCGACGTAGAGCCAGTTGCGAACCTGGCGGCCGTCGCCGTAGACGGGCAGCGAGTCGCCGTGCAGGGCGTTCAGCACCATCAGCGGGATCAGCTTCTCCGGGTACTGGCGCGGGCCGTAGTTGTTGGAGCCGCGGCAGATCACCGCCTCCAGCCCGTAGGTGTGGAAGTGGGCGGCGACGAGGAGGTCCCCCGCCGCCTTGGTCGCCGAGTAGGGCGAGGACGGGTCGAGCGGCGAGCTCTCGGTGAAGGAGCCCGACTCGATCGAGCCGTAGACCTCGTCGGTGGAGACCTGCAGGAAGCGGCCGACGCCCAGCTCCCGGGCGGCGTCGAGCAGGGTGCCGGTGCCGATCACGTGGGTGCGGGCGAAGGCGTCCTGGTCGTCGATCGAGCGGTCGACGTGGGACTCGGCGGCGAAGTTGACGACCGCGTCGCACCCCTCCATCGCCTCGCGCACGACCGCGGGGTCCTCGATCGCGCCGACCACCAGCTCGGTCCCCTCGGGCAGGTTCTCGCGCCGGCCGGCGTAGGTGAGCTTGTCGAGCACCCGCACCTCGTGCTCGCCAGAGACGAGGCGCACGTAGGTGGAGCCGATGAAGCCGGCGGCACCGGTGACGAGCAGCCTCATGCGGCCGCCTCCTGCTCGGCGGAGCGCTGCGCGAGGTAGGCGGCGAGGCCGTCCTGCCAGGGAGGCAGCTCGATCGCGTGCTCGCGCTGGCTGGCGAGGGCGGAGAAGGGCGGGCGCGGTGCCGGCCGTCCCAGCATCTCGGTGGTGCCCGAGAGCACCAGGCACTCGACCTTGGCCTGGTCGAAGATCTCGCGGGCGAAGTCGTACCAGGAGCAGGCGCCGGCGGCGGCCATGTGGTGGATGCCGAACTCGATTCCCTCGATCAGGCGGACGATCCCATAGGCGAGGTGCCAGGTGTAGGTGGGCGAGCCGACCTGGTCGCGGACCACCAGCACCTCGTTCTGGGTGGAGGCGAGCCGCAGCATCGTCTCGACGAAGTTGGAGCCGCCGATGCCGAAGAGCCAGGACGAGCGAACGACGAAATGGCGCTTGTTCGCCGCCGCGGTCGCCTCCTCGCCGGCCAGCTTGGTGCGGCCGTAGGCGGAGAGGGGCGCCGGCTGGTCGGTCTCCGCGTAGGGGGCGCCCTTGGCGCCGTCGAAGACGTAGTCGCTGGAGACGTAGACGACCGAGGCGTCGACGGAGGCCGCGGCGGCCGCGACGTGCCCGGCCCCCTTGCCGTTGACGGCCATCGCCGCCTGCTCGGCGTCCTCGGCGCCGTCGACGTCGGTCCAGGCGGCGCAGTTGATCACCACGTCGGGGCGCTCCAGCTCGAGCTTCGAGCTGACGGTCGCCTCGTCGGCGACGTCGAGCTCGGTATGGCCGAAGCCGACGACGTCGTGGCCGGCGTTGCCCGCCGCGAGCACCACGTCGCGGCCCAGCATCCCGCCCGCTCCCGCCACCAGGACCTTCATCGCCGGCCGCCCATCAGATGATCTTGATCTCGGACTTGTCGCCGACCAGCATCCGCAGCGTCCTCGGCAGGCCGTCGCTGCGCGTGAGCTTCACTTCGCGACCCAAGAGGCTGGCCTCCATGCGAGTGCCGAGGTCTTCGACGACCGAATCGGCGAGCACGATCGAGTGCTCGATTTCCGAGCGGCAGATGCTCACGCCCTCGCCGATCGAGGTGTAGGGACCGACGTAGGCGTTCTCGATTCGCGCACCGGCCCCGATCACCGCCGGGCCGCGCACGACCGAGCCGTTCAGCACCGCGCCCTTCTCCACCACGACCCGGCCCTCGACCCGCGAGGCCTCGTCGACCTCGCCCTCGATCCTGGTCTCGATCTCCTCCAGCACCAGGCGGTTGGCCTCGAGCATGTCCGCCAGCTGGCCGGTGTCCTTCCACCAGCCGCTGACCACCTCCGAGCGGACCGTCCGCCCCGCCTCGATCAGGCCCTGGATCGCCTCGGTGATCTCGAGCTCGCCGCGCCAGGACGGCTCCAGGGCGCGGGCGGCGTCGAAGATCGCCGGGGAGAAGAGGTAGACACCGACGAGGGCGAGGTTCGAGGGCGGGTCCTTGGGCTTCTCGACGAGGCGCACGATCCGCTCCCCGTCCAGCTCGGCGATCCCGTAGGACCGGGGGTCGTCGACGGGGGTGAGCAGGATCAGGGCCTCCGGCTCCTCGGCGCGGAAGCTGGCGACCAGCCCGCTCAGGCCGTCGGCGAGCAGGTTGTCGCCCAGGTACATGACGAAGGGCGAGCCCGCGATGAACTCCTCCGCGGTGAGGACCGCGTGGGCGAGCCCGGC
>CAMLQY010000028.1 GCA_946482365.1 uncultured Actinomycetes bacterium
CACCTATCCCTCCAACGGCAACGCCTACGTCGCCTATGACGCCTCCAACAACGAAATCCAGCCCTTCGATGTGAACGCGTTCGGGCCGCTGAAGTACGGGCAGCCGCCGGAAGCCGTCACCGGCGCCGCGGACGGCTTCGGTCCCGGCGGCGCCACCCTCCACGGGACGGTCAACCCGAAAGAGTTCGAGCTCGAAGAATGCGCCTTCCAGTACCTGACCGACAGCGCCTACGAGGAAAACCTGCAGAAAATCGAGGAAGAACTGATCGAAGACCCCTTCGAGGGGGCCCTCACCCAGGCATGCGAGGAGACCCCAGCTGAGATCGGCAAAGGCGACGAACATGTGCCTGTCCACGCCGACGTCACGGGAATCGCCCCCGAAACGACTCGCTACCGCTACCGCCTTCACGCCGGGAACCCCTTCGGCGAACACGACGGCGAAGCCGTCCTCTTCGGCCCGCCCCTGCTGACCACCCAATCGGCGCTGCCGGTCGGCTACGACGAAGCGACGATGCGGGCCAAGATCAACCCCTCCGGCCTTCTCACCACCTACCGTTTCGAGTACCTGACCGAGGAAGAATACGAAGCCAACGGGGAAACCTTTGCGGGCGCCCAGAGCACGCCGGAGGGCGAGATCCCGCCCGGCGACGGCGAGGTCGCGATCGAGGCGCCGGTCACCGGCCTCGCGCAGGGAACCGCCTATCGCTTCCGCATCCTCGTCGAGAACGCCGCTTCGACCGTTGAAGGGGACGATCCACCGCGGACCTTCGAAACCCTGGTGCGGCCGCCGGCTCAGGATTGTGAAAACTCCGAATACCGCACCGGCTTCTCCGCCCTCCTGCCCGACTGCCGCGCCTACGAGCTGGTCACCCCGGCCCAGACGATCACCACCCCCGACGCCTTCACCGGCAACACCGGCGGCGCCAGGTTCTTCAACAGCTGGCTCGTCGCACCGCGCGGCCCGGGGGCCGGCGAAAGCGTTGCCTACCGGGTGTCTGTCGCCCGGGTGGACGGCCGCTTCTTCCGCACCGAGCGAGGAGAAGGGGCGCACCCGAAGGGCGGCTGGGAAAGCGAGCAGCACGGCTTCACCTTCGCCCAGGGCGCAGGACTGGTCGGCGGCAAGCAGGGGGGTGTCTCGGCCGACCAGCGCTACTGGCTGCAAGAGATCTTCAAACACGACGACCCAACCGAGCTGAGCTTCCCAATAGGCACCTACATGCGCGTCCCCTCGGGTCAGGCCAGCTCGCAGTGCAGCCCCGAGCCGAAAGCGACATTTGCGCTCGCCGACCCCAGGAACGAGTTCGAGCTGGTCGGCTGCGCCACCCTCGGCAACGACTCCCAGGCCCAAGGCCGCTTCATCTCGGCCGGAGGCACGCACGTGATCTTCACCTCCAAAGAGCCGCTGGAGGGGAACTCGCCGCCCGCGGGCACCGAAGCGATCTACGACCGCGAAGCGGGCAAAGCCACGGCCCAAGTCGTCTCGCTCAAATCCGACGGCACCGCCTTCGGGGCGGGCGAAGACTCCCGGTACCTCGCCAGCACCGAAGACGGCACAGCTGTCGTCTTCAGCGTTGCCGACACGCTCTATGTGCGGCGCTCAGGGAAAACCACCGTCGTCGCGGAAGGGGGCACCTACGCCGGCATCTCCACGAACGGTGAGCGAGTCTTCTTCATCGATGACACCTACACCCCATCGGTTGAAAACCCGATGATCGCCGCCGGCCTCTTTGCCTGCGACCTCGAAGGCGGGAATTGCGCGGGGACCGAACAGGAACAGGAACCGCTCGAGATCGCCCTCAACTCCGTCTTCGTCAACGTCTCCGCCGACGGGTCCCACGCCTTCTTTACTTCAGAGGATGTGTTGACCGGTGAAGAAACGAATGAAAACGGCGAAAAAGCCGAAGTCAATGAGCCCAATCTCTACGCCTGGGACGGGACGGACACTCGTTTCGTCGCCCTGCTCCACCCCCAGGACCTGCTCGGCTTCAGCAAGGAAGTCGGTCAAGAAACAGTCAACGAAGACCTGCTGCAGTGGACCAACGCGATCCCCGGGCAGCGGAATCTGGGCGCATCCTACGAGATGGGCCGCGCCTTCTCTCCCACCCGCTCGACCCCTGACGGCGAGGTTCTGGTCTTCCAGTCCCACGCCAAGCTCACCGACTACGACAACGAAGAAAAGGGCGAGATCTACCGCTATGCCCCCGCCTCCGCGGCGGGCCCGCAACTGAGCTGCGTCTCCTGCTCGCCGAGCGGGGCCCCTCACGCATCTCCCGTCGACGCGCTGCTGCAGAGCACCGGCGAGGTCATCAACGCCGACACGCTGGTCCCCAACGTCACCGACGACGGCAGCGCTGTCTTCTTCGAGAGCCGTGACGCGCTGGTGCCCGAGGACGCCAACGTGAGCCACGACGTCTATGAGTGGAAGGCGCCCGGCACAGAAGGTCCCGGCGGGGACGTCTGCGAGCGCCCGGGCGGTTGCCTGGCGCTGATCTCCACCGGGCAAAGCGAAGAATTCAGCTACCTCTTCGGCATGAGCGCCGACGGGGAGGACGTCTTCATCTTCACCCGTGAGGAGCTGGCAGGGGCAGACATATCGGCCAGCTTCTCGCTCTATGACGCTCGGGTCCTCGGCGGCATTCCCGACCCACCGGCGAAAGCGCCCTGTGAGGGCGACGCCTGTCAGCCCCCGGGCACGCCGCCGCCGGTCCTGCCCACCCCCGCCACCACGGGGACGGGCAACGGCAACGAAGAAGCCAAGCCCCGCCGGCGCTGCGCCAAAGGCAAGCACCGGGTCAAAGGCCGCTGCGTGAAGAAGAAGAGCAGGAAAAAACAGCGCCAAAAGCATGCGAACAAACAGCGAGCCAACTACGACCGGGGAGCCCGCCGATGACCCGCCGAAGCGCCGTAACCATCGCCCTCTCTGCACTTGTCGCCCTGGCTCTCGCCGCACCGGCGGGGGCGGTGGGGCCGCCCTGTCCCGAAGGAGTGCCCAAGGCGAAATGCTTTGCGCTGGAGACCCTGGAGGCATCGCTTTCGACCAATCAAGCCGGTGCGCACCCCGACCTCAGCTTCAGCTTCTCGATCGCCGAAGACCCCGACACCCCGCCCGACATCAAGGGCATGCACGAGAGCTTCGCGCCGGTCCGAAACGTGCGCACCGACGTCCCCCCGGGGCTTGTCGGAGACCCCAGCGTGCTGGGTGCGCCGCAGCAGTGCCGGGCGCTGGAGCTGACGCTGGGGGAATGTCCCAGGGGCTCGCAGATCGGGCTCGCCGCGGTGGGCCTATACGAAATCAACCGCATCGTGGTCGAGCCGATCTACATGATGACCCCCCCCGGCGGTGACGTGATCGCGCGGGTGGGCCTCGTCGCGGGCCTGGTCGGGTCTTCGATCTTCGCCGACATCACGCTGCGCTCTGAGGACGACTACGGGGTCAGCACCGAAATCATCGACGTGCCGAGGGTCCTGATCGATAGCGAGGTTACGCTTTGGGGGGTGCCGGCGGCCGAAGAGCACGACACCGAGCGCTGCACGCCGCTGGAGGTCATCAACGTCGGCTGCACCGAATCGCCACCTCGCGACCCCGGCGGACGCGAACTGCCCTTCCTCACCAACCCGACCCGCTGTGGAGTGCCGCTCGAGATGAGCGTCAGCGCCTCCAGCTGGGTCGAACCGGATCGCTACGACACCAAAACGGCAAGCTTCCCGCAGATCTCGGGCTGCAACAAACTCCCCTACGGGCCCGGCCTGACGATCGAGCCGACCAACCGCAGGGCGGGCGCGCCGACGGGCCTCGACGTAACCGCGCGGATCCCGGCCTCGGAAGGCGTGAAAGTGCTCGAACCCTCCCAGACCCGCGACGTCCGAGTGAAGCTGCCCGAGGGGATGACGGTCAACCCTGGTGCTGCCGACGGCCTCGACGTCTGCTCTGAAGACGACGTCAACTTCGGCGAACGGGTGGCGGCGGAATGCCCCGACGCCGCCAAGCTGGCTGGCTTCGAGGTCGAGATCCCCGCCCTGCCGCGTCGGGTGAAAGGCGCGATCTACCTCAGGGAGCCCGAACCGGGCAATCTCTATCGCTTCTGGGCGGTGGCGGACGACCTCGGCGCCCACGTGAAGCTGCCCGGCCAGCTCCACGTCAACAAACAGACTGGCCAGCTGGAATCGACGATCCTCGACATCCCCCAGGCACCGGTGCGCGAGATGAAGCTCGTCTTCAAGTCCGGTTTCAGAGCGCCGCTGCTCAATCCGCTCAGGTGCGGCACCTACGCCAGTGAGTACGAATTCGTCCCCTGGTCGGGCGGTCCGCCGCAGATAGCGGACTCTCAGATGAGGATCGACGAAGGCTGCGAAGGCCTCGGCGGCTTCTCACCGAAGATCTCCGCCGGCTCCATCGACGCCCAGGGCGGCGCCCACTCGCCCTTCACCTTCACCGTCACCCGCCAGGACGGTGAAGAGAACCTCGCCGCCCTCGAGGTGACCCTGCCCAAAGGCATGGCCGCCACCTTCGCCGGGGTGCCCCGTTGCGAGGGAGTCGCCGCTGAAACCGGCCAGTGCCCCGCCGAGAGCCGCGTGGGCAAGGTGACCGCCGCCGCCGGCGCGGGCCTCAACCCGCTCTGGGTGCCCCAGCCCGGCAAGCGCCCCACGGCCGTCTACCTGGCCGGTCCTTACAAAGGCGCCCCGCTCAGCGTGGTGGCTGTCGTTCCCGCCCAGGCCGGGCCCTTCGACCTCGGCGACGAAGTGGTGAGGTCCGCCATCTACGTCGATCCTGTGACCGCCCAGGCGACCGCCAAATCGGACCCCCTGCCCCAGATCATCGAAGGCGTGCCGGTCCTCTACCGCACGGCCAACGTCTTCCTGGACAGACCCGGCTTCTCGCTCAACCCGACCTCCTGCGCGCCCAAGGAGACGACGTCGCTGCTGCACTCCTCAGGCGGCAAGACGGCCACCCCGTCTTCGCCCTTCACCGCGACCAACTGCACCAAGCTCGGCTTCAAGCCGAAGCTCTCGATGCGCCTCTTCGGCGGCACCCGCCGCGGCGCACATCCCAAACTGCGCACGATCCTGCGCATGCCCCCAGGTGGAGCCAACATCGGCGGCTTCTCGGTCGCCCTGCCGCACTCGGCATTCCTCGACCAGGCCCACATCCGCACCGTCTGCACCCGTGTGCAGTTCGCCGCCGACCAGTGCCCGCCGGGCTCGATCTACGGCAGCCTCAAAGCGAAGACCCCGCTGCTCGACGAGACCCTCGACGGCACGATCTACCTGCGCTCCTCCAACAACACGCTTCCCGACATGGTTGCGGTGGTCAAGGGGCCGCCCTCGCTGCCGATCGAGGTGCACTCGGCCGCTCGCATCGACTCCGTCAACGGCGGCATCCGGGCCACCTTCGAATCCTTCCCCGACGCACCGATCACCGAAGTCGTCGCCAGCTTCCCCGGCGGCAGCAAGGGCCTGATCGTCAACTCGACCAACCTCTGCGCCAAAGTCAACAAGGTCACCGCCAAGTTCACTGGGCAAAACGGCAAGAAAGCGACCCTGCGCCCGCCGCTGAAGCCTTCCTGCCGCGGTTCCAAAGCGGGAAAGCGTTAACGCTAAACCGTAGAAAATCCTTGCGCGCATAGGCGCGCGCGCAAAATCATAATCCAGCGATATGCAGGTAGATCTGGGTCCCAGGCCCGACGATGATTGAAAATCGACCGGATGCATTGGCGCTGTGCCTTGACTGCACTGGCACAGCTTGTTATTTCATAGCAGTAGCACCATTGCGCGCTGGAATTCCGGCGTCGCGCTGGTGATGAGTAACGCTCGGTTGAAGCCCACTGAGCGTGTGCAGCTGGTCGAAACCCGCCCCCAATGATCGTCAGCCGGGGGCGAGAGCGAACGGGACGAGGCCTAGGCCTCGTCCCGTTCGGGTGACCTTGGATAGTTCAGGCAATTGGCTTGCCGAGCATCGATTCTTGACCGGACGCGGTGGCCGCGGTGACCTTCGTCGGTGCAACCTCGGCATCAGCCACCAACACCCAGCTCTGCACCTCGCACGGGGGTTTAACCTGCGGTTCCGCTGATGTGATCTTCTCGACTGATATCCACTGCAAATTCAGCCTCACGGGTGCCCAGCTCTCCGTCGGCGCCCAGCACCTGACCGCGAACAACTAGGCGGCTCTCTTTGCCCGGATGAATCTCTCCTCAGTGGGTTACTGGCGACGACGGCCAACCGCTACATCCTCGGCTAGCCGCGGCGTCGCCTGTGTTTTGGGCTCGCAACGCACGAACCCGCGCGAACGCGCATTGGCGTACGCGCAAAACCCACATCCCCGCCACTGAGCCAGGTTCACCTCTGGCGAGGGGCGGTGCGGAGTCTGAAACACTGCCATGCCAGCGGATTTCTTGACCGCTCATGAGGCAAGCGCTTACCTATGAGCGCCCAAGAAACGATCCCGGTAACCCGGGGAAGGAGAAACCAAAGTGAGACTCATCAAGATGCTCGGCCTCGGGGCCGTGGCGGCGCTGGCCGCGATGGCGTTCGTTGGCGCCACCTCGGCATCGGCCACCAGCACCCAGCTCTGTACCTCGCACTCGGCATTAACCTGCGGCTCCGCAGCGACCACCTTGAGCTCGCAAAACGACGGCTCTGTCCGCTACTTAAGCAGCATGGTCGACGTCATATGCGATGACGTCGATGGGACGACTTCGCTGTTAGCGTTAGCCAACCCGCAGGTAGAGCACTTTACAAGCCTCGATATCGAAGGCTGTGAAACCACCGAAGGCGACGTTTGCGCAGTCACGATGCTCGAACTGCCCTTAGCCAACATCTCAAAGACGGGGTTAGACGCTGGCATCATCACGGGGGAAGAAGGCTTAACCTTAGTCGAATGTGAAGATACGATCTTTGGCGTTGAGCTCCACTGTGTGTACGACGCCACGGGCATCGAATTTGCCATCGGATCCCAGCATCTGACCGCGAACAACACGCAGATCGATAAAGTCAGCGGTCAACTCTGCCCTGAAGAAACATTCCTCGACGGCTTACTGAAGACGACGGGTGGTAGCCGCTACGTCTTGGCCTAACCGCCGCTCGAGTTGACGATTTCCGCGGAAAAACGCTGGCAGGACGACGCCGCCCCGATTATCCGGGGCGGCGTTGCCGCGCGAATCGTGCGGCGCACGGTTTCGCGCATTCACTAACTCCTCATCCAGTGATTTGCAGGCACTTTTGTACCCCGATCGAATTCCCGCCTTGACTGAGCCCGGCACGACCGCTTATCTAATCCTGTCCAAAAAACCAGCTCGGCGGCAACCGCCGAGAAGGGAGAACCAAAGTGAGATTCATCAAGATGCTCGGCCTTGCGGCCGTAGCGGCGATGGCCGCGATGGCGTTCGTTGGCGCCACCTCGGCATCGGCCAACAGCAGCACCCAGCTCTGTACTGAACACGATGCCGATACGGCCTTAACCTGCGATGACGGCAAAGCAGCGACCGGCGTGCGTATGGAAGATGACCCTGATACGGACGACCATCTCTTAACCAGCCTCCTCGATGTGTTATGCGATCACGCCGGAGGATTAGGCACGCCGTTAGCTTTAGCCAAACCACAGGAACTCCACATTACAGGCCTCTTATTCACTGGATGTGTAACCAGCGGAGGCGACGGCTGTGTAGTAACCGTGCTCCAACAGCCCTTAGCCAACCTCTTAAAGACGGGGTTAGACCAAGGCACCCTCACGGGCACGAACGGCTCGGTCTTAGTTGACTGCGAAGATGTGTTCTTCGGGACGGATCTTCACTGCGTCTATGACGCCACGGGTCTTTCGTTCGCCGTCGGCGCCCAGCACCTGACCGCGGAAGAATCGCAGATCGATGAAACCGGCGGATTAAGTCTCTGCCCCGACGAATCGTTCGTCGACGCGTTACTGGAAACGGTAGACCATGATGAAGGTAGCCCAGATAGTGGGGATACGGCCAACCGCTACGTCCTGGCCTAACCCTCTCTCGAGTTGATGGCGCTCTCTGCGGAGAACGCCAGCAGGACGACGCCGCCCCGGTTTCCGGGGCGGCGTTTTTTTGGAAACGGGAAACCGCGAGCAGTTCAGAGGCTGGGTTACTTCACCACCTCGAGCTCAACGCCCGCCGCGCGAATCGCGCAGCGCACGGTTTCGCGCATTCACCAACTCAGCATCCTGCGATTTTGCAGCCACATTCGTGCCCCGATCGATTTCCCGCCTTGACTGAGCTCGGCACGACCGCTTGTCTGACTCTGTCCAAAAAACCAACTCGGCGGCAAACCGCCGAGAAGGGAGTATCAAATGAGAGTCATCAAGATGCTCGGCCTCGGGGCCGTAGCGGCGATGGCCGCGATGGCGTTCGTTGGCGCCACCACGGCATCGGCCACCAGCACCCAACTCTGTAAGTCGCACGATGCCGCAACTGCCTTAACTTGCGATAACGCAGCGGTCGGAGTGCGCATGGTAGATGACCCTGATACGACGGATCATCTCTTAACCACCCTCCTCGATGTGTTATGCGATCACATCGAAGGGTTAGGCACGCCGTTAGCTTTAGCCAACCCACAGGAACTCCACATCTCAAGCCTCTTATTCGGTGAGTGTGAAACCAACGGCGACGGCTGTATAGTCACCGTGCTCTCGCAGCCCTTATCCAACCTCTTAAAGACGGGGTTAGACCAAGGCACCCTCACAGCCACGAACGGCTCGGTCTTAGTTGAGTGCGAAGATGTGATTTTCTCGACAGATCTTCACTGCATTTACGACCTCACGGGTCTTACGTTCTCCGTTGGCGCCCAGCATCTGACCGCGAGCAACACGCAGATCAATCGAAGCGACGAATTAAGTCTCTGCCCTGATGAGTCGTTCGTCGACATGTTACTGGTGACGGTAGACCATGATGCCGGTGCCCCGGATACGGGTGATACGGCCAACCGCTACGTCCTGGCCTAAACCTCTCTCGAGTTGACGGTGCTCTCTGCGGAGAACGCCGGCAGGACGACGCCGCCCCGGTTTCCGGGGCGGCGTTTTTTTGGAAACGCGAATCGTGCGGCGCACGGTTTCGCGCATTCACCAACTCAGCATCCTGCGATTTTGCAGCCACATTCGTGTCCCGATCGATTTCCCGCCTTGACTGGGCCTGACAGGACCGCTTGTCTAACCCTGCCCAAAAACCAGCTCGGCGGGTAGACCGCCGAGAAGGGAGAAGCGAAATGAGACTCGTCAAGATGCTCGGCCTCGCGGCCGTAGCGGCGATGGCCGCGATGGCGTTCGTTGGCGCCACCTCGGCATCGGCCAAAGAAAGCACCCAGCTCTGTAAGTCGCACGCTGCCTTAACCTGCGGTAATGCAGCGAGCGGCGTGCGCATGGTAGATAACCCTGATACGACGAATCATCTCTTAACTGAACTCCTCGATGTGTTATGCGATCATATCGAGGGGTTAGGCACACCGTTAACGTTAGCCAAACCACAGCAAGTCCACATCTCGGGCCTCTTATTCGGTGAGTGTGAAGCCAGCACAGGTGATGGCTGTCTAGTCGTCGTGCTCGAACAGCCCTTAGCCAACCTCTTAAAGACGGGGTTAGACCAAGGCACCCTCACAGCCACGAACGGCTCGGTCTTAGTTGAGTGCGAAGATGTGCTCTTCGGGACGGATTTTCACTGCGTTTACGACCTCACGGGTCTCGAAGTCTCCGTTGGCGCCCAGCATTTGGATGCGGATAATACGCAGATCAATGAGGACGCAGATGAACCATTAAGTCTCTGCCCTGAGGAATCGTTCGTCGACATGTTACTGGTGACGGTAGACCATGATATTCCTCCTGCCGATCCAGGTGATACGAGAGAGCGCTACGTCCTCAAATAACCTTTCTCGAGTTGACGGTGCTCTCTGCGGAGAACGCCGGCAGGACGACGTCGCCCCGGTTTCCGGGGCGACGTTTTTTTGGGGCAGAGCCGGCAGTTCGGAGGCGAGGCTACTCCACCACCTCGAACTGGCCCATCAGGCCGTGGTCCTCGTGGTCGAGCATGTGGCAGTGGATGACGAACTTGCCGGTGTGGTCGACGAAGCGGCCGGCGAGGTGGATGCGTTCGTTGGGGTAGACGAGGAAGGAGTCCTTGAGGCAGTCTTCCCAGGGCGGCGGCGGCTTGCCGTTGCGGGAGAGCAGGTACCAGTCGGTCAGGTGCATGTGCATCACGTGGGCGACGCCGGTGCGGTTGACGATCTCCCAGGTCTCGGTCGTGCCGAGGACTGGGCGGGCGTCGGCGCGCGCGGGGTTGAAGGTACGGCCGTTCAGCAGCCAGGTGGTCTTGAAGAGGCCGCCGACGGTGATCTCCCAGCTGCGCTGCGGCGTCCTCGGCGCCCGCTCGGCCCAGCCGGGCAGCGGCCGCAGCTCGCGCGGCACCCGGGTGCGGTCGGGCCGACGGCGCGAGTCGACCCGGAACTGCATCAAGGCGCCGGCGTAGGGCCGGGCGCCGGGCGCCGCCTGCCTGGCGCCGTGGCGGGGGCCGCTGCGCAGCTCGACCCGCTCCCCCCTAGCGGCGGCGAAGTCGACCACCAGCTCGACCCGCTCGCCAGGGCCGATCATCGCCTCCCGCCGCCGCACCGGCCGTGGCATCAGGCCGCTGTCGCTGCCGATCTGGAGAAAGTGGGCGCCGCTCGAGAGCTTGAGGTTGTAGGGGCGGAACTGGGAGGCGTTGAGGATGCGCAGGCGGTAACGCTGAGCCGTCACCCGGTGGTGGGGCATGTAGGCACCGTTGACGAGCACATAGTGGCCGACGACGCCGTCGTTGGGCGGCCGCAGGCCGGTGAAGGGGTCGGTGAGCTGGTTGTGGCGGTCGAAGGAGCGGTCGGCGATCATCAGCACCAGGTCGCGCTCCCCGCTCGGCAGGGGCAGGCTCTCGTCGAAGCGATCGTCGAGGATCCACATCCCGGCCAGCCCCCGCCAGATGTTCCGTGAGGTGTGGTCGAGGCGGTGGTCGTGGTACCACTGGAAGGCAGCGCGCTCCGGCCGGCCGTCCTCGCGGAGGTCGTAGACGTAGGTGCGCCTCCCCCCCGGCCCGATCAGCTGGTCGTTGCCGGAGGAGCGCGGCGAGAGCCCGCTGGGGATTCGGCAGTAGAAGGAGCGCGGGTGCGCGGGTGTCAGCCCACCCGGCTGGCCGTCGAACTTGGAGCGGTTGTGGCCGCCGTGCAGGTGCACGGTCAGCTCTCCCGCCGAACGCGGCAGCTCGTGCCTAAAGGTGACCTCGGTGCGGTGCCCCGCGGGCCTCCTGACCGTCGGGCCCGGGAAGGTGCCGCCGTAGGTCCACATCCAGGTCCGCTCTCCGGGCAGGATCTGGACCCCGGCCTCGCGGATCGGGATCGTCAGCTTCGCCCCGTCGAGCACCCGCGGGACCGGCAGGGGCGAGCGAAACGGCACCGGCGCGGCGGCCCGTGCCCGCGACCCGCTTCCGGGCAGCAGCGCTCCGGGCCGCAAGCCCAGCGGCAGGGCTGTGGCGAGGGCACCGCCGCCCAGGGCGCCGAGGAAAGCCCGGCGCCCGAGGCGGGGTGGATCTGAGGAGCTTCCAGCCGTGCTCTAACTCGCCGGCGCCGGGAGGACGTTGATCGACCCCTGCATTTCGGGGTGGATCGCGCAGAGGAAGTAGATCCTCGAAGGCCCGGCCGAGGTGTCGACGCTGACCGGCTGGGTGATCGAGGTTTTGGGCTTGTTGCCCGTGAACCAGGAGTCGCCCTCCTTGTTCAGGTTGCCGAGCGTGTCCCAGCCGGCGACCCCGGTCTCGACCGGGTTCACTTTGACCGGCCCGTTGCCTTTGACGCCGTGCCACTTGGCGATCGACATGCATATGTGTTTGGGCGTGAAGCAGAGCTGACGCGCTTTCGGCGTCTTCGGCAGCGAGCCCTGGGTCACCAGCGAGAAGGTGTGTGGACCGACCTGGCGCGGGTTGGTCTTGTTGAGGACCTTCAGATCTTCTCCGGCGACGATCGTCTTCGGGGCATCGAACAAGAGCTTCCCTTTGACGAGCTTCATCAAGACGGTGTTGGCGGTGGCGGATGCCTCCCCGGAGGCGCCGCCGGCGTAGGCGGGAACCGCCACGGCGGCAACCAGCATGGCGACCACGAGTGCAACAGGAAGTCGACGCTGCTTCAACTTGTTCTCCTTTCTAAGGTGATCGGAGGGATCTTAGGCCAAGCCCTCGAACTCGTACTCGCGCAGGAAGCCCTCGAAGTGGCGGCGGTGCGCCTGCTCGTCGTGGAGAATCGCGATCGTCATGTCCTGGGTCACCGGGTCGATCTGGTCGGTCTCGGCGACGATCCGCGTGTAGTGCTCGATCGCCCCGGTCTCGGCCTTGATCACGCCGCGGATCACGTGCACGACGTCTGTCTGCTCCTCCGGCGGCTGCAGGTAGGACTGCTCGGCACTGAAGCCCTCCGACCCCGGGACGACGCCGTAGAGCTCCTTGATCCGTTCGGCGAACCGCTTGGCGTGCCCGAGCTCCTCCTCGACCTCCGCCTCCAGCGACTCCTTGATCTCCTGCGCCCTCACCCCGTCGAGGTTGACCGCGGCGGCGAGGTAGCTCGTCACCGTCTCGATCTCCATCCAGTAGGCCCTGGTCAGCAGGTCGACCACGTGCTGGCGCGCCTCCGCGTTGGCGCCGTCGAAGATCCCCTTGCTGGGGCTGACGCTGGTCTCCATCTCCGCGCTCCTTTCGCTCGACTGCGGGGGTGCAACTTCGAATACCCGCAGCGCGCGGACGGCAATCGTGACACCATAAGCATTAGGTCAGAACCCCTGTCCTGGGAGGCATCGAATTGTCAAGCACGCAGAAGGACATCGCCGACGGCACCCTCGTGGTGCGCACCGCGAAGGACGACGAGGCCCACACGATCGCGTTCTGCGGCGAGCTGGACCTCGCCAACGCGAGCACGGCCGAGGCCGCCCTGCAGGAGCTGCTGGAGGAGGACGTGCCGGTCGTCGTCGACATGCGCGAGCTGGAGTTCATCGACTCGACCGGGATCGCGCTGCTGGTGGCGGCGCTCGGGCGCGGCGGCGAGGAGCCTCGGGTGAGGTTCATCCCGAGCACCGCCCCCGCAGTGACGCGCGTGCTGGAGCTGACCGGGCTGGCCGAGCGGCTGCCGCTAGCCGAGGCGTAGCCGTCCAGCGTTACGCGCGGAGCCTGTAGCCCTTCGAGAAGAGGCGCAGGTTGACCAGGAACAGCGCCGCGGTCGCCGCCGTCAGGGCGAGGAGCGAGAGGGCGATGCTGACTTCGGTGAAGCCGACGAAGCCGTAGCGGACGAGGTTGATCATGTAGAAGACCGGGTTGAAGAGGGTGATCGTCTCGAAGGGCTGCGGCAGCAGCTCCGCCGAGTAGAAGACGCCGCCGAGGAAGATCAGCGGCGTCAGGACGAAGGTCTGGACGAAGGCGACGTCGTCGAACTGCTCCGCGCGCACCCCGGTCAGGACGCCGAGCTGGGAGAAGAAGAAGCCGACCAGGAAGAGCGAGGGGATCAGCACGAGGACGTGGTCGACCGGGAGGTCGACCAGCAGCGAGGCGGCAAGGAAGGTGAGCAGGGCGACGAGGAGCCCGCGCATGAAGCCGCCGAGCGAGAAGGCGAGCAGCAGCTCCAGCGGCGAGGCGGGCGAGGAGAGCTGGTCCTGGATCGCGCCCTGGAACTTCTGCTGGAGGATCGAGGAGGAGTTGTTGGCGAAGGCGTTGACCGAGAAGGCCATCATGATCAGGCCGGGGATGACGAAGACGACGTACTCGATCCCGTGCAGCTGCTTGATCCGCGAGCCGAGGGCGGCGCCGAAGACGGTGATGTAGAGGAAGGTTTCCAGCAGCGGGGCGCCGAGCGTCTGCTTCTTGATCTTCATGAAGCGGTTGACCTCGCGGCGCCAGAGCGTCGCGAAGCGGATCTGGGCGGCGTTCACGGGGCGCTCACCTCGATGTGGGAGCGTGAGAGCTCCTTGCGGCCGACCAGGGCCAGGTAGGCGTCCTCGAGGCTGGCGACGCCGTAGCGGCCGGCCAGCTCCTCGCTCGTCCCCTCGCCGACGATCCTGCCCTCGTTGATGAAGGCGATGCGGTCGCAGAGCTGTTCGGCCTCCTCGATGTAGTGGGTGGTGAGCAGGATCGTCGTCCCCTCCTGGTTGATCCGCTGCACGTAGTGCCAGAGCTCGAGCCGCAGCTCGACGTCGACGCCGGCGGTGGGCTCGTCGAGGATCAGCAGGCGCGGCCGGTGCATCATCGCCCGCGCCAGGATCAGCCGCCGTTTCATCCCACCCGAGAGGGTGCGGGTGCGTTCGTCGCGCTTCTCGGTCAGCGAGAAGGTGTCGAGCAGCTCGCGAGTCCGCTCGCGCCGTTCGCGCTTGGGCATGCCGAAGTACCCGGCGTGGTAGTCGAGCGTCTCCTCGACCGTGAGGAACCAGTCGAGGTTGGGCTCCTGGGGCGCGAGCCCGACCGCCTGGCGGGCGTCGCCGTAGTCGTCGATCGCGTCGTGGCCGAAGACCCGGATCGCGCCGCCGGTCGGCTGCGCCAGCCCGGTCGTGCAGTGGATCAGGGTCGACTTGCCTGCCCCGTTGGGCCCGAGCAGCCCGAAGAGCTCTCCCGGCGCGATCTCGAGCGAGACCCCGCGCAGCGCCTCCACCCCGGTCGGGTAGCGCTTGAACAGGTCCTCGATGTGGAGGGCGGCCTCGGGCACGCGACAAACCTAGAGGACGCCCGGCTCCGGCTAGCCGGCCGCCCTGTCGAGCTCGCGGTTCATCACCCTCATCGCCAGCTCGTAGGGAGGGGAGAACTTGCGCTGGACCCAGTGGAGGATGCGGCCGTCGGGCGACGTGAAGACCATGTAGCGGTTCTTCTCGATCGCCTCGACGATCCGCTCGGCCACGCTCTCCGGCGATACGGCGCGGCGCTCGAAGAGGGCGATGAGCTTGCGCACCCGCGGGCTCTCGCGGTCGACCCCGACGATCTCAACGGTGTCGACCAGCGGCGTCTTCACCGCGCCCGGGCAGACCAGGCTGACGCCGATCCCGTGTTTGCGCAGGTCGAAGCGCAGCACCTCGGAGACACCGCGCAGGCCGAACTTGCTGGCGCTGTAGGGGGCGTGCCAGGGCAGCCCGAAGAGGCCGGCGACAGAGGAGACGTTGACGACGTGCCCACCCCTCCCGGCCTCGATCATCGGCGGCACGAAGCACTCGAGGACGCTGATCGGCCCGATCAGGTTGACCTCGATCGTGCGCCGCCAGTGGTCGTGCTCGAGCTGCTCGATCCTGCCCCAGGTCGAGATCCCGGCGATGTTCATGACGACGTCCATGCTGGGAGCGAGCGCGTGCACCTTGCCCGCGAGCGCGACCACCGCGTCGTGATCGGAGACGTCGGCGGTTCCGAAGTGAGAGACGGTCCCCCCTGCCTCGCGAATCTCGGCAACGACGTCCTCGAGCCCGGTGCCGTTGCGATCGGTGAGGAAAAGCTCTGCCCCACGGCTGGCGCAGGCCAGCGCCGTCGCCCTGCCGATGCCGCTCGCCGCGCCGGTTATCAGGCAGCGCTTTCCATTCAGGTCCCTGACGCTCATGTACCAAGACCGTATTCGAGACCGCGGTGCGCCGCCAAATAGGCTGAAGGCCGTGCCACAGCCGCTGCTCGCCGTTGACGCCCCCTCGATGCTCTTCCGCGCCTTCTACGCGCTGCCGGACTCGATCGTGGGGCCGGACGGGAGGCCGGTCAACGCGCTGCTGGGAACCGCCAACCTCGTACTGCGCGAGGTCGAGCTGCGCGAGCCGCGGGCCGTCGTGCTCTGCTTCGGGCCCGACGCGGCCTCCTACCGAACCGAGCTCTACCCCGCCTACCATGCCGAGCGCGAGGCGGCAATGCCCGGCGATCTGGCCCCGCAGTTCGCGGCCGCCCACGACTTCTTCGGCGCCTTCGGCTGGACGGTGGCGAGGAGCGAGGACCTCGAGGCCGACGACCTGCTCGGCACCTACGCCCGCCGCGAGGCCGAGGCGGGCGGGCGGGCGCTGCTGCTGACGGGGGACCGCGACATGTTCCAGTGCGCGGGCGAGCGAGTGACTGTCCTGTACGTGAAGACCGGGACCAAAGGGTCCGAGGAGGTGACGCGGGAGGAGGTCGAGCGCCGCTACGGGATCGGGCCCGAGCTGGTCCCCGACTTCATCGCCCTGCGCGGCGACCCCTCGGACGGGCTGCCCGGCGCCAGGGGCGTCGGGCCGAAGACGGCGGCTGAGCTGCTGCGCCGGCACGGCTCGCTGGAGGCAATCCTCGACAACGCGATTCGCGAGCGCCGCCCGGCGCTGCGCGGGGCGCTGCTCGACGCGGCCGACGACCTACGCGCCTTCAAGGAGATCGCGACGCTGCGCGATGCCGGGGTCGAGCCGCCCCCGGACTGCGAGACCGACTGGCTCGGTGCGGCAAAGGCCGCGCATGAGCTGGGCATGAATCGGCTCGCCGAACGCCTCCTCGCCGAAGTCTGAGAGCTCAAGCGCGATGCTCAGGGTTGGGGAAGTCGAAACGGCAGCCGGCGTCCCACTCGGTGCGCTGGTTGCCGTGGGCGGGGATGCCGCCGGCGTCCTTCAGCATCCGCGCCAGGTGGAGCAGGTTCCAGGCGGCGAAGGTGGTGTTGCGGTTGGTGAAGTCATTCTCGGGGCCGCCCGAGCCCTCGTCGAGGTAGGAGGGGCCGGGGCCGGCCTCGCCGATCCAGCCGGCGTCGGCCTGCGGGGGGATCGTGTAGCCGAGGTGCTGCAGCGAGTAGAGGACGTTCATCGCGCAGTGCTTGACCCCGTCCTCGTTGCCGGTCACCAGGCAGCCGCCGACGCGGCCGTAGTAGGCGTACTGGCCGGCGTCGTTGAGCAGGTGCGAGTTGCCGTAGAGCCGCTCGATCACCTGCGTCGCCACCGATGACTTCTCCCCCAGCCAGATCGGCATGCCGAGGACGAGGATGTCGGCGGCCATCACCTTCTCGAAGATCTGCGGCCACTCGTCGCGCTCCCAACCGTGCTCGGTCATGTCGGGCCAGACCCCGGTGGCGATCTCGTGGTCGACCGCGCGAATGCACTCGACCTCTACGCCGTTGCGCCGCATGATCTCCATAGATAGGTCCATCAGCCCCTGGGTGTTGGACACCTCGGGGCTTCGCTTCAGCGTGCAGTTGACGAAGAGGGCACGCAGGTCGGAGTAGCCGGTCATGCCCGCGAGAACTGCATCGCGCCGTCGTCGATCGGGCCACGCCGGATCGAGCGCAGGTCGAAGACGTAGTTCTGGCGCAGCTTCCAGGGCTCCTTCGAGCCCTGTTTGGGGAACTGGTCGAGCGAGCGCAGGACGTAACCCGAGGTGAAATCGAGCAGCGGTGCCTCGGTGACGGTCGGGTCGGTGATCTCCGGAACGCTCTTGACGTACCCGTGTGCGTCCATGTGGGCGAGCAGACGACATACGTACTGGGAGGTGAGGTCGGCCTTCAGGGTCCAGGAGGCGTTGGTGTAGCCGACCGTGAAGGTGCAATTCGGGACGCCGCTCAGCATCATCCCCTTGTAGGTCATCTTCTTCGGAACGTCGACCGGCTCGCCGTCGACGATCAGCTCCATGCCGCCGAGGAAGAGGAGGTTGAGGCCGGTGGCGGTTACGATCACGTCGGCCTCGAGCTGCTCGCCGGAGTCGAGCTCGATCCCATCCTCGGTGAAGGTCTTGATCGTGTCGGTTGCGACGGAGGCCTTGCCCTCGCGGATCGCCTTGAAGAGGTCGCCGTTGGGCACCAGGCACATGCGCTGGTCCCAGGGGTCGTAGCGGGGCGTGAAGTGCTTGTCGACGTCATAGCCTTCCGGCAGGGCCGCCTCGACCCCCTTGCGGATGAACCGCTTCACCGCCTGTGGGCGGCGACGGCTGAGCTGGTAGAAGAAGGTCTGCAGGAGGACGTTCTTCCAGCGCACGGCCGCGTAGACCGCCTTGTCGGGGAGCACCCGGTGCAGGCCCCTGGCGACCGGGTCTTCCGCCGGCAGAGAGGCGATGTAGGTGGGTGAGCGCTGCAGCATCGTCACGTGCGCCGCCTTCTCCGCCATCGCCGGCACCAGCGTCACCGCGGTGGCGCCGCTGCCGATCACGACCACTCGCCTGCCGACATAGTCGAGGTCCTCGGGCCAGTGCTGGGGGTGAACGATCGGCCCGCCGAAGCGCTCGCTCCCCTCGAACGCGGGAGTGAACCCTTCGTCGTAGCGGTAGTAGCCGGGGCACATCCACAGGTAGCCACAGGTCACCCGCACGGTCTCGCCACTGTCGACGCGTTCCGCTTCGACTGTCCAGCAGGTCTCCTCGCTCGACCACTCGGCCCTGACCACCCGGTGGCTGAAGCGGATCCTGCGGTCGATCCCCGCTTCCTGCGCCGTTTCCCGCACATAGTCGAGGATCGAGGGGCCGTCGGTGATCGTCTTCGGCCGGGTCCAGGGCTTGAACCGGTAGCCAAGCGTGTGCATGTCTGAGTCCGAACGGATCCCGGGGTAGCGGAACAGGTCCCAGGTCCCCCCCAGGTCCTCGCGCGCCTCGAAGATCGCGTAGCTCTTGCCGGGGAAGGCCTCCTGGAAATGATGCGCAGCGCCGATGCCGGAAAGCCCGGCGCCGACGATCAGCACGTCGAGATGCTCGTCTGGTCGCCCGTTCTCACGCAAAGTACGCCCATTCTCGCACGATGGAGGCTTGACTGGGCTCGACAAGAACGCTTGTCTAATCCTGTCCAAGAAACCAGCTCGGCGGCAAATCGCCGGGAAGGGAGAATCGAAATGAGACTCGTCAAGATGCTCGGCCTCGGGGCCGTAGCGGCTATGGCCGCGATGGCGTTCGTCGGTGCCACCTCGGCATCGGCCGGCAGTACCCAGCTCTGCAAATCGCATGGGGCCTTAACCTGCAGTTCCGCGGCGACCACCGTGAGCATGGTCAACGCAGGTCCCGGCCGCCTCTTAAACGACCTCGTCGACGTCATATGCGATGAAATCGATGCGACGGGCACACCGTTAGCGTTAGGCAACCCGCAGTTAGTTCACGTTTCAGGCCTCTCGTTCGATAGCTGTGAAACCAGCGAAAGCGACGGTTGTGAAGTTGTCGTGCTCACACTGCCATTATCTTGGGTCGACAAGACGGGGTTAGACACCGGCACTTTCACGGGCACGAACGGCTCGACCTTAGTCGCCTGTGAAGATGTGATCTTCTCGACGGATATTCACTGTGTGTATGACGGTACGGGCCTCTCCTTCCCCGTCGGCGCCCAACACCTGACCGCTAGTAAAATAAAAGTCGATAAAATCAGCGGCAGCCTCTGCCCGGAAGAATCAACCTTGGACGGGGCACTTACGACGGAAGAACCGACTTCCGCAACTGTCCTCTGCAAAACGCACGTCGGATCGTGCGCGGAAAATGACCAGGTCAAAAGCATCGACTTGACGACGGCCAAAGCACCGGTGCTTTACAACACGGTCGCCAACGTCGAATGCGAATCGTCCTTAGTCGCAGCCACCGTCTTAGGCCCGGCGGAGCCCCAGAAACTGGACGTCACGACGTTGAGCTGGAAAGAATGCCACACGCAAGGGGCATCTGAGAACTGCACGGTCACCACCAGCGGCCTGCCGACGATCGACCTCGATGCGACCGCCTTAAACTTAGGCAGCGCCGCAACGTTAGGCCTCGAGATCGAAGTCGATTGCCTGATTCTCGACTTAATCGAACTGGATTGCACCTTCGACAGCGATGTGACCCTGTCGGTCGAAGGTGCGTTACACAAAGAAGGGTCTGGCCACGGCCGGTTCATCGCCGCGAAAACGGAACTGGATCTGACCGAAGGCGGCGAACACTGCCCCGATGAGATGAAATGGGAAGCGTCCTACGAAGCGGCGGAACATCTCTTCCTCGAGACCTCGTCCTCAAAATCTAAAGCTGACGCCTACATCCTCAGCTAGCGTTACTTGAGTTGATGGCGCTCTCTGGGGAGAGCGTGAGATGACGCCGCCCGGGTTTCCAGGGCGGCGTCATCTGTTTAGTGCTCAAGCGCACGAAGCCGCGCAACCGCGGGTTTGGCGCACGCGCGCAATCGACATTCCTACCGTAGCGGGGATCGACCTCTTCGCGAACGGAGTCGTACGGTAGCCCACTCGCGGATGGTGCATCGATTCTTGACTGGGCTCGACAGGGCCGCTTGTCTAATCCTGTCCAAGAAACCAGCTCGGCGGCAAATCGCCGGAAGGGAGAATCGAAATGAGACTCATCAAGATGCTCGGCCTCGCGGCCGTAGCGGCGATGGCCGCGATGGCGTTCGTCGCGCCACCTCGGCATCGGCCGGCAGTACCCAGCTCTGCAAATCTCATACGGCCTCAACCTGCGGTGAAGGTCAGGCAGCAACCACAGTGAGCATGGTGAATTCAGGCTCTGGACGCCTCTTAACCTCTCTCCTCGACGTCGTATGCGATGAAATCGACGCGACGGGCACGCCGTTAGCGTTAGGCAGCCCGCAATCGGTCCACGTTTCAGGCCTTGATTTCAAAAGCTGTGAAACCAGCGGAGAAGACGAATGTGTGGTCACCGTGCTCGAACAGCCTTTAGCCAACCTCTTAAAAACGGGGTTAGACTCCGGCACCATAACGGGCACGAACGGCTCGACCTTAGTCGTCTGTGAAGATGCGATTTTCTCGACGGATCTTCACTGCATCTACGACTCTACGGGCGTTCAATTCCCCGTCGGCGCCCAGCACCTGACTGCGGACGATACGCAGGTCTATAAACAGAACTACAGCATCCTCTGCCCTGATGAGGGGTTCCTCGACGGGTTACTAATAACGGGAGCAACCCCCGTAACGGCCCTCTGCAAAACGCACGCCGAAACGTGCGCGGAAAATGACCAGGTCAAAAGCATCGACTTGACGACGGCCAAAGCACCGGTGCTTTACAACACGGTCGCCAACGTCGAATGCGAATCGTCCTTAGTCGCAGCCACCGTCTTAGGCCCGGCGGAGCCCCAGAAACTGGACGTCACGACGTTGAGCTGGAAAGAATGCCACACGCAAGGGGCATCTGAGAACTGCACGGTCACCACCAGCGGCCTGCCGACGATCGACCTCGATGCGACCGCCTTAAACTTAGGCAGCGCCGCAACGTTAGGCCTCGAGATCGAAGTCGATTGCCTGATTCTCGACTTAATCGAACTGGATTGCACCTTCGACAGCGATGTGACCCTGTCGGTCGAAGGTGCGTTACACAAAGAAGGGTCTGGCCACGGCCGGTTCATCGCCGCGAAAACGGAACTGGATCTGACCGAAGGCGGCGAACACTGCCCCGATGAGATGAAATGGGAAGCGTCCTACGAAGCGGCGGAACACGTCTACGTTGTGCCTCCATCCTCGGGAGGTAGCTACATCCTGGCGTAGCATCGTTCGAAGAGGAATCCGCCGCCGACTCGGCCTCAGCAGAGTCGGCGGCGGCACAGCTTGCTATTTGAATTCGGCCGTGACCGATTTGGCCGTCGACATCGTCACCGTGCAGGTACCGATGCCCGAGCAGCCGCTGCCCGACCAGCCGCCGAACGTCGAGCCTTTGCCCGGGGTGGCGGTAAGTTCGACCACTTCGCCCTGGTAGTAGGCCGATGCCTGCTCAGAGCAGGTGAGGCCACAGTTGATTCCGGCGAGGCTCGACTTCACGGTGCCCTGCCCGCCTCCCGACTTGGTCAGGCTGAGCAGGTGCTTGGCGTCTTCGGCGAATTCGGCCTGCACCTCATGGTCTTCGCCCATCGTCACTTCGCAAGCGCCAGAGCCGATGCAGTCGCCCAGCCATTTGACGAAGTGGAAGTGTTTGGCCGGGGTCTGTTTGAGCGTGACCAGGGTCCCCTCTTTGAAGGCCGCTGAGGTCTCCGAGCAGTTGGAGAGGCAGAGGATCCCGCTTGGGGCGCTCTGCACCTTGCCGAGGCCCGATCCCGCTCTCGAGACCTCGAGGGCGTGGGTGGTCGTGAAGACCGCTTTGACCGTCTTTGCTTTGTCGACGGTGATCGTGCACTGGCGGCCGTTGACGCCGCCTTTGTCGCAGTATTTCCAGCTGACGAAGACCGAGCCGGGGTCGGCTGTGGCGGTGAGGACGACGACGGTGCCTTCGGGGTATTCGTCAGAGCAGATCGGGTCACAGCTGATCAGGCCTTTGTCGGAGGTGACCGTGCCTGAGCCGGTGCCTTCGACGTCAACCGTGAGTGTGAATTTGGGTGTGACCGATTCTTTGTCGAAGTTGGCCGTCACCGATTTGGCCGCGGTCATCGTCACTTCGCAGGTGCCGGTGCCCGAGCAGGCACCGCTCCAGCCGGTGAATTCGGAGCCCGGGTCCGGGTCTGCTTCGAGCGTGACCACGGTGCCGTGGTCGTAGGGCTGGGAGCAGTCTTCGCCGCAGTCGATACCCGGAGGCGAGCTGGTGACTTTGCCCGTGCCAGAACCCGTCTTCGAGACCGAGAGCAGGTGCTGTTCGAGGTCGAAGGTGGCGGTGACTTCCTTTGCTGCGGACATCGTCACCAAGCACTTGTTTTCGCCGTTGACCGAGTCGCAGCCGCTCCATGCAACGGCTTTGCTGTTGGCTCCCGGGGTGCCAGTGAGGGTCACCGGGACGCCTTCTTCGTATTCCTCTTCGCAGTCAAGGCCGCAGCTGATGCCCGAAGGAGAGCTGGTGACGGTGCCAGTGCCAGTGCCGGCTGGTTTGACTTTGAGTTTGAATTTAGGTTTTGCGGCCGTATTGAACTCAGCCGTTACTTCCTTAGCTTCGGTCATCGTCACTATGCAGGTGCCGGCGCCAGAGCAACCGGATCCCGACCAGCCAGCGAAGGTCGAGCCTTCGTCGGCATCAGCTTCCAGCGTGACTTCGGCGCCTTCTTCATATTCCTCGTCGCAGTCTGAGCCGCAGTCGATGCCCGAGGGCGAGCTGGTGACTTTGCCGGCGCCGCTGCCGGTCTTTTTAACTTTCAGTTCGAATTCTTCGGGTCCATCGACTTCGGGGTATTCCAGCGGCCCGAACGCGTTCACATCGAAGGGCTGGACTTCGTTGTTGGAGGCGTCATAGGCGACGTAGGCGTTGCCGTTGGAGGGATAGGTG
>CAMLQY010000029.1 GCA_946482365.1 uncultured Actinomycetes bacterium
GGCAAGGTCGGCGTCTCGATCGCCAACAAGGGCGACATGCACCAGCTGCTCGACCAGATCCCGCTCGACGAGATGAACACCTCGATGACGATCAACGCGACCGCGGCCTGGCTGCTCGGCCTCTACATCACGGTCGCCGAGGAGAACGGCGTCGACCGCTCCAAGCTGAAGGGGACGACCCAGAACGACATCATCAAGGAGTACCTCTCGCGCGGCACCTACGCCTTCCCGCCCGAGCCCTCGATGCGGCTGATCGCCGACATGGTCGCCTTCACCGTCAACGAGGTGCCGAGCTGGAACCCGACCAACATCTGCAGCTACCACCTGCAGGAGGCGGGGGCGACGCCGGTGCAGGAGATCGCCTACGCGCTCTCCACCGGGATCGCCGTGCTCGACGAGGTGAAGGCGCGCGGCCAGGTAGCCGACGCCGACTTCCCCAAGGTCTTCGGCCGCATCTCCTTCTTCGTCAACGCCGGGATCAGGCTGATCGAGGAGATCGCCAAGCTGCGCGCGATGGGCCGGCTCTGGAACGAGATCGGCCGCGAGCGCTACGGCGTCAGCGACGAGAAGATGCTGCGCTTCCGTTACGGCGTCCAGGTCAACAGCCTCGGCCTGACCGAGGCGCAGCCCGAGAACAACATCCAGCGGATCGTGCTCGAGGCGCTCGCGGTGACGCTGAGCCGCGACGCGCGGGCGCGGGCGATCCAGCTGCCCGCCTGGAACGAGGCGATGGGCCTCCCCCGCCCCTGGGACCAACAGTGGAGCCTGCGGATCCAGCAGGTGCTTGCCAACGAGACCGACCTGCTCGAGTACCCCGACGTGTTCGAGGGCTCGCTGGTGATGGAGGGCCTGGTCGACGAGCTGATCGAGGGCGCCCGCGCCGAGATGGCCGTGGTCGAGGAGCACGGGGGCGCCGTCGCCGCCGTCCCCTACATGAAGGCCCGCCTGGTCGAGTCCCACCGCGAGCGGGTGGCGCGGATCGAGGCCGGTGAGCAGAAGGTCGTCGGCCAGAACAGCTTCACGGAGACCGAGGACTCGCCGCTGACCGCCGGCGCGGACGGCGGCATCCTGACGCCGGACCCGGAGGTCGAGCGCGAGCGGGTGGAGGCGCTGGAAGCGTGGAAGCGCGAGCGCGACGAGGATGCCGCGCAGGCCGCGCTGGCCGAGCTCGGCAGGGTGGCCGCCGACGACGGCCAGAACATCATGCCGGCGACGATCGCCGCCGCCAAGGCGGGTGCGACCACGGGTGAGTGGGCGGCGGTACTGCGCGAGGCGTTTGGCGCCTACCGGGGCCCGACCGGCGTCAGCGGCGCCGCGCCGGCCGCCGACCGCGAGCAGCTGGAGCAGGTCCGGCGCCGCGTCGACGAGGTCTCCGAGCAGATCGGGCACCGGATCAAGATCCTGGTCGGCAAGCCCGGCCTCGACGGGCATTCCAACGGGTCCGAGCAGATCGCCCTGCGCGCCCGCGACGCAGGCATGGAGGTGATCTACCAGGGAATCAGGCTGACGCCCGAGGAGATCGCCGAGTCCGCCCTGCAGGAGGACGTCGACGTCGTCGGCCTCTCGATCCTCTCCGGCTCCCACCTCGAGCTGATCCCGGAGGTGGTGCGCCTGCTGCGCGAGGAGGACGTCGAGGTGCCCGTGGTCGTGGGGGGAATCATCCCGGCGGCCGACGCCGAGCGCCTGCGCGGCGCCGGCGTCGACGGCGTCTACACGCCGAAGGACTTCGACATCAACAAGATCATGGACGAGATCGTCGACCTCGTCGCCAGGCGGGCGAGCACCCGGGCCGCTGCTTGAGCCGCAACCGCGCCGGCCTGGGAGTCGCCGACCCACAACCCCCGCGGGAGTGCGATCTAGTCGTCGTCGGCGGCGGCATCCTCGGCCTGGCCGTCGCACGGGAGCTGCTCGCCAGGCAGCCCGGGGCCCGGCTCTGCGTGCTCGAGGGAGAGGACCGGATCGGCCGCCACCAGACCGGGCGCTCGAGCGGCGTCGTGCACGCCGGGATCTACTACGAGCCCGGCTCGTTGAAGGCGCGGCTCTGCGTCGAAGGCGCACGGGAGCTCTATTCATATTGCGAGGCCCGCGGGATACCGTTCGAGCGCTCGGGCAAGCTCGTCGTCGCCGTCGAGGAGAGCGAGCTCGAGCGCCTCGACGAGCTGGAACGGCGCGGGCAGGCCAATGACGTACCCGGGCTGCGCCGCCTCACGGGTTCCGAGATCGCCGAGATCGAGCCCGCCGCGCGCGGCGTCGCCGCGCTGCACTCTCCGCAAACCGGCGTGGTCGACTTCATCGCCGTGGCCGAATCCTTTGCCGCCGACGTCCGCTCGGAGGGAGGCACCGTCCACTTCGAGGCAAGGGTGAGCGCCGCCTCCCACCAGCATGGACGGATCGCGATCCGGCACACGGCCGGCGTCACCGCCGCCTCGGCGGCGATCTTCTGCGCAGGCCTGTGGTCGGACCGCCTCGCGGTCGCCTGCGGGGCGCCGCGCGACCCGCGCATCGTTCCCTTCCGGGGCGCCTACCTGAGGCTGCGCCCGGCCGAGGCGGAGCTGATCCGCGCCAGCGTCTACCCGGTCCCCGACCCCGAGCTGCCCTTCCTCGGCGCCCACCTGACCCGCAACCTCGACGGCAGCGTGCTGATCGGCCCGAGCGCCCTGCTCGCCCCCGCCCGCCACGCCTACCGGCTGGCCACCCTGCGGCCCCGCGACCTCGGCCAGACCCTCGCCTGGCCGGGGACCTGGCGCATGGCCACCCGCCACCGCCGCGCCGCCCTGCGCGAGCTGCGCCATGCGGTCAGCCCGCGATCCTTCGTCGCCGAGGCCGCCCGCCTGGTGCCGGCCCTGCACGGTGCCCGCGCGGAGGCCGGTCCGGCCGGTATCCGCGCCCAGGCCCTTGGCCGCGACGGGGCCCTGGTCGACGACTTCGTCGTGCATCGCACCGAGCGCGCGGTCCACGTCCGCAACGCGCCCTCGCCGGCGGCCACCTCCTCGCTCGCGCTGGCGCGGCTGGTCGCCGACGAGTTGAACGCGCGACAATAGGGCCATGAGCGAGCTGAACGGGGACCGCTCGGCCTGGCTGCGCTGCTACCGCTGCTGGTCCCAGAACCTCGAGATCCAGATCCACTACGACGCGATCCGCCGTGTCGAGCCCGGCACCGGCGTCCTCGCCGAGGGGATCGACGAGGTGCAGGAGGCCCTCGTGCAGTGCGTCGACTGCATGCACGACCAGCCGCACCTCGCCTTCCAGGACAACCACGTGGTGCCGGTGGAGGATCGCTGGGAGCGAATGGTCGCCGGCACGCCCTGGGTCGCCTCCTGCACGGTCCGCGTCGACCAGGACCGGGTGGAGACCTGCTCGGGCCCGGAAGCGATCGAGTTCCTCACCTACGGCGCCTTCGGCGACGCGGGGGTGCGCGAGTTCTTTACCCACGTGCGCTTCCACAAGCACGACGAGGAGCAGATCGTCGTCCACATGCTGGTCGAGCTCTACGCCCGCTCCGCCGAAGAGGCCACCGAGGTCCTCGAGGCCGCGGCCCACGGCCCGCTCGAGATCACCTCCCTTGCCGAGGAGTCGCGCCCGCCCGCCCACGCCTCAGACGAGGCGCACTGAGACAAGGTCGTTTACAGCAGTAGACCTTTCTGTTATGTTCGCGCGATCAAGCTTTTTCTAGTCATCGGCGCAGCAGCACTCCTTCTCCAGGCCACCCCGGCCGAGGCCTCGGTGGTCGCCAGGCTCGCCGGGGTCGAGAGCCCAACCAGCTCTCCATACGACTTCGACCAGGTGAAAACAGACACGGAATGCGAAGGCAGCACCGCGGCAAGGGACACCAGCCAAGCCTATGCCGGCGCTGCGTCGCTCAAAGTCCATATCGAAGCCACTAAATGCTCGCCCTTTGCTCGCGGCATCTTCAACAGCAACTCGCCCAACCACATCGTCGAAGGGGACGACGTCTGGTTCGGCACTGCGATCTTCCTCCCGTCTGGCTTCTACAGCGCCCATTCCGACTACACCGACCTGATCCGGATGGACTCCTACGTCAACGACGGCGGTGAACTGAACGAACCGGCCAAACAGCAGAGCGTCAACCTCGCAATCTTCAGCAACGACGACGTCTACGTGCGGGCCGAATCCAACGAAAAAGCCAACACGCTGGTCGGGCCTCTCTCGCCCAGCGTGCTCTCCGAGGGCTCATGGCATTGGGTTGAGGTCCACGCCGTCCTCGACAAGGACTCCGGCGAAGCGTTCACCGAGCTCAAGATCGACGGTGAAAGCCAGGGCTCGTCCACTGCAGCCAACTTCTTCGCCGGAAGGGCGGACTTCAACCGAGTTCGCTACGGCCTCGTCTCGGCGGGGAGCAGCGGCTCGGGCAACCTGACGATGTACGTCGACCGCGCATCGGTCAGCAAAAGCGAACGCGGGCCGCTCGCCTCCACGACCCCCGATCTCGTCAGCTACTGGCGCCTGGGCGAGCCCAGCGGCACCACCGCCGCCGACGCACAGGGGGTCGCCTCCGGCACCTATGCGAACAGCCCCGAACTGGGCGTTGCCAGCTTGCTGAAAGGCGAAACCGACACCGCTGTCAACTTCGACGGCAAAGACGACCACGTGAGCATCACCCCGGTCGGCGCCCTGAGCATGACCTCCGAGGTCACGCTGGAGGCCTGGATCAAAGCCGATGCCCTGCAGGGAACGATCGCCAGGCGCAACAACTCCTACGAGCTCCGGGCCCAGTCCGACGGCAGCGTGCTGTTCCGGGTCTGGGTCGGCAAAGAAGTCCGCTCTCTCACGTCCGCCGAAGGCAAACTGAAAACAGGCACGACCTACCACGTCGCCGGGACATACGACGGGTCCACGATGCGGATCTTCGCCAACGGCCAGGAAATTGCCTCGAAAGCGCAGGAAGGGTCGATGACCCACGACTCCAACACGCTCTACATAGGCCGCAACGACTTCTCCAACACCTATTTCGACGGCGTCATCGACGACGTCGCGATCTACGACCAAGCGCTGTCAGAAGCCGCCCTCGACCAGCACTACGAATCCGGCGCCTGACCAGGGCCGTCGATCGTCAATTCTTCTTCACAGAGAAAGCGGGATCGTGCACGCCGTTCGCATGCCCGTTCCTGCCTTCCGGGGCCGGAGCCGGGCTGGCGTTTTGGACCGAACCGGATGAGGCGTCGCCGTTCCTCTTGGCCACCGGGGCGGCGGTCGTGATCCGGTCGGCAACCGCGCCGTAGTAGCCCTGGTAGGAACGGTCGCTGAGCAGCTCGTCCGCGTGGTTCATCACCGCTCCGACGATGTTCGCTTCGGCGTTGCGGAGCTGCGCCACGGCTGCGGCGAGCACCTTGCGGTCGACCGAGGCCATGTCGACGGTGATCAGGGTCCCGTCGACCTTCGCCGCGATGATCGAGGCGTCGGCGCCGATCGTGACCGGGGAGGTGTCCACCAGCACGTAGTCGGCAAGGCCCGCCAGTTCACCCAGCAGCTTCGCGACGTCGTTGTCTCCCCCGGTCACGAGGGATCCGGGCATCATCGTCAGGGGGCCCGCCGGCAGCAGCCTCACCCCGTCCATCCAAGTGTCCTGTAGAAGAGCCTCTGCCCTCGTGCCCGCAGACAACGCGGTCGTCACGCCGGTGCCGCCCTCCACCTCGAGCGAGGTGTCCAGCGTCGGCCGGCGGAGGTCGCAGTCGACCAGGACCACCGTCGCGCCGCTGAGGCCGAAGGCATGGGCGAGGCGCAGGGCGACCGTGCTCTTGCCTTCTTCGGGCAATGCGCTGGTGATCGCAAACGTCCGCGCCTCCGCGGTCGAGCTCGCCAGCTGCAGGTTCGCCCGCAGGAGCTGGAAGGCCTCGACCGCCAGGTGATGCTTCCAGCCCTTGTCGGTGATCCCGGGAATGCGCCCGATGACGGGAGCTTCGGCGATCTCGACCACCTCGTCCTCGTCGCTAACCCGCCGGTCCAGCCTGCGCATCAGCAAAGCCACCACGACGCCGAGGATCAGCCCGAGCACGCCCCCGATGATGGCGTTGCGAAGGGGCGTCGGCGAGCTGGGATTCTCCGGCGGGGTCGCAAGTTCGACCACCTCGGCGTCGCCCGCCTCCAGCCGCTTCTGGATCTTCAGCTGCTCGGCGCGCGTTTCGAGCTCGGTGTCGAGGACCGTCGAGGGCGTCGCGGCCAGCTGGCTTTCGATCGCGTCGATCACCTCTTGGATCTGGTCCTGGGCTTTTTCTCGCCGCAGGGCGACGATCTCGACGGCGAAGGCGTTGGCGATGCGCGCCGCTTCACGCGGGGCCGAGGCCTCCGCTGTGATCGTGACGATGTCCGCCTGGCCCTGGGGCTCGATGCTGACGCTGTCGCGCAGCTCCTTCGGGCTCTGCGAGCTGCCGGTCCGTTCCTTGACGCGGAGACCGACCACGTCGAGCGAGGCGAGGGCCAGGTTGGTCGCCGCCTGACGCTCCGGTTCGGAGGAGATGTCGGGCAGCGGCGCGTCGGGGTCGATCTGGGGCGCGACCTCTGGTGGTCCGAAGAGGACGTTGGAGCTGGCGTCGTAGCGATCCGGCATCAGGCTCGAGACGCCGAAGGCGAGCAGGGCGGCGGCGGCGGCGATGCCGGCGATCAGCTTGGCGCGCCGTCGGACGACGGCGACGAAGGTGGAGAAGTCGAGGGGTTGCTGTGCGTTCATCGGTTTCGACAGGATAGGCACTGGTATCGGCTGCCAAGCGCGTGCACCTTTAGCTGGGACGCGAATCCGCCGATCGTGCCCACCCCATACCCGAGATGGAGCGCGGGAAAGCAGGCGGCGACGCGAGGGGCCAAGCGGATCTCCTCGCGCCCCGTGGCAGCGAGGGCGCCGGCACCAACGGCCGCTGCATAGCCCCCCACGGTCACGGCGAGGCCGGCGCGGGCAGCCGCGGAGAACGGGCTGAGCGCGGCCAGCCCGGCCAGGCCGAGCACGAAGGCGGCGGGCACCGCGTGGCGGGGCCGCAGAAAGCCGGGGTGGGCGGCGACCACGCGAGCCCGGGCGCGGCCGTAGTCGCGGTACTGGCGGAAGGCGGCGCCGAGCGTCGCGCGGGGCACGTACTCGAAGCGGATCGAGGAATCGAGCATCACGCTCTTGCCGGCCAGCTTCAGCCGCCAGTTGAGCTCCTCGTCCTCGCCGTGGTTCATCGCCGGGTCAAAACCGCCGACCTCTTCCAGGGCGGAGCGCCGGTATATCCCCCAGGGGACGGTGTCTACGACTTCCCGCCGCCCGGGGGCGGCGTAGACGCTGCCGCCGACCCCGAGGCGGGAGCCCCGCGCCAGGGTGAAGGCGCGCTCGAAGGACCCGGCCCCGGAGTAGCTCGGCTGCCCGCCGACGCCGACGACGCCCTCCTCGCTCTCCTCGAGCGCGGCGACGGCACGCGAGACGTAGTCCGGCGCCGGGCGCCCGTGTGCGTCGACGCGGGCGAAGACGTCAGCCGTGGAGGCCCGCAGGCCGACGTTGAGCGCCTCGGGGGTGGTCAACCGCCCCTCCCCCGAGACGACGACGATCCGCTCGTCCTCGGCCGCGTGCCGCCGAGCGATCTCCACCGTGCCGTCGCTCGACCCGGCGTCGACGAGCAGCAGGCGCAACCGGTCTGCCGGGTAGTCCTGGGCGAGCACCCCGGCGATGCACGCGGCAATGTGCTGCTCCTCGTCGTAGGCCGGGACGACCACGTCCACGGTCGGCAGCCCACGCTCCCGTGGACCACCCCCGCCGGTGGAGGTCGCCGGCTTCCCGCCTGCGCCCGGGGTCACGGCTTCGCCACCAGCTCACGCCGCGCCGGCGGCTCCGGCGCCGCCCCAGGCGCCTCGTCCCCAGCCGCCTCCTCCGCCGGCCTCAGCCCATAGGCGGCGACGAGCCAGCCGAGGCCGAGCATCGCCCAGAAGGTCTTGTTGTCGTTGAAGTCGCCGGAGAACTGCGTGGCGAAGAAGTTGACCAGGAACACCCCGGAGAGCAGGTATATGAGCGTGCGGTCCTCGCCCTCTGCCCCCCAGGCGCGCTTGTAGAGCAGCGCCAGCATCGTCAGGATCGACGCCGCCAGCAGCAGGGTCGGCGCCAACCCCAGCTCTGCCGCCGTCTCGAGGAAGATGTTGTGCGGGTAGCGCTCTTCGCGGTTGGTCACCACGTAGCTGTAGATGAAGAAACCGCCGGCGCCGATCCCCCGCACCGGGTTTTCCCTGGCGAGCTCGAAGCCTTTGTCGTAGAGGCGGGAACGGAGGTCCTCGTCGAAGGCCCCGGTCGGGTTCGAGACCAAGCCGCCGATTCGTTCGGAAGAGGTTTCCGGCAGCGAGATGAAGGGCAGCACGGCGACGCCGATCCCGATTGCGAGCAGTACGGGCAGGACCCTGCGCGGCTCACGCAGGAGGATCGCCACGATCGTGCAGACGAGGGCCAGGGCGAAGCCCACCAGCGGGCCGCGGGAGCCGATGCTCGCCGCGATCACCACCACCACGGCACCGACCACGGCGATCGGCAGGCGGTGGCGGTGCCAGAGCTTGAGAGCCGCGCCGAACAGAAGCACGAACGCGCCGGTGAGCAGGAAGCGCGCGGTGAAGATCGTGTCCGCCGCTTCGTTGAAGACGAGGCGGCCGCCTTCCGCGCTGCTCGTCGAGCCGAGGCTGAGGACGATCAGCGCACCGACCACGCCCACCCCGCCGAGCAGGACGAGCAGCTGCCGCAGGGCCTCCCGGCCGTCGACGAGGAAGAAGGGCGCGAAGGTCGCCAGCGCGGTGAGGCTTGCGAACTTAAAGGTCTTATCGGCGCCGTAGGTGAGTTCGGGGGTCCAAATCAGGCTGATCGCCATCAGCATCGCGATCAACACGTAGGGCAGGGCGAGCATCAGCGGGGGCAGGCGAAACCGTCCTTCCAGCAGACGCAATAGGCAGACACCCGCCAGCAGGGCGCCGAGCACCAGCGTGACGTCGATCGGGGAGCTCTCGATCGCCCCCCGGCCCTTGAACAGGCCGATGTAGAGGAAGGCGACGTAGAGGACCAGCGGGTAGCGGACGAGCAGGTAGGCGATCGCGCCCGCGACCGGCAGGGCCAGCGCCAACGGCCCCAGGATGACGGTAGCGGCTGCTGACGCAGCCGCTACCGCGGCGCCGAGGGCGACCGTCGCCGTGCCCGCGGAGACCCGGGGCGATGAGTGCAGCGCTTGGTGCGTCTACGCCTCTCTGTTGGCGCGCGACGCGCGACGCACGACGATCCCGGTGCCCACCAGGCCGATGCCGGCAGCCGCCATCAGGGCGAGCTCGAGCCCGGTGAAGGGGAGCGTGCCGGAGTCGGAAACGGTTCCGGTAACGGCAGCCGACGGTTCGTTGGCGTCACCGCTGAACTGCTGAGTGCCCGCGGCACCGCCGTACGCGTCTTCGGTTGCGTTCGCGCCGAAGGCCGGCGCGCTCAGGGCAAGCGACATCAGCGCCACTGCAACGAAAAGGGTGATCTTCCGCATCAACTTTTTCTCCTTGCTACGAGCTTTACCCAACGGGGCGCTTGCCAAACGTTGGACTCTGGGTATCTCAGCGTTCTGGTCTTGTGAAGCGCTGTGCCTCGAATTGCTGAATATGCATGTTAAAGGCTGCTGCATCTATCGGTCGACCGCGACGAATCCTGAAGAGAGCTTCGGCCACGAACGGGTCATGGCTGTCGAGAGCCCGGGCCTGGGCGATCTCTTGCAGGGCGGCGCGACGGCGCCCGGCCTGGGCATAGAGGAGGGCGAGCTCGAAGTGCGCGTACCAGTGCTCTTCCACCTCCAGCGCCCGGCGGAACTCCTCTGCCGCGGCCTCGGGCCGGTGCGCGGCGACGAGGATCGTGCCGGCGCGCAGCCGCGGCTCCGGGGAGATCGGGTTCAGCGTCGCGGCACGATCCAGTTCCTCGCGGGCAGCAGCGACGTCCCCGAGGCCGATCTCCGCCCCCCTTTCGAGGTGGCGTTGGGACAGGTATGGAAAGAGCAGCGAGGCAGATGCGGCCACGAAGAGCGTGCCGAGGACGGCGGCGGTCGCGTACCTGGTCCCGCGGCTCATTCGCGGCGCTGCCCCGGCGCCGACCCCGGCAACGATCCCGACCAGCGGCAGGGCCAGGGCCGGCGCCGCGAGCGCCGGGAATTCCTCCAGCCAGTCGAAGGAGGCGTGGGCGAAGAAGTAGACCGAGATCGCGGCGCAGGCGGCGATCAGGCCCCGGCCTAGCTCACCGAGGCGGCCCCAGGCGCCGGCGAGGCCGATCGCGACCGCCGCCAGGTAGGCGAGCAGCAGCGCGAGCGCGACCAGGCCACCGTCGGCCAGTGCCCGCAGCCAGATGTCGTGCGTGTACTTCGAGGGCTTCTCGAAGCGGCGCTCGGCCGAGTAGATCGCCTCATAGCTGCCGGCGCCGGCACCGGCGACCGGCGTGCGGCGGAACTGGTCGACGGCGACGCGCCAGTAGTCGTAGCGCTGGTCGCTTTCGGAGGAGATCAGCCGCGCTCCGTCGGAGCGCGGCACGTCCTCGGAGGCCTTGAAGGTCTGCCAGCGATCGTCGATCTCGCCGGCGATGCTGCCGGCGTTGACCGCGGCAAGCGCCAGAGAGGCGAGAAGCGCGGCGGCGATCGCGGCGGCAACGCCGATCCGCGCCCGGCGCATCGACCTCTCCCCCGGGCTGACCGCACCCTCCACCGCCGCCCAGAGCATTCCAAGCGCGGCGGCGCCGAACGCGGCGAAGAAGGTGGCCCTCACGGCGTCGTCCAGCGCCGCGCCGAGGTCCAGGCCCACCGGCACCCGCCCAGCTTCGGTCGCTTCGGCGAGGTCGACGCCAACGGTGTAGACGTCGTAGATCGTCCCGATCGAGAGGGCCACGGCAGCCGCGACCACGAGCAGGGGCGGGATCAGGCGCAGGCGGCTGGGGAAGACGGCGACGAAGACCAGGGTCCCGACGACGAAGCCGATCACCGCCGCGCGGCTCTGGGGCAACAGCGCGAACTCGATCAAGAAGACTGCCGCCGCCAGGAAGCAGACCCGCTCGGCGATTCCCGCATCCCGGCGGGAGCAAAGCCAAAGAGCCGGGAAGAAGGCCATCACGGGCAGGGCCGAGACCCCGTTCGAGTAGCCGATCGGGTCGAGGTACCGGCCCTCGATGAAGTAGTCGGCGAGCGATCCCGTGGTCGCGCCGAGCAGGCTGACCGCGCAGACGGCGACGACGCCCGCGACCCAGAGGCCCAGCGCAACCCGTGCCGAGGACGGCGTCCAGGGCAGCAGCGAGACGGTCCAGAGCACCGCCAGGTAGAGAAGCAGCTTGTTGCTGGACTCCCACCCGGCTCCCGGCGAGGCGGACCAGGCGAGCGAGAGGAAGCTCCAGGCGACGAGAGCGGCGAAGGCGGCAAGCGCGGCCTGCGCCGGTCGCGAGGCGGGCACGATGCGACCGGTGCCGAGAATCGTGACCGCCAGCAGCCCGAGCGCGGCAAGCGCGCTCGGGTACCAGGCATCGGGGAAGTAAGCACCGTCGAAATGGGCCCACGCCACCCAGCCGGCGATCACGATCGCTGCCGGCAGGAAGGGGATGACCCGTCTCAGGCTGTCGGGCTCGGTCAAGGACCTTCGAAGCTGAATCGCCACACCTTGCCGCCCGCCTCGTCCAGTGGTCCTAGATCCACGAGGTAGAGAGTCTGATCCCCGGCGGGGACGGCACGGTCGACCGGGCCCTCGGTGACCATCACGGGGCTGGTGAAGCCGCTGCCGAAGGTGCTCACGTCGAGTTTTTCGTCAGCCGCGCCGGTGAGCACGCGGACGATGTCGCCGCTGGGGTAGTCGCCGTAGTAGAAGGCGGCCTGGCCCGCCGCCGGCTTCCAGGGCGAGGGGTACGCGGAACCGGTGTAGAAGGCCCCGCCGATGATGGCGTGGTCCACGCCGCTGCTGTCGTACTCGTACAGCGGGGCCAGCGGGGAGGCGAAGCCGCACTCGCTCGGGTAGAGGGCTTTGTAAGGGCTTTCGGGCGTCCCCTCGTAGCAGGGCCAGCCGTAGTTGGGCACGACCCCGGCGCTGGCGGTGCCGGTGATCGCGTCGAGCTCCTCCCACGCGCCCCAGCCGACGTCGGTCGCGTACCAGCTGCCGGGAGAGCTTGGACGCTCGGCGAGGCGGAAGGGGTTGCGAAAGCCCATCGCCCAAGTGCGCGCCCGGGGGGTGGACTTGTCGACCTGGCTGGCGTATTCGGGATTGCCGGGCACGCCGTCGCCGGTTGCGGGGTCGACCCGCAGGAGCTTTCCGGCAAGGGAGTCCGGGTTGACCGAGCGCAGGGCGAGCGGATCCGTGCCGCCAACTCCGGGGCCCTCCGGGCTGGCGCCGTCGGGCGTCGAGATCCAGAGCATGCCGTCGGAGCCGATCTGCAGGCTGCCAGCCGAGTGGGTGTAGGCGTCCGAGGGGAGGCAGTCGGAGCCTGGCCCCGGCGGGCAGGTGTCGCCGGTCCCCGGCGCCGCGGCGTCGGCGCCGACGAGGACCTTGCGGGCGGGGTCGTCGAGATGCGCGGTGCCGTCGGCGTGGAGCTTGAAGCGCTCGACTCGCGAGACGGTGCGGTCGCCGAAGGTGTCTTCTTTCTGCACCGTGTAATAGAGGTAGAAGAATCCGTTCGTCTCGAAGTCGGGGTCGAGCACGAAGCCGAGCAGGCCCTGGTCGTTGGGGCCGCTGTTGACGAGGTCTTCGATGTCGAGCACCTCTTCGAAGGAGCCGGCGTTGCCGGCGCCCTCAGCGGCTTCGCTGTCGAGCCTGACCACCTTGCCGTCGCGCAGCGTCACGTACATGTCGCCGTTCGCGGCGACGTCGACCGCGGTCGGGCCGTCGAGCCCCGAGGCGACTTCGACCGGGTCGAAGCCGGCAGGCAGCTGCACGTTGCTGCTGATGCCGCCGAAGGACTCCTGCGGGACGTCCCGGTAGTCGGTCTGGTAGACGGCGTTGACTTCGTCGAAGCGAACGTCTCGTTCCCCCTCCTCCTCTCGGCTCGTCTCGTTGGTTAGCGAGAGCCAGGCTTCCGGCATGGCGCCGGGCAGGGCGCGGTCCGTGCCGGGACCGGGGTCGAGGTCCAGCACCTGGTCGACGTCGGGTTCGGCGGTGTTGGGCTTGTAGCGCACCTCGTAGCGACCCGGGGCGCTCATTTCGATCGTCATGTAGACGTTCTGCAGGCCGACGGTGGTCAGGTCGCCAGAGGAGGCGATGACGTGGTCCGCACCGGCCGAGGCGCTGTCCCTGGCGACGACGATCACGTCGCCGTCGGCGTCGCTGCGCAACTCGACCGAGATCCAGGGGGCCTCCGAGCCGCGCAGGTCCGCCACCGTCCCCTCTTCGTCGTCGCGTATCCCGGCAGGATGGTCGACGGAGAGGTTCAGCTGGGCACCGACGTGCGTATCGAGCGTCGAGGGGTTGATCGGGACGAGGACCCTCGTTTCCACGATGGTCGCTTCGCCTTCGCGCCAGGTGAGCGCGACCGGAGTCTGGTAGACGGCAACCTCGCCGACGTAGTCGCCGGGGCCGGACGGGCCGTCGCTGTCGATCGTGCTCCGCAGCGAGCCGGACTGGGCGCTGCTGCTGCCGCACTGGGTGCAGTTCTGCTCGACCTGGGCCCAACCCTCGACGTTGGGGACCTTGCCCGCGCCGCGGACCGCAAGGGTGTTCGACCCGGGCACGTGACCCGCGTCCGTGACCACGTCGGTGCGGTACAGGTAGTCGGTTCCCTTGGCGACCCGCTCGTTGTCCTGGATGATGCCGGCGAGCGGAGAGCTGCTCGTGCCGACCAGGTGGTAGGTGCTGTCGGGTTCGTCGCGCTTCTTGCGCAGCAGGCAGATCGCTTTGAAGCCCGCCCCCGCGAAGGCGCCGTGCCCGACTTTCGGCCGGCCCTCGTTGATCACGTTGGCGAGCCCTTCGAGGCTCGACGCCAGGCCGGTCCCGGCGAGGGCCGGGCCCCGTGAGTTGCAGTCGAAGCTCGTCGGTTCTTCGCCGGGGGGAGGCGGTGGAGGCGGCCCGCCACCGCCGCTACCCGGCGGGTTGAGCGGGTCGGCGTCCTCGGCGTCGGGGACTCCGTC
This sequence comes from uncultured Actinomycetes bacterium, assembly GCA_946482365.1. The sequence goes on from CAMLQY010000029.1 coordinate 14,061, forward strand.
CCCGTCGGTGTCCGCCCTGCGCGGGTCGGTTCCCTCCCGGAGCTCCTTCTCGTTCGGCCAGCCGTCGCCGTCGTCGTCGAAGAACACCGAGAACCGCGTCGGCTTGCTGCGCCCGTTGCGGTTGACCACCTGCAGGGGGCCGCTGACCGCGCCGCCACCGCTGCCCTTGAACTTGGCGAAGGGCGCGCGCAGGACGATCTTCTGCGAACCGCGAGCGACCGTCTCGTGGACCCGAACGTCGTCTGAGCCCCCCGGACCCCCCCGAAACACGATTACGTTGTGCTTGGTCCCGGGTACAAACCCATGACCCTTGACGACCAGCCTCGCATTGCGCTCGAGCTCATGCGGCGAGGCGCTGCCGATGGCCGGTCGTCCGCCGCCGGCCGCCTGCGCGGGAGCGGCAGCTCCCCCGGCCAGAGCCAGCGACAACAAGGTCGCGATGACTACGGTGCGGCAAAACAAGAATCTCGAGCTGGCCGACAAGGCACAAAAGCCTACGGCACCAGGCCTTTCCGCATGCAGACAGTCAAACGTTTTTTTCACAAACGCTTCGACGAATTGGCGTAGCGTCCCTATCATGTCGCCCTTAGGGCTTGCATGGCCTTTCCCCAATCTCCGTCATTTTTCTGAATTCAAGTCCTTGGGGTCCCTTGCCGAAAGTCTTCCTATCCGGCCATGACTCCCGACAACAAACACGAATTGCACATGATCCATTCGGCCCCTGGGGTCGAAAGTCAACCGATGGCGGGTGGCCCCACGCAAGCCGCTCCCCTGCCGGACCTCTCGGCCGACGCCGGGCCCGCCCCCTCGACGGCGTCGGATCTCTCGGAGAGGCTCAATGCATTTGCGATTCGGTCGGTAGACGTCTTGGTCTCGGCGGTCCTGCTGGTCCTGCTCCTGCCGGTGATCCTGGTCGCGGCGATCGTGATCAGGATCGACTCCCCCGGCGCCGCCTTCTTCCGCGTCGACCGAGTCGGCTTCCGCGGGCGCCCGCTGCGGATGCTGAAGTTCCGCAAGATGCGCGACGACGCCACCGGGCCCAACCTGACGACCGACGACGACCATCGCTTCACCCGGGTCGGCGTCCTGCTCGCCAAGCTGAAGATCGACGAGCTGCCGCAACTCTGGCACGTGCTGCGAGGGGAGATGAGCCTCGTCGGCCCGCGCCCCGAGGACCCGGAATTCGTCCTCATGCACGAGCAGGTCTACAGGATCATCCTCGGCGTCAGGCCTGGCATAACCGGCCTCTCCCAGGTGGCCTTCGCCGAGGAGAGCAGAATCCTCGACGACGACGACCCGCACAGCCACTACGTGGGCAAGATCCTGCCCCAGAAGGTCCTGCTCGACGAGATGTACGCGGAAGAGCGCAGCCTCAAGCTCAACCTCAGGATCCTGTTCTGGACGACGGCGGCCGTGATCATGCGACGCCAGGTCGCCGTACACCGGGACTCGGGCAAGATGAACCTGCGCAGAAGGGACCCGGCATGAGCAGGAAGGCGGTGATCCTCGCCGGTGGCAAGGGCTCCCGGTTGGCGCCCTACACGACCGTGCTGCCGAAGCCTCTCCTGCCGGTCGGTGACCGCGCGATCCTCGACGTGGTCGTGCGCCAGCTGCACAGCGACGGCTTTACCGATCTGACCTTTGCGGTCGGCTACCTCGCCCACTTGATCCGTGCGGTCTTCGGCGACGGCTCCGGCCACGACGTCTCGATCGCCTACCACGAGGAGGAGGCCCCGCTGGGCACGGCCGGCGCCCTGGCGACGGTCGAGGGCCTCGACGAGACCTTCCTGGCGATGAACGGCGACGTGCTCACGGCGCTCGACTACGGCGAGCTCTACCAGACCCACCGCGATTCCGGCAACCTGCTGACGATCGCCACCCACCGCCGAGTGGTGAAGACCGACTACGGGGTGATCCACGTCAACGGGAGCACCGGCGAGACCCACCGCGTAACCGGCTACGAGGAGAAGCCCGAGATCCCCTACACGGTCAGCATGGGCGTCTACGTAGCTGAGCCGGAGATCCTCGACTTCATCCCCGAAGGCGAGCACTTCGACGTCCCGGAGCTGGTCGTCAACCTGCTCGAGGCGGGTAAGCCGGTCGGCTCCTACCTCTACGAGGGTTACTGGCTCGACATCGGCCGTCACGACGACTACGAACGCGCGATCGCCGAGTACGAGGAGCTCAAAGACCAGCTCTTCCGCGCCCCGAACACATCCACCGTTTGAGCGGCGATACGCCGATGCCCGCGGCCGCCAAGATCGCCTGCGTCAGCAGCGCCCGTGCCGCCCATCACCCCCGCCATCACTACAGGCTGGCGGCCTCGCTGGCCGCCGCCGGATACGACGTCGTGATGTTCGCCCAGCCCGACCTCACCCCGGGCCACGAGGACGCCGTCCCGGTCCACTACCTCCCGGTCCGCTCCAACCGCCTCACGCGGATCGCAAGCGCGCCTCTCTCCCTGCTGAGAGCGCTGCGGACGCGGCCCGACGCGGTCTACGCGCTCACCCTCGACCTGCTGCCCTGGGCGGCGCTGCTGAAGCTGCTGCGGCCGAGCGTCGTGTTCGCCTACGACAGCAACGACGAGTACGACACCTTCATGCTGATCAAGGAGTGGCTGCCGCGCCCGGTGCGCCCGCTTCTGCGGCGGATCTTCCGCTGGCTCGAGCCGTGGCTCGCCAAGCGCCTCGACGCCGCGACCACGGCGCTGCCCGCCACCCAGGAGAAGTTCGTTGCGGCAGGGGTGCGCTCGACCCTGGTGCGCAACTTCCCCCCAGCCGAGATCGCCGACGGCTCTCCCCACGGCCCGGACTTCGACCACGACGTGCTGCTCGGCGGCAGCCTGCCGGAGGAACAGATTCCGCTGCTGGCCGAGACGGCACGCCTGCTGAAGGAGAGGCAGGGCAAGCCGGTGCGCTGGCTGACGGTGGTCCGCAACTGCGGCGAGGCGGACCGGCAGCTGCTCGAGCGGCTGCTGGGCGAGGCGGGCGTGCGCGAGGACTTCGACCTGCGCTACAACCGCCCCTTCACCGAGATGAAGGAGCTGATGGCGCGCTCCCGGATCGGCTTCGTGCTCTACCCCTCGGGCGTCAACTACGCCTCGCGGATCCCGATCCGCATCTTCGAGTACATGGCTGCCGGAGTTCCGTTCGTCGCCAGCGACCACCCGACGACCCGGCTGTTCACCGAGGGTCATGACGTGGCCGAGCTCGTCCCCGCGGGCGACACCGCCGCTTTCGCTGAGGCGCTGGGCAGCCTGCTCGACGACCCCGAGCGTCAGCGGGCGATGAGCCTGAAGGGTCCCGAGCTGGTCCGTGAGAGCTACAACTGGGAGTTGGAGTCGCGCCGGCTGACCGATGTGTTCGACTCGCTGCTGGACGGGAAGGTCCGCCGCAACGCCTCCTCGGCGGAGACCGGCGGCTCCCAGCCGAGCAGCGCGGTCGCGCGCGAGACGTCGTAGCGCAGCCGCTTCAGGCTCGGCTCCATCACGTAGGGCTGCAGGAACGCCGGCGGCGCCGTGCGCCCCCCGCTGCGCGCCTCTGCCAGCGCCAGGGCGCGGGAGACGAGCCGGTAGGCCCAGAGCGGAAAGGGGATGACCTTCAGCTGGGGATCGGCCTCGCGCCAGGCCCGTAGGTAGGCACGCTGGGTCGGAGGCGAGGGATCGACGGCGTTGAACGTCTCCCCCCCGGCCGCCGGGTTGTGACCGCACTCGGCGAGCAGCGAGGCGGTGTTCTCGACGTAGTTGAGCGGCATCGGGACGCCGCCGCCGAGCATCAGCACGGCGTGCTCCCCGAACGGACGGCCGAGGCGGTACTGGAAGCGCCGCTCGGCGGCGTAGATCGCGCCCGGCCGGACGACGACCAGCTCGACCCCGTCCACCTCCCCGAGGCGCTCGCGGACCAGGCGCTCCTGGAGCAGCTTCGTCCAGGCGTAGTCGTCGCGCCTTCCCGGCTCGGGCTCGAGCGGGGTCGACTCGTCGAGCACGGCGCCGCGGGCGAGCTGGTTGGCGCCGTAGACGGCGAAGCTGGAGACGTGGACGAAGCGGCCGCGCCAGCCGGCGGCGGCGAGGGCGTCGAGCAGGTTCTCGGTCGCCGCCACGTTGCTCTCGAACGCCTCGCGCCAGCCGGAGCCGGAGGCGGCGACCAGGTGGTAGATCGCGTCGAAACCGGCCAGCGAGTCCGCAAACCCCTCCGGAGGGCGCCTCAGGTCGCAGGTGAGCACGCCCTCGCCGGACTCGCGCCGGGCGGCGCTCGAGGGCCGCATCATCGCGGTCACCGAGTCGCCACGCGCCTGCAGCTCGGCGACCAGGTGCCGTCCGAGAAAGCCGCCGCCGCCGGTCACGAGCGCCTTCAAACCTGGCGCTCCTCGTCGAAGAGCTCCTCGACCAGCCGGTTGGTGGCGTCCATCTGGGCGAGCGGGATCGGCGACGGGCGACCGTCCGCGACGGCGGCGTAGAACTCGTCCAGCAGCCGCGCGAACCCCTCGAAGTAGGAATGGCGGTCGGTGACGGCGCGACCGACCTGGGCCACGGCGGATCCGAGGCGGCCGACGCCCTGCCGTACTTCGCCGCTGAGCTTGGAGAGCGGCGAGCCTCCCGCGACGACCTGCAGGCGCTGGCCGAAGACGTCGCATTCGAGCGTCCCTTCGCTGCAGCGCAAGAGCCAGGTGAACTGGGACGGCTGCGAGCGCGTCGTGATCGAGAGCGTCGCCGTCACGCGGTCGTCGCCGATCAGCGCGCGCAGCTCGTCGTTTCCCGGCATGCCGGCCTGGAGCCGACGCTGGCTGACGGCGAGCGAGCTCCACTCCGCGAGCACCGCGGTCACTATCGAGGCCGGGTGGCTGGCGAAGTTGCGCAGCGCCCCGCCGGGCATGTCGTGGGCGAAGTGGCGCACGTCGGGGTCGCCGTAGGCGGCCCGGCCCAGCCCGACGCCCATCGAGACGTCGAGGTTGACCGCCTCGCCCAGCTGCCCCGAGCGATAGAGGTCGAGGCCCCGCCGGGTCGAGTCCATGAACAGGTAGTTGTAGTTCTCCGTCAGCAGCAGGCCGCGCGCGACCGCTTCCTCGCGCATCCGCTCGTACTCGGCCCAGCTCGGGGCGATCGGCTTCTCGGCGAAGACGTGGGCACCCGCCTGCAGCGCCGCGCCGACCAGCGCGGCGTGGGTGGCGGGCGGCGCCAGCACGTGGACGACGTCGGGCCGGGTCTCGGCGAGCATGCGGTCGTAGTCGGTGAAGCCCGGGCCGACCGAGTAACGCTCGCAGACCGCGTCGACCAGCGTTTGCGAGAGGTCGCAAACGCCGGCGACCTCGACACCCGGGAGGCGGTTCAGCTTGACGAGGTGCTCTTCGGCGATCCCCCCCAGGCCGACGACGGCGGCTCGGACCGGCGTCATCCCGCCAGCTCCACGATGCGCCGGGCGACGTGGGCGCCGCCGAACCTCTCCCGGGCCGAGTCGCGCACGTCCTCCCGGCCGGGAAGCGCACCGCTCGCGGCCCGGTCGACCGCGCCGGCAAGCGCCGCCGCGTCGCGGGGCTCGACCAGCATCCCGGTTCGCTCGTCGATGATCTCGGAAAATGGGTAGAGGTCGAAGGCGAGCGCCGGCACGCCCCTGCCGAGCGCCTCGAACAGAGCATATCCCCACTCCTCGTAGAGGCTCGGAAAGAGGAGGAGGTCAGTCTCGCGGGCGAGCAGCCCGAGATAGTCCTCGCGTGGAACCTTGCCCAGCACGCGCACCTCGATGCCGGCGCTGCGCATCCGCTCGACGCCCTGCTCGAGGCTCGGGTCCATTCCGCCGACCAGCGTCAGCTCGAGTGGCCGGTGCCCCACCGTCGGCAGCGCCTCGAAGAGGAAACGCAGGCCCTTGCGCTTCAGCGTGAGGGGGTGGCTGCAGAACACAAGTCGCAGCGCCTGCCCGTCACGCGGAGCGAGCGGCTCGGCCCCGACCTCGATCGGAGGCGGAACGCAGACCGCCTCGAAGCCGCGGCTGCGCAGGGCGGCAGCCGCGACCTCGGTGTTTGCCAGCACCAGGTCGGCGCGGCGGTAGCCGGCGAGGTCGCTGAGGTACGACTGGACGTGGACGACCAGGGAGACCGGATATAGAAACCAGCGAGCGGTGAAGGGGAGCAGCGTCCGCAGCCGGGCCAGCAGCCGCGGCGGGTGGAACCAGGCCTGAACCGAGACGCGCGTGCTCCGGGGCAGGAGAGCGGCCATGCCGGGGCTGAGGACGTGCAGGGCGTCGACGGGATGCTGTCTCAGCGCCTCGGCGAGACGCCGCGAGACCGCCAGCCGCGCCAGCAGGAAGAGCGCGGTCGAGCCGGCTCTCCCCCGCAGCAGCCGCGGGATCGGGCGCAGGCGGACGACGCGGCCGGAGATCGCCTCGGCGCGCGCCGGGAGCCGGCTTCCGTCCAGCGCGAAGAGGGTCACGTCGACCCCCGCCTCCTCGAGCGCGAGGGCGGTGTCGACCGTTGCCACCGCGAGCCCGCTGGGCTCCTCGGCGAAGACCCCGACCCCTAGGCGCAAGACCTCATCAGGCGACCGCCTGAACGGGCAGGATGTCGGGCATGGAGATCGATCGTCACGGCGGCGAGTCTAGCGGCGCCTCCGCCCCCGACCGCCGCTTCGGACTGCGTTCGCGCCGCCTGCACCCGTTCTTTCAGGACGTCTCGGTGACGCTCCTGGCGCAGGCCTGTGTCGCGATCGGAGGCCTGCTGCTGGCACGGCTGCTGGCGCGCAACGCAGGCGCCGACGGCTTCGCCTCCTACTCGCTCGTCAAGCAGGCGGCCAACATCCTCTTCCCGATAGTCACGGTGGGTCTCGTCGGCGGGCTGCCGCGCTACCTCGCCCTCCCAGCCGAGAGGGACGATCCCGGCGCCGGCTCCTACCTGGTGGCGGCCGCAGCGATCTGCTGGGGCGCCACGGCGATCGCGGTGGCTGCCGCGCTGGCCGCGCCGGATGCCGTCGCGGCCCTCTTCTTCGGCAGCTCGGAGGCCAGCGAGTACGTGCTTCCCTTCGCCCTCCTCCTCGCCGCGACCTCCAGCTTCTACATCGCCTACGGCTACTTCCGCGGCCTGCTGCGGATGCGCATGGGCAGCCTCCTGCAGGTGACCGCCCTCGGCGCCCTGCCGCCGGCCGTCGTCGCCCTCGCCCCGAACGAGCCCGTCGATCGCCTGATCGTCCTGATGGCGGCCGGGACCGCGGTCCTCTCGCTGGCGGCGATCGCCGCCCCCCTCGCCAGCGGCCTCGCCTCGGCGCGGCGGGCGACGATGGGGGCCGCCACCCAGCGCCTCTGGGGTTACGGGCATCGCCGCGTGCCCGGCGAGATGGCCCAGCTCGGGCTCTTCGTGCTGGTCCCGGTGCTTGCCGCCCACGTCGCCTCGCTGCGCGACGTGGCCTACCTCAGCGCCGGCCAGCAGATCCTCAGCATCGTCTCGCTGGCGGTCCTGCCGCTCGGGCTCGTCCTGCTCCCCTCGCTCACCAAGATGTGGGCGGAGGACCGCGAGCGAACCGCCGGGCACGTCGCCCAGCTGAGCTCCTTCGCGGCCAGCCTGGCGCTCTTCGCCAGCGTCCAGGCGGTGCTCTACGCGGGCATCGCGGTGACAGCCTGGCTGGGGCCGGAATTCGAGGACGCCGGGTCGGTGCTGACCGTGACGGTGGCGCCGACGGCGCTCTTCGTCGTCTACCTGATGCTGCGCAGCCCGCTCGACGCCGTCGCGGTCAAGTCCTACAACTCGCGCAACAACCTCGCCGCCCTCGCGGTGTTCGTCGCCGTCGCGGCCCTCCTCCTCGGCCTCGACCTCACCTCCCCCGCGCTCGGCGTCGCCTGGGCCTTCGCCGCCGGGGTGAGCGCCCAGGGCGCCCTCACGTTCCTCACGGTGCACCGCTTCTTCGGCGTGAGCTGGCACGACTACGGCTTCCTCTACACGGTGCCGGCCACCCTGGCGGTGGGGGGGCTCGGCCTGCTGGCGAAGCCCGCGATCGAAGCGGCGCCGGCGACGCTTCTCTCGCTGCTCGTGCTCCAGGTGGTCCTGGCGGCGCTCTACTTCGGTGCGATCGCGCTCTCTCCGGTGCGCTGGCCGAAGCTGCTCGCCGAGCGCCTCTTCGACCGCTGAAACCGTCAGCCGCGGACGGCGACGCGGACCGGCCGCGAGCGGCCGATGCCTCGCACCTTCGCCCGCGCGCGGGGCTTGGGCCCGGCCGTGTTCAACCGGGTCCAGCGATGGAACCGGATGCGGCCGTTGACGCCGACCTTGGTGCTGCCGACCCGGCGCCAGTTGCGACGGTCGCGAACTTGGATGAAGACCCTGGCGCCGACCCGCGCCGGGCCGGCGACGCGGCCGAAGAAGCGCAGCCTGCCGGCGCGCTTCGCGCGACCCCTCGCCCTGGCGGCCTTGCCCGCCGGTGAGGGAATGCTGATCGTCACCCGGCGCACTACCACGGGCCCCGCCTTCGCACCCTCGGCGCCGCTCGCGAACAGCTGAGCCCGGTCGTATTCCTGGCCGAGGGTTTCGAAGGACCAGGCGCCGG
>CAMLQY010000030.1 GCA_946482365.1 uncultured Actinomycetes bacterium
CCTTGGTCGCCATGTCGGCGATCATGAACTGGATCGCCTGGTGCATCGCGATCGGCACGCCGAACTGGATCCTTTCCTTGGAGTAGTCCGAGGCGTACTCGAGGGCAGCGCGGCCGATGCCGACGGCCATCGCCGAAACGCCGGGACGGGTCCGGTCGAGCGTCATCATCGCCAGCTTGAAGCCCTTGTTTTCCTCGCCGAGGAGGTTCTCGGCGGGGATCTCGACTTCGTCGAAGGAGATGGTCGCGGTGTTGGAAGCCCGCTGGCCCATCTTGTCCTCCTTCTTGTCGACCGAGACCCCGGGGAGGTCGGCGTCGACGACGAAGGCGCTGATCCCGCGGTGACCGCCCTCGGGGTCGGTCTTGGCGTAGACCGTGAAGTAGTCGGCGTAGGTGCCGTTGGTGATGAAGCACTTGGAGCCGCTGATGACGTACTTGTCGCCCTTCTTCACGGCCTTCGTCTTCATCCCCGAGACGTCTGAGCCGGCGTCGGGCTCGGTCAGGCAGAAGGAGGCGAGCTTCGGCTCCTCGCAGAGCATGCCGAGGTACTTCTTCTTCGTCTCCTCGGAGCCGCCGAGGGTGATCGGCGCCGAGGCGAGGCCGTTGGCCATCAGGCTGGTGCCGATGCCCGAGCACCCCCAACCCATCTCCTCCTCGATCAGGCAGCCGGAGAGGTAGTCGAGGCCCGGGCCGCCGTAGACCTCGGGGATGTGGGTGTTCATCAGCCCCACCTCCCAGGCCTTCTCGATGATGTCCTGGGGCCAGGTGCCGTCCTTGTCGTACTCCCAGGCCACCTTGCGGATCTCGTTCTCGGCGAAGTTGTGCGCCATCTCGCGCAGGTCCTTCTGCTCGTCGGTGAGGGTGAAGTCAACCACTGGTCGAAGCTCCTTTTCGTCCGTGCGTAAGCCTTTGCATGCGGCCTCGCCGCAAGACGACGGACCACCGATTGACTGGTCAGTCAACCAGCTCAAGAGTAGCGGAACGCCAGCCGCAGGGAGAAAGCCCTGGCGAGGGCGCGGCGAGGGCCTTAACCTTGGGGTATGGCGTATCTGCTGGCAGCGACCACCGTCGCGAGCGGCAACGTGCTGATCGCGATCACGCTCCTCGCGGTGCCGATCGGGGTCGTCGCCTTCGCCCTCTCGGGCAAGGCCTGGCAGGGGATCGGAAGGGGGCCGTACGCGATCGACCCCGACCTTCCCCCACGCTCGGTCCGGCGCCTGGCATCGCCGGTCAGCCGCGCCACCCAGGAAGTCGAGGTCCGTCAGATGCTGCAGGCGAAGTCCTACCGGCGGGAGCGGCGCGGGGAAGCGCCGATCGACGTCGAGCGCGAGGCCGAGCGCCGGCTCGCCGATTTCGTAGGATCCGGCTGATGGCCGCCGCCGAGGAGAACCTCTACGAGGTCGAGGAGCTGCTGATGCAGCCCGGGACCTACTTCAACCCCCAGACCGAGGTGCTCGTCGTCGTCGACGACTCGACCTCGCTGGACCAGGAGGTCTTCAACATGGAGGCCTACGAGGGGGCGGAGTGGGTGCGCATCTCCGACGAGGTCCCGGTCGACGAGGACCAGCGCGACCAGGTGCTGGAGCGCTTCCAGACCAGCTACCACCCCGGCTCCGCCGGCTCGGTCTCCGAAACCGCGCTGGAGCAGGGCGACGACGAGCTCGACGAGGGCGAGAACGGCCAGGACCCCGGCCGCGAGGACCAGGGCGGGGCCCCGGAGTAGTGCTGGAGGCCGGGGCGAGCGCGCCCGACTTCACCCTGCCCGACCAGGACGGCAACGACCTCAGCCTCTCCGACCTGCGCGGCGAGACCATCGTCCTCTACTTCTATCCCCGCGCCGACACGCCGGGGTGCACGACCCAGGCCTGCGGCGTCCGCGACCGCAGCTCCGAGTACGAGGCGGCGGGCGTCCGCGTGATCGGCGTCTCGCCCGACACCGTCGAGGCGGTGAGGAAGTTCGCCGACAAGTTCGACCTGGATTTCACCCTCCTCGCCGACGCCGACCACGCCGTCGCCGAGCGCTACGGCACCTGGGTCGAGAAGTCGATGTACGGCAGGAAGTACATGGGCGTGCAGCGCGCCACCTTCATCATCGACCCCAACTCCAAGATAGCCAAGGTCTTCCCCAAGGTCTCGCCGAAACAGCACGACGACTTGGTGCTGAAGGCGCTCGGCGAGCTCGCCGCGGCCTGAAGCACCTCAGGCACCGACGGCTACGACCACGATGAACGTCGTGTAAAGCAGGAACCAGGTGACGACCGCCGGCAGCCCGAAGCGCCCGCGTCGGTGCAGCACCTCGTAGGCAAGGAGGCCGCCGGCGAGGCCGAGGACGATGGATAGAGCCGCGTTGCCGCTCAGCTCCCAGCTGGTGAAGAGGAGGCCGATCCCAACCGGGATCGTCGACTGGAAGACCATCGCGCCGGTGATGTTGCCGAGCGCCAGGGAGTCCTTGCCGTCGCGGACCCAGAAGAAGCTGTTGACCTTCTCGGGCAGCTCGGTCGCCAGGGGGGCGAGGATCAGGGCGAGGACGACGGCCTCGACGCCGAGGCTCTCGGCGATGTGCAGCAGCTCCTCGACGAAGAGATGGGCTCCGCCGACCATCGCGCCGAGGCCGACCAGGAGCTGGAGCACGCAGAGCAGCAGGCCCGGGTCTTCGCGCCGCTCGGGACGCAGCTCGAAGATCAGCGGGTTGAGCGTCTCCTCGTCCTGCACCTCTCCCCCGGCGCGCAGGGTGCGGGCCGTGTAGATCGGGTAGGCGAGGATGACGAGGATCCCGACGGGGATGCGCAGCGCGTCCGGCGCGCCCCAGCCCAGCGCCAGGGCGAGGGCGAAGAAGGCGAGGAAGAAGAGTAGGTCTCGCTCCAGCGTCGGCCGGTGCGCCTTCAGCTCGAGCCCCTGCTCGCGCCGCTCGCGGTAGAGGTAGGCGAAGAGGCCGACCAGGCCCATCGCCAGGGTGCCGAGCAGGAAGGGAGCGCCGACGATCGCCCCGATCGCCACCTGGTCGGCCCCCTCGGCGGCGCCGATCAGGGCGACGATCGCGATCAGCGTCTCCGGCATCGCGGTGCCGACCGCTGCCAGCAGGCTGCCGACCGCTCCCTCGCCGAGTCCCAGCCGGTGCCCGATCCACTCCACCGCGTTGGTGAAGAGCAGAGCCCCGGCGAGAATCACCGCAAAGCTGACGAACAGCAGGACGACTTCCATCGAGGCAGGCTATCCGTCAGGCGAAGTAGAAGGCGAGACCGAAAACCGCGTAGACCGCAAGGAGCTGAACCCCCTCGAACCAGGTCGACTCGCCGTCCTGGGCGACGTAGTTGGCAATCAGCACGGCGAGCAGGATGGCGCCGAGCTCGAAGCCGTTGAAGACGAGCGCCAGCGGGTGCGGCCCGAGGAAGAAAGAGGCGAGGACGAGGATCGGGGCGACGAAGAGTGCAACCTGGGCGCTGGACCCGATCGCGATGTTGACCGCCAGGTCCATCTTGTCCTTGACCGCGACCAGGACGGCGACCCAGTGCTCGGCGGCGTTGCCGACGATGGCGACGACGATCACGCCGATGAAGAACTCCGAGAGGCCGATCGCGTGCGAGGCCTCCTCGATCGAGCCGACCAGCACCTCCGACATCAGCCCGACGAGAAGGCCGGAGCCGGCGAGGGCGAGGACCGACTTGCGCGGCGACCAGCCCCAGGTGTCCTCGTCCTCGTACTCGGGGTTGAAGATGTCGCGGTGGGTCTTCAGCGAGAAGAAGAGCCCGGCGACGTAGGTGGCGATGAGGACGATCGCCACCGCCAGCGAGAGGTGCTCGACGGTCGAGTCGTAGTTCACCGTCTCCGCGCCGGGGTCGGGCAGGCCCACCCCCTCGACCAGCTCGAAGATCGCCGGCATCACCAGCGCCGCGGCGGCGAGCAGCAGCATCGAGGTCTGCACGCCGGCGCTGGTGCGGCTGAATGTCTGCTTTTCGCGACCGAGACCGCCGAAGAGCATCGCGGCGCCGAGCACGAGCAGGACGTTGCCGATGATCGAGCCGACGATCGAGGCCTTGACCACCTCCTGCAGACCCTGCTGGAGGGCGAAGAGGGCGATGATCAGCTCGGGCGCGTTCCCGAAGGTGACGTTGAGCAGGCCGCCGATGCCGGGCCCCGAGCGCGCCGCCAGCTCCTCGGTCGCACGGCCCATCAGCGCCGCCGTGGGGATGATCCCGAGCGCCGATGCACCGAAGACGAGGCCGGCCGCGGCACCGGCCAGGTCCAGCACCACCGCCAGCGGGATCAGCGGTGTGAGCAGGTACGGCCAGCCATGGGGAGTGCGGAGGAAGGCGGCTACTGCGAGCCCCCGGCGCGCGCGAGCCTTTCCAGGAAGTTGGTCAGCCCGGCCCCCCCGATGCCACCCTGGAGCACGCCGAGCAGTTCGATCGGGTTGATGCCAAGCTCGATGAAGAGCGCGCTCAGCGGCTTCGAGCTCTTGGGCGCCGAGATCGTCTGCGGCTCGTTGACGTCGGTGAGGGTCAGGTCGACGTCGAAATCGGCGCTGTCCGCGCCCTCGGGGCCGGAGCCCTGCGGCGGGTCGACCGAGACCTGCGCCTGGAGCCGGCGCACGATGTGGTCCTCGCCGACGTAGAGCACGAGATGCGCGTTCTCGATCGTGCTCTCCGTGCCGCCTTCGGATTTTTCGATTTCGCCCAGCGACTCTTCGAACCCGGGAACCGCTTGCAGCTGTTCGCTGCAGAGCGCGTCTTCTTTCATTTCGGAGAAGGCCTCATTTGCGGTCTCGGTATCGACGTCGCCGCTCACCTTCGTCGTGCTCGTGCCCCCTACCTCGGCGGTCCCTTCTTCGGTCGGGTCCTCGATGAATTCGCTCAGCTTCCTCTCCTCGACCACTTCCTGGCAGGCGCTGACTTCTTCCGATTCTCCGAGCGCGCTCTGGACGAAACCGTAGGTTGTCGCGTCGAGCCTGTACTCGGCCCCCTCGAAGCCGACGTAGGCCTTGTTGGCGTCGGGCACGGTAGCCCCGCCTTCGAAGTCCACCTTTTCGCCGTTCACCTCGCCCTTGACGGTCGCGGTCAGGTCGAGCCTGAGCGACTGTGCGTCCTTTCCGGCTTCGAAGGGACCGGAAAGCTCGACGTCGAGGCGTTCCCCTTCGCCGCTCGTCCCGTCGATGCCCAGGGAGAGGTCCAGCTTGCCGCTTTCGACCCCACTGAGCGTCGCTTCGTCGACGATCTCCTGCGCACCGTTGTCTCCCCCTCCGCAGGCGGACATCGCCAGCGCGAGAGCGACCATGGCGATGGAGACGGTGGTGATGCGCAGTGAGCTCAAGGCGGTGGACCTCCGTTGCAGAGTCGATTGGGTCGAAAGCTTATGACCTATTCGCCGGGAGTGGCTAGCGAGTGGTCTCGATTTGGCGTGGAGCCTCCTCGGTCACGTTGAGCGCAAGGGGGAACAGGAAGGCGCCGAGGAAGATCAGGACGATGCCCGCCGCGACCAGCCAGCGGGCCGCGGTGAGGTGACCGAGGATGCCGACGGCGAAGCCGATCAGCATCAGCGCCAGATAGGGGCCGGCGCTGTGGGGCAGCAGCGCCGCGAGGGGCAGGGCGAGGTCGAGCACAGCGACGATTATCATCGCCCCGATGGCTGCGGGCTCTGTGACAGAGGTGAAGGAAGCGCTGGCGGAGGTCGGCTACCTCGCCGACGAGCCGGCGGCACTGGTCTCCTTCCTCGCCCAGCGGCTGGAGAAGCCGGTCCTGGTCGAGGGCCCCGCGGGCGTCGGCAAGACCGAGCTTGCCAAGGCGCTCTCGCGCGCCACCGGCCGCGCGCTGATTCGCCTGCAGTGCTACGAGGGCCTCGACGAGGCCAAGGCGCTCTACGAGTGGAACTACCGCAAGCAGCTGCTGCGGATCCAGGCCGGCGGCGAGGACGGCTGGGAGGAGGTCCACGGCGACATCTTCGACAAGGAGTTCCTGCTCGAGCGGCCGCTGATGCAGGCGATCGCCAGTCCCGAGCCGGTCGTGCTGCTGATCGACGAGATCGACAAGACCGACCAGGAGTTCGAGGCGATGCTGCTCGAGCTGCTCTCCGACTTCCAGATCACGATCCCCGAGCTGGGCCAGGTCTCGGCGACGACGATGCCGATCGTCGTCCTCACCTCGAACAACTCGCGCGAGCTGACCGAGGCGCTGAAGCGGCGCTGCCTCTACCTCTGGCTCGACTACCCGGAGCTGGAGCGTGAGATGGAGATCGTCCGGCTTCACGCCCCCGAGCTTCCCGAGGCGCTGGCCCGCCGCATGGTCGAGGTGGTGCGGATGATCCGCGCCCTCGACCTGAAGAAGCCGCCCTCGATCGCCGAGTCGATCGACTGGGCGCGCACGCTGCTGCTGATGGGCGCCGAGGACATCGATCGCGAGACCTTCGAGCAGTCGATGTCGATCATCGTCAAGCACCGCACCGACATCGAGCTGGTGGCGGAGCGGGTCGGGGTGAAGCTTGCCGAGCCCGTACGGCCCCAAGGCTGAGACCGGGCCGCCGGGCATGGCGGCGAAGCTGCTCGGCTTCTGCGAGGAGCTGCGCGGCGAGGGGGTCGCGGTAGGCACCTCGGAGATCCTCGACGCCTTCGCCGCGCTGGAGCAGGTGTCGTGGACCTCGCGCGAGGACTTCCGCGAGGCGCTGGCAGCGACTATCGCCAAGTCCCAGGAGGACCGGCGGCTCTTCGAGCTGCTCTTCGAGCGCTGGTTCTTCCGCGCCGCCGAGGCAGAAGCGATAGAGCGCGGCATCGAGGAGACCGAGCGCCGCCACGAGGGGGGCGAGCGACTCGACCTCGAGCAGCTGCAGGAGCAGATACGCCAGGCGATCCTCGAGGGCAACGACGCCGAGATGCGCGACCTGGCCCGGCTGGCGATCTCTGCCTTCGGCCGCCAGGGCGAGGGCTCGGGCGTGGTCGGAGTCGACGTGCAGCGGATCCGGCGCACGCTCGGCCTTGCGGCCGGCCAGCAGCCGCCGGCCGAGGACGGGGCGGTCGAGCTGCCGCCGATCGACCGCGAGCAGCTGAACGCCTTCGAGCGCCACCTTCGGCGGGAGCTCGAGCGCGACCTGATCGAGCGCACCTCCACCCTTCCACCCTCGCGGCCGCTGGCCGAGCTCGACCGCGCCCTGCCGACCAGCCCGACCCAGGACCTCGCCGCGGTGCACCGCGCCGTCTCGCAGATGAAGCGGCGCCTGGCGACGCTCGGGCAGGAGCAGCGGGGGCGGCGCAGGGGGCAGGCGGTCGACGTGCGGCGGACGATGCGCGCCTCGCTGGAGACCGGCGGCGTGCCGATGCACCTGCGCTACCGGCCGAAGCGTCCGCGGCGACCGGAGATCTACGTCCTCTGCGACGTCTCCACCTCGGTCACCTCGGCCAGCGTCTTCTTCCTCTCGGTCCTGCACGCCCTGCACGACTCGTTCCGCAAGCTGCGCAGCTTCGTCTTCATCGAGCGCATCTCGGAGGTGACCGACGTCTTCGAGCACGAGCGCGATTTCCGCGTCATCGCCCAGCGCATCTCCAGCGAAGGCGGGGTCGCCGACGTCTCCGGGTACACCGACTACGGGCGCGTCTGGCTCGAGTTCCTCGGCCAGATCTCCGACGAGCTGGACCCGCGCTCAACCGTGATCGTGCTCGGCGACGCTCGCACCAACGGCCGCGAGCCCCACGCCGACGTCTTCGCCCAGGTGTCGGAGCGGGCCGGTCGCCTCTTCTGGCTCAACCCCGAGCCGCGCCTGTACTGGAACTATGGCGACTCGGTGATGGCCGCCTACGAGCGCTACTGCGACGGCGCCTTCGAGTGCTGGACGACCCGGCACCTGGAGAACTTCGTCAACGTGGTCGCGGGAGGAGTCCCTGCCGCCGACTGACCCGGCAGGAGCCTCTGGGTGGGGACGCCGGTGCCCCTCCCCAAAACGCTCGGCGGGAGCCTCGCTTGAGTGTTTTGGGGAGGGGCACCGGCATCCCTTCAACAGCGCACGAGCTTCCGAAAGCGCTTCCCCGAGGCGCCAGCCCGGCTCCCCGAAAGCTCTACATGCCCTGGGTGCCGTTACGGGCGCCCCAAGCTCTTTAAAAGAGCTTGGGGACTCTGATGCCGGTTTCGCAGTCTGGGCGTCACTCGGTGACGTGTTGGAAGGGAGCCTGGCCGTCCTCCAGGCGAATGTCGCGAAGCGGCTGACGCAGTCTGTTTCTAGGCGCGGCCGCAGGCCGCGCTCCTCATTGCACCGCGCGCTGGCGCGCGGTGCAATCAATTCGCCTGGAGGACGGCCAGGCTCCCTTCTCACCCACCCGGACCAACGGCTAGCGGGCGACCCAGGCGTCGGGCTGCGCGGCGAGGGACTCGACCTCGCTGGGCAGCCGGCCGCTGACCAGGTCGGCGAGGGTGACGTGCTCGAGCACGGTGCGGAGGCTGGCGCGGACGGCGATCCAGACCTCCTGCAGGTGCTCGGCGTTGCCGCGGTACTCGATCGACTCCGGCGGGGCCGACTGGACGTGGGCGATCGGGCCCTCGACCGCGCGGACGACGTCGGCGATCGTCACCTCCTCGGCGGGCCGTGCCAGCCAGTAGCCGCCCTTGGCACCGCGGCGGGCGCGGACGATGCCGGCGTGCTTCAGCTCGAGCAGGATGTGCTCGAGGAACTGCAGCGGGATGTCCTGGGCGTCGGCCAGCTTCTCGCCCTTGACCGGCCCCTCGTCGGCCGCGGCCAGCTCCGCCGCGGCGCGCACCGCATAGTCAGCCTTTGCCGAAACGCGCATGGGGCTAGTTAATCAGTCAGCCGATGGTCTCCGGGGACAGCTCGGAGGAGCGGTCGATTCCCTGTTTGGCCTCGCGGTCGGCCCGGCGCGCCGCCCACCAGCGCGGGAACCAGATCAGCAGGCCGAGCCCGATGCCGGCGACGGCGGCCGCGATCGGCCAGACCACCGGGTCGCCCTTCTGCACGGTGACGATCCCCGAGGCGACCAGGACCACGCCCAGGGCGGTGCGCAGGAACCCGGTCGGCGCCCGCGCGGCGAAGTGCGAGCCGAGCACGACCCCCGGTATCGAGCCGAGCAGGATGTTGCCGGCGAGGACGAAGTCGACGTTGCCCCCTACCCAGTGGGCGATGCCGGCAGCCCAGAGCAGGATCGCGGCATGGAAGACGTCGGTGCCGACCACCTTGCGGGGCACCAGGCGGAAGACGGCGATCAGCAGGATCGCGATCACCGTGCCCGAGCCAGCCGAGGTGATCCCGATCACGAATCCGGTGGTCGCGCCGATCGCCACGGCGGCGACCTTGTGGC
The DNA here is from genome assembly GCA_946482365.1 of uncultured Actinomycetes bacterium. The sequence goes on from CAMLQY010000030.1 coordinate 9,286, forward strand.
GGCGCTCGATCACGAAGTCCTCGCGCTCTTCGACCAGGTTGCTGAGGATCAGCGCCCGCGCCAGGGTGATGATCCCGACCATCAGCAGGGTCCCGCCGAGCAGCGCGTAGACGATCGAGTCGAGCTTCTCTTCGCCGACCTTGCTCTGCAGGACGGAGATCGCCCAGACGCCGGTGACCGCGGCCGGCACGCTGCCGGCAGCCAGCCAGAGCGAAAGCCCGATGTTGACCGTGCCCATGCGCAAGTGGCGCCAGCCGCCGACCGTCTTCGTCACCGCCGCGTAGAAGATGTCGGTGCCGATCGCGGTCACCGGCTTGACGCCGAAGAGCAGGATCAGCAGCGGGGTCATCAGGGTGCCGCCGCCCATGCCGGTCATGCCGACCATGGCGCCGATGCCGAATCCGAAAAGGACGATTGCCGGGTCCATGTGAGTTTCCGCGGCGGGTGCTTATCGACTTTCCTGACCTTCTTGGTCAGGAGCGCGGAGTGCGCCAGGATACCAAGATGCCCGCCAAGGCAAGTGACTTCTCCGTCCCGGGCGCGAGCCCTGCCGACGCTTCGGAGGCCGGGGTCGCGCTCTCGCTGCGCGCCCTGGCGCATCGCTACGGCGAGCTGCGCACGATCGATCGCCTCGACTTCGAGCTGCCCGCCCACGGCGTGCTCGGCATCGTCGGTCCCTCCGGCTGCGGCAAGTCCACCCTGCTCGAGCTGATCGTGGGGCTGCAGGACCCCGAGCGGGGGGAGATCGAAGTCGGCGAAGCGCGCGACCGGGGCGGCCGCCTCAGCCGCTGCGCCTTCATGCCCCAGAGCGACCTGCTGCTGCCCTGGCTCTCCGCGATCGACAACGCGGCGCTGGCGCTGCGCAACCGCGGGGTCCGCCGCGGCGCCGCGCGGCGCCAGGCCGGGGCGCTGTTCGAGCGCTTCGGGCTGGCGGGGTTCGAGCGCTCCTCCCCTGCCGAGCTCTCCGGCGGCATGCGCCAGCGCGTCGCCTTCCTGCGCACGCTGGTCGCCGGCAAGCCGGTGCTGGCGCTCGACGAGCCCTTCGCCTCGCTCGACGCGATCGCCCGCGCCGAGATGCAGCAGTGGCTGGCGGGGGCGCTCGACGCCGATCCCCACACGGTCGTCCTCGTCACCCACGACGTCGAGGAGGCCCTCTACCTCTGCGACCGCGTCGCGGTGCTCTCCGCCCGGCCGGCGCGGATCGTCGAGGAGATGAGCGCGCCGGCGCCGCGCGCAGCCGACCGCGACGAGGCCGTCACCGACCCCGAGTTCGTCGCCGTCCGCGAGCGGGCGCTGCACGCCCTGCGGAAGGGCACCAGATGAGGCGCTGGGTGCTGCCGGCGCTGCTGATCGCGGGGCTGATCGGGGCGTGGCAACTGGCCGCGAGCAGCGGGGCGATCGCCGACGTGCTGAACCTGGACCCGATCCTGATCCCCTCGCCCGCGGAAATCGCCACCGCCCTCTGGGACAACCGGTCGCTGATCGCCGAGAACGCCTGGGTCACGATGAAGGAGATCGTCCTCGGCTTCCTGATCGGCCTCGCCCTGGGGCTTGGCCTCGGCTTCCTGCTCCGCCCCTTCGAGACGCTGCGGCTCACCTTCTATCCGCTGATCGTCGCCTCGCAGGCGATCCCGATCATCGTCTTCGCCCCGATCCTGGTCGTCTGGTTCGGCTACGGGATCGGGCCCAAGCTGGCGGTCGTGGCGCTGGTCTGCTTCTTCCCGATCGCCGTGGCCACTGCCGACGGGCTCCGCGCCGTGGACCTGCAGGCGGTCAAGATGCTGCGCACGCTCGATGCCTCTCGCCGTCAGCTGCTCTGGCGCCTGGAAGCCCCCACCGCCCTCCCCTTCACCTTCAGCGGCGCCAAGATCGGGGTCACGTTCGCGCCGATCGCCGCCGTCTTCGGCGAGTGGGTCGGCTCCGACTCGGGCCTGGGCCACCTGATCCTCCAGGACAACGCGCAACTGAACACCGCCCGGGTGTTCGCCGCCGCCCTCGTCCTCTCCGCGATCGCGATCGGCCTCTACGGGCTCGTCGCCCTCGCAGAGCGCCGCATCGTCACTTGGCGATAGAAAGCAGGGCATGAACCTCTCCCGATTGCCGACAGTCGCGCTCGCCGTTGCCCTCCTGGCCCTCGCCCTCGGCCTCGCCGCCTGCGGTGAGAAGAGCGAGGACGTGAGCGGCGAAGCCGAGCCGCTCAGCCTCACGCTCGACTTCTACCCCAACCCCGACCACGCCGGGATCTACATGGCGCAGAAGCTCGGCTACTTCGAGGAAGCGGGCCTCGACGTCAGCATCCGTACGCCGGCCGACCCGGCGGCGCCGATCAAGCTCCTCTCCACCGGCCAGACCGACCTGGCGATCTCCTACGAGCCGGAGGTCCTGCTGGCGCACGAACAGGATCTGGGGTTGACCGCCGTAGCGGCGCTGGTCAACCGCCCGCTCACCTCGATGATCTGGCTGAAGGAGTCGGGGATCGGGGGCATCAAGGACCTGCGCGGCAAGACGATCGCGACCGCCGGCATCCCCTACCAGGACGCCTATCTGGAGACGATCCTCGCCCGCGCCGACCTGACCCCCTCCGACGTCGAGGTCGTCAACGTCGGCTTCGGCCTGCTGCCGGCGATCGTCGGCGGCAAGGCGGAGGCGATGCTGGGCGGCTTCCGCAACGTCGAGGGCGTCGACCTGCGGCTGCGCGGCAAGGACCCCGTCGTCACCCCGGTCGACCGGCTCGGGGTGCCGACCTACGACGAGCTGGTCCTCGTCGTCCAGAGCCAGCGGCTCGAGGAGGACCCGGAGCCGATCCGGCTCTTCCTCGCAGCGCTGGAGCGCGGCACCGAGGCTGCGGCGAAGAGCCCCCAGGCCACGACCGAGGCCCTGTTGGAGGCCAATCCCGACCTCGACCCGAAGCTGACCCGCGCCGAGGTGGCGGCGACGCTGCCGCTGCTCGACCCTCCGCGCCACGGGCGCCCCTACGGCCACCTGGCGACGGGGCGCTGGACCGAGTTCGCGGCCTGGATGCGCGACAACGGCCTCGTCTCGCGGCTGATCACGCCAGCCGAAGTGCTCAGCAACTCCTACCTGTCGGGAACGATCACCGAGTAGAGAGGGGCGCCTTCCCCGAGCAGGACGGTGATCTTCTCCGCCGGCATCGCCCGTGAGAAGAGGTGGCCCTGGGCGTGGTCGCAGCCGAGCCGGACCAGCTCGGCCAGCTGCGCCTCGTTCTCGACCCCCTCGGCGATCACGTCGAGGGAGAGGGCGCGGGCCATGCCGATGATTGCCTCGACGATCGCCGTGCGCTCCTGTTCGACCCCGAGGGCATCGACGAAGGAGCGGTCGATCTTGAGCGCGTCGAAGGGATACCGGTTGAGGTAGGCGAGGGAGGAGTAGCCGGTGCCGAAGTCGTCGAGGACGAGGCCGACGCCGAGGTCGCTGAGGGCTTCCAGCGTCCCGGTCGCCGTCGCCGACTCCTCGACCAGAGCGCTCTCGGTGACCTCGAGCCGCAGGTGGACGGGGTCGAGGCCGCTGCCGGCGAGGATCTCCCCGATCGAGATCGCGAGGTCGCGATTGGTCACCTGCCGCGCCGAGAGGTTGACCGAGACGTCGAAGGGGCGCCGGTCGGGGCGCAGCTCGTGCCACTCCAGCACCTGGCGGCAGGCCACTTCCTGGACCCAGCGCCCGATCGGCTCGATCAGGCCGCTTTCCTCCGCAACCGAAACGAAGTCGCCGGGGTCGAGCAGGCCGCGCTCGGGATGGCGCCAGCGGACCAGCGCCTCGAGGCCAGTGATTTCGCCGCTGCGCAGCGCGATCACCGGCTGGTAGTGGAGCTCCAGCTCGTTGCGCTCGAGCGCCTGGCGCAGCTCGCGCTCGACCTCCAGCCGCCGCAGCGCCCGCGCCCGCATCTCGGCATCGAAGAGCTCGCAACGACCGCGGCCGCGCTCCTTCGCCCGGTACATGGCCGCGTCGGCGTCGCGGAGCAGCATGTCGGCCTCGATCGGCTCGCGGGCCGACGGCCGGGCGACGGCGATGCCGACGCTGGCGCTGACGAAGTGGTCGACGCCGCCCATCGCATACGGCTCAGCGAAGGCAGCCGCGATCCGGTCGGCGATGGCCACCGCCTCGTCCTCGTCGGCGAGCCGGTCGACGAGGATCCCGAACTCGTCGCCGCCGAAGCGGGCGACGATGTCTCCAGGGCGCAGATGGCCGCGCAGGCGGGGCGCCACAGCACACAGCAGCTCGTCGCCGGCGTGGTGGCCCAGGCTGTCGTTGATCAGCTTGAAGTTGTCGAGGTCGAGGAAGAGGAGCCCGACCGGAGAGCCCGAGACGGTGCTGCGCTTTAGCGCGTCGCTCAGCGACTCGACGAAGCTGAGCCTGTTGGGAAGGCCGGTGAGCGAGTCGTGCAGGACGCGGTGGCGCAGCGCCTGGTGGGTCGCGTGGCGCTCGATGGCGTCGGCGAGGACGTTGGCCAAGGCCTGGACGAAGTGCACGTCCTGCGGCGTGAAGCGGTTGGGCTCGGTGGAGTGGACGTCGAGCACGCCAAAGGGCTGCTGCTTGCCGTCGATCGGCACCGCGAGGCTGCTGCGCGCGCCGATCGCCCGCAGCGCCGGTGGCATCGAGAAGCGTCGCTCGCTGGACCAGTCGTCGACGATCACGTGCAGGCGCGAGTCGAGGGCCGCCCCGACGTGGGAGTCGCGCGCGGCCGAGGCGCGGGCCGCACCGACGATGCGGTCCTCGAGCCCCACCCGCAGGCCGAGCCGGCGACCGTCGCGACCGATCTCCCAGATACAGGCGCCGTCGACTCCGTCGATCTCGACCATCAGCGAGACCGCCTCGCCCATCAGGGCGTCCGGGTCACCGTCCTTCAGCGCCCGCCCGCCGAGGCGTGCGACCGCGGCCTGCTGGGTGGCCGCCCGCCGGGCCTCCTGCTCGGCCAGCTTGCGCTCGGTGATGTCGTAGAGCACCCCGTGCCAGACCGGGGTGCCGTCTTCGTCGGGCTCGAGCACGGCCTCGTCGAGAATCCAGACGGTGCGACCGTCACGCGTGATCATGCGGTAGTCGACCGGCGGCGGGTTGCGATTGCCCATCGTCTTGCGCGTCTCCTGCGAGAGAGCGCGCTCCCGGTCCTCGGGGTGCAGCAGCCTCGCCCAGAGCTCCTCGTCGGCCAGCCATTCCTCCGGGGTATAGCCGAGGATCTCCTCCACCTGGGGGCTGACGTATCGCCAGCGGCCGTGCTCGCCGAGCTCGGAGGCGTAGACGATCGCGGGCAGGCGCTCGACCAGCCGCCGGTAGTCCTCGCCCCCCGATGAGATCTGGTCGAGGAACTCGTTGACCCGCTTCTCCGGCCAGCTGCCGCCACCTAGAGTCGAGGGCTCCATTGCACGACTTATCGGCGCCCCGCCGACCCCCTTGAGCCAAGCCAGACGATACGCAAGCCCGGATGGCCTCGAGAGCTCGGGGGCCGCTAATTAGCCATCGTCGACCAGGTCGCCGCGAGGCCGCGAAAGGGGGCGTAGGGAGCGTAGAACTCCTCCACCTCCTCGACCGTGGCACGACGACCGAGGCGGGCTAGCCGGCCGACCTGCTTCAGGTAGATCAGGTCTCCCGCGGGCAGGGCGTCGGGATCGCCGCGGCCGAAGAGCCGCAGGCACTGCACGGTCCAGGGGCCGACCTCGCGCACTGCGAGCAGGCGGCGGTCGGCGCCGGGCTCGCCGGGGTCGCAACGTCCGGCGGCGACGTCGGCGGCGACCGCGCGCAGAGCGATCGCCCGCTTCAGGGCCAGGCCCATCGACTCCAGTTCGACCGGCGCCCTGCCCGCGATCAGGTCCGGTGTGGGGACGTCGTGCAGGCCCTCGCGACGCGGGCCGAGCCTCACCCCCCAGCGGCCAACCATGCGGCGCTGGATTCGGGCGGCGCGGCCGCTCTCGATCAGCTGCTTGACCACTGCCCAGGCGAGTGCCTCCCAGGGCCAGGGCCGGCGGCGCGGGCGGAAGTGGGGACGGCGGCGCAGCAACGGCCCGAGCAGCGGGTCGCCGCGGAAGCGCCGGTAGAACTCGCCGAGGTCGTCGTCGACGCCCAGCGCGAAGCGCATCCGCTCCAGCGCCAGCTCGAGCTCCGCCGGGCCCGCTTCGCGGGCCGGAGCCTCGGCCGGCGGCGCGGGCACCGCGATCGAGTCCGGGTCGAGCGGCTCGGTGCGCAGCGCCACCCGGTCCTTCCCCGCCTCCCATGCACGGGCCAGGACCGGGCACCCCTCCACCTGGAGCAGCCGGGTGGCGACGCCGCGCTCGACCCGCATCACCCCGTCCTCGCCGCCGTAGGAGGGCAGGCGGTAGGGGGAGGGCGGCCGGACTTCGACCTCCGCGTTCACCGCCCCAGCAGGTGGACGTCGACGAGGAAAGAGCGGCTGGCGAGGACGCTGGCAGGGCGCTCGCGGCGCGCGAGGCGGCGGGGCGCCCTCTTGCGACTCGCGACGGCGCCGACGGCGCGCACGGCGGCAACGGTGGCGGCGCCGGCGAGGACCCCGCCCGCAGCCGCTATCGCCGCGGTCTTCGCCTCGCTGCGCACTGCCAGCGCGTTGGAGGTCTCGTGGGGAAGGACGCGAACCGGGATCGGCTCCAGCTCCATATTGCTCACCGTCCCGACCTTAGCGGTGGACCCGGCGCCTGGTCCAAGCCACCCCGCACCTTGCGGGAATCGAAGGGCGACTGAACGATTGACCCCTCTATAGGTGGGTCAATCGTTCAGTCGGCCCCCCAGCGCCTTCTCGTAGATGCGGTAGCGCTTGACGATCTCGGCGCTCATCGCTTCCAGCCCCCGGTTCATCGCCTCGTTGGTCTCCAGGATCCATCCCGCCTCGCCGTGGTCCTGGCGCGCGTGGGCCGCCGTGTCGAAGTGCTCGACGTAGAGGGAGGCCGCGACCCCGGTGTGCTGATGCTCCGGCTTGACCCCGAGGAACCCGACCCGGACCCGGTCGCAAATGCGGTTGCGGTTCAGGAAATGCCACCAGCCGAACGGCAGCAGGCGCCCCCTCATCCTCTTCAGCACCTGGTTGAGGTCCGGCAGGGTGATCGCGACGGCGATCGTCTCGCCTTCCTTCTCGGCCACCATGAACCAGTCGCGCGAGAAGGCCAGATGCATGTCGAGCGCGTAGGCGTCGAGGTCCTCCTTGGAGTAGGGGACGAAGCCCCAGTTGTCGGCCCAGGCCGCGTTGTAGATCTCGGCGAAGCGGTCCATCTCCCGCCGCAGGTGCCGCCGCGACATCCTGCGAATCGTGACGCCGTGCTCTTTGCGTGCCCGCTGGTCCAGCTCGAAGAGGATCGGCAGCATGTCCTCGCGGTCGCTGATGTCAAGCGCCCACGAGTAGAGGTCCATCGCCTTCTCCAGGCCGGCCTCCTCGCAGAGGCGCTGGTAGTGGCGCGGGTGCCAGGGTTGCCTGACCAGTGGCTCGAGCTCGTGGCCCTCGATCAGGACGCCGCTCTCCTCGTTCATGGAGAAGTCCATCGGGCCGACCATGCGCTCACAGCCGCGCTCCCGCAGCCAATCCTCGGCGGCGGCGAGAAGCGCCGCGACGACCTCGGGATCCTCCTCCATCTCCAAGAAGCCGAACATGCCCCAGCTGCTCCGGTGAAACCGGTTGAAGGCGTGGTCGATCTGAGCGGTGACGCGGCCTACCACCTGCTCGCCGCGCAGGGCGAGGAAGTACTCGGCCTCGCCGTGCTTGAAGTAGGGGTTCAGCCTGCGATTGAGGAAGAGTCGCCGCTCGAGCTTCAGCGGGGGGACCCAGGGCGTGCCGGCGTGCAGTCGGTAGGGAAGGCCGATGAAGCGCTTCAGCTCGCGACGAGTGCGGACCGGACGGATCGTCACGTTTCCCACGGGTCGTGAACCTACACTCTGCGCATGAGCGAAACGGCCCGGTCCCCGGTCGACGTCTTCGAGAAGGCACGCAGCCACGACCGCCTCGAGCAGCTGGAAGCGGCCAGGCAGCACGACCTCCTCCCCTACTTCCGCCTGCTCACCTCGCAGGCAGGGCCCGTGGTCGAGATGGAGGGGCGGGAGACGATCATGCTCGGCTCCAACAACTACCTGGGCCTGACCGGCGACGACAGGGTGAAGCAGGCGGCCCGCGACGCCCTCGAGACCTACGGCACCGGCGTCACCGGCTCGCGCCTGCTGAACGGGACGACGCCGCTGCACGTCGACCTCGAGCGTGAGCTGGCCGAGTGGATGGAGAGCGAGGACGCGATCGTCTTCTCGACCGGCTACCAGGCGAACCTGGGAACGATCGGGACGCTGCTCGAGCCCGGCGACACCGTGATCGTCGACTCCGGCGACCACGCCTCGATCCTCGACGGCTGCCGCCTCTCGGGCGCCAAGCTGCGCCCCTTCCGCCACAACCGCATGGACAAGCTGGAGAAGATGCTGCAGCGCGCGGCCGAAGACGGCGGCGGCGTGCTCGTCGTCGTCGACGGCGTCTTCTCGATGGAGGGCGACGTCTGCGACCTGCCGCGGATCGTCGAGCTCTGCAAGGGCCACGGCGCCCGGCTGATGGTCGACGAGGCGCACGGGGCCGGCGTGCTCGGCGCCCGCGGGGCGGGGGCCTGCGAGCTGTTCGGGCTCGAGGACGAGGTCGACCTGCGCATGGGCACCTTCTCCAAGAGCCTCGCCTCCTGCGGCGGCTTCGTCGCCGGCCCCGCCGACGTGGTCGAGTACCTGCGAATCGCCTCCCGCTCCTTCGTCTTCAGCGCCTCCGCGGTGCCCGCGGCGGTCGGCGCGGCACTGGGGGCCCTGCGGGTGATCCGTGCCGACGGCCCGCAGCTGTTCGAGGTGCTGCTGGCGAACGCCGCCTACCTGCGCGAAGGGCTGCGCGACCTCGGCCTGAAGGTGATCGAGCCGGGCACGCTGCCCGACGGCGCCGTCGCGACCACGCCGGTCGTCCCGGTGGTGGTCGGGGACGACTGGCAGGCGGTGCTGCTCTGGAAGGCGCTCTTCGACGCCGGCGTCTACACCAACGTCGCGATCCACCCGGCGGTCCCCCCGGGCGGCGCGCTCCTTCGCACCAGCCTGATGGCGACTCACGAGCGTGCGCATCTCGACCAGGCCCTGGCGACGATCGCGCGGGTTGCCGAAGACTTCCCCGAACTACCCCGCTCGGGGTAGTTTCCTCCGCGCCGGGATCTTCCCCGCGTCCACCTCGCTACGAAAAAGGTGCTCTTAGCGACCGGGCCGGAGAGCACCGTGCGACTACGGGTTGACCCCCGACCACCCACCGCATAGCTTGGCCCCCGCGCCGCTCGCAACCCGGGGCAGGGAAGCGGAACGGTGGAGCACTCAACTCGACCAGGCCGAGGTTCGCACCTCCGGTCAGGCGCAACGAGCTAGCCAGTCAACCCCAAGATGGGAGGAGTCCCAGTGGACGCTGTTTCGATCGCCCCTGCTCAAACAACCGCATCCGCGGTCCAGGCCCCGCAACACATGCAGGCGCTTGCCCGCGCGAACCGGGTGCGACTTGCAAGGGCGGAGCTGAAGCGCTCCATAGCGCGAGGCGACGTCGAGGCCGCGGAGGTGATCCGCGAGTGCCCCTGGGAGACCGAGAGCATGACCCTGGCCGAGCTGCTGACCAGCCAGCGCCGCTGGGGCCGCACCCGCGCCCGCAAGTTCCTGCTCGGGCTCGCGCTCAGCGAGAACAAGCGCCTGGGGACCCTCACCTCCCGCCAGAAGGCCCTGCTGTCCTCCGAGCTCGCCTCCAGAGAATCTGTCTTGGTCTGACGCGACCCTCAGCCGCCGAGGCGGCCCACGCGAAACGACAGTCCGCCCGAGGCGCGCTGGAAGGCGCGCCGCAGGGCGAAAAAGGTGACGAGGAACGCGGCCGCGCCGATACCGAGGCAGATCGCCAGGATCAGCCCGGCGAGGTAGAAGAGGCCGCCGACGACGCAGACGAATACGAAGCCGGCGAGCAGGGTCGTGTGGGAGCGGTAGCCGGCGAAGTGCTCGCGCGCGGCGACCTCTAGACCGCCGAGGCCGGCAAGGGCGACGCCGACCCCCAGCGCGGTCGGGCTGCCGCCGACGATGCCGATCACGAGCATGACGATGCCGGCGAGCACCGCCAACTCGGCCAGGGGAAAGCTCCCCCAGGGGGCCGGCGGCCTCTCCTCAGTGGCGGGTCTCTGGCTCTTGCTGCTCAACGGCCGCAAGCCGCCCGGCTAATGGGCATCCGGAGGAGACCTTGACCCGCCACCAGCCCATCAGCATCCCCAGGGGCCCGAGCCGGGGGCGGGAGTGCCAGTGGCCACACCCGTGCTCGCCGATGTCGGCGCGAGAGATCCGCACCCACTTGTAGTCGACCGGAGAGGCCTGCATCAGCCGCAGCAGCTCGCGATTGGCGGCCTCGAGGTCGGCGCGCTCCCGCAGCGCCAGTCTCGCCTCGCCGATCCGCGCCGCGAGCGCGTCGCGCACCCGCTCGAGCTGTTCGAGGCCGGCCAGCCGCGGTGGCCCCGAAGGGGCCTCGACCCGTGTGTCGACGGAAAAGAGGGGGAAGGCCTCGGCCGAGAGCCGGGACAGCTCCTGCTCGAGGCGACCGATCTGGCGGCGCAGCTCGGCACGGGCGAGGCGCTCGTCGCCCCTGACTTGGAGCTCGGCGAACCCCTCTCTTTCAAGAACGTCCACCATCGCAGTCGAGTCTAGTCCACGCTTCCGGTGCGCTTTATCCCCTTAATAAGGGGATAAAGCGCACCGGAAACGCCTCTGGTCAGTCAGGCGGCCTGGATGGTCGAGGAGGCGATCCAGAGCGCCTCGTCGACCGCCGCCTGGGGCACGCCCTTGACCTGCACCGCGGCGAGCGTGATCCGCCGGGTATCGCGGTCGACGCCGCCGCGCCCGGAGGTCCCGCCGAAGAGCAGCTCGACGGGACCGCTCTCGTCGGCGATCGTCAGCGTTCCCTGCTCGAGCTCAGCCGGTTTTCCCGGCAGCGCCTCCCCGGGCGCGGAATCGCGGATGCAAAGCCGCCCCTGCAGGCGATCGGAGTCGAAGGCGCGAACCGCGACGCCCGTCTCCGCGATCGCGATCGTCAGCGCGTCTTCGGGCATGCCGTGCGTGACGAAGGCCCCGTCCTGGAGCCGGTCCAGCGCGAGCTGCTCGACCGGCGTGCGGGTGCGGTCGGGGTCGAGCCCGATCTGGCGGAAGAAGACCCGGTAGGCCCAGGGGATCGGTTGTTCGCGCATGTGGATCGCGTGGCCGCCGTAGAAGCGGTCCGAGAGAGCGCGCAGGCGCATACGAACCGACTCGGAGCTGCGTTCGGAGCCACCGTCGACCTCGAGCCATGCGATCCCGAGCCCCGGGAGCTCCTCCGCGACGTGGGGGGCGACCCGGCCCTGCTCGGGTGGCGGGTCCCAGCCCAGGTCGGAGCCGGCTGCCTGGCCCGCCACGATCAGCCCACCTCCGCCGCGCGGGTTGCCCGCAGGAGCCGCTCCACGCGAGCGTCGAGCTGAGCCTCCGTCAGCTCGCCGATGCTCGCGTCCTGGATCGTCCCGCCCGGGTAGGCGAAGGCAAAGGTGGGACAGCCGCCTACGCGGTAGAGGCCGGCCACCGCCCCGTCGCGGTCATAGCCGACCGGCATCCGCCAGCCCCGCTGGCGAATCGACTTGCGAACGCCGTCGCGGTCATCGCGCACGTTCAGCGAGAGGAAGCCCACGCGCCCACGGTAGCGCGCGTAGACCCGATCGAGCACGTCCTGCTGAGCGACGCAGTTGCCACCCGGGGAGAACCAGAACGAGAGCACCAGCGGCCGCGCGAAGAAATCGCAGACCCGGATCGCGCCGGGGGTGCGGATGTCGCAGGCGGGAGCCCGCCGGGCGCTCTCGGGGCAGGGCGCCTGCGAGGTCTCGCAATCGTCCTGGGCGACGTTGGCGTCCCCTTCCAGGGGGCCCGCCGCCCGCGGCACCGCGAACTCGGGCAGGGCCCAGCGAGGAGGAAGCTCGTCGAGCCCGAGCGTGCCTTCGTCCTCGGACCCCAGCGTGTTGAGGAGGGCGATCGCGATCACCACCGCAAACAGCAGCCCGACAACAACCGAGTACCGGTCCCTCATCCGCGACAGGACCCGCGCGCCAGATGCCTCAGTCCATCGAGAGCGGACCGGTTACGTCCGCGTTCAGGAACTGGTGCACGAAGCGGTTCTCGGAGTCGAACAGTTCCTCCTTCGGCCCCGACTCGACGATCTTGCCGTTCCAGAGCACGGCGATGAAGTCGGAGATCCGCCGGGCGGTGTTGAGGTCGTGGCTGATCACCAGGTAGCAGCCGCCGTTCTCCTCGTGCACCTCGCGGACCAGCTCGCAGAGCAGCGCCGTGCGCACGGGGTCGAGCCCCGAGTCGGGCTCGTCGAACATCACGATCGCCGGTTCCAGCACCAGCGCCCGGGCGAAGCCGGCGCGCTTGCGCATGCCGCCGGAGAGCTCGTTCGGCATCTTGTAGGTGGCCTCGGTGAGGCCGACCTCTTTGAGCCGGCGGTTGACGATCTCGCCGATCTCTTCCTCGCTTTTGTCGGTGTGCTGCCGCAGCGGAAAGGCGATGTTGTCGTAGATGTTCATCGAGCCGAAGAGCGCCCCGTCCTGGAACAGCAGGCCGAACTTTTTGCGCACCTCGAAGAGCTCGTCGTCGGTCATGTTCGGGATCGACTCGCCGTGCACGAGCACGT
>CAMLQY010000031.1 GCA_946482365.1 uncultured Actinomycetes bacterium
GGTCGAGCAGCTGGTGCATGTCGCCCTTGTTGGCGATCGAGACGCCGACCTTGCCTACCTCGCCGCGGGCGAGGACGTGGTCGGGGTCGTACCCGGTCTGGGTCGGGAGGTCGAAGGCGACCGAGAGGCCGGTCTGCCCCTTGGCGAGGTTGCCGCGGTAGAGCTCGTTGGAGCGCCGGGCGTCGGAGTGCCCGGCGTAGGTGCGCATCACCCAGGGACGGTCGCGCTCGGGAAGGCGGTGCTCGCTCACGCCCCCAATCTTATTTGGGTCGCCCCGAAATACGCCGTTCACCAGGTGGCGGGCCGCATCTTTCCCCTCCGCCTGTGTTTAGGCTGCGAGATCGTGAAAGCGCTACGCACAGGCGCGCTCGTCGCTCTGCTGGCCACGTTGCTGGCCCTCGTCCCGACGGCCGGGGCGGCCCTGGTCGGCATCTACCGCAACGGCATGGAGAGCAAGGGGCAGCTCGCGCAGGTCAAGAAGTTCTCCGGGGATCGCTGCGGGCGCGGCGCCTCAGAGGGTGCTTTCGGCATCGTCGTCGGCAAGCAGACCAGGGAGTGCTCCTACCGCACGCCGGTGTTCGGGCGGGACCTGGAGATCGCCGCGACCGAGCGGCTGCTGGGCAAGACCCCCAAGCCGGTGCAGCGGGCCGCCTACCTTGGCCTCGACCTGCGGGCCGGCGGCGGCGCCCGCTACCAGCTGGCCGCCTACCCGTTCCAGCGCAAGGCGCAGCTGCGCAAGATCCTCCCCGACGGCAGCATCGAGTACCTGCAGATCGCCAAGGACGTCGCCGCCATGAAGGGAGTCGATCGCGAGAACGACCTGCGGCTTCGCGCCTTCAACATCACCGAAGGGGAGGAAAAGGGGAACTGCCGCATCCTCGCCTACGTCGGCGGAGAACTGGTTGCCGACGTCACCGACGAAGGGACGGGGGAACTGGCAGGCCGCGCCTCCGGGTTCTCGGTCGGCTCCGCCAAGGTAGCCAAGGGCGCGCAGGCGACGGTCGACAACGTCGTGGTTCGGGTTCCCAGTCCGTTTTAGCGGGCGGTGTTTGTGGGGGATGCCGGCGCCCCTTTCCAAAACGCTCGGCAGGAGCCTCGCTGGAGTGTTTTGGAAAGGGGCGCCGGCATCCCTTCAACAGCGCACTGGCTTCGAAGCTCCTACCCGTGAAGCGTTACCGGCTCCCCGAAAGCTTCAGATGTCCCGGTGCCCGTTTCGGGCGCCCCAAGCTCTTTTAAAAGCTTGTGGACCCTGGCGCCGGGCTCGCAAGCTGGGCGTCACTCGGCGACGGTTCGCGAGGAGGGCCATCGGGGGCCCTCCCCAAAACACTCCAGCGAGGCTCCCGCCGAGCGTTTTGGGGAGGGCCCCCGATGGCCTCCAACGCCTCCGTCCCAGACCCGACTCCCTACGCGCCCTTCTCTACCGCCTGGTCCGTCAGCCGGTAGACGTGTTCGACGGTACCGCGCCGAGGCCGCGTCTCCACCAGCTCGATACAGCCGAGGCTCCGCAGCACGCGGATGTGGTAGGCGACGGTGCGAACGTCGAGCTCGAGCTTCTCGGCGATCAGCTTGGGGCTGTCGATGCCATCCGCGATCAGGGCGAGGGCCCTTGCCCGCAGGGGGCTGGACAGGGCTTTGGCCAAGCGCTGATCGATCGAGACGGGACGTGGTCGCATGGTCCGGGTCTCCAGACTAGTTTGTTTATAGGTCAGCAATGAGTCTAGGCCATAGCTAATCTGAGTAGTTAAGTGCACTTTAAGGCGAAATGGTGCAAGTTCGGCCGCAGCGCTTTCTTATTGCAGGGACTTTCCGCATAATGCCGAGCGATGTCGACTTCGACGGTGGAGAGGCCCCGCACCGACGGGCCGGGCTCGGACCTGGGTGGCGACTGGCGTGTGATCGTGCGCAACGACAGCCACAACACCTTCGACCACGTGGCTCAGTCCCTGGCGCGCGTGCTGCCGGGGGTGTCGCTGGAGAAGGGCCATGAGCTGGCCGAGAGCATCCACAACAACGGCCTGGCGATCGTCTGGTCGGGGCCGCGCGAGCCGGCCGAGCACTACTGGCAGCAGCTCAAGGCCGCCGGCCTGACGATGGCCCCGCTCGAGCGCGCGTGAGGGCGCTGCGACTGGCTACTCGGCAGCCAGCAGGACGTGCCAGGTGGGAAGGATCGGGATGTCGTAGAGGTCGATGACGGTGGCGCGGGCCTTCTCGATCTCCTCCGAGAACCAGTAGCGCTCGAAGTCCGTGCGGCTCTCCCAGACCGAGGACTGCCGGATCGCCAGCGGGTCGTCGGTCGAGCGGGTCAGCGACCAGCTCTTGGCGCCGAAGGCGGGCATCCTCGCCGCCGCCGGTTCCCAGAGGTCGAGGAAGCGGTCGGCCCGGAATGGGGCGACGTGCCAGTCCAGTACGCAGACCTCGCTCATCAGGCTCCCACCTCCGCCCGGATCGCGCCCGGGCCCTCCTCGTTTTGGCCCTCGTCCTCGGACTCGGCCCCGACCAGGATCGAGATCTTGCCGAGGTGCTTGTTTTCGTGCAGCAGCTGGTGCGCCTCGGCGACCCCGTCGAACCCCATCGTCTGCCAGATCACCGGCCGGACCTTGCCCTCGGCCATCAGCTGGTTGGCGCGCATGCACTCGTATGCGTTGGCGAAGTGGGAGCCGATGATCTGCTTCTGGCGCATCCACAGGTAGCGCACGTCGAAGTCGAGCTGGAAGCCCGAGGTGGCGCCGCAGATGACGACTTTGCCGAACGGCTTGACGACGAAGACCGAGGTCGGGAAGGTGGCCTGCCCGACGTGCTCGAAGACGATGTCTGGCGCGTCGCCGAGGATCTCCTTGACCCGCTTGGCGAAGCCACGCGAGGCCTTGAAGCGGTCCTTGTCGGCGGCGGGGTCGGTGAGGTTCTCCCTGGTCCGCATCATCTCGCCGAACTCGTTGCGGTTGATGTAGTCGACGGCGCCGAGCTGCTTGACCAGCTCGCCCTTCTCCTCAGAGGAGACGACGCCGACCGCGTTGGCGCCGGCCGCCTTGCAGAGCTGCACGGCGAATACGCCGAGACCGCCCGCCGCGCCCCAGATCAGGACGTTGTGACCGGGCTGCAGCTTGCACTGGTCGATCAGCATCCGGTAGGCGGTGAAGTAGGTGAGGCCGTAGGAGGAGGAGTCGACCCAGGAGAGGTTCTGGGGACGGGGGAGGAGCTGCTGCGCCTGCACCTTGGTGAACTGGGCGAAGGAGCCCCAGGTGGTCTCGTAGCCCCAGATCCTCTGGCTCGGCGCCGCCAGCGGGTCGAGGCCGTGCACCTCGACGTCCTCGTAGGAGGCCTGGTTGCAGTGGACGACGACCTCGTCGCCGGGCTTCCAGCGGGTGACGCCCTCGCCGACCTTCCAGACGACCCCTGAGGCGTCGGAGCCGCCGATGTGGTGGCCGTACTCGGGGTGGTCGCCGTAGGGGAAGACCGAGACCGGCTTGCCCAGTGCCGCCCAGACGTTGTTGAAGTTGACGCCGGCCGCCATCACGCGGACGACCACCTCGAAGGCCCCGGGCTCGGGGACCTCGATCTGCTCCAGCTGGAAGGCGTCGGTCGGTTCGCCCTCCCGCTCCTCGCGGATCACCCATGCCGCCATCGTCTCGGGCAGGGTTCCGGGCTCAACGTCCAATTTCGCGATTGCGCTCGTGTCAACGGCCAACTGAGATTCCTCCGCGGGGATGGGTTTGCAGGCGGGCGGCGAATCCTAGTCAACCCGCGTAGATGAACGACCCCGATGCGCGCACGCCCGGCTGACGCGCCTGGCGCGGCACTGGATCGGCGCCCGCTGCCTCGCGCGTAGCGCTGCTACGCGCAGCGGCCCCGTGCACCGCCCAGCTTGGCCAGCCGCGTCCCCGCGCGCACGCGAATCGGAATCGGTCATCTACGCGGCTTCTGCGTTAGGCCGCTTTTCTTCAAGCCGATCCGCGTGTTTTTTGGCCTTGCCTGATTCGAGCTCGTGGATATCCGCCTCGATCTCGGGAGGGACCTTCTCGGCGGCTCGTACGGCTGGCTCAAGCACGTCACGGCCCACAATGCCATTCGGCGCGAAAGCAGCGATTACCTGGGCGAGTGAGTCACCGAGCCGCTTATGTTGGGTGACCACGCCTTCAACGCGACCCAGAAGGTCGATGCAGGCTGCGAACATTCGGTCCGCGTGCTGGGGGGTGAATAGCTCACCAATCTTCTCGCCCCAACCCTCCTCGCGATGCACCTCCGCTAGAGCATTGGCCATCTCGTAGAGACCGTCTGCTGGCAACAGGCCCACGCTGTGTTCTGCAGCGAACTCGGTGATCTTCGGGTCCGCCTTCCTGACCATCTCGAGTGTCTGCCAGTCGGGCACGACCACAAGTACATGGCGCACGGAGAGGCCCCGAGCACCACGGTATTCGCGCCCTCCAATGTCCTTGATGTGGGTTCGCAGAGCGTCACGGAGCTTGCGCAAGGCAAAGTCGCGGGTCTCTTCGCCACCGTCGTCTACCACCTCTCCCAAGAGGCGGACCCAAGGGAACTTCGCATCTAGTGCGACGCCTTGTGAGTTTGGCAGCAGAAGAAACACGTCAATGACGCCGTTCTTGTTTCCACGAGTGGCTTCTATCTCAACGCGCTTCTGAACCTCAAAGTGAACGTCGTCTCGTAGTCCCATCTGTCTGAGAGCGGCGACGAGCCACTCCTCGCTGAGCTGGCCCCGCTGCTTGGGGTTGGCCCAACGACCAACGAGAGCGTCAATACGCTGCACGACCTGCCCGCTGGACTGAGCCACGCTCGCGAGCATCTCGCCTACTTCTTTGTCACGGACATCCTCGCGCTCCTTGTACTTCGCGACAGCGTTTTCGACTTGCTTGAGAGCGTCGCCGAACTCTCTTAGGTCGCCTTGTCCTTGCTTAGCGTTAGCGCTCTCGGCCTCTAGGCGATTGGTTGCCTCGGCCAAACGCGCATTTGTCTCGCGGGTGCGCAGCAAGAGTCCCGCCACGCCGATGAGTGCGATCACGAGGATCGCAATTACTACAGCCATGTTTTCCTCCTTCGATGCCTTCCCCGTCTTTCGCCGGTCCGGTGGGCCGAGGAGGACGCGGTGCATCTTGGGTCGGGTTGTGCTCTCAAGGCGAGAGCACGTACCAGGATGGAAATTGCGTCGGACGTAACCGAAATGCCTAGGGCAACAGCAGGTCGTTCTCGGAGGAGGTGCGGTACGCGCCGACCGAGAAGCGGGCGGGCTCGGCGGCCGGGATGTCGGCGGCGCTCACCCGGTAGACGCCGGTCGGCAGCGAGGTCAGCAGGGAGCCGTTGCCGTTGGCGACCAGGAGCCCGGAGGCGTCTTTCTTCGGCCCGCGGATCTCCAGCTTCGAGTCGAAGTCGGTCAGGTTGGCGGTGACGAAGACGACGTCGACCGGGGCGTCGGAGTCGACCGCGGGCTGGCCGGCGTGCTTGTTCTGGGGGATCTGCTGGCTCGGTTCGGGCCCGATCGCGATCCGCGGGGGCTGCACGGTGATCGTCTTCGGCGTGATCGTGACGCTGACGCGGGTCGGCGGCTGCGGCCGCGCTTCGTTGGCGTTCTCCTCGGCTCCACACCCGGCCGTTGCCATGGCCAGCACGCCGAGCACGAGCCCCGCGGCGATTCTGCCTCTCCCACGACCCATCGGGGCGGAATCTAGACGAACGGCAGGTCGACGACGCGAGCCGTAACGCCATCTTCACCTACGGCCAGCTCCGCACCCGGCTCCGCCTCGCGGCGCAGGACCGCGAGCGCGATCGCGCCGTGCAGGGGGGAGACGCAGCTGCTGCCGACCGTTCCCACCTCCTTCTCTCCCACCCGTAGGGCCGTGCCGGCGGGAGCGGGGGCGGAGAGACGGAGGCCGCGCAGGTGACGGTTTGGCTTGCCGCGGTAGTGCAGGCGGGCGACGGTCTCCTGGCCGATGTAGCAGCCCTTCTCGAAGTCGACGGCGCGCCCGACGATGCCGGCCTCGGCGGGCATCGTGCCGCTGTCCATCTCGGCGCCGAAGCGGGGCGTTCCCGCCTCGATGCGGAGGATCTCCGCCGCCTCGAGGCCGACCTCGACCGCGCCGGACTCGACCAGCGCCCTGCGCAGGCGCTCCGCGTCGTCCACCGCCGCGATCAGGTCGATGCCGGTGGCGGTTCCCGCCGCCACGCAATCGACGCCCGCGACCGCGAGCGGCTCGCAGGCGTGCTCTGGCAGCGGCGGCGCTCCCGCGAGGTCGGCGCTGCGCGGCCCGATCAGGGAGAGCAGGGCGCGCTCGGCGGTCACGTCCTCCACCTCCACCTCGCGCCCGATCTTGTAGGTCTCGAGGTGCTTGCGCACGACCGGTAGCGCCGCCGCCTCCGTGTCGACCCAGATCGCCGCCTCTCCCTCGGTTCCGGTGGTCCTTTCCCCCGATATGGGGGGGAAAGGCGCACCGGAGCAGTTGAGGACCCGCATGTCGGCCTGCATGTGCCCCTTGCGGTCCAGCAGCGCCGCGTAGCAGCCCTCGCCGGATCCTAGGCCCTCTATGTCGTTCGTCAGCTGTCCCTGTAGGTACTCGGCAGCTTCAGCACCCCTAAGCAGCAGCTTCCCCCGCCTCGAGCGATCGAGCAGCCCGCACTCCTCCCGCAGCTGCCTGTACTGGGCATCGAGCTCCACTGTCACGGCTTCGGCCATGCCCCGATTCTAGGAAGCCGGTGTCGGGGGCAATGGGGATGGCCCCGACCGAGCCTCCCCGCTGTTGCTCGGGCGGGGCCATCCCCATTGCCCCAACCCCAACGTCTTTTAGATGTGCCAAAATTATTTAGACGTGTCTAAATCTCTGACAGGAGCAATCAAGTGAGCTCCCGCCTCAGCAGGCGAAAGATGCTTGGCGGCGCCCTCGCCGCCGGTGCCGGCCTGCCGATCGTCCAGGGCCTGCTGCCGCGCGAGTCCGGCGGCCCCGGCGCCGCCGGCGCGATGGCCGGCCACGGCGGCCACGCCGGGCACGATGCCTTCGTCCACGCGGGCTTCGCTCCCGGCCGCTCCGTGAATCACCGCGCCAACGGCTTTCACCCGACCGAGCTGCTGCGCGACTTCGACTACGGCAAGACGCGGCGCCTGGCCAGCGGCCGCGTCCTGCGCGAGTGGGAGATCGTCGCCCAGGACAAGGAGGTCGAAGTCGCGCCGGGGGTCAAGTACGAAGCCTGGACCTACAACGGCCGCGTCCCCGGCCCGACCCTGCGCGCCCGCGAGGGGGAGAAATTGCGGATCCACTTCCTCAACGCCTCCGAACACCCGCACACGATGCACTTCCACGGCATCCACACCGCCCTGATGGACGGCATGCCCGGGATCGGGGAAAACCGCGGCGGCGGCCAGGTCGGCCCCGGCGAGAAGTTCACCTACGAGTTCGACGCCGAGCCGTTCGGCCTCCACCTCTACCACTGCCACGTCTCGCCCCTGGCCAGCCACATCTCGCGCGGGCTCTACGGCGCCTTCGTCATCGACCCGAAGGAGGGCCGGCCCGAAGCCGACGAGATGGTGATGGTGATGAACGGCTTCGACACCAACTTCGACCTCGCCAACGAGATCTACGCGGTCAACACCGTCGGCTTCCACTACGTCAACGAGCCGATCCAGGTCGGCCGCGACGAGCTGCTGCGCATCTACCTGGTCAACGTGCTCGAGTACGACCCGCTCAACTCCTTCCACGTCCACGCCAACTTCTTCCAGTACTACCCGACCGGGACCTCGCTGGAGCCGAGCGAGTTCACCGACACGGTGGTCCAGGGGCAGGGACAGCGGGGCATCGCCGAGATGAAGTTCCCCTTCGACGGCGACTACATGTTCCACGCGCACGTCAGCGAGTTCGCCGAGCTGGGCTGGTCCGGCTTCTTCCGGGTCGGCAACCCGTCGCGGCTGACCGCCGCCGCCGCGTCGGCGGCGTACTGCGACCTGCCCTGGGGCGAGTCGGGGAGCAGAGCCTGATGGAGGCGGCGGCGCGGGCCGAGCGCGCCCCCGGAGGGCGCCTGCCGGCCTGGCTCCTGGGCCTGATCCCGCTTGCGCTGATCGCGGCGGCGATCGGCGCCTTCGCGCTGCTCGGCGGCCCCGGGCTGGGCGAGCGGACCGGCCCGCCGGTCGAGGAGGTCGCCGTCGAACGGACGACGCTGCGACCCGGGGAGATCGAGCTGACCCTGCGCAACGACGGCCCCGACCCGGTCGACCTCGCCCAGGTCGCGGTCAACGACGCCTACGCGCCCTTCAGCGCCAGCGAGGGCACCGAGATCGGCAGGCTGAGCTCGACCACGCTGACGATCTCCTATCCCTGGGTAGAAGGCGAGGCCTACGAGATCTTCGTCCTCACCGCCTCGGGCGGGACCGTGGACGCCTCGATCCCCGTCGCCGCGGAAACGCCCGAGGCCGACCTCGGCTTCTACGGGCTGATGGCGCTGCTCGGCGTCTACGTCGGCGTTATCCCGATCGCCCTCGGCCTGCTCTGGCTGCCCTTCGTCCGCCGCATCGACGCCCGCTGGGTCGGCGCCCTGATCGCCTTCACGGTCGGCCTGCTGGCGCTTTTGGGGATCGACGCCGCGCTCGAGGGGCTGGAGATCGCCGCCGCGGCTCCCGGCGCCTTCGGCGGCTCCGCCCTCGTCTTCGCCGGGGCGCTCGTCGCCTACCTGCTGCTGGCCGGCGTAGACGCCTATCTGGGCCAGCGGCGCAGCGCGCGCGGGGAGGGCGGGGCCATGGCCCAGGGGGGGCTCTACATGGCGCTGCTGGTCGCGATCGGGATCGGCCTCCACAACCTCGGCGAGGGCCTGGCGATCGGTTCCGCCTACGCGACCGGGGCGCTCGCCCTCGGCGCCTTCCTCGTCGTCGGCTTCGCGATCCACAACACCACCGAGGGCCTGGCGATCGTGGCGCCGCTGCGCGAGGGCGCCGGGCCGACCGCCGGCGCCCGGTTCGGGCATCTCGCCGCCCTGGGCCTGATCGCCGGCGCCCCCGCGATCCTCGGCGCCTGGATCGGCGCCGCCGCCTTCAACCCCAGCCTGGCGGCGCTGCTCTTCGGCGTCGGCGTCGGCGCGATCGCCAGGGTGATCGTCCAGATCGCCCCGGCGATGCGCGACGACGAAGGACGGATCCTGCACCCGCTCTCCGTCGCCGGCCTGCTTGCCGGGATCGCCCTGCTCTACGTAACCGGCCTGCTGGTCTCGGTCTGATGGCGACCGGCGGCACCAGCCCGCGTCGCGCGCCGGGGACGGAGGCGATCGAGGACTACGCGAAGGCGATCTACGCCGTTGCCAGCAAGCGCGCCGGGCCCGTCACCAACGGCGAGCTGGCCGAGCGGCTCGGGGTGGCGCCGGGGACCGCGACCTCGATGCTGAAGCGGTTGGACGATCTCGGCCTGGTCGAGTACCTGCCCTACAAGGGCGTCACGCTGACCCCGGCGGGGGAGAAGGTGGCGCTCGAGGTGATCCGCCACCACCGCCTGATCGAGGCCTACCTCTCCGAGGCGCTGGGGATGCCCGACGACCGGGTGCACGAGGAGGCCGAGGTGCTCGAGCACTACATCTCCGAGGAGCTGGAGCTTTTGATGGCCGCGAAGTTGGGGGAGCCTAGTCACGACCCTCATGGGACGCCTATTCCGGGGCCGGATCTTTTGCCGCCGGTTGAGTAGGGACGGAGGGGACCCCTCCGTCCGGATCAGCGCTCGAGAAGTTCGGCTACCAGGGCCGGGAGTTCGCGGGCCATGCGGGAGCGGGGGACAGCTTGTGTGATCCCGGCGGCTTCTGCGGTGCGCTTGGTCTCGATGTCCACGTGGGAGTAGAAGCCGAGGACGGGGACGGGGGTTGCCGCGAGGGCGTCGAGGTCGGCGGTGTCCAGGTCGCAGACGATTGCGTCGGCTTCCAGCGGGTCCGGGAGGGTGGGGGCGAGGACGACCTCGTGGCCGGCTGCCTGGAGGCTCTCCTGCACGCGGCTCGCCAGCATCAGGTCGGTGACGATGGCCAGGATCTTCGCCATCTAGAGCGAGCGGCGTTCGCGGAACTCCTCGCGAACGCTCTCCGGGCGGCCCCACATCTGCACGACCTCGGCCCGGCCCTCGCGAACCTCGCGCACGACCATCTCGCCGCTGACGCCGTCGGCGTCGAGCTTGGCCAGCACGCCCTTGACCGTCTCCGGGGCGGCGGCGTGCCCGAAGCTGTGGGCGACCAGGAGCCGCCAGTCCCACTCGGCCTTCGAGTAGGGCTGGGCGTTGACCTGGCTGAGGGCGACCGCGGTGTCCACGTAGCGGCTCTCGTCGTCGATCCGCAGGTCGAGCTCGAGGTCCGTCCAGTCGGGCGGCATCGCGTCGAGCACCTGCTGGAAGTCGGCGGCCAGGCTCACGGGCGAAGCGTATCTGGATGGGACGTCAGGGTTCGGAGAACGCGGCGTCGACGCCCAGCGGCCGCTTCAGCAGTCCGTGCTCGAGGTCCCAGGCCGCCCAGGCGCGAAGCACCGCCGGGTCGAAGGGCGCCGGCTGCAGGTCCCGCAGCAGGACGTTCAGCTGCCCGGCCTGTTCTTCGCGGTCGAGGGCAGGCACCGCGGCGAGGAGGTCGTCCAGCGCCAGGCCCGGCTGCCTGGTGGCGAGCCGGTAGCCCCGGCGGGTCGCATCGACCGTCGACTCGACCAGCTCGGGGTCGTTGCGGAGAGTGTCGCCGGTGGTCGCCAGGACCAGCTCGGGGTAGGAGGGGGCGCCGTAGCGGTCGACCTTGAAGATATGGACGGGAATGCCGCGAGCGCGCAGCGCCACGCCCTCCGCGTTCCAGAAGCCGGTCACGGCGTCGACCTTGTCCGCGACGAGGGACGAGACGGCATTGAAGCCGATGGTCACCCGCTTCACCTCCGCCGGGTCGCCGCCGTCGGCGCTCACCTCGGAATCGATCACCGCTTCGTCGGAGGGCAGCCCGGTTACGCCCACGGTGCGTCCCTGGAGCTCGCGCGGCCGGCCGACGTCCTCGCCGGCGATCACCGCGGCGAGCGGTCGCTGGACGAGGGGCATCACGCCGACCAGGTCCAGCCCGCGCTCGCGCGCGATCCCGAGGTCGTGGATGTCGAGGATCGCGAACTCGGCGCGACCCGCCTCGAGCAGCTTCGGGGCGTCGGTCGATTCCCCCGGCTGGCGGATCGCCAGGTCCACCCCCGCGTCGCCGTAGTAGCCCTGCCTCTGGGCCGCATAGATGCCGGAATGGACCGCGTTCGGCGTGAAGTCGAGCACGAGCGTCGCGCCGGCTGGCGCGCCCGGTTCAGCGCCGTCCCCGCCGCAGCCGGCGTCGCCGGAGAGCAGCAGGGCGGCCGCCAGCAGCGCGACGAACACCCTCATCGAGCTGGGCAGCTTATTCCTTCGCTCGATCTGGGTAGACTGGCGCCGCCCAGTCGAATCAAGGGATCTAGGAGGAAAGAGTGCAGGAACGAGGACTTGCGGCATACCTTGCTGAGTTGATCGGCACCTTCTTGCTGGTGTTTTTCGTCACCACCGTCGTCGTGCTCTTCGTCTCCACCGGCGAACAGGCGAGCTTCGGCTCCGACTTCGCGGTGATCGGTCTCGTCCACGCCTTCCTGCTCTTCGGCCTCATCGTCATGTTCGGTGTGGTCAGCGGTGGGCACTTCAACCCTGCGGTGACCCTGGCCGCCTGGGGGATCAAACGGATCTCCTCGATCGACGCGCTGATCTACATGCTGGCTCAGTTCTCGGGCGGCGTCCTCGGCGCCCTGCTCTGCAAGGGGCTGCTGCTCGACGAGGGACGCGCCACCAACTACGGCGCGGCCACGGTGAGCGGCCTGCTTGCCGGCAACTTCCAGGGCATGATCATCGAGGCGATCGGCACCTTCTGCCTGGTGCTGGTGATCCTCGCCGCGGTCTTCTCGCGCAAGAGCTTCAAGGAGTGGGCGCCGCTGGCGATCGGCACCACGCTTGGCTTCATCGTCATGGTCGGCGGCCCGCTGACGGGTGGCGCCTTCAACCCCGCCCGCTGGTTCGGCCCGGCCCTGGTCGGCAACGAGTGGGGCGGCGCCTGGCCCTACCTGCTCGGCCCGATAGTCGGCGCGGCTCTCGCGGCCGTCGTCTTCAGGTTCGTGCTGGAAGCGGCGAAGCTGCCGCCCACCGAGCCGGCTGAGCCGGTCAGGCCTCCGGCGCCGAAGTACTCCGAGGGTGCACGCTGATTTCCTGATTCGTCTGCGAGTTACCGTCGGGGCCCTGCGGGGCCCCGACGCGTAGTTGCAGTAGCTTGGCGGCGTGCGCCGGGTCACCTTCTCGCGGAACTACACGCTCTCCCTCTCGCGGACGTGCCAGTGCTACTGCAAGTACTGCGCCTTCGCGACGCACCAGGCGCATATCCGCTCGCCTGAAGAGGTCGAGAGCCTTCTGGACGAGGCTTTGAAACGAAACGCCAAGGAGCTCCTAGTGCTCACGGGGGAGCGCCCTGAGGTCAACCCCGTCGTAGCTTCGAAGCTGGCGCAATGGGGCCACGACGACTTCACGTCCTACGTCGTCTGGGCCTGCGAACGAGCTTTGGAACGGGGCATGCTTCCGCACACGAACATCGGTGTCCTGGATCGCGAGGACCTGGCCCGGTTGCGAGAGGTGACCGCTTCTCAGGGCCTGATGCTGGAGTCGGTCTCAGAGCAGCTCATGGAGACCGTCCACGCGGGTTCTCCCACGAAGCATCCTGCTCAACGGCTGGCGACGATCGAAGTCGCCGGCGAGCTCAAGATCCCTTTCACGAGTGGCATCCTGGTCGGTATCGGCGAGACCGAGGAGGAGCAGGTCGCGTCCCTCGAAGCCCTCGCGGACTTGCACGGCCGCTATGGACACCTCCAAGAGATCATCCTCCAGAACTTCGTTCCTCACCCTCGCTATTACGGGGCCGAAGTGGCGGACATCGCGGACGCTGCTTCCCGCAAGCGGTGGGGGGACGGCGGGGACCCCTCTGCTGGGGCTCCGCAGCGGGATCGTGATGGCGGTACAGAGGTTGAGCGGCTTCGCGAGTTCCCATCAGAGGGGTCCCCGCCGTCCCTTCCAGTTCCATCGTGGGCTAGCCCGGTCGGTGTGGAGGACATCAAGCGGTTGATCGGGGAGTGCAAGCGGCTGATGCCGGATGTGGGGGTGCAGGTGCCGCCGAATCTGTCGGACAGCTGGGATGAGCTGGTGGAAGCGGGAGCGACTGATCTCGGTGGGCTGTCAGCTAATGGAGACCACATTTCCCCTGAGCACGCGTTCCCGAGTCCCCACGAGGTCAGAAAGTCTCTGGCTCCCAGGGGCTATGCACTGACCGAGAGGCTGTGCGTCTACCCGCAGTACATGGACTCGGAGTGGATGGAGCAGGGGGTCCTCGACGTGATCAAGCTGAAGTACTGGAGCTTCATCCCGCGGCGGGGGTCAGGGAGGCGGTCGGAAGAGTCCCTGGACGGGAAGCTGGCTCCCGAAGCGATCGCCAAAGGGCGCGAGGGGGTCGAGCTGAGCGAGGACGAGCTGACGGCTCTCTTTGCCGAGACGCGGCCCGGGGTGATCGAGGAGATGCGGGTCGCTGCGGACGAGCTTCGGCAGGAGCTGGCGGGGGACCGGGCCACCTTTGTCGTCAACCGGAACATCAACTTCACGAATATCTGCGTTGTGGGCTGTGCTTTCTGCGGCTTTGGGCAGGGCAAGAGGTCGCCAGATGCTTATGAGGTGTCCGAGGACGATTTTGCGGCGCGGATCGAGGAGGCTGTTGCCTTTGGGGCGACGGAGATCTGCATGCAGGGGGGGATCCATCCCGACCTGACCCTGGAGGAGTACGGCAAGTGGCTGCGGCTGGCGAAGGAGGTGGCGCCGCAGCTGCACCTGCACGCCTACTCGCCGATGGAGGTCGACCACATGTGCGAGCGCTCGGGCAAGGGCGCGGACGAGGTCTTCGAGTATCTGATCGGGTGCGGCCTCGGCTCGACGCCGGGGACCGCGGCGGAGGTGCTCGACGACGGTGTGCGGCAGCGGATCTCGCCCAACAAGCTGCCGGCGCGGCGCTGGGTCGAGATCATCGAGGCCTCCCACCGGGCGGGCCTGCGCTCGACCTCGACCGTGATGTTCGGCCACATCGAGGAGCCGCGCGAGCTGGCCCGTCACATGCAGGTCGTCCGCGCGCTGCAGGAGCGCACCGGCGGCATCACCGAGTTCGTCCCGCTCAGCTTCATCCCCTTCAACACGATGCTCGGCCGCACGCACGGGATCGAGGAGATCTCCGCCGCCGAGAACCTCAAGCACACCGCTGCCTTCCGCCTGGCCCTGGGCAGGACGATCCCCAACCTGCAGGCGAGCTGGGTGAAGATGGGCCTCGAGGCTGCCACCGAGGCGCTGCGCTGGGGCGTCAACGACCTCGGCGGCACGCTGATGGAGGAGAGCATCTCCCGCATGGCGGGCTCCCAGCACGGCGTCCGGCTGGAGCCCGATCAGCTGATCGGGGCCGCCCGCGCCGCGGGGCGCGAACCGGCACAGCGGACGACGCTGTACGAGATCATCGAGACGTATGCGAGCGATGGTCCTCGAGAGGCAGCGGGAGCCCCTTCGGCCGGCTGAGCTTCCCGAGCCCTCGGCCGGTCCCGGCCAGGTGCTCGTCTCCGTCGCCACGTGCGGTGTCTGTCGCACCGACTTGCACATCGCCGATGGCGACCTGACCGAGCCGAAGTTGCCCTTGGTCCCCGGCCACCAGATCGTCGGCACGGTGGCCGAGGCCGGAGAGGGGGCGGAGCGCTTCGCGGTCGGGGACCGGGTCGGAGTGCCCTGGCTGGGCTGGACATGCGGCGAGTGCCGCTACTGCGCGAGCGGGCGCGAGAACCTCTGCGACCGCGCTCGCTTCACCGGCTACAACGTCGACGGCGGCTACGCCGAGCGGGCGGTGGCCGACGAGCGCTTCTGCTTCCCGATCCCCGGGGGCTACCCGGACGAGCAGGCGGCGCCGCTGCTCTGCGCCGGGTTGATCGGCTACCGCGCGCTGCGCCTCCTCGGCGACGCCGAGCGGGTCGGCTTCTACGGCTTCGGCGCCTCGGCCCACATCCTCTGCCAGGTCGCCGCGCACCAGGGCCGGCGGGTGTTCGCCTTCACCCGCCCCGGGGACGAGGAGGGGCAGGCGTTCGCGCGCGAGCTGGGTGCCGAGTGGGCGGGGCCCTCGGACGAGGCGCCGCCGGAGGAGATCGACGGCGCGATCGTCTTCGCCCCGGTCGGCGTCTTGATGACGACGGCTCTGCGGGCCAGCGCCAAGGGCGCCCGGATCCTCAGCGCCGGCATCCACATGAGCGACGTCCCGAGCTTCCCCTACGAGCAGCTCTGGGGCGAGCGCACGCTCGGCTCGGTCGCCAACCTGACCAGGCGGGACGGCGAGGAGTTCCTGGCCCTGGCGCCCCAGGTGCCGGTGCGCACCGAGGTCGAGGTATACCCGCTGCATGCTGCGAACGAGGCGCTCGACGCGATCCGCGACGGCAGCCTCCGCGGCGCTGCGGTGCTGAAGATCGACTAACGGAAGAGGTCTTCGTCCCGTGGTCGGCGTATCGCAGCGGCTCCCGGCCCGTCGTCTGTTGTCACGAAGCGATTGAGGCCGCGGACGATGACAGCGGGGATGCGGCTGTCCTTGCTGCGGGCGAGGTCAGCGGCGGCTGCCGCCTCGTCGGCGACGGCGATCACGGTTGCTTCGAGCTTTTGGCCATGAGCGTCTTGCCGATTGCGCCAGTCGTCGAGTGGGACAAGGCCGGCGCAGCCGATCGCCACCTCGGCCTGGCCGAGGCGCCAGGGGCGGCCAAAACTGTCGGCGATCACGATGCCGACGGTGGAGAGGATTTCGGCGCGGATGCGGCGGGCGGAGGCGTCGGGGTCCTCGGGCAGGAGGCAGACGGTGCCGTCGTCCGGCAGGTTCGAGCTGTCGATGCCGGCGTTGGCGCAGACGAATCCGTGATGCGTCTCCGTGATCAGGACGCCGCGCTCGGCGCGGAGGACGTCTTTGCTCTCGGCGAGGACCAGCTCGACCAGGGCCGGGTCCTTGCCGAGCTCCCCGGCGAGCCTGCGCGCGCCCTCGCCGGGCGCAACGGAACCGAGCCGCCGCACCCGGCCCTCCGCCTTGGAGACGGCCTTCTGCGCGATCACGAGGACGTCGCCGTCCTCGATCTCGGCGGCTGCGGCGACCAGCTCGCCGAGGTTCGTCCCCGCCTCGATCTCGGGCAGGCCGGGCACCGGCAGCACGCGCAGCTCGCCGCCCACGTCGCTCATATGCCGAGCACCCTGGCCGTTCGCCTGGCGCGCCGGCGATCCCTCTCCAGCTCCATGGTCAGGGCGACGACGTCGGCCGGCGTGTCCAGGTCCAGCGCCAGCGACGCCAGCTCCTCGACGCCGTAGGGCACCCCGGCCTCGCGAGCAGCCGCGACGTGACGGGCGCAGCTGTCCTCGCCGAAGGACGGCTCGATCGCGTCGGGCGGGGCGAGCGCGAGCGCGTTCGTCCCGCTGCCGTGCCGGTCGGGGACGACGGTCACGAATCGCTCGGGCAGGCCGGTCAGCAGCCGTTCGAGCTCGCGGGAGTCGAGCAGGGGGCAGTCGATGGGGAGCAGGACGGCGCAATCGGCGCCGAGCTCGCGGGCGCGGGCGGTCCCGGCGAGGGCGGCGCCGGAGTGGCCGCCCTCGTCCGGGTCGGCAACCAGCTCGCAGCCCCTCTCGCCGGCCAGCTCGATCGCACGCGGCTCGCCGGTGACGACCACCGTCTGCTCGATCGACCGTGTCGCGCCGATCGCCTCCAGCACGTCCTCCAGCATCGCTGCCGCCAGCTCGGCGCGGTGCGTTGCGCCCATGCCTGGGGCAAGCCGTTGCTTGGCTGCGCCGAAGCGCTTGACCGGCAGGACGGCGATCGCCTTCAAGCTGCGGGGGAGGGGGGTTCAGTCACCTTCGAGGAGGCTACTGGCGTAGTCGAGCACGATACGGGCGAGGCGCAGCCTTCCCGCCGCGCCCTCCATCAGGGTCGGCACCGCGAGCGTGGGGATCTCCTCCGGCGGCGGGTCGGGGTCGCCCTCGTCGACGACCATCGCGTCGATCAGCCCCGCGTACAGGGAGGCGACGCCGGCCGCGGTCGACGGCCGGCCGAGCGCCTGCATGAAGCGCTCCGTCGGCCCCTTGACCACCTGGCCGGCGACGAAGGGGCTGACCGCGACGACGGGAGCGGTGGAGGCGGCGATCGCCTCGGTCATCCCCGGGATCGCGAGGATCGGGCCGATGCTGATCACCGGGTTGGAGGGGCCGATCACGATCGCCTCGGCCCAGCGCAGCGCCTCCAGCACCTCGGCGCTCGGCTCGGCGGTCTCGACCCCGTCCAGCTCGACGCCCTGGACCTCTGGCTCGCCGCGGTCGACGATCAGGTACTCCTGCAGGGCGCGGCTGCCGCCGGCGGTCAGCACCCTGGTCCGCACCGGCGCCTCGCACATCGGCAGAACCCGCGCCTCGACCCCGAGCGCACGGCCGATCTGCGCCTGGGCGTCGGTGAGCCGCCCGCCCTCCTCGAGGAACTGGCGGCGGTAGAGGCAGGCGGCGAGGTCGCGGTCGGAGAGGCCGAACCAGCTCGGCGCACCCAGCTTCGTCAGCCGGTCGAAGACGGTGAAGGTGTCGTCGCGCAGGCCCCAGCCGCGCTCCTCGTCGATCTCTCCGCTGAGCCAGTAGGTGACGAGGTCGGGGTCGGGGGAGACGTGGACGCCGAGCGTCTCGACGTCGTCGGCGGTGTTGGCGATCACCGCTAGGTCGGAGCCGATCTCCTCCTGCATCCCGGCGGCGAGCTTGGCGCCCCCGGTGCCGCCCGCCAGCAGCGCGACCCGCATGGATGGCTACCCCCAGTGGTCGCCGTCGGGGAGGCCGGTCAGCTGGATCCCCGCGTGGGCCTTGTAGCGGACGTTGACCGAGATCAGCAGCGGCGTCAGCTGCTCGACGATCCGCGCCATCTCCAGCGGCCCGGCGTTGACGGCCCGCAGTCCCGGGATCAGCTCGATCAGGCGCGCGACCCGGGCCTTGTCGGCCTTGCGGTCGCCGCAGACGAGTATGTCCTCACCCAGCTCGGCCTCTGCGTCGGCCAGCGTCGGGGCGCCGATCGTGTGCAGGGCGGCGACCACGGTGACGCCGTCGGGGACCATCTCCTGGGCCTGCTGGGCGGCGCTTCCCTGCCAGACGCCGAGCGAGCGCGTCGCCTTGCCGCTGACCGCGGCGGCGAGCGGGACCGTGCAGTCGACCAGGATCTGCCCGGGCTGCAGCGCCTCGCGCAGGTTGTTGAGGTTCTCGGACTGGTTGCGGAAGGGGACGGTGAGGAAGACGATCTCGGCGCGCTTCACGGCCTCCTCGTTGAGCAGGCCCTCGACCTCGGCGCCCGGCACCTTCTCGCGCAGCTTCGCGGCTGCCTCCCCGGCCCGCTCGGCCGATCGCGAGCCGATCGCGATCGGGGCGCCTGCCTGGGCCCAGCGCAGGGCGAGGCCGGCGCCGAGCGCTCCGGTGCCGCCGACGATCGGGATGGTGGGAAGGTCCGCCACGGACGCGCCAGTCTATGCTGCCCGGCGCATGAGGCTGGAGGGACGAAAGGCGCTGGTCACCGGCGGGGCGAGCGGGATAGGCGCCGCGATCGCCGCGCGCCTCTCCGCGGAGGGTGCCGAGGTGTGGGTCGGCGACGTCGACGTCGCGGGCGCCGAGCGCGTCGCCCGCGAGGCCAACGGTCACGCGCTAGAGCTCGACGTGACCGACCTGGAGTCTGCCCGCGCCGCGGTCGAGGCGACGGGCACCCT
This sequence comes from uncultured Actinomycetes bacterium, assembly GCA_946482365.1. The sequence goes on from CAMLQY010000031.1 coordinate 18,785, forward strand.
CGACGTCCTCGTCAACAACGCCGGCACCGACGAGTTCGGCTTCTTCACCTACACCAGCCCCGAGCAGTGGCAGCGGCTGATCGGGATCAACCTCCTCGGTGTCTTCAACTGCACCCACGCCGCCCTGCCCGGGATGCAGGAGGCCAAGTACGGCCGCATCCTCAGCATCTCCTCGGAGGCGGGGCGGGTCGGCTCGAAGGGCTCCGCCGTGTACTCGGCGACGAAGGGCGGCGTCGTCGCCTTCATGAAGGCGATCGCCCGCGAGAACGCCCGCTACGGCGTCACCGCCAACTCGATCGCCCCCGGCCCGATCGAGACCCCGCTGCTGATGGGCGCCAAGGAGTTCGGCGAGATCGGCGAGAAAGTGATCGAGACGATGCGCTCCTCGACCCAGATGGGTCGCCTCGGCCAGCCCGAGGAGGTCGCCGCCGCCGCGGCCTTCCTCGTCTCCGACGACGCCACCTACGTCACCGGCGAGACCCTGGGCGTCAGCGGCGGCCTGGGGATGGTCTGATGGGTGAGCCCGACGGCCTGGTTCCGGGGATCGAGCGCAGCGACGAGTTCACCGTCGCGCCGCCGCTCGTCACGGACGTCGGCGGCACGATCGGCACCGGCGTGCTCTCGACGCCGGGCATGATCGGGATGATGGAGGGCAGCGCCCAGATGCTCGCCTACGAGCACCTGCCGGAGGGCCAGGCGACGGTCGGCTTCGAGGTCTGCGTCAAGCACGTGGCCGCGGCCGCGGAGGGGGCGAGGTGCCGGACGCGTGCCACTCTGCGCGAGGTCGTCGAAGGCCGCAAGCTCCGCTTCGACGTCGAGGTGACCGAAGGCGAGCGCACGATCGGCGTCGGCACCCATGAGCGGCGCGTGGTGGGCCAGGCCGGCCCGCCGACCGCGTAGCCTCGTCCCGATGAGCGCGCTGCCGGGCAACGTCCGCATCCGCGAGGTCGGGCCTCGCGACGGCTTCCAGAACGAGCCGGAGACGATCCCGACGGCGGAGAAGGTCCGCCTCGTCGACATGCTCTCCGGCACGGGGCTGAAGCGGATCGAGGTGACCTCCTTCGTGCGGCCGGAGGCGATCCCGCAGCTCGCCGACGCCGAGGAGGTGCTTGCCGGAGTCGAGCGGCCCGAGGGCGTCGCCTTCTCGGTGCTGGTGCCGAACGAGCGCGGGCTGGAGCGGGCGCTGGCCCTGCGCGACCGCTTCGACGAGGTCAACGTCTTCGTCTCCGCCTCGGAGACGCACAACCGCCGGAACGTCAACCGGACGATCGAGGAGTCGCTGGTCGGCCTCGAGCGCACCCTGGAGGCGGCGCGCGGGGCGGGGCTGCGCTGCGAGGGGGTGATCTCGGTCTCCTTCGGCTGCCCGTACGAGGGCGAGGTGCCCGTGGAGCGCGTCTTCGGGATCGCCGAGCGCCTCGCCGCCGGCGGCTGCGCCGAGGTCGGCTTCGGCGACACGACCGGGATGGCCAACCCGCGCCAGGTCGGCGAGTTCTTCGCCGCCGCGCGCGAGCGGCTCACGGGGGTCGAGCTGACCGCCCACTTCCACAACACCCGCGGCCAGGGGCTGGCGAACGTGCTGGCGGCGCTGGAAGCCGGCGTCGATTCCTTCGAGTCGAGCTTCGGCGAGCTGGGCGGTTGCCCGGTCCCCCCCGGGGCGACCGGCAACGTCGCCACCGAGGACGTGGTCTCGATGCTGCACGAGATGGGAGTGGAGACCGGAATCGACCTGCCGGCACTGGTCGAGGCCTCGCACGCCGCGCAAGACGTCCTCGGCCGCCCCCTCGGCTCACACGTGTTGCGGGCCGGTCCCGTGGACTGGCACCGTGCCGAGTCCGAATAGGCTCCGCAGCCATGTCTGACTTCCAGAAGGCTCTCGAGGCCGCCCTCGCCGGAGGGCCGCAGCGCCATCACGAGAAGACCGCCGAGCAGGGCAAGCTGCCTGTGCGCGAGCGGGTCGCCCGGCTCGTCGACCCCGGCTCCTTCGCCGAGGAGGCGGCGCTTGCCAACTGGGACGAGGAGGGGCTCGGCGCCGACGGCGTCGTCACCGGCCTGGCCGCGATCGACGGCCGCCGCGTCGCCCTGATGGCAAACGACCCCACGGTCAAGGCCGGCTCCTGGGGGCCGAAGACGGTGGAGAAGATCCTCCGCGTCCAGGAACGGGCGCTATCGCTGCAGGTGCCGATGGTCTACCTGGTCGACTCGGCCGGGGCGCGGATCACCGACCAGGTGCAGATGTTCCCCGGCCGCCGCGGCGCCGGGCGCATCTTCCACAACGAGGTGAGGCTGTCCGGCCAGGTGCCGCAGGTCTGCCTGCTCTTCGGGCCCAGCGCCGCCGGCGGCGCCTACATCCCCGCCTTCTGCGACGTGGTGATCATGCGCGACGGCAACGCCTCGATGTACCTGGGCTCGCCGCGGATGGCCG
>CAMLQY010000032.1 GCA_946482365.1 uncultured Actinomycetes bacterium
CCGCAAAACCGCTGTGTTGGGGGGGTGGGGTGGGGGTGGGGGGGTGCGCCCCCCCACACCGCGGGCCCGTACCCCCTGCCGCGCGTTTTGGGGAGGCGCACCCGCCATCCCCTCGAGAGCACACAAGGTTCGAAAGCTCTCAGCCCATAGCGCCGTCCCGGCCATCCCAAGCTCTTTTTAAAAGCTTGTGGACCTTGGCACCGGCTTCGCAGTCCGGGCGTCACCCGGTGACGTGTTGGAAGGGAGCCTGGCCAGGCTCCCCCACCAGGGCTCAGTCGTACGAGTAGAAGCCGGCGCCGGACTTGCGGCCCAGCTTCCCTTCGCCCTCCATCTCGACCAGGAGCTTGGGGGGCTTCTGGTACTCCTCGCCAGAGGCGGCGTAGAGGGCGTCGCCGATCGCCTTGCAGACGTCGAGGCCGACGAAGTCGAGCAGCGCCAGCGGGCCCATCGGGTGGCCGGCGCCGAGCTTCATGCACGTGTCCACCTCGCCCGCCTCCATGCCCGTCTGTTCCATGAAGCGGACGGCGTCGAATAGATAGGGGAAGAGCAGGCGGTTGACGACGAAGCCGGCCAGGTCGGGCACCTCGACCGCGGTCTTCCCCAGCGCTGCGCACCAGGCGAGTGCCTTCTCGCGGGCCCCGTCGGCGCCCTCGGGGAAGCAGACCTCGACCAGCTTCATCCGCGGCACCGGGTTGAAGACGTGCAGGCCGAAGAGGCGGCCGGAGATGCCCCCGGCCTCTGCGATCTCGGCGATGCCGAGCGAGGAGGTCGTCGTGGCGAGGTCGGCGCCGGGGCAGGCCTCGGCGATCGTCGAGAGGAGCTCGCCCTTCGGCGCGACCTCCTCGACGATCGCCTCGACGACGACGTCGCAGCCGGCGAGATCGCTCGGGTCGGTCGTCACACGCAGCCGCGACGGCTCGGCCCCCTCGATCTTGGCGCAGGCGGCGACCACTTTCTCCTCCGCCCGCCAGGCCGAGGCCTCGCTCCGCGCCAGCAGAATCGTGTCGGCGGTGGTGGTGGAAACGGCAGCAAGGCCCGTGGCGATGGCTCCGCTGCCGGCAATTCCCGGACTTTCGTACCCCTGGCTCGCGTTCATGGGCGGGTTCCTATCACGACGACCTCTGCCGGGGCGTCCGGCCCAGTCTGGCGGAATCCGCCAAGACTGTGTAACTTCCTCGCATTGATCAAGATCATTGGAGGAGAAAGTGATGAGGGGTAGGGGTTTGATCGCGGTTCTGATCGGTGTGTTGGGCGTCGCTGCGGTCGGTGCCGGTTGCGGCGGCGGCGGCGAAAGCGACGCCACCGCCGGTGACCAGCCCTCCAAGTCCCTCTTCGTCAAGAAGGCCAACGCCGTGTGCCTGCGGAACTGGGAAGAAGCCCGAGAAGGCTACGACGAGTTCGTCAAAGCCAATGGCGGTCCCGAAACCGCGTTCGACGACGGCGACTCCGCCACCGAATACGTCGACGACGTCATCATCCCGAACAAAGAGCAGCTGGTCGACGAACTGCGCGAGCTGGGCGCCCCCAGCGGCGACGAGAAGAAGGTCGACGCGATCATCGCCGCTTACGAGGAAGCAATAGAGGTAGCCGAAGAAAGCCCCGAAAGGGCCAAGGACGAGGTGTTCCGGTATGCGACCGACCTCGCGCAGGAGTACGACCTCTTTCGTTGCCGTATCTAGAACTCCGGGGCTATAGGAAAAGTGATGAGGGGTAGGGGTTTGATCGCGGTCCTGATCGGTGTGCTGGCTGTCGCTGTGATCGGTGCCGGTTGCGGCGGCGATGGCGGAAGCGACGCGACCGCCGGTGACCAGCCGTCCAAGGCGCTCTTCATCAAGAAGGCCGAAGCCGTGTGCGAGCGTAGTCACATCGAAGAAATCAAAGAAGACCAGGAAGAGTTCATCGAGGCCCACGGCGGCAACATCGGCGCCGCGTTCGACGACATCGACTCCATCACCGAATACGTCGACACCATCGCCATCCCGCACAGGGAACGGCTGATCGACGAGCTGAGCGAGCTGGGCGCCCCCAGCGGCGACGAGGAGAAAGTCGACGAGATCCTCGCCGCTTACGAGGAAGGCATAGAGGTGGCCGAAGAAGACCCTGAAAGGGTGGTCGTAGGCAGAGGGGTATTCCAGTATGCGACCGACCTCGCGAAGGAGTACGGGCTCGAGGAATGCCGTAGCTAGTCCCTCAAAGCCACGCAACCTCAGGAAGGACACATCGTCGTTTCTTTGGCTAGCTGGCCAGTGCTTATATGCTCTCGCCCGATGGACCTGACCCTCTCGCCATCCGAGCAGCAGTTCCGCGAAGAGGTCCGCGATTGGATCGAAGCCAACCATCCGGGTCCCGAGCCGGAAGGCGGCCTGGAGGAGGTGATGGCCTTCCGCCGCGAGTGGCAGCAGAAGATGCACGCCGCAGGCTGGGCGGGCATCTCCTGGCCGAAGGAGTACGGCGGGCGCGGCGCCACCATGATCGAGCAGGCGATCTTCGTCGGCGAGGCCTCGCGGCTGGAGGCGCCCAGCCCGGCCAACGTCCTCGGCCTGGCGATGGGCGGCCCGGTGGTGATCGCCCACGGCACCGACGCGCAGAAGCAGCGCTACCTGGAGCCGATCCTCACCGCCGAGGAGATCTGGTGCCAGGGCTTCTCGGAGCCCGAGTCGGGTTCCGACCTCGCCTCGCTGAAGACCAGGGCGGTCAAAGACGGGGACGAATGGGTGGTCACCGGGCAGAAGGTCTGGACCACGTTCGCCCAGTACGCCAAGTGGTGCATGCTCGTCGCCCGCACCGACCCCGACGCCCCCAAGCACAAGGGGCTCACCTACTTCCTGATGGACATGGAGCAACCCGGGGTGGAGGCCAAGCCCCTGGTGCAGATCACCGGCGAGGGGGAGTTCAACGAGGTCTTCATCGAGGAGGCGCGCATCCCGCATGAGAACGTCATCGGCGAGGTCGGCGACGGCTGGTCGGTGGCGATCACGACCCTGATGAACGAGCGCGCGGGGCTTGCCTTCGGCGCCATCGCCCAGATCGCCAACGGCCTCAAGCGGCTCGGGGCCCTGGCCGCGGAGACCAGGACGAACGGCGGCACCGCCGCCGAGGACCCGGTGATCCGCCAGCGGCTGGCGCAGCTCCACATCGAGGCGGAGACGATGCGCCTGAACGCCTACCGGGGCTTGACCAAGACGATGCAGTCGGGGATCCCGGGGCCCGAGGGCTCGCTGGGCAAGTGGCAGTGGGCGGACATCAACCAGCGCATGGCCGAGCTCGCGCTCGACATCGAGGGCGCATATGCGCCGCTGGCCCGGGGGGACGACCACGCGATCGCCGGCGGTGCCTGGCAGTACGGCTTCCTTCGCTCGCGCGCGAACTCGATCGAGGGCGGCACCACCGACATCCTCAAGAACATCATCGCCGAGCGGGTGCTCGGCCTGCCGAAGATGCGCTGAGGCCGTGTACTTCGACCTGACAGACGAGCAGCAGGCGATCAAGTCGACGGCACACGACTTCCTCGCCGCCCGCTACAAGTCCGAGCGAATCCGCGAGCTGGCCGAGAGCGAGCTCGGCTTCGAGCGGTCCGACTGGGAGGAGATGGCCGGCCTGGGATGGCAGGGGCTTGCCCTGCCCGAGGAGTGGGGCGGGCAGGGGCTCGGCATCGTCGAGCTCGCCGTCATCTTCGAGGAGATGGGCTATGCGCTCGCCCCCTCGCCGCTCTTCTCCAACACGATCGCCGGCCTCGCGCTCCTGGCGGGCGGATCGGACGACCAGCGCGAGCGCTTCCTGCGCCCGCTGGCCACCGGTCAGCTGCGCGGAACCCCGGCGCTCTGGGACGCCGGCTCTCCCGCGACCATCGGCGAGTTCACGATGGAGGCCCGTGCGGACGGCGACGGAATCGTCCTCGACGGCGAGAAGGTGCTGGTGATGGACGCCGCGGCCGCCGACTTCCTTCTCGTGGCCACCGCAGACGGGCGCCGCCACCTGGTCGAGAGCGGTGCCGCCGGCCTGACCGTTTCGCCGGCCACGTCGATCGACCTCACCCGCCGCCTCTACTCGGTGCGCTTCGAGGGGGTCCGCGTCGCGCCCGAGAACTCGCTTCCCGGCGGCGCCGACGACTACTTCCCGGTCTTCCACCGTGTTTGCGTGGCCCTTGCCGCGGAGTCGACCGGGATCGCGCAGCGGACGATGGAGATGGCCGTCGAGTACGCCAAGGACCGCCAGCAGTTCGGTCGGCCGATCGGCTCATACCAGGCGGTCTCGCACCGCTGTGCGCAGATGCTTCTGGAGACCGAGAACGCGCGCTCGGCCGTCTACGGAGCCGCCTGGGCGGCCGATGCCGAGCCCGAGTCGCTGCCCACCGCTGCGTCGATGGCGAAGGCCTACGCGTCCGACGCGGGCTGGCGGGTGCCAGACGCCTCGCTCCAGGTACACGGTGGGATCGGCTTCACCTGGGAGCACGACCTGCACTTCTTCCTCAAGCGCGGCAAGGCCAACGCGGCGATGTTCGGCGACGCCAAGTGGCATCGCGAGCGGGTCGCCGGCGCGGTGCTGGACACGGCCGCCGAACCCGTCTCGGCCTAGCGTGGGCGCGCTCGACCGCATCTCCGTCGCCGCGATCGGCGTCTCGGTCGCCGACCTCGAGGCAGAGGCCGGGCGCGCCGAAGCCGCGGGGGTCGAGTGCGTCTGGGCGCCCGAGCTCTTTCGCTCCTCGGTCACGCAGGCCGCCTACCTGGCGGGTCGCACCGAGAAGATCGACGTCGCCACCGGGATCGCCTGGGCCTTCACGCGCAGCCCCTTCATCCTCGCGGTGAGCGCCCTCGACATCGACGAGATGTCGGGCGGGCGTTTTCGGCTCGGCCTCGGGTCGGGGGTCAAGCGACTGAACGAGACCTGGCACAACGCCGAGTACGGCCGGCCGGCGCCGCACCTGCGCGAGGCGATCGAGGCGACGCGTCTGATCATGCAGCAGGCCGGCAAGGGCGAGCCGATCCGCTACGAGGGCTCTTACTACGACATCGACATCAAGGGCTGGATCCGCCCGCACCCCTCCCCCCGCGAGTCGGTGCCGATCTACACGGCCGGCATCCAGAGCGGGATGTGCAGGATGGCGGGCGACGTCGCCGACGGGTTGATCGGGCACCCGATCCAGAGCCTGCGCTGGATCGACGAGGTCGTGGTCAGCTCCTTCGAAGAGGGTCTGAGCCGCTCCGGCCGCGAGCGCTCGAGCTTCGACTACCTGCCCACGGTCTGCTGTGCGATCGACGACGACGAGGCGCGAGCGATCGACATGGCACGGCGCACGATCTCCTTCTACGCCACGGTCAAGACCTACATGCCCCTCTGGGAGCTGCACGGCTTCGCCGACAACGCGGTTGCGGCCGGGGAGGCCTTCCGCCGCGGCGACCTCGCCGGCGTCCCGGCGGCGATCAGCGACGAGATGGTCGAGGCCTACTGCGCCGCCGGCCCCCTCGACAAGGTGCGCGCGCGGGTGGAGGCAACCGCCGAGCGCGCCGACGGCCTCTTCCTCACGCCGCCCACCTACTTCATCTCCCCCGAAGAGCTCTCGGAGTTCCAGAACCGCATCATCGACGCCTTCGGGCCGGCAGTTTGAATTTCTGAGCAGGGGGTGGAGGGCTGTCGGTACCCCTCCCCAAAACGCTCGGCGGGAGCCTCGCTTGAGTGTTTTGGTGAGGGGTACCGACAGCCCTCTCGCACACAAAAGCTTTCAAGCGCTCCGTCCCCAGGCGCCTCCTCAGCCTAGAGCTTGTGAACTTTGGATTCGGCTCCGCAGCTCAGGCGTCACTCGGTGACGTGTTGGAAGGGAGCCTGGCCCTCCTCCAGGGGAATGTCGCGAAGCGGCTGACGCAGTCTGTTTCTAGGCGCGGCCGCAGGCCGCGCTCCTCATTGCACCGCGCTGGCGCGCGGTGCAATCAATTCCCCTGGAGGAGGGCCAGGCTCCCACCTGGCAAGCTTTCGTGTCGTTACTCGTCCCGTGGGGTGATGCGGAAGGTCGAGACTACCTCGGCCTGCTTGGCCTCGGGGTGGACCACGTAGGCGCTGGGGCCGCCGCCGAACCAGCCTGAGCTCTCGTTGTCGGCGACGAAGATCCCGGGGTGGTGCTTGCCGTCACCGTCCTCGACCCAGACCTTGTCGCCCTCCTTGAACCCGTGTTCGATCTCGCTCACGGTGCCGGAGCCTAGCCGGTCCGCCCGCCGACGGGCCGAAATGTCAACTATGCGTTGACATTTCGGCCCGTCGGCGGGAATTTTGCCTAGGGGCAGACGACGATCAGGTGGAAGTCGGCGTCCGCGTCGAGCCCTTTCTCGTCGCGCGTGCGAACCTCGATCGCGTTGGCGTTCGCCGGCGAGGTGTTCGTCTGTGCGTACCCCGCGCCGGGAACCGACGTGCCCGCGTTGTCGCGGCCGGCGACGTTGGCGCAACCGCTGACGTTCGCCGGGAACGTCACCGTGACGGCGCCGCCGCCCTCGGCCGCGGTCACCCCCGCGTCGCTGGCTCGGGCCAGAGCGGCATTTCCGGCGCCGGCCGGATTGTTGACCACCGCCCAGTAGGTGTGGGTTGCTCGCTGGGCGGCCGGCACGACGCCCAGCTTGTTGGTGTTGATCTGGAATCCGGTCAGTGTCTTCTTCTTGAGCTTCCCCCCGCCGATCGTCTGCTTCTTGATTGCCCCTCCGTTGATCGTCTGCGCCGCGTAGGCGGTCCCCGCCAGCGCGACGAGGAGTGCCACGAGGGCGACGACCATCGCCGGCGACGGCAGCCTCTGCTTGAGCGCGTCCATTGAAATCCCCCTTCTGTCTCGAGGACGTGTCTGGTCTACCCCCAAACGGGGGGCATAAGCTCAGACACGTCAGGCCGCGCGAGTTTCGGGGCGCGACAGACGGTTCCTAGTGGTGGGAGATGCCCATGGTGCCGCGGGGATCGCCGCTGTGCTCGGCGAGGTCCTCGAGCTCGGCGATCTTGCGCTCCCCTTCGGTCCGGGCCGGGTCGTCGGCGGCCAGCGGCGCGATCAGCCGGCGGATCCGGTTGCGGACCTGAAGGGCGAAGTGGGGGGTGGAGGCTCCGGCGAGCGCCCGAATGTCCTCGGCGGTGACCGGATCGGCTGCTCCCAGCAGGGCGGGGTTCTCGGCTTCGCTCACGGTTCGGCTCCCCCGATCTTGGCCAGTTCGGCCAACTGGTCGATCTCGGCTTGCTGAGTCACGTCGATGGCCTCCTGGTCTCCGATCACCCACACGTGGTTGTAAAAGGCGCGGGTCGGGTCTGTCGTGTACCCCGGCTTGACGTCGAGCAGGTACTCGCGCAGCGCCGACGGCAGCGTACCGGCGTCGTCGGTGAGCAGCAGCGGGCCCCACGTCCCCGATGCCGACAGCGGCGAGGCCACGGCCGCGGCCAGCGGCGCGTCGCTGCGTGCGACGACGAAGCCGTGACCGGGGTCGTTGACGTTCCAGCCGAAGCCGCCGCTGCTGTAGCGGGCCAGCGCGATCGCGTTCGCCACCGGGTCCTCGCCGGAGACGCGCCGGACGCGGCCGGCGAGCTCGGCGACCTCCCGCACCACGCCGGAGGAGATCGCCGAAGACGGGCCGAGCACGTAGACGGGGACCTTCGGGTGCGTGCGCAGCGCCTGCGCGGTCGGCGTCGGCAGCTTCTCGGCTCCGCTGAAGAGGACCGGGTCCCCCGAGCGCGCCGCCCAGGCAGCGGCTGGGATGGCGAGCTCCGGCTTGGCTTCGGGGGCGAGGACGAAATGGGCCGGGGGACCGTCGAAGAGCTTGTCGCGCTCGGCCGCGATCGAGGCTGCGAGCGCAGCGGCCCCGGGCGCATCGACCCGCTCGGTCTTCAGCGCACCCGGAGTAGCCGCGTCGCCGATGACGAACGCCTGTACGCCGCCGGCCTCGACGTCGCCGCGCGGGGCCAGCGTGGCAAGGGCCTGCTCGGTGGGCTCGGGCAGGTCGTCTCCAGAGGAGACAAGAAGGGGCGAGCGCAGGGGTTCCGCCATCAGCACCGAGGCCGCGACCGCCCCCTGCCAGTCGTCCTCGTCGACGATCGTGACCGACGTGGGCCGCTGTGCCGCGGTCGCCGAGGGGAAGACGGCGAGGGTCACTGCCGCGGCGATCGCGGCGGGGTCCGACCCGCCGACCCGCGTCGTGTTGTTGGTCGCGAAGGAGGGGTATCCCAGCTCTTCGGCCGCCTCGGCCGCGGGGGTCTCCACCTCCTCGGGGGAGACCTGCGTCGGGGCCGGGGCCGGCGCGGGCGCGTCCTCGTTCGAGCCGCCGCCCCCGAGCACAGCCGCGACGAGGAATACGACCGCGATCGCGACCAGACCCGCGATCGCCTTCAGGGCGGCCGGGATTGGCCGGCGGCGGCGACGGCGCGGCTGCCGCGCTTCGGACTTTGACCCACTTCCAGTGTGGTCAACATCGGATGCGTTCGAGGGCTCGGGTCGGGTTGAGCTTCCATCGGGCGCAGGGGGGAGATCGGCGTTGATGGGGCGTTTCCCGGGCACGGACCGGAAAGCTACACGCGGGGCGGTGGCTGGCTGGTCAGCTAATCTTCATGGACTGGTTGACTGACCAGTCAATCAAGACGGTGAGAGGCGCCGACCAAGAGGGGACCCAATGGATTTCGCACTTAACGAGGAGCAGCAGGAGTACAAGGAGCGCTGCCGGACCTTCGCCCGCGAGGTGATCAGGCCCGCCGCCCGCAAGCACGACGAAGAGGAGAGCATTCCCTGGGAGGTGATCAAAGAGGCTCGCAAGCAGGGCTTCGGAGGCCTCGAGGGGATCCAGCGCTCGGCCGGTGACGGTGAGGGCCAGATGCAGGTGATCTCCGCCGAAGAGTTCCACTGGGGCTGCGCCGGCATCGCCCTGGCGATCTCCGGCTCCGGCCTTGCGGCGGCCGGGATCGCGTCCTCTGGCACACCGGAGCAGATCGCCCAGTGGGTTCCCGAGTGCTTTGGCAGCGGTGACGAGATCAAGCTCGGCGCCTACGCGGTCACCGAGCCCCAGGCCGGCTCCGACGTGAAGAGCCTGAAGACGACGGCGAAGCGCGACGGCGACGAGTGGGTCCTCAACGGGACCAAGGTCTTCATCACCAACGGCGGCATCGCCGACGTCCACGTCGTCGTCGCCACCGTCGACCCGGCGCTCGGCACCCGCGGCCAGGCCTCCTTCGTCGTCGGCAAGGACACCCCGGGCCTGACCCAGGGCAAGAAGGAGTCCAAGCTCGGGATCCGCGCCTCCCACACGGCCGAGGTCGTGCTCGACGACTGCCGCATCCCGGTCGAGAACCTGCTCGGGGGCGAGGAGAAGCTGGAGAAGAAGCTGCAGCGCGGCCGCGAAGGCAAGAAATCCCGCGGCGCCGACGCGCTGGCGACCTTCGAGGTGACCCGTCCTCTGGTCGGCGCATCCGCGCTCGGCATCGCCCAGGCCGCCTACGAGTGGACTCTGGAGTACCTCGACGGCCAGAGCGAGGGCGGCAGGCCGCTGCTGGGCGAGCAGCGGATCCAGCAGACCCTCGCCGACGTCGCCACCGAGATCGAAGCTGCGCGGCTGCTGGTCCAGCGCGCCGCCTGGATGGGGCGCAACGGCATCCCGATGACGGGGGGCCAGGGCTCGATGTCGAAGCTCAAGGGCGGCGACGTGACGATGTGGGCGACGACCACGCTGATGGACCTCGTCGGTCCCTATGCCTGGAGCAAGGACTGCCCGCTGGAGAAGTTCTTCCGCGACGCCAAGATCTACCAGCTCTTCGAGGGGACGGCCGAGATCCAGCGCATGGTCATCTCGCGCATGCAGGCCCGCGAGTACTCGGAGCGCCTGGGCTACGCCGCTGAAGTCGCCGACAAGGCGATGGCCGAGAAAAAAGAGCCAGTCCCCGCGTAAGGGTCCTAAGCTCCGGGCGTGCACTCGCACGGTCACTCGCATGCCCTCGACGCCCGGCGCGGCGACAGCCGCCGGCGGATGTGGGTTGCGCTTTGGATCAATGTCGCGATGCTGCTCGTGGGTGTCGTCGGCGGGCTACTCACCGGTTCGCTGGCCGTGCTCGCCGACGCGGGCCATGTGCTCTCCGACGTCGGCTCGATCGTCCTGGCGCTGTTTGCTGCTGCGCTGGCGGCACGCCCGGCGACGGGGCGGATGACCTTCGGCTATCAGCGCTCGGAGATTCTCGCCGCCTTGGTCAACGGCCTCCTTCTTGTCGCCGTGTCCGTCGCTATCGCGGTCGCCGCTTTCGGTCGCCTTGGAGATCCGCCGGAGATCGACGGCCTCGGTGTGCTTTGCCTCGGCGTCTTGGGCCTGCTTGGCAACCTGGCGGCGACCCTCGTGCTGGCCGGTGGCGATCGCCAGGACGTCAACCTCGAGGGCGTACTTCGCCACAGCGTTGCCGACGCCCTGGGCTCGCTTGGCGTCGTACTTGCTGGTGCCGTTGTGCTCGCCGGAGGGTCGGCAATCGTCGACCCGATCGTCGGCTTGGCGATCGCCGCTCTCATCCTTGCCTCCTCTTGGCGGCTGATCATCGAGCCGCTCGGTGTGCTGATGGAGGCGGCCCCGCCGGGCGTCGACGTCGACGAGGCGGGGGCCGCCATCTGCGAAGAGGAGGGGGTGCGATCGGTCCACGACCTGCACGTCTGGACGGTCACCTCCGGATTCGGCGCCCTCGCGGCTCACGTCGTCGTCTCGCCCGAGTGCGACCGGGACCTGGTGCGGCGCCGGCTCGAGCTGTTGCTGCACGAGCGCTTCGGCATCGATCACACCACCCTGCAGATGGAGGAGCAGGCGCCCGACACCCTGCTGCGCGTCGAGAACGCACCCCACCAGGCCTGACCGCAAGCCGGGTTGCACTGTTGATGCCCTGCAAAGAAGCGATTCTTCAGCTTCGCTAGCCTGATTCGACGATGCGCAAGACTCGCCCTGCCCTGGCGGCTCTCCTGGCCGCTGCGGCGGCGCTGCTCGTGCTGCTCGCAGCCGGTATCGCTTCCGCCGACGAACTCGAATCGAAGCTCGACCACAAGGAAGCGAAGCTCGCCGAGGCGCGCGAGCGCAGCGGCGTGCTGACGACGACGATCTCCCGCTACAAGGACCGGATCGACAGGCTGACCCGCGAGGTCGCGGTATTGCGCGGTCGCGAGGCCGCGGTCGAGGTGCGGCTCGACGCAAAGCAGGCGGAGCTCGACCGCGCAGTCGCCGAGCTCGATACCGCCAAGAGGCACCTGGCCGTGGTGCGCGCCCGCCTCAGGCGCGCGCTGGTGGCGCTGCGCGAGCGGCTGATCGCGATCTATGAGACCGGCACCCCGGACGTGCTCAGCGTCATCGTCGGCGCCGACGGATACGACGACCTGATCGGCCGCACCGAATACCTCAACCACATACGCGGCATGGACGAGGCCATCGTCGGCCGCGTGCGCGACCTGCGCGACCAGGTAAAGAGAACCGTCTTCCGCCTGCGCACGGCAAAGAACCGGATCGAGGCCGCGCGCGACGCGATCGCCGCCGAAGAGCGGGCGCTGGCAGGTGCCCGGGCCGCTGTGCAGCGGCGTCAGTCGGCGCTGGTCGCGGCACGGGGCGAGCGCGTGGCGGCTCTGGGAAGGATCCGCGAGACCGAACAAGAGCTTCACGGGGAGGTGACCGAGATCCAGGCGGAGCTCGCCGCCCGGCTGGGCGAAACGGCCTCCGCGCCCCTTCCGGCGGGGCCGATCCGCTACGGCTCCGGCCAGCTGATCTGGCCGGTGGATGGGCCTGTCGTCTCGACCTTCGGGATGCGCTGGGGCCGCATGCACGAGGGCATCGACATCGCGGTGCCGGCGGGCACCCCGATTCGTGCGGCCGCTGCCGGATCCGTCGTCCTGGTCCAGTCCGACGCCGAAAGCGGCGGCTACGGCAACTTCACCTGTCTCGATCATGGCGGCGGCCTGCAGACGTGCTACGCCCACCAGTCGTCCTTCGCGGTGACCGCGGGGAGCGTCGCCCAGGGCGACGTGATCGGGTACGTCGGCTGCACCGGGCACTGCTTCGGCGACCATCTTCACTTCGAGGTTCGGGTCGGGGGCGCGCCGACCGACCCCCTGGGCTACCTGTAGCGCCTACCTAAAATCGATCAAAAATTCGACTATTGGGTATGGCGTGACGGTTTTCCCCTGCGACCCTGGGTACAAGCGACCAGGAGGCAACGTCGATGGTTCGCCAGGCCCAGACCTATCTCGCGGGCGCCGTTTCGGCCACGGCGCTCGTTGCCGCTGCCGTCGTCGCCTTCGTCCTGCTCGTCTCCCTCCAGGCTCTGAAGGACTGGCCGCTGGCCGCTCTCGGCGGGGGTGAGGAGACGACCCTCTCGCCATCTCGCCCTGCGGACTCCGGTGGCGCCCCGTCTTCTGCGGTGACAGGTGGCGCCGCTTCGGGCCCGGCGGGCTCCGGCGTCCAGGGAGGAGAGGCCGCCCGCGACGGCAGCGCCACCCTTGGTGAGGCGCCGGCCGGCGCTGCGCCGACAGCAGGTCCTGTGGGCGGAGGCGGCTCCGATGGTTCCTCCCCGTCGGGTTCGACGCCTTCCGCGGCGAGCGGGAGCAGTGGTGGTGGCTCGGGCTCGCAGGCCGGTGGCGCAGGATCCGGGACCGGCCAGTCCACCTCGGGAGCTGTCACCGGTACGGTCAACGACACGGTCGCCGGCGTCGACGAAGCCGTCGGCGGGGCGCTGGGCGAAGCGGGGGTGACTGAGGTGACCGAAGGGGTGGTGAACGGGGTGGCCGGGCCTGAATCCCCCGTCGGGAAAACGGTCGACAAAACCGTGGAAACGGTCGGCGGCGTGCTCGGCAAATAGCTGGTTTCACGTCGTGCGTGGTTGGGGGTGGGTGACGCCGGTGGCCCTCCCCAAAACGCTCGGCAGGAGCCTCGCTCGAGTGTTTTGGGGAGGGCCACCGGCGTCCCTCGACAGCGCACGAGCTTCGAGAAGCTTCTCCCCGAAGCTCCACTGGCTCCCGAAAAGCTCCACATGCCTGAGGCGTCGTCACGGGCGTCCCAAGCTCTTTAAAAAAAGCTTGGGACTCTGACGCCGGGTTCGCTGTCTGAGCGTCACTCGGTGACGTGTTGCTCCCCGACCACCCCCTTCTCCTCAACCAGTCACAATGCCCGCCTATGGCGCAGAATGGACAGGCAGGTGCGGTCGCTGACCCGATCGCGGGCTCGCCGGTGTACCCGAGCGGCAGCCGCGTCAACGAGCGCGGCCACCTCGAGATCGGCGGCTGCGACGTGGTCGACCTGGCGGCGGAGTTCGGCACCCCGGCCTACGTCTACGCCGAGGACGACATGCGGGGACGGGCCCGCAGCTACCGCGAGGCCTTCGAGCGCGGTGGGATGGCGTTCGAGGTCCTCTTCGCCAGCAAGTCCTTTCCCTGCACCGCCGCGTACCGGCTCTTCGCCGAGGAGGGCCTCTCGGTCGACGTCGCCTCTGGCGGCGAGCTGCATATGGCGCTGCGCGCTGGCTTCGACCCGCGCCGCATCCACATGCACGGCAACAACAAGACCGACGAGGAGATCCTCTTCGCGGCACGCTCGGGCGTCGGCCACCTGATCCTCGACTCCTTCGACGAGATCGAGCGCTGCGAGCGACTGCTGGAGGCGCCCCAGGACGTGCTGATCCGGGTCACACCCGGGATCAAGCCCTCGACCCACGACTACGTCCAGACCGGGCAGCTCGACTCGAAGTTCGGCTTCGGGATCGAGGACGGGCTCGCCGCGCGGGCGATCGAGCGGGTGCTGGTCTCCGACGTCCTGAAGCTCACCGGGCTGCACGCCCACATCGGCTCTCAGATCTTCGAGCTGGAGCCCTACACCCTGGCGATCCGCGCGATCGGCGAGCTCGCCGGCGAGTGGTGCAAGGTGGTCAACGTCGGCGGCGGCCTCGGCATCGCCTACGCCGCGGAGGACGAGCCTCCCGCGATCGACGCCTACGTCGACGTCAAGGTCCGCGGCGTCGCCGAGGTCTTCGGCGAGGACGTGCGCATCCTGGTCGAGCCGGGCCGCTCGCTGGTGGGAAACGCGGGAATCACCGCCTACCGCGTCGGCACGGTCAAGGAGATCCCCGGCGTTCGCACCTACGTCGCCGTCGACGGCGGCATGTCGGACAACATGCGGCCGATGCTCTACGGGTCCCGCTACGAAGCGCTGATCGCCGACCGGGCCGCCGCCGTGCCCGGCAGCCTGGCGACGGTCGCCGGCATGCACTGCGAGTCCGGCGACGTCCTCGTCCGCGACGCGATGCTTGCGGGGCCAGCGGTCGGCGACGTCCTCGTGACCCCCGCGACCGGTGCCTACGGGCACGCGATGGCCAGCAACTACAACGGCGTCACCCGCCCGCCCGTCGTCTTCTGCCGCGACGGCGACGCCCGCCTCGTCGTGCGGCGCGAGACCTACGAGGACCTGACGGCGCGGGATGCCTGAGGACCCCTCCAAAGTCGTTCGCATCGGGCTGCTCGGACGCGGCACGGTCGGCGGTGCCTTCGCCGACCTGCTCACCGCCCGGGCCGTCGCCGTCGAGGCCGCGACCGGGCGCCGGCCCGAGATCTCCGGCGTCCTCACCCGCGAGAGCGGCGACTTCGACGCGATCCTCGAGCGCTCCGACGTGATCGTCGAGCTGATGGGCGGGACGGACCCGGCACGGGATCACGTGCTCGACGCGCTGCGTGCCAGGCGGCCGGTGGTCACCGCCAACAAGCAGCTCCTGGCCAAGCACGGCGACGAGCTCTTCGACGTCGCTCGCGAGGCCGGCGTGCAGCTGCGCTTCGAGGCTGCCGTGGCGGGCGTCATCCCGATCGTCCGCGCGATCCAGGAGAGCTTCGGCGTCACCGAGATCGCCAAGGTCTTCGGCATCGTCAACGGCACCACCAACTTCATCCTCACCGAGATGGCCGCCACCGGCGCTCCCTTCGAGGAGGTGCTGGCCCGCGCCCAGGAGCTGGGGTACGCCGAGGCCGACCCGACCGAGGACGTCAACGGCGCAGACGCCGCGGCGAAGATGGCGATCCTCGCCCGGCTCGCCTTTCACACGCCGGTGACGTTAGAGGGGGTCTCCTTCGAGGGGATCGAGCGGGTCGAGCCCGACGACATCGCCTACGCCAAGGAGCTCGGCCTCTCGCTGAAGCTGCTCGGCGTCGCCGAGCGCCGCGAGGGCGGGATCAGCGTGCGCGTCTTCCCCTGCTTCCTCTACGGCGGCCACCCGCTGGCGCCGGTGAAGGGGCCGTTCAACGCGGTGATGGTCGAGGCGCCGGAGATCACCGAGGTGACGATGTCGGGACCGGGGGCAGGGGGAATGCAGACCGCCTCGGCCGTGCTCGGCGACCTCGTCTCGATTCTCAACGGCGACGCGCCGGTTCACGAGACCCGCGAGCAGCTTCCGATCGTCACCGACGTGGCCTCCTCCTTCTACCTGTACCTGGCGGTCGCCGACCGCCCCGGCGTGCTCGCCCAGATCGCCAAGGTGCTCGGCGACAAGGAGGTCTCGGTCAAGAGCGTCGTCCAGCGCGGTGTCGGCGACGATGCCCGCCTGGTGATGGTCCTCCACGAGTGCCTGGAGTCGCGCTTCGCCGAGGCGCTGGAGGCGATCGACGCTCTCGACGTCCTGCGGGATCCGCCACGGGCCATACGCGTGATCGAAGAGGAGTTCGTTTGAGTCCGGCTCCCCTGATCGAGAGATACAGGGACCGTCTTTCGCTGGAGCCCGGAGACCCGGTGGTGACCCTGAACGAGGGGTCGACGCCGCTGGTCGAGGCGCCGCGACTCTCCGAGCGGCTCGAGGTGCGGGTCTACCTGAAGTTCGAGGGGGCGAACCCGACCGGCAGCTTCAAGGACCGCGGGATGACGGTCGCCGTCTCGCGGGCGAAGGGCCGGGGTGCCGAGGCCGTGATCTGCGCCTCGACGGGGAACACCGCCGCCAGCGCCGCCGCCTACGCCGCGCGGGCGGGCCTGCGGGGCGCCGTGATCGTGCCCGAGGGCAAGATCGCGATCGGCAAGCTCGCCCAGGCGCTGATGCACGGGGCGCGGGTAGTTGCCCTGCAGGGCAACTTCGACGACGCCCTGGGGATCGTCCGCGAGCTGGCCCAGAAGCACCCGATCGAGCTGGTCAACTCGGTTAACCCGCACCGGATCGAGGGTCAGAAGACGGCGGCCTTCGAGGTGGTCGAGGAGCTCGGCGAGGCGCCGGGGGCCCTGGCGATCCCGGTCGGCAACGCCGGCAACGTCACCGCCTACTGGCGCGGCTTCCAGGAGGTCGGCGCCGCCCCGATCCTCTACGGCTTTCAGGCGGAGGGGGCGGCACCGCTCGTCCACGGCGAGCCGGTCGCCAGCCCCGAGACGGTCGCCTCGGCGATCCGGATCGGCAACCCGGCGCGCTGGGAGGAGGCAATGGCCGCCTTCACCGCCTCGCGCGGTCGCGTCGCCGCGGTCTCCGACGAGCAGATCCTCGACGCCTACCGCTGGCTCGCCGCCGGCGAGGGAGTCTTCTGCGAGCCCGCCTCGGCCGCCTCGGTCGCAGGCCTGTTGGCCCACGGCCTGCCCACGGCCGAGGGCGCCGCGCCGCCCGAGTCGGTCGTCTGCGTCCTCACTGGCCACGGCCTCAAGGACCCCGACACAGCGCTCTCCAAAGCGCCGCCGGTGATCAACTGCGAGAACGACCTCGGCGCCGTCGAGCGGGCGGTCTTCGATTGACAGCGCGCCACCGCCTGATCCGGGTCCCCGCCTCCTCGGCCAATCTCGGGCCCGGCTACGACGTGCTCGCCGCCGCCGTCTCGCTGTTCCTCGAGCTGGAGGTCGAGGAGACGGGGGAGTTCTCGTTCGACCCGGGCGGCCTCGACGTCTCCACCGGGCGCGACAACCTGATCGTGTGCGCCTTCGAGACGCTGCACCCGGCTGACGGCATCGCGTTTCGCCTGCGCAGCGAGATCCCCCTGGCGCGCGGCCTTGGCTCCAGCGCTGCGGCGATCGTCGCCGGCCTGCACGCCGCCGACCACCTCTTCGAGCTGGCGTTGTCCAAGGAGGAGATGCTGGCGCGGGCGACAGAGCTGGAGGGGCACCCGGACAACGTCGCCGCCGCGATCTACGGCGGCTTCATAATCTGCGGGGCGGGGGAGGGAGCCGCCCCCAGTGCCGCTCGCTTCGACCCGCCCGGCGGCCTCGAGGGGATCGCGGTGATCCCTGCAGAGGAGGTCTCGACCGAGCGCGCCCGTGCGGCGATCCCGGCCGAGGTCCCGCTCGCCGACGCTGTCGCCAACGTCTCCGCTGCCTCGCGCCTCGTCCTCGGCCTGCAGACCGCCGACCTCGATCTGGTCGCGGTCGGCCTCGCCGACCGCATCCACCAGGACCGGCGCCGCGAGCTCTACCCGCGCTCGATGGACCTGGTCGACGCGGCGACGGACCTCGGTGCCCTCGGGGCGACGATCTCCGGCGCCGGCCCCACCGTCCTCGCCTGGACCACCTGGCAGGACGCCGGCAAGGTCGCCGAAGCGCTCGAGGACCGCTGCGCCGGCTGGGCCGAGGTTCGCCGCCTCCCCTTCAGCCCCCACGGGGCTGACGTGCCTGAGTTGTAGCCGGCTCGGGGTATGGTCGTCACGCCCGAACGACCGACGGAGGGAGACGAGATGGCCGGCAGCTACACGATCAAGCACCGCGACGAGTTCGAGACGATGGAGGGGTCGGGGGAGTCGACCTGGCGGCTGGCGCGCAAGGCGCTCGGCACCTCGGACTTCGGCTTCAATCTGGTCTAAATCGTCCCGGTGGCCAGATCCCCGAGCACACCGAGGAGGAGAGCGGGCAGGTTGAGCTCTTCATCGTGCTCGAGGGCGAGGCGGTGATGAGGCTCGAAGGCGAGGACCACCCGGCGCCCGCCGGCACCTTCGCCTCGATCGAGCCGCCGGCCAGCCGCACGATCCTCAACCGCTCCGACGTCCCCGTCACCGCGCTGCTGATCGGCGTCCACCCGGCCGGCGAGTACAGCGCCCCCAGCTGGGCTTGAGCGCGATCTGAGCCGGCCCCCCTGGCTCGACCTGGGCCAAGTGTCGATTGCCCCAGCAGTGTAGACACGCTAGTTTCTTTATCGATGATGGCTGTGGGGGCGACCCAGCTCGCTCGAGCGCGAACAAGCTTGGGAGACCGCCTGCAAGTTCGGCGAGCCGAGATCGAGCAGGCGATCCTGACCCGGGTCTACGGCGTCTCCGATACCTCGGGAATCAGCGATCCGGAGTACGCCGAGGGGCTCCGTGTTGCGGTTTCTGTCGCAGTCGGCCACGGCTTCACGGCGATTCAGCACGGCGATGAGCGGATTCCGCCCGTGCCGACGGCGCTCCTCCTGCAGGCACGGAAGGCGGCGCGGCTCGGCGTCAGCCTCGATACCGTCCTGCGACGCTATTTCGCAGGCTATGCGCTGCTGGGCGACTTCCTCATCGAGGAGGCCGCGAAGGGCGGGTTACTGGAGGAGGACGCGCTGAAGGGAGTGCTCCGCGCTCTGGCGTCCCTCTTCGACCGGCTGCTCGTCAGCGTCAGCGAGGAGTACGCCCGCGAGGCCGATGCCCAGCTGACCACCACCTCCGCCGCGCGTCGGGCCGAGCGGGTGCAACGCCTTCTCGACGGCGAGTTGCTCGACACCTCCGCGCTCGGCTACGACTTCGACGGCCACCATGTCGGCGTCCTCGCTGCCGGCCCTGACGCTTTCGAGGTCGTGCAGGAGCTCAACGCCTCACTCGACTGCCGCTCGTTGATCGTCCCACGCAGCGAGACGACGGTCTGGGCGTGGTTGGGCGCGCGCCGCAGGCTCGATCCGAGCGAATTGGGGCGGGTCGTCGTGGGCAAGCGCCACTGCGTCTCGATCGCTTTTGGCGAGCCTGCCAGGGGCCTCGCCGGCTGGCGCCTCACCCACAGGCAGGCGCTGGCCGCCCTCTCGATCGTGGTACGCAGCACGGAGAAGTCGGTCCGCTACGCCGACGTAGCCCTCCTCGCCTCGCTGCTTCAGGACGACGTCCTGAAGACGTCGCTGCGCGAGCTCTACATCACCCCGCTGGCGGATGAGCGCGACGGCGGCGAGTCCCTGCGCGAGACCCTGAGCGCGTACTTCGCCGCCGAGCGCAACGTCTCCTCGGCGGCCGCGGTGCTGGGAGTGAGCCGTCGCACCGTCACCAACCGGCTGCACGCGATAGAAGCCAAGATCGACCGCCCTCTGAACACGTCGATGACGGACCTCGAACTCGCGCTGCGCCTCGAGGGGCTCGACGCCATCCCCGGTCCCCCGCTGGCGACCGCCGATTGAGCGACGTGCCCGTCATGGGCGCTTCATCCTCAATCAAGCAGTTTGAGCAGCACGCATATACGTCCCACATTGGATGATCTGCGTGCCCGTTTCTTCTCAAATTGGTCAACTGCGCGTCGCCTGCGTCGACGAGACTTGCGCAGCGAGCGCCCGCTGAGCGATGGCGCTTCGCTAGGGAGAAGCTAACGGTCGTCTCCGATGCGGCCAACGGGGAGGAATTCAGTGACGAAGGTATTCGTGGCAGCGCTTATGGGGATGATGCTCGCTGTTACGAGTGTCGCAGTGGCTGACGAGCCGCTCGGGCCGAGCCCTCTCGAAGTAAGCGAATACCAGAAAGACTTCGATGTGTCCGCGCGCCAGGCTGAGGACATTCTGAGAGTGCAGGCTGCAGGTATCGAAGCTGACATCGTGGGGCGGCTCGAAGACCGTCTGAATGCCCGCTATGCCGGGATCTGGTTCGACAACGAGAACGGCGAATACGTCGTGCCGTTGCTTTCGGGTACCGATCGCGCGGCTGTAGCCCAAGAGCTCACCCAGGCCGATCTCGACCCAGGGCAGTTCCGCACGTCCCCAGCCGAGTCGAGTTGGGAGGAATTGGATGCTGCGCAGCACGAAGCCGACAAGGAGCTTCTCCAGTCGATAAAGGCAGGCTTCGTCGAGACCTCTCTCGATCCACGAGCCAACGCGGTGGTGATCACTCAGACCTGGGGAGCCGAGGCGGATACGCGCCGCGATGTGGCGCGCCTGGTGGCAACCTTCCCTGTCGCGGTCGACGTCAGGATGAGCGATTCGGCCCGTTTCGACAGCAAACCCGAGGCATGCGCCGATCCGTTTTGCGACGCGCCTCTGCGCGGTGGCGTGCAGATCTATTCTCCATCCAATCCCGGGGGAAGCGCATGCACAGCCGGCTTTCCTGCTGCCAGCAGCAACGGGACCAGGTACCTGTTGACCGCGGCGCATTGCGTCCAGCAGCTCTATGGCGGCGCCCCGCTCTACCTGGAATGGGCTAGCAAGGACAGCGCGCTCCAGCAGCACGCAATCGGCGTAGCCGAGCAATGGCAACAGCCTGCCGGCGACTGGGCGAAAATCAGAGTCACCGGCTCCCCGTGGGCTGAAGGCTCCTCCTGGTCTTCCCAGATTGCCTACTGGGGGTCGCCGATCATAGATGCAAATGGTTCTTTTCTCGGGAAAGGTCCGCCGGTGGACCTGAACTACCCGATTACGGGACAAGCAGCCAGTGTTAACGGCAACTACGCCTGCCACACCGGGATCACAACTGGGACATCCTGCGGCTACATAACCGGGGTGGACGTCACCCATGCCACGGGAGCAGGCGTCGTCTACTCAAACCTCAACAAGCTGGCGAATGCCTGCAGCAGCCCCGGCGATAGCGGCGGTCCATACTTCATCGGGAACAACGCGCTGGGGATGCATCATTTTTCTGACGGATCGGGCACGTGCGGAAAAACACTTTATTACTCTGACATCCTCCAAGCCACCGCAGCGCTTGGAGTGTCGATCCCTCCTCCCCCCACCGTCCAAACCACCCCCGCTACCAACATCAAAGACGAAGAGG
>CAMLQY010000033.1 GCA_946482365.1 uncultured Actinomycetes bacterium
AGTGTTTTGGGAGGGCCACCCGGCGCTCCTCTTAGACTTCGAAGCGTGCTTTCGCCTCGGCAGGAGCTCATTCTCAAGCTGGTGGTCGATGCCTACCTGGCGTCGGGGAAGCCCGTGCCTTCGAAGGAGCTTGTGGGGCTCCGAGAGGTCGAGTGGGGAGCCTCCACCGTGCGGGCGGAGCTGGCCGCGCTCGAGGCGGCCGGGTACCTCACCCACCCACATACGTCTGCTGGGCGGGTGCCCACCGAGCTGGGATACCGGCGCCACGTCGACCTGATGATGGCGGCCGGGGGGCCGCCCGCGGAGAGCCGGGTGGAGCTGGAGCTGCGACGCGAGATCGACGCCGCGATGCGCGAGACGACCGCGGCGCTTGCGCGGATGACCGACCTGATGGCGCTGGCGATGGCGCCGCCGGACACCCTCGCCGCAACGATCCGCCGGGTCGAGGTGCTGCGGCTTCAGCCGACCCGGGTGATGGTGGTGGCGATCGCCTCCAACGGCGCCGTCGCCAAGCGCGTCTTCGACTTTCCGGCCCCGGTCGACTCCGGCCTGGTCGAGTGGGCGTCCAGCTACCTCAACGAGTCGCTCTCGGGGATGGGGCTGGGCGCGCGGATGATCGCCAGCCGACTCGCCGACCCCGAGCTCGGCCCGCTCGAGGCCGAGTTCCTGGCAACGCTCGGCGCCGCCTTCACCGAGCTCGAGCACGAGGGGTCCGACGACATCCTCTACATGGCGGGCGCCTCGCGGCTCCTCTCCGAAGCGCACTCCGCCGACCTTCCCCGCGCCGACCGGCTGATGACCGCGCTGGAGGAGCGGGCAAGCCTGCTCGAGATGCTGCGCTCGGCCCTCGACCAACGCTCGGTCTTCCTCTGGATCGGCGCCGAGAACCCGCGGCCCGAGCTGCGCTCGGTCAGCGTCGTCGGGGCCAACTACGGGCTCGCGCACCGCAACCTCGGGACCGTCGGCGTCGTCGGTCCGCTGCGCATGGACTACGCCACCGCGATCGCCTCCGTGCGCGCCGCCGCGCGCGAGCTCTCGCGTTACTGCGAGACGGTCTACGACGGCTGATCCCAGTCCGATGCCACGCGACTACTACGAGATCCTCGGGGTGCAGCGCGACTCCTCCGAGACGGACCTGAAGCGGGCCTTCCGCGGGCTCGCCCGCGAGCTGCACCCGGATGTCAACGCTCACGACCCCGACGCGGAAAGGAAGTTCAAGGAGGCCGCCGAGGCCTACGAGGTGCTCTCCGACCCCGAGCGCCGCCAGGCCTACGACCGCTTCGGCCACGAGGGCCTGCGCGGCGGCGCTGCGGCCGGCGGCCCGGGCTTCGGTTCGGTCGAGGACCTGTTCCAGGCGGTCTTCAGCGGCGCTTTCGGCTTCGAGGTGCGGCGGGGGCCGATGCGCGGCCAGGACCTCGTCCACGCGGTCGAGATCTCCGCCGTGGAGGCGATGCTGGGGGCGACCGTCAAGATCCCCAGCCACGAGGGCGAGCGGAAAGTCGAGCTGCCGCCAGGGGTGCAGCACGGCTCCCAGTTCGGACTGCGCGGTCACGGCCTGCCGGGTGCCAACGGGGGCCCGCCGGGAGACCTGCGCGTCGTCGTCCACGTGATCGTCCCGACCGGCCTCTCCGACGAGCAGCGCGAGCTGGCCGAGAAGCTGGAGGAGTCCCTGGAGCCGCACAACCTCCGCTCAGGGCAGGGTGACGGCGGCTTCTTCTCCCGAATGCGCAGAGCCTTCGGTTGATCCGCCTGGCGGTCCGCTGCACGCCCGAGCAGGCCGAGATCGTCCTCGCCGAGCTGACGGTGCTGGCCCCCAACGGGGTCGAGGAGGAGCGAGGCCCCGGCTATGTCGAGTACGCGATCTACGGCGGCGAGGGCGAGCTACCCGAGCTGGGAGAGGTCGAAGTGGCTGCCGGCGACGGCCTGGTCGAAGTGGTGGCGACCGAGGTTCCCGACGACTGGGCCGACCGCTGGCAGGACTTCCACAAGCCGCTGCTGGTCGGCGAGCGCCTCTGGCTGCGCCCCTCCTGGGAGGAGCCCCGCGAGGGCACGGTCGACCTCGTCGTGGACCCGGGCCGCGCCTTCGGCACCGGCGCCCACCCGACCACCCGCCTGTGCCTGGAATTCCTGTTGGAGCTGGAGGAAGCTGGCGAGGCAGTCGGCCCGCTGACCGACCTGGGCACGGGCTCGGGCGTCCTCGCCATCGCGGCAGCCAAGCTCGGCTGGTCCCCGGTGTGCGGCTATGACCACGAGGGCCCCGCCATCGAGGCGGCCACTGCAAACGCGGCAGCCAACGGCGTGCGCATCGAGGCAGAGAAGCTCAACCTCCGAGAAGAGCTGCCGGCCCTCGCCCCGACGACGGTCGCCAATATGACCGCTCCGATCCTGAGGGAAATTGCCAAACAGCTCGATGGTGGGGGGAGCCGGGGGATGACTCGCTGGAGCAACAGCGGGGAGGCTCCATCGAGTCATCCCCCGGCTCCTACAACGCTCATCCTCTCCGGTCTCCTCCCGGGCGAGCTCGACGAGATCGCCGCCGGGTTCTCCCCTGGGGGCTTGCTGGAAGCGGATCGGCGTCTGGAGGGCGATTGGGCCGCCCTTCTGCTCAAGCGCTGATTGGCGACTTATCCGTCATATGGACGTATAAGTCGCCAGACGGCCGGTGGCGACGGTATGTTTCGCCCCGATGCTGGCGACTATCGTCGATCCGGGCTACAAGATTGCGCTCTTCCTGCACATTCTTGCGGTCGTGCTGGCGTTCGGGCCGACCTTCGGCTACGGGTTCTTCTTCTCGGTCGCGCCGCAGTTCCCCCGCGCCACTCCGGCGATCATCGCCGGAGTGCAGAAGGTGGATCGCTACCTCGTCTCTCCCGGGATGATCGCCCTGCTGGTGGCGGGGATATACCTGCAGGCCGACGGCGACTGGGACGCCAGTGAGGCGTTCCTCAGCGTCGGGTACCTGGCGATCATCGGGCTCTTCGCCCTTCAAGGGGCCTTCTTCCGACCGCAGACGCGCAAGGCAAGGGAGCTGGCCGAACGCGACCTGAAGGGCGGCGACACGCTCAGCGAGGAGTTCAACGCGGTGAGCGAACGGCTGAGCAAAGTGGGCGGGCTCGCCGGCCTGATCGTCGTCGTCACGATCTTCTTCATGACTTACAAGCCCTTCCTCTAGGGCGCCGGCTCTGACGGCCTCGGAACCCAGCGGCACCCGGCTCGATCCTTCGCTCCCGATCGCGATGTTCGACTCGGGCGTCGGCGGTCTCACCGTCCTGCACGAGTGCCTGGTTTCCCTGCCGGAAGAGGACTACGTCTATCTCGGCGACACCGCATGGTTCCCCTACGGGACGAAGGACACGGCAGCCCTGAAGGCGCGGATCCGCTCGATCGCCGAGCAGCTGCTGGGTCGCGGGGCCAAGCTGCTGGTCATTCCCTGCAACACGGCAACCGCGATCGGCGCCGGCGTCGCCCGCGAGGTCGCTGCCGAGCACGCGGTGGAGGTCGTCCCCGTGGTCGAGCCGCAGGCCGAGATCGCCGCGGCGATCACCGACAGCGGCCGGGTCGGCGTGCTGGCGACGCCGAACACGGTCGAGAGCGGCGCTTACCGAGCGGCTCTCGAAGCTCAGGGAAGGGCACTCGACGTGACCGAGGTCCAGGCGCCCGACCTCGCCCCTTTCATCCAGGACGGCTCGCCCTTCGACGAAGGGGTGCTCGAGATGGCCCGTGCCTACTGCACCCCGCTGAAGCGGGCCGAGGTCGACACCCTGATCCTCGGCTGCACGCACTACCCGCTCGTGGCGCCGATGCTCCAGCGCATCCTCGGCCGCGACGTGCGCCTGGTCAGCGGCGGCCACGCCGTCGCCGCCGCAGTCCAGCGCACGCTCGAGCGCCGCGGCCTCGCCCGAGCCCGCGAGGGCGAGGGCGAGTACCGCTTCCTCTGCACCGGCGACGCCGAGTCCTTCCGCGAGCTGGGCACCCGCTTCCTGCAGATGCCGCTGGGCACGGTGGAGCGGATCGAGATCGGATGACGCCCGACGCTGCCGACTACCCTTAGGGCCATGACGGTTCTGGAGCAGGTTCAGGCGGACGTGCGTGCGGCGATGAAGGAGGGCGACCGCGAGCGGGCAGGTGCCCTGCGCATGATCGTCGACGCCCTGCAGAAGGAGGCTAAGCTGGGCGACGGCGACGAGATCGCCGTGCTCCAGCGCGAGCGAAAGAAGCGGCTGGAAGCCGCCGAGGCCTACGGTGAGGCCGGCCGGGCCGAGCAGGCCACTGCCGAGAGCTTCGAGGCCGAGCTGATCGAGGGCTACCTGCCCGCACAGCTCTCCGACGAGGAGCTGGCGGAGCTGGTCGACGCCGCGGTCGCCGAGACCGGCGCCAGCGAGCAGAAGCAGATGGGCCAGGTGATGTCGGCGCTGATGCCGAAGGTCGCCGGGCGTGCCGATGGCAAGCGGGTCAGCGCGGCGGTGCGTGAGCGGCTTGGCGCGTAGGCAGCTCACCCTCGACAACACCGTCGCCGCCGAGCTGGCGGGCTCCGAGGACGCCGTGCTCCGGGCCCTCCGCGGCCACCTCGACTGCGAGCTCCACCTGCGCGGCAACGTCCTCACCCTCGACGGCGCCTCCGACGACGTGCAGACGGCGGCGACCGTGGTCGACGAGCTGGTCGAGCTGATCGAGCAGGGCCACGAAGTGGCGCCGGGGACGATCGAAGCGGTGACCGGCGCGCTGGACGCGCACGAGAGCCCCGCCGAGATCCTCGAGGACGTCGTCTGGCGCCACCGCAACACGAAGGTCGCGCCGAAGACGCTCAACCAGAAGCGTTACGTCGACTCGATCCGCGACCACACGATCACCTTCGGCGTCGGCCCGGCGGGCACCGGCAAGACGTTCCTCGCCGTGGCGATGGCGGCCGCGGCCCTGGCCGAACGGCAGGTGCAGCGGGTCATCCTCACCCGGCCGGCGGTGGAGGCGGGCGAGCGGCTGGGCTTCCTCCCAGGCGACATCCAGGCCAAGGTCGACCCCTACCTGCGGCCGCTCTTCGACGCCCTCTTCGACATGCTCGATCCCGACCGCGTCAACGGCTACTTCGAGCGCGGCGTGATCGAGGTCGCGCCGCTGGCCTTCATGCGCGGCCGCACCCTGAACGACTCCTTCGTCATCCTCGACGAGGCCCAGAACACCAGCCCAGAGCAGATGAAGATGTTCCTGACCAGGCTCGGTTTCAACTCGCGCATGGTCGTCACCGGCGACGTCACCCAGATCGACCTGCCGACCGATCAGCGCTCGGGCCTCGTCGCCGTGCGCGAGATCCTCCACTCGGTCCAGGACATCTCCTTCATCGAGTTCGGCGGCGAGGACGTCGTGCGGCACAAGCTCGTGCAGCGGATCGTCGCCGCCTACGACGAGCACGGCAACCGCGAGCGTGCGGCGCGGGCCGAACACGGCCCGACCCCCGGCCCTTGAGCCGGGACCTCTCAGACGTGCCCCCGGAGCTGCGCGACGCGGTGGCGTCGGCCCTCGACGGCGCCGGGGTCGCCGACGGGCACCTCGCGGTCGAGCTGGTCGGCGCGG
The DNA here is from genome assembly GCA_946482365.1 of uncultured Actinomycetes bacterium. Next base: position 5,569 of record CAMLQY010000033.1, read on the forward strand.
ACCGCATCCGCGAGCTGAACCGCGAGCACCGCGGCAGGGACGCACCCACCGACGTGCTCGCCTTCCCGCTCGACGGAGCCGAACCGACCGCCGGCCCGCGCGAGCTTGGTGACGTCGTGATCTGCCCGGAGCACTGCACCGACGTCACCGAGGCCGCCGTCCACGGTGTCCTGCACCTCTGCGGCCACGACCACGAGACCGACGAAGGCGAGATGCTGGCCCTGCAAGCGAAGGTGATGGAGGGGCTCGCGTGACCCAAGCTGGGTTCGTAGGGCTGGCCGGAAGGCCGAACGTCGGCAAGTCGACCCTGGTCAACGCGATCGTCGGCAGCCGGGTGGCGATCGTCTCGATGCGCCCGCAGACGACCCGGAGGGCGATCCGCGGCATCCACACCGATCTCGCGGCGGGGCGGCAGCTGGTCCTCGTCGACCTCCCGGGCGTGCAGCGCCCTCGCGACGTGCTGACGGAGCGGATGCAGAAGCGGGTCGAGCGCGAGCTGGCCGACTCCGACCTCGCCCTGATCGTGATCAACGGCGAGGAGGGCGTCGGGGCGGGTGACCGCTTCATCGCCCGCGCGCTGGCCGCGGCCGGCGGTCGCCTGCCGACGATCTGCGCCGTCAACAAGGTCGACCGGACCGGGCCGAACGAGCTGGTCCCGGTGCTTGCCGAGGCGGCCGGCCTGGAGGGGGTCGACGAGGTCTTCCCGATCAGCGCCCGCGAGGGCGAGGGGCTCGAGGCCCTTGTCACGCGCCTCGGTGAGCTCGTCCCCGAGGGCCCCTATCTCTACCCGCCCGAGGACCACAGCGACCAGCCAGGCGAGCTGCTGCTGGCCGAGCTGGTCCGCGAGCAGGTGCTCAACCGCACTCGCGAGGAGATCCCCCACTCGGTCGAGGTCGCGGTGAAGGAGATCGAGGAGCGAGACGACGGCCTTGTCACCGTGTCCGCCGAGATCTGGGCCGAGACCGAGTCCCAGAAGGGCATCCTGATCGGCAAGGGCGGCAAGAAGATCGGCGAGATCGGAACGGCGGCACGGAGCTCCCTCGAAGCCGAGCTCGGCGCCAAGGTCCACCTCGATCTCCAGGTCCGCGTCCGCAGCCACTGGCGTCGCGACGACGACCTGCTGGATCGCCTCGGCATCGAGTAACTACGATGGCTCGATGTTCGAGCAGCTGAGATTCGACGAGCGAGGGCTGGTGCCAGTCGTGGCGCAGGATCACGCTACGGGTGAGGTGCTGACGCTTGCCTACGCGAATGAGGAATCGCTGCAGCTGACGGTTAAGACGGGGGAGCTGCACTTCTACAGCCGCTCGCGGGAGGAGATCTGGCGCAAGGGGGAAACCTCCGGAAACGTGCTGAAGCTGCGCCAGCTCCGCTACGACTGCGACGGGGACGCGATCGTCGCCCTGGTCGAGCCGACCGGCCCTGCCTGTCACACGGGCGAGCGCAGCTGCTTCTTCCGCGACCTCGACGGGGACGGCGAGCCGGCGCCGGCCCTGCACGAGATGCTGGCGACCCTGGAGCGCACGCTGCGCAGCCGCGCCGCCGAACGGCCGGAGGGCAGCTACACGGTGAAGCTGCTCGACGACCCGAAGCTGATCGGCGAGAAGGTGGAGGAGGAGGCCGAGGAGGTGGTGCGCGCCGCCCGCGAGGAGTCCGACGAGCGCGTCGCCGAAGAGGCCGCCGACCTGCTCTACCACCTCGCCGTCCTGCTCGCCTCGCGCGAGGTCCCGCAGTCCGCTGCGATGGAAGTGCTCGATGGCCGTCGCCGCTGACTTCGACCTGAAGCTCGAGCCGACCCTCGAGCAGGCCCGGGCGCTGGCCGCCGAGGGCAATGTCGTGCCGGTCTGCGCCCGGCTGCTCGACGATTGCGAGACCCCGGTCTCGGCCTTCCTCAAGCTGCGAGCCGGCGAGCCCGAGGGGACCCCCTGCTTCCTGCTCGAGTCGGCCGAGCAGGGCCAGGTCGGGCGTTACTCGTTCGTCGGCTTCCATCCCCGCTCGGTGCTGCGCTGGAGCGGCGGAGTGCTCTCCGGGGAGGGGGGGGAGGGGCGCGACGCCCCCGATCCCTACGCCGCCGTCGCCGAATACCTGGACAGGTACCGGCCGGCGCCGGTCGAGGGCCTGCCGCCCTTCAGCGGCGGCGCGGTCGGCTTCTTCGGCTACGACCTCGTGCGCACGGTCGAGCCGCTCGGCGAGCCGAACCCCGACCCGCTCGGCCTGCCCGACATGGCGCTGATGGTGACCGACTTACTGCTCGTCTTCGACCACCTGCGTCACGAGCTGACGATCATGGCCTGCGCCTTCGCCGAGGACGAGGGCGGCATCGACGCAGCCTACGAGCGGGCCGCGGCCGCGATCGCCGACGCCCGCCGGCGCCTGCGCGGGGCGGTCCCCGCGCCGGAGCGCCCCGCCGTCGCCGAGCCGCCGGAGTTCACGTCGAACATGGAGCGGGAGGAGTTCGAAGCCGCGGTCGCGCGGATCGTCGACTACGTGCACGCCGGCGACGCCTTCCAGGTGGTGCCCTCGCAGCGCTTCTCGGCACCTGCCCCGGTGGAGCCGTTCTCCGTCTACCGCGGCCTTCGCGCCGTCAATCCCTCTCCCTACATGTACTTCCTCGACTTCGGCGACTTCCAGATCGCGGGTGCCTCGCCGGAGCCGCTGGTCAAGGTGAGCGGGCGCAGGGTCGAGACGCGGCCGATCGCAGGCACCTACCCGCGAGGGTCCGACGAGGAGGAGGACCGCCGCCTCGCCGAGCGCCTCGTCAACGACCCCAAGGAGCGGGCCGAGCACGTGATGCTGGTCGACCTCGGCCGCAACGACCTCGGCCGGGTCTGCGAGTACGGCTCGGTCGAGGTCGACGAGCTGATGGTGGTGGAGACCTACTCGCACGTGCTGCACATCGTCAGCCAGGTCTCCGGCACCCTGCGCGAGGGGGTCGGCGCGATGGACGTGCTGCGCTCGGCCCTGCCGGCGGGAACGCTCTCCGGCGCGCCGAAGGTGCGGGCGATGCAGATCATCGACGAGCTGGAGCCGGTCAAGCGCTGCTCCTACGGCGGGGCGATCGGCTACCTCTCCTGGAATGGCGATCTCGACACCGCGATCCACATCCGCACCGTGGTCGTCAAGGACGGCCAGATGCACGTCCAGGCGGGAGGCGGGACCGTCGCCGACGCCAAGCCCTCCTACGAGTACAACGAGTCCGTCAACAAGGCCAAGGCCGTCTTCCGCGCGGTCGAGCTGGCCTGCGCGCAGCCGGACTGGCCGTGAGGTTGCGATGAGGGTCCTCGTCGTCGACAACTACGACTCCTTCACCTACAACCTGGTCCAGTACCTGGGCGAGCTGGGGGCGGAGATCGAGGTCGTCCGCAACGACAAGGCGACGGTGGACGAGCTGCTCGAGCGCGGCGCCGAGCGCCTCGTCGTCTCGCCGGGCCCCTGCACGCCCGCCGACGCCGGGATCTCGATCGAGGCGATCCGCCGCTTCGCCGAAGCGGGCACCCCCGTCCTCGGCGTCTGCCTCGGCCACCAGTCGCTGGTCGAGGCCTTCGGCGGGCACACCGTGCAGGGCGAGCCGATCCACGGCAAGGAGGCCGAGGTCGAGCACGACGGCCGTACCGTCTACGCCGGCCTGCCCAGCCCCCTCCTCGCCGGCCGCTACCACTCGCTCGTCGCCGATCCCGACCTCCCCGACGAGCTGGAGCTGAGCGCCAGGCTCGGCGACGTGGTGATGGGCGCGCGGCACCGCGAGCTGCCCGCCGAGGGCGTCCAGTTCCATCCCGAGTCGGTGCTGACCCCCCAGGGCAAGCACCTGCTCGCCAACTTCCTGGGAGGCCCCAAATGAGCTTCCGGTGCGCCTTTGCCCCCAAAACGGGGATAAAGCGCACCGGAAGGGGATGGGCTGACGCATGACGCCGAACGACGTCGTCACCAGGGCGATCGACGCGGTCTGCGCCGGAGACCACCTGACGTCCGACCACGCGGCGGCGGTTCTCGCCGAGATCATGGAGGGGCGGGCGGGCAAGGTCCAGACCGGCGCTTTCTTGATCGCGCTGCGCGCCAAGGGGGAGACGGTCCCCGAGCTGGTCGGCCTGGCCCGCACGATGCGCTCGCTTGCCACCCCCGTCGCAACCTCGCGCACCGATCTCGTCGACACGGCCGGGACAGGGGGTGGGCCCTCCACCTTCAACGTCTCGACCACCGCGGCGCTGGTGGCCGCGGCGGCTGGGTGCGCGGTCGCCAAGCACGGCAACCGCTCGAGCACGAGCAAGTGCGGCTCCGCCGACCTGCTCGAGGCGCTCGGCGTCGACATCGAGCTCGAGCCGGAGCAGGTCGCTCGCTGCATCGACGAGGTCGGCTTCGGTTTCATGTTCGCCCCCCGCCACCACCAGGCGATGGCGCACGTGGTCCCGGTTCGCAAGGAGCTGGCGGTGCGGACGATCTTCAACTTCCTCGGTCCGCTGACCAACCCGGCCGGTGCCCGGCGGCAGCTGCTCGGGGTCTCCGACCGCCACTACCAGGAGACGATCGCCGAGGCCCTGGTCGGGCTCGGCAGCGAGCGGGCGATGGTCGTGACGGCCGAGGACGGGGTCGACGAGCTCTCGATCTCCGCCCGCACCCGCGTGATCGAGGTCCGCGACGGCGGCACCGAGGAGCACTTCGTCGAGCCCGGCGACTTCGGCTTCGCGATGGCCGAGCTCGGCGACGTCGCGGGCGGAACGCCCGAGGAGAACGCTGCGGCCTCCCGGGCGGTGCTCGGCGGAGAGAGCGGCCCGCGACGCGATCTCGTCCTGCTCAACGCCGGCGCCGCGATCTACGTCGGCGGCCGGGCCGAGAGCCTCGCCGAGGGCGTGGGCCTGGCCGCATCCACGGTCGACTCGGGCGCGGCTGCAGAATTGCTGGAGCGCCTGATCGCGGCGACCGCCGAGCCCTCCGATTAGGCTTTGTCCTTCCAGTGGCAATGATCGAGCAGCTGATCTCGGTGGCGCGAGAAGGGGTGGAGGAGCGCCGCGGCCAGGCGTCGCAGGCGGACCTCGAATCCCGCCTGTCCGCGCGCGGCGAGGACCGCCCGTTCAGCGAGGCCCTGGTGAGGCCCGGGCTCTCGCTGATCGCCGAGTTCAAGCGCCGCTCGCCCAGCGCCGGCGACATCTCCGCCTCGGCCTCCGTCCCGGCCCAGGTGGGTGCCTATGAGCGCGGCGGCGCGGCGGCGCTCTCGGTGCTCACCGACGAGCGCCACTTCGGCGGCTCGCTCGAGGACCTGCGCGCCGCCCGCGACGCGTGCGACCTGCCGATCCTGCGCAAGGACTTCATCCTCGACCCCTACCAGCTCTACGAGGCGGCGGTGCACGGGGCCGACGCGGTGCTGCTGATAGCCCGGGTCCTCGACGACCGGCGCCTGGCGGAGCTCTACCGGGAGGCCCGTGACCTGGACCTCGACTGCCTGGTCGAGGTCCACGACGCGGAGGAGCTGGAGCGGGCGCTGGACCTGGACGCCGACGTGATCGGCATCAACAACCGCAACCTCGACCAGGGGACCGTCGACGTCGCCACCACCTACGAGCTGATGCCCGACGTGCCGGCCGGCAAGACCGTCGTCGCCGAGAGCGGCATCTCCTCCCGCGCGGAGCTGGAGGAGCTGGAGCGGGTCGGCGTCGACGCGGTGCTGATCGGGAGCGCGCTGATGAGCGCCGCCGACCCCGAGGCGAAGACGCGGGAGCTGACCGGGGCCGAAGAGGGCACTCGCGAGCACCACCTTCCCTGAGCGGAGCGCCGCGGTTTTAGCACCCGCTCGAGCAGCGTTTAGGAACCGCTGAGGATGCGGCTCTACAGTTCCTCCGATGCGACGCTTCCTACGGTCCCCCTTCGGCTCCGCGCTGCTCGGCGGCGCGGTCGTCGCCGCCTTCTGCTGGGTGGCGATCGCCTCGGGCTGGATCGAGGCGGAGGGCGGCTCGACGACGACCGTCGCGACGCCCCTCGCGGCGCCCGTCGCCGTCAAGGACAGCGGTGACGGCAACCTGGTCAACCAGATCTACCGCCGCGACGGGCAGGGGGTCGCATTCATCCAGGCGTCGCGATCGTCCGAAGGACCCTCCGGCATCAACCCGTTCGGCGAACCGGAAGGCGAAGGCGGCGGCGTCGCAACCGGCTCCGGCTTCCTGATCGACACCGACGGCCACATCATCACCAACAGCCACGTCGTCGAGGGGGCGAACGAAGTCAAGGTGACGCTCGGCTCCGACGAGACCAGCCACGACGCCGAGATCGTCGGCACCGACCCGGCGACCGACGTGGCCCTGCTCGAGGTCGACGTGCCGGCCGACCAGCTGCGCCCGCTGGCGCTCGGCGACTCCTCGAAGGTCCAGGTCGGCGACCCGGTGGTGGCGATCGGCAACCCCTTCGGCCTCGACCGCACCGTCACCAGCGGCATCGTCTCGGCGCTCCAGCGCCAGATCCAGGCGCCGAACGGCTTCTCGATCTCGCATGTGATCCAGACCGACGCGGCGATCAACCCCGGCAACTCGGGCGGTCCCCTGATCGACGCCTCCGGCAGCGTGATCGGGATCAACTCTCAGATCCAGAACGGCGGCGGTGGCGGCAACGTCGGCATCGGCTTCGCGGTTCCGATCAACACCGCTCGCGACGTGGTCGAGCAGATCAAGCATGACGGCGAGGTCGAGCACGCCTACATCGGCATCACCGGTGGCAGCATCACGCCGGCGATCGCCGACGCGCTGAAGCTGCCGACCGAGAAGGGCGTGCTGGTCAACGAAGTGACCGAGGACGGGCCCGCGGAGAAGGCTGGGATCGAGGGCGGCGACACCGAAGCGACGATCGAAGGTGCGCAGGTGCGGCTCGGCGGCGACGTCATCACCGAGATCGACGGCGAGCCAGTTACCTCGATGGAAGCCCTGATCGACGCCATCGACGCGGCCGAGCCGGGCGACAAGATGGAGATGACCTTGCTGCGGGATAACGGCGAGGAGAAGACCGTCACGGTCACGCTCGGGGTGCGGCCGGACTCTGTCCAAGGGTAGTTGGCGGAAGTGGCGCGCGGGTCCTGTGGTGTGGGGCGGAAGTGGCGCGCGGGTCCTGTCGCCGTAGGGGACCCACCACCCCCTGCGGTCGCTAAAGCGTCCTCGGGGGCGGTCCCCCCTACGACGCCACCCACGCGAGATGCCGCTTGGATTTGCTTGATGAGCCTCAGCGGGGGTGCGGCTCCGTTGGCTTGCGTACTCTGGACGTATGCGGGTCAAGATCTGCGGCATAACCAATCTCGATGACGCGGCGGAGGCCGTGCGGCTGGGGGCCTGGGCGATCGGGCTCATCCACTACGACAAGAGCCCGCGGGCGGTGGAGGCTGGAGAAGCGGCGGCGATCTGCGCTGCGTTCCGGCGCAAGTGCGAGGTCGTGGGGGTCTTCGTCAACCCCGAGCTGGAGGAAGTGGCGAAGGCGGTCGAGGGTGCGGGGCTGACCATGGTGCAGCTGAACGGGGCCGAGGGGCCGCAGCTCTGCTCCGAGGTGGCGCGCCGCACCGGCGTCAAGGTGATCAAGGCGATCCACGTCGCCAGCGCCGCCGAGATCCACGCCGCCGAGGCCTTCCGCACCGACTTCCACCTCTTCGACCGCCGCGGCCGGGGCCTCTGGGGCGGCACCGGGGAAAGCTTCGACTGGGGTCTCCTGCGCGGTCACCGCTCCGAGGTGCCGGCGATCGTCGCCGGCGGGCTTCGGCCCGGCAACGTCGCCGAGGCGATCGCGACGACCCATCCCTTCGCGGTCGACGTGGCGAGCGGGGTGGAGGCCGCCCCGGGCCGCAAGGACCACGCCGCGATGGCTGCGTTCTTCGAGGCGGCGAAGGCCGCTAGCGTGCCCTCTGCATGAGCGCGGTCGAGGAACGGTTCGGCCCCTACGGGGGGCGCTACGTACCCGAGACGCTGATCGCTGCGCTCGACGAGCTGACCGCGGCTTGGGCGGCAGCGCGCGAGGATCCCGCGTTCCGCGAGCGCCTGGCCGCCCTGCACCGCGACTTCATCGGCCGTCCGACACCGCTCTACCTGGCTGGGCGGCTCTCCGAGAAGGCCGGTCGCACCGTCTACCTCAAGCGCGAGGACCTCGCCCACACCGGTGCCCACAAGATCAACAACGCAGTCGGCCAGGTCCTCCTCGCCCAGCGCATGGGCAAGCCGCGGGTGATCGCCGAGACCGGCGCCGGTCAGCACGGCGTCGCCACCGCCACCGCCTGCGCGCTGCTCGGCCTCGAGTGCGTCGTCTACATGGGCTCGGAGGACATCCGTCGCCAACGGCCCAACGTCGAGCGGATGGGCCTGCTCGGGGCCGAGGTCGTCCCGGTCGAGGCGGGGGCGCGAACGCTGAAGGAGGCGGTCAGCGCGGCGATTCGCGACTGGGTCGCCAACGTCGGGACGACCCACTACGTGATCGGCTCGGCGGTCGGGCCGGCTCCCTTTCCCGCCCTGGTTCGCGACCTGCAGCTGGTGATCGGCGAGGAGGCCCGAGAGCAGGCCCTTGCCGCCGAGGGGAAGCTGCCGGCACGCGTGATCGCCTGCGTCGGCGGCGGCTCCAACTCGATCGGCATCTTCACGCCCTTCGTCGAGGACGCGGGGGTCGAGCTGATCGGCGTCGAGGCGGCGGGGGAGGGACTCGACACCGCCCGCCACGGCGCCTCCCTGGGCAAGGGCAGCACCGGCGTCCTGCATGGCTCGCTCTCCTCGGTGATCGCCGACGAAGAGGGCCAGATCCTCGAGGCGCACTCGATCTCGGCCGGCCTCGACTATCCCGGGGTGGGTCCCGAGCACGCCTTCCTGCGCGACAGCGGGCGGGCCAGTTACTTCGCGGTCACCGACGCGCAGGCCCTGGCGGCGTTCTCGATGCTCTCTCGGCTGGAGGGGATCATCCCGGCGCTGGAGTCATCGCATGCGATCGCGTGGTTCCTCGAAAATGCGGATCAGGCCGATGGTTACGACGTTTTGTGCCTTTCGGGACGGGGGGATAAGGACCTGGCAGAGGTGATTGAGAAGGGGGTCGGGGGGTGACTCGCTGGAGCAACAGCGGGGAGGCTCCATCGAGCCACCCCCCGACCCCCAGTTCCACAGCTTCTACCGGGACCGAGAGAATCGAGGCCGCGTTTCGGGCTGCCAAAGATGAGGGGCGGGCGGCGCTGATGCCCTACATGATGGCCGGCTTCCCTGATCGCGAGACGTCTTCGGCTGTTGCGGAGGCTTATGCCGAGTCGGCGGATTTGGTTGAGCTTGGGGTGCCTTTTTCGGATCCTCTTGCGGACGGGCCGACGATTCATGCGGCTGCCACGACTGCTCTTGCTGCTGGGGCGACGCTGGAGACGGCGCTGGAGATTTGCGAGGAGATCGGGGGGCGAGTGCCCGTTGTGCTCATGGTCTACGCGAACATGGTGCTTGCGCACGGGGGGGCGACGGAGTTCGCCCGCCGCGCCCTTGCGGCGGGAGCTTGCGGGGCGATCGTGCCGGACCTGCCGCTGGAGGAAGCGGAGCCGGTGCGGACCGCGTTCGACGACGCGGGCCTGGCTCTGGTCCCGCTGGTCGCGCCGACCACCCCTGCCGAGCGGCGGGCGAGGATCTGCGCCGCGGCGAGGGGATTCGTCTACGCCGTCTCCACGGTGGGGACCACCGGGGAGCGGGACGAGCTGCCGGCGGGCCTAGCCGAGCTGGTCTCCGCGACCAAGGGCGAGGCGGAGGTTCCCGTTGCCGTCGGCTTTGGCATCGGCACCCCGGGCCAGGCCGCCCAGGTCGGGCACCTCGCCGACGGCGTGATCGTCGGCAGCCGGCTCGTTCGCGCCGCCGGGGAGGCCGGGGGGGCCGACGCCGCGGCCGAGGCCGTCGGCTCCTTTCTGCGCGAGGCACGCGTCGCCCTTGACAGCTAGGATTTCCGCCGCATGGGAATGGTCGTGACGCTCTTTCTGGCCCTGGCCGCGATGACGCTCTCCTACGCCTTCGGGCAGGGCGGGCCGATCGCCGGCATGGTCTTCTTCACGGTGCTGCTGATCGGCGCAGTTCTCAGGGTTGTCAAGCCCACGTCCTAGCGACGCGTTTCAGACCCGCGTTGCTACGACCTGCAGGTACTCGGGTTCGAGCACGAGCGTCTCCGGGTCGGCGGTGTTGTACTCCTCCAGGTAGGCGCGTAGGTCGGCCGTCAGCGCCTCCTCGCCCTCCGGCCCCACCCGCTCGTAGGCGACTTTGGCAGGCCCGAAGTAGGTGCGGAAGAACTCGATGAAGTGGTCGGGGGAGCGGAAGGTCTGGCGGGACCTGCGCCGTTCGGTGCGCAGCTCCGCGATTCCGTCGCCGAAGAGCTCGCGCAGGTGGTCCTCGGTGCCCCAGAGCGCCGGCGGCACGACGCCGGGGGGCGGCGGGGCGTGCTTGGCCATCGTCTGGAACATCTTGCCGACGCCGCCGTCGGGCACCCAGTTCGCCATCCCGATCCGGCCTCCCGGCTTGCAGGTGCGCAGCAGCTCGGCGGCGGCCCTCTCGTGTTCGGGTGCGAACATCGCCCCGAAGATCGAGATGACGACGTCGAACTCGGCGTCGCCGAAGGGCAGCTCGGCGGCGTCGCCCTCGACGAACTCGACGTCGAGATGCTCGGCGGCGGCGCGCTCGCGCCCGCGCTCGAGCAGGGCCGGGACGAAGTCGACCCCGACGGTGTTGCCCCACGCCCGCCGTGCGGCGGCGAGCGCGCCGTTGCCGCTGCCGCAGGCGACGTCGAGCACGCGCTCGTCGGCGATCACCCCGACCGCCTCGACCAGCTCCTCGGCCACCATCTCGACGATCCCCGCAACCATCGCGAAGTCGCCCTCCGACCAGGTTTTCTGTTGCGCCTGCCTGACCGCGTTCAAGTCGACCAAATCGCCCATCTCCGCTCCTTTGCGCCGGTTGCCGGGGGTTGGATGAACTTACCGCGTTGTCGCCCAGCCGTCAGCATTAACCTGAGGCGATGCGGATCGGCGTGCTCACCGGCGGAGGGGACTGCCCGGGCCTCAATGCCGTGATCCGTGCGATCGTGCGCAAGGGGGTCGAACGCTGCGGGCACGAGTTCGTCGGCTATCGCGACGGCTGGCATGGAGCCCTGACGGGCGAGAGCCGCCCACTGGGCGTGCCCGAGGTGCGCGGCATCCTGCCCCGCGGGGGCACCATCCTCGGCGCCTCGCGGACGAATCCGTTCAAGGAGGAGGGGGGCGCCGAGCGGATCGCGGCGAACCTGAGGGCCGACGGCGTCGACGGCCTGATCGCGATCGGCGGCGAGGACACGCTCGGGGCTGCCGCTCGCCTTCATCGCGAGCACGGCATCCCGGTCGTCGGCGTGCCGAAGACGATCGACAACGACCTCGGCGCCACCGACTACACCTTCGGCTTCGACACCGCGGTCAACATCGCGATGGAGGCGATCGACCGGCTGCACACGACGGCGGACAGCCACCACCGCGTCCTGATCGTCGAGGTGATGGGCCGCCACGCCGGCTGGATCGCCTTCCACTCTGGCCTCGCCGGCGGGGCCAACGTGATCCTGATCCCAGAGCAGCCCTTCGACCTCGAGCGTGTCTGCGAGTTCGTCGGCCGCCGCTTCGAGAGCAATTACGCCCCGATCGTCGTAGTCGCCGAGGGCGCGACGCCGGTCGGCGGGATGCCCGAGGTGCAGGAGGACGATCTCGACGCCTTCGGCCACGTCCGCCTCGGCGGCATCGCGCACTGGCTGGAGGGCGAGATCGAGAAGCGCACGGGCAAGGAGGCGAGGGCGACGGTGCTCGGGCATGTGCAGCGCGGTGGGACGCCGACCGCGTTCGACCGGGTGCTGGCGACGCGGTTCGGGTTGCATGCGATCGACGCCGTCGACTCCGGGCAGTGGGGCAAGATGACGGCGCTGCGGGGGACGGACATCCAGCTGGTCAGCCTCGACGAGGCGACGGCGGAGCTGAAGACCGTTCCCGAGTCTCTTTACTCGGAGGCTGAGGTTTTCTTTGGCTAGGTGTCGGGAGCGCCGGGAGGCCCCTCCCAAAACGCTCGGCGGGAGCCTCGCTTGAGTGTTTTGGGAGGGGCCTCCCGGCGCTCTTATGTCTTGCGGAAGGGTCTAGCCGCGGTCGGGGTGGGCTTGCTCGTAGCTGCGGTGGGCTGCGGCGAAAGCGAAGGGGTGGCTGAGGACGCCACAGTGGCCGCGTACGTGGAGGCGCCGTTCTGCGCCGAAGCGAAGCAAGAGCTTTTGAGTCACAACAGTCGCGCCGGGAGCCTCAACGTGAAAGCTGTCTGTCTGCCCAGCGCAACCGAAGGTAAGAAGCTCAACCTCGCAACTCTCGGGGCCAACGCGCGGAGGGCTACTGAGGACTCGACCGCTGTCGCCTTCCTGGAAGCTTCCAATCCCCGCGCCGCGCGCTTCACCCACCCGATCCTGGAAATCGCCGAGATCCCCTGGCTCACCTCCAGCTCGGGCAAAGCCGCAATGGCCAACCTCCTGAAGCTCATAGAAGCGTCGGACTCAGGCTCCCTCCGAAGCTCCCTGCAAGACAAGCTCGACGAGTCGTAAAAGACCGCTTCCGAGTCATAGAGAGGGCCGGGAGGCCCCTCCCAAAACACTCAAGCGAGGCTCCCGCCGAGCGTTTTGGGAGGGGCCTCCCGGCCCTCCCAACGCCTAGAGCAAATCTTCCAGCGCCTCGTCGAGATCGGGATGCCGGAACTCGTACCCAAGGTCCAACGCCCTGCGCGGCAGGACCCGTTGGCCACCGCGGAGCACCTGCCCGAACTCTTTGCCGTACATCAGATCGAGCGTGACTCCAGGGACGGGCATGACAGCTGGTCTGTTGAGAGCACGCCCCAGCGCCTTCGAGAACACCCTGTTGGTCACCGGATTCGGCGCCGTCGCGTTGACCACGCCGCTCACCCCGTCGTCGTCGATCGCCCAGAGCAGGATGCCGACCTCGTCGGCGACGTGGATCCAGGAGACGTACTGGGCGCCGCCGGCGAGCGGGCCGCCGACGCCGAGCTTGAACGGGGGCAGCAGCGCGGCGAGAAAGCCGCCGCCGGGGTCGAGCACGTGGCCGGTGCGAACTACGACCAGGCGCACGCCGGTGGCCTCGGCCTCGCGGGCGGCCTTCTCCCACTCGCGCACGACCTCTGCGTCGTACCCCTCGCCGGGGTCGCTCGACTCGTCGACGATCGCCTCGCCGCGGCTGCCGTAGAAGCCGATCGCCGACTGGTTGACCAGGGCCCGCGGCTTGCGCTCGAGCCCGGCTATCGCGCCGACTAGGTTGTGGGTGCCGGTGCGGCGGCTCTCCATGATCCGGCGTTTCGCCTCGTCGCTCCAGCGCTGGTTGATCTTCTCGCCGAGCAGGTTGACGACGGCGTCGACGCCGTCGAAAGCCTCGGCGGGCGGCCGTTCGAGGGTCGGCTCCCAGGGGTGCCAGCCGACGCTGGGGTTGGTCCGGCGCGCCCGCTTCGGGTCGCGCGTCAGGCCGACGACGGTGTCGCCCCGGACCAGCAGCGAGTCGCAGAGCGCCGACCCGATGAAACCGCTGGCTCCGGTGACGAGGACCTTCACGGCAGCTGGGCGACCTCCACCGTGGAGAAGGTGCCGGTCTCCTCGTTGAAGCGGGCGATCCCCTCGCGTTTCGCCTCCTCGACCACGGCGGCGGCCACCTTGGGCGCCACGTCGCGGTTGAAGACGCTGGGGATGATGTAGTCCTCGGAGAGGTCGTCCTCGGCGACGACCTCGGCGATGCCGCGGGCGGCGGCCAGCTTCATCTCCTCGGTGATGCTGGGCGAGCCGGCGTCGAGGGCGCCGCGGAAGATGCCGGGGAAGGCGAGCACGTTGTTGATCTGGTTCGGGTAGTCCGAGCGCCCGGTGGCCATGATCCGCACGTAGGGGGCGGCGTCCTCGGGCATCACCTCGGGGTTCGGGTTGGCCATCGCGAAGACGATCGCGTCGTCGTTCATCTTGCCCAGCGAGGCCGCCTCGATCAGGCCGGGGCCGGAGAGGCCGATGAAGAGGTCCGCGCCCTCGATCACCTCGTTGGGCCCGCCGCTCAGCTTGTCGGGGTTCGAGTTCTCCGCGTACCAGCGCTTGATCCCGGTCATCTCGCCGGATTCGTAGTCGGGCCGGGCGGTGGAGAGGGCGCCCTGCCGGTCGCAGCCGACGATATGCGTGACGCCGCTGGCGAGCATCATCTTGGTCACCGCTACCCCGGCGGCGCCCAGGCCTACCATCAGCACGCGCAGGTCCTCGATCGGCTTGCCGACGATCTTCAGCGCGTTGAACAGAGCCGCCATGGTCACGATCGCGGTGCCGTGCTGATCGTCGTGGAAGACGGGGATGTCGAGCGACTCCTTCAGCCGGTCCTCGATCTCGAAGCAGCGCGGGGCGGAGATGTCCTC
>CAMLQY010000034.1 GCA_946482365.1 uncultured Actinomycetes bacterium
TCTCGGTCTACGGCGCCGCCCGCAACCCCTGGGACACCGAGCGCTGCCCCGGCGGGTCGTCGAGCGGGCCCGCCGCGGCAACCGCGGCCGGACTCGTCGCCGGTGCCGTCGGCGCCGACGGGCTCGGCTCCGTTCGCTTCCCCGCCGCCTACTGCGGCCTCACCGGGCTGAAGCCCACCTTCGGCCGCGCGGCAATGGCCGGTCACCACATGGCGGCGGTGACCACCCTGATCGTCTCCGGCCCGCTCTGCGCCGACGCGGCCGACTGCCGCCTGCTCGGGTCGGCCCTCTTCGGCGAGGAGCTCGCCGCCGGAGACGCCTCCGGCCTGCGGATCGGCGTCGTCCGCGACACCGTCTCCGAGGACGTCACGCCCGAGGTCGGCGAGGCCTGCGAGGCGGCGATCGAGGCGCTGCGCGCCGAGACCGGCGGCGAGGTCCGCGAGATCGAGCTGGCCGACCTCGACGCGGCGACGCTGGCCGCGATCCTGATCATCAACGGGGAGAGCCTCGGCGGCGTCTCTCCCGAGATGCTCAACGACCTCGATCCCGGCATCAGCCCGGTCAACCGCGGCTTCCTCAAGTACCGGATGCTGCTGCCGGCGGCGGCGATCGCCCAGGCGGCGCGCATCCGCACCCTGATGCGGCGCCGCCTGGCGGCGCTGTTCGAGGAGGTCGACGTGATTGCCTGGCCGACGATTCCCGCGGTTGCCCCGCCCTTGGAGGCGCCGCTGGTCGAGCTGCCCTCGGGGACGCAGACCGCCGACCAGGCCAACGTGCGCGGGGCCGCCCTCGCCAACCTGACCGGCATCCCGGCGATCAGCGTGCCGGTGGGCCTCGGCTCGGAGGGGCTCCCGATCGCGCTCCAGCTGCAGGGGGCCTGGGGGGCGGACGCGCTGCTCCTCGACGCGGCCGAGGCGCTGGAGCAGGCCAACGGCCGCCGCTGGGTCGACGCGCGGCCGCCGCTGGCGCAGGCCGAGCCCGCAGGATCCTGATGCAGGCGATCGTCGTCGAGGGACTCGAACGGGCCTTCGACGAGGTGAAGGCGGTCCAGGGCGTCGACCTCGAGGTCGGCGAGGGCGAGATCTACGGCTTCCTCGGCCCCAACGGAGCCGGCAAGACGACCACGGTCCGGATGCTGACCACCCTGCTGCTGCCGACCGGCGGCCGCGCCACCGTGGCGGGCCACGACGTGGTCGCCGAAGCGCGGGCCGTGCGGGCCTCGATCGGCGTCGCCCTTCAGGAGGCGGCCCTGGACCCATTGATGACCGGGCGCGAGCTGATCCGGCTGCAGGCGACCCTGCAGGGCCTGCCCACCGCCGAGGGTCGCCGGCGCGCCGACGACCTGCTGGAGCGGGTCGACCTGGTCGCTGCGGCGGACCGCCGCGTCGGCTCCTACTCGGGTGGGATGAAGCGGCGCCTCGACCTGGCCGCGGCGCTGGTGCACGAGCCCCGCGTGCTCTTCCTCGACGAGCCGACCACCGGCCTGGACCCGGTCAGCCGCAAGACGATCTGGGAGGAGGTGCGGGAGCTGAACGACGAAGGGACGACCGTCTTCCTCACCACCCAGTACCTGGAGGAGGCAGACCAGCTAGCCGACAACGTCGGCATCATCGACAACGGCCGGATCGTCGCCGAAGGCACACCGGAGTCGCTCAAGGCGGAGATCGGCCACCCCCACATCCAGCTCCAGATCGCCGAGGGCTCGATCGCCGCGGCGGAGGAAGCCTGCGCGCGGATCGGCAGGCTGCTGCCGCCGACGGACGCCCGCACGGTGCTGGTCGAGGTGGCGAACGGCGCAGCCGACATCCCGCCCACCGTGCGGGCCCTCGACGAAGCCGGGATCGGAGTCGAGTCGCTAGAGCTGGTCCGCCCCACCCTCGACGACGTCTTCGTCGCCAAGACCGGCTACCACCTGGAGAAGGAGGACGGGGAGGGCGCCGAGTCCAACCCGGTCGATGCATGAGCTTCCGGTGCGCCTTTCCCCCTCTATTCCGGGATAAAGCGCACTGGAAGGGAGGGGTGTGAGCGGGATGGCGGCCAACCTGCGCGTCGTGCGGGCGCTGGGGATGCGCTCGGTCCGCCAGACCTTCCGCCGTCCGCAGCTGATGGCGCCGATCGTCGTCTTCCCCACCCTGCTGCTGGCAGTCCAGACCGGTGGCGCGGGCTCCGCCGTCGACCTGCCCGGCTTCCCGCCCGTGCAGGGCTTCCTCCAGTTCATGCTGGCCGGGGCGATGATGCAGTCGCTGATGCTGGCGGGCAACAGCGGCGGGATCGCCTTCGCCGTCGACATCGAGATGGGCTTCACCGACCGCCTCTTCGCCGCCCCGATCCCCCGCTTCACGATCGTGCTCGGCCGGCTTGCCGGGACGGCCGCGCTGGGCCTCCTCTCCGCCCTCTGGTTCCTCGCGATCGGGCTCCTCTTTGGAGCCGAGATCCACAGCGGCGTCGCCGGAGCGCTGATCGCGGTCTTGCTGGTCACGGCCACGGCGACGGCGGTCGGCGGGATCGGCGCCGCGATCGCGCTGCGGACCGGCAGCGCCAGCGTCGTCCAGGGCCTCTTTCCCCTGGTCCTGGTCGTCCTCTTCCTCTCCTCCGCCTTCTTCCCGCTCGACCTGATGATCCAGCCGGCGAAGGCGATCGCCGAATACAACCCGTTCAGCTTCATCGCCGAAGGCGTCCGCAACCCGATCATCGCCGACGTCGACGCCACAGACCTGATCGAGGCGCTGCTGGCGATCGCGGGGATCGTCGTGCTGGGCCTCGTGCTCAGCGCCCGCGCGCTCCGGCACAGGCTGAGGGTGGGTTAGATGGTTGATCCCACGACCCCGCACGCCTGGATGGCGCGCATGGCGCTGCGCATCTCTGCGTCCTCGGGTTTGCCTTTGGCGCCGCCAAAGGCTGCACCCTGCGTCCTTGATCTGTTTGGCCACGCGCGCCCCCAGTCACACGCGGCCATGGGATCAACCATCTGATGGACCGGGCCGCCGCGCTGCCGGATTGGCGAGCGAACCTGGCGACGATCGCCGCATTGATGGCGCGCACGAAAAACGAGCTGCTGCGCGTGCCGGGGGCGGCGATCCCGGGGGTGCTGGCGCCGACGATCTTCTTCCTCGGCCTCAACGGCGTCTTCGGCGCGCTCACGCAGCTGAACGGGTTCGAAGTGGGGGCATACGAGAGCTTCGTCGTCCCGGTCAGCATGCTCCAGGGCGCCGGCTTCACCGGCGCCGCCGCCGGCGTCAACCTCGCCCGCGACATGGAGCAGGGCTGGGTCGACCGGCTGCTCGTCTCCCCCGCCCCGCGCTGGGTCCTGCTCGCCGGCACGGTCCTCTCCGCCAGCACCCGGGCGCTGGTCCCCGCCACCTTCGTCTTCGCCATCGCCCTGCCGCTCGGCGCCGGCTGGCCGGGCGTCGACGGGCTCTTCGTCACCTACCTGATGGTCGCGGCGATGGCCGCCGTGGCCGCCTGCTGGGGCTCGGCGCTGGCGCTGCGCTTCAAGAGCCAGTCGGCGGCGCCGCTGATGCAGGCGGGGATGATGGCGCTGGTCTTCACCACCACCGCGTACGCCCCGATGGCGCTCCTGCAGCCGTGGCTGCGCACAGTCGCCGAAGTGAACCCGGTCACCGAAGTGATCGAAGCCGCCCGGCAGGGGTTCGTCGGCGGCGTCAGCTGGGCCGGCACCTGGCCGGGGATCGCCGCCCTGCTCGGCCTCCTGGTCGTCCTGGGCGCCTGGGCGCTGCGCGAAATGCGCCGCACAGCCCGGTGACTCCCCGCCGACGGGCCGATACGTCAACACATGGTCGACGGTTCGGCCCGTCGGCGGTGGAGCTGGCAGAGGGGGTTCTGCGGGCGAACTGGGTGGAGGGGGAGCGCCGGGGGGTGCCGTTTGGCTATACGCGGCCGAGTCCCAGTCGCTATCCCTGGCAGTGGTACTGGGACTCCTGTTTCGCCGCGATCGCCCGGCGGCACTTCGACCCGGGTCGCTCCCGAGCCGAGCTGGAGACCCTGCTCGCCGCCCAGCGGGAGGACGGCTTCGTCGGCCACACGATCTTCTGGGAGGGGCCCGTCGCGCTCTCCCGGCTGCCCTTCTACAACGTCGCCTCGCGCCGCTCGTTCCAGACCGGGACGATCCAGCCGCCGCTGCTCGCCTGGGCCTGGCGGATCGCCGTCGGCGACCCTCGCGAGGAGCCCCGTATCGCCGCCCAGGCCGACTGGCTCGCGGCCAACCGCGACCTCGAGGGAGACGGCCTGCTCTGGATCGTCCAGCCCGACGAGTCGGGGCTCGACGCCTCGCCGAAGTTCGACTCCGTCTGGGGCCGGCGGGCCTGTGCGCGGATCGGCTTCCCGCTGCTCGTCCACCGCAACCGGCGGCTCGGCTTCGACGCCCGCCGGATCCGCGACGAAGGTGGGCCGGTCCTCTGCGAGACCCTGGTCAACACGCTCTGGTCGCTCTCCCTGCAGGCGCTGGGGCGCCCCTCGGCGACACCGGCCATGGTCGCGCGCCTCTGGGACGAGGGCCGCGGGCTCTTCCTCGACGAGGCGCAGCCGGGCGGCGCCCGGCCCGGCGTCGCCACCTGGGCCTCCCTGGCCCCGCTCGCGCTCCCCGACCTGCCCGAGGAGATCGGCCGCCGGCTGGTCGAGGAGCACCTGCTCGACGAGAACCGGTTCCTGACACCCGTCGCGCCGCCCTCGGTCTCGGCCTCGGAGCCGAGCTATGAGCCCGGCGGCAGCCGCGGGCCGGTGCGGCGCTACTGGCGCGGCCCGACCTGGGTCAACTCGGCCTGGCTGCTCTGGCTAGGTCTGCGCCGCCTCGGCTACGAGGAGGCCGCGGCGCGGATCGCAGATGGAGTGATCGGCGCGGTCGAGCGCGAAGGCCTGCGCGAGTACTACGACCCCCGCACCGGCGCCGGCTTGGGAGCAAGAGACTTCGCCTGGTCAGCCCTGGTGGCCGAGCTGGCTATTTGTAGCGGTAGGTAATTCGGCCTCTGTCGAGGTCGTAGGGCGATAGCTCGATCTTCACCCGGTCGCCGGGGAGGATGCGGATGTAGTGCCGGCGCATCTTGCCGGAGATGTGGCCGAGCACGTCGTGGCCGTTGTCGAGCTTGACCCGGAACATCGTGTTGGGGAGGGCCTCGGTGATCTCGCCCTCCATCTCGATCTTCTCCTCTTTTCCCATGCGGCGGGGAGCGTAACAGTCACCTGCGGCGGCGGAGGTGCTCCAGGGCCTCCCCACGGTCACCGATCTCGCCCGCGTACTGGGCGGCCTCGAGCTCGGCCAGCAGCTCCCCCACCTCCGGGCCCTCGGCGAGCCCCAGCTTCGCCGCCAGCTCGTCGCCGCGCAGCAGCGGCCGCGGCGGTCCGTCGCGGCGCCAGTCGAGCGCCGCCGCGAGCATCTGCCTGGCCAGCGCCAGGTGAGCCTCGATCGCCTCCTCGGTCGCGAATGGGCCGGACCCCCGGGCCGAGAGCCGGTCGGCGACCGTCAGCAGCGTCACGTCGGCGCCGACCGGCTCCGTCGCCCGCAGGTACTCGTGGACGCGCCTGGGCGGCAGCGGCGCCTCGTGGACGAGGAACCCGAGGCGCAGGTGATGCAGCGTCAGGTCCTGCAGATGCCGGGTCAGGCTGCGGCTCGCGCGCAGGCGCCGACAGAGCCCGCCGACGATCGCGACGCCGTCGCGGTCGTGGCCGAGGAAGGTGACGTAGCCGTCCCGCTCGGAGCGGGTGGCCGGCTTGCCGATGTCGTGCACGAGCGCGCCGAAGCGCAGCGCCGTGCCGCGGCTCATCTCGTCCGCGAGCGGCTCGGCGAGAAGCGCCGCCAGCTCCTCGGCCCGCTCGCCCCCGAAGCGCCCCAGGTCCGCCTCGACCGCGAGCGTCTGCTCGAGCACCGCCATCGTGTGGCCGTGGACGTCGAGGTGGTGGTTGGGGCCCTGCTCGACTCCGCGCAGCGCCTCCAGCTCCGGCAGGACGACCGGCGTGAGGCCGAGCTCGTCGAGCAGCGCCATCCCGCGCAGCGGATCCGGCCCGCCGACCAGCCGGCGCAGCTCCGCGAGCTGGCGCTCACCGGCGGGCTCGGCCGCGCGCGACGCTTCCGACCGGGCGAGGGAGGCAGTGTCGGGGTCCACCTCCAGCCCGAGCGCCGCCGCGAGCCTCGCGGCGCGCAGGAGGCGCAGGGGATCGGAGGCGAAGCTGCGCTCGCCCACCACGCGCAGCAGCCTGCCCTCCAGGTCGGCAAGGCCCCCAAAGGGGTCGACCGGCTCGCCGCCGCCCAGCGGCAGCGCGACCGCGCCGATCGTGAAGTCGCGCTCGGCCAGGTCGGCCTCGATCGTCTCCCCGCGCAGCGCCGTCAGGTCGACCTGCCAGGAGCCGTCGGCCGCGACGGCGCGCCAGGTCGCGTACTCGGCCGAGAGCTCGAAGGAGTGCCCGCCCCCCTCGCGCGCGATCGCCTTCGCGACCGCCGCCGGGTCTCCCGCAACGGCGAGGTCGAGGTCGTCGACCTCACGGCCCAGGGCCGCATCGCGAACCGCCCCGCCCGCGATCCAGACTCCCTCCGCTCCGCCGAGCGCGCGCTGGGCGAGGGCGACGAGCGGGGCCGATTCGAGCTGCCCCGCGACGCTCATGCCGGGACCCGGGGGACCCTGGCCGAGATCCCGCAGGTGACCTCGTAGTTGATCGTGCCGAGGCGGGCCGCGACCTCCTCGGCGCGGATCGAAGCCCCGCCCTGGGAGCCGATCAGCACCGCCTCCTCGCCGGGCTCGACCTCGGTCTCCGGGCCCAGCTCGACGGTGACGTTGTCCATCGAGACGGTGCCGACGAGCGGGTGGCGCCGGCCGGCGATCAGGACCTCGGCGTTGTTGGAGAGGCCGCGGCGCACCCCGTCGCCGTAGCCGAGCGGCAGCACCCCGACCCAGGTGTCGGCGGGGGCTCGCCAGGTCTGGCCGTAGCCGGCGCTGTCGCCCGCGGCGAAGCGCTTGACGTCCGCCACGTAGGAGCGCAGCGACATCGCCGGCTCCAGGCCGCGCTCGGCCGGGTCCCCCTGGAAGGGGTCGAGGCCGTAGACGGCGACGCCGCAGCGAGCCATGTCGAAGTGCGAGCGCCGGTCGCGGAAGACCGCGGCGCTGTTGGCGGCGTGGGCGGTGACGCCGGGGAGCTCGGCCTTGACCGCCGCCGCGACCTCGCCGAAGCGATCGAGCTGCCGGTCGAAGAACTCCGAGCCGGGTTCGTCGGCGGTGGCGAAGTGCGTCCAGATTCCCACCACCTCGAGCTGCGGATCCTCGGCGCAGGCCCGGACCAGGGCCAGCACCTCGGCGGGGTCGGGGTTGCCGAGCCGGCCCATGCCGCTGTCGTACTTGACGTGGACGCGCACCGGCCGCCCCTGGGCCCTGCCGCGAGCGCTGAGCAGCTCGCGGAAGCCCTCCCGCCAGACCGCGACCTCGGACCCCGCCGCGAGCGCGTCCTCGAGGTCGCCGGCGTCCAGGGCGCCCATCGTCAGCAGCGGCACCTGCGGGAAGCGCCGGCCGATCTGCGCCGCCTCGGCGCCGGTGGCCACGGCCAGCCTGCTCGCCCCGCCGGCAAGGGCGGCGGACGCGCAGGCGTCGGCGCCGTGCCCGTAGCCGTCTGCCTTGACCACCGCGCAGAGCTCGGTGCCCTCGCCCAGCTCGGCCTTCAGCCGCGCGCAGTTGCGCTCGATGGCGCCGAGGTCGATCCGGGCTGAGGCCCGCGCCATGGGGCTAGCCGTCGGCGACGAGCGCGGAGAGCGCGTCTGCCCTGGTCACCAGCCCGGCGAGACGCCCCTCGCCGTCGACGACGGGCAGGTGGTTGTGGTGCTTCTCGGCGATCGTCCTGGCGACCGTCTCTGCGTCGTCGTCGGTGCGGGCGACGACCGGGTCCGGGGTCATCAGCTCGGAGACCTTCGTCGCGAAGGCCTTGTTGAGGCGCTCCTCGAAGCCCTTCATCGAGCCGATGAAGACGACGCCCCCCATGATGTTCAGGTAGTGCGGCAGGTGAAGGTCCGCCTCCTCGTCGCCGAGGACCAGGTCTGACTCGCTGACGATGCCGACGACATGGCGCTCCGCGTCGATCACCGGAATCGCTCCCATGTCTGTCTTGGCGAGGAGCTCGATCGCCGCGCGCGCGTCGGCGTCGGGCGAGACGGCCGGCACGTCGGCGTCCATGATCTCGGCAGCGGTCTTCATATCGGGGGGCCGAGGTTATTCGACCGGCAGGATCGACGACTGAACGTTTGACCCCCGCATAGGTGGGTCAAACGACCAGTCGTCCGGCTTCAAGGACGGAGGCCGGCTGGGAGAGAGTCGATCACGTCTGTGGCGATCACCGACTCGGCGGCGCCGATGCGGGCGGCGGCGTCGCGACCGGCACGGGCGTGGGCGAGCACGGCGGCAGAGGCCGCGGCAAACGGCTCCAGGCCGCGGGCGAGAAGCGCCGCGAGGACCCCCGAGAGGACGTCGCCGGTGCCGGCGGTGGCGAGCGCCGGGGCCGAGAGGGCGTTGACCGCGACCCGCTCCCCGTCCGTGACGATCGTGTCGTCGCCCTTGAGCACGACGACGCCCCCGGCGGCAGCGGCGGCTTCGCGAGCCGCTGAGAGGCGGTGCGCGGAGATCTCCTCCGAGGAGCGGGCGAGCAGTCGCCCCAGCTCGCCGGCGTGCGGCGTGAGGATGGTCGGTGCCGCGCGAGCGGCGAGCCGCCCGAGCTCGCCCGCGAGCGCATTGAGCCCGTCGGCGTCGAGGACCAGCGGCGCCTCGATCGCAAGCGCCGCCTCGCGGGCGAGCTCCACCGAGCCGGGGTCGCGGCCCATGCCGGGGCCGAGCACCGCCGCGGCAGCCCCCTCGCAGGCCCGCCTGACCGCCTTCAGCGAGGCGGGCGCCAGGCATCCGTCCCCGCCCGGGCAGCCGACCGACATCACCTCGGGCTGGCCCGCCTCGAAGATCGCCTCCAGGTCCGCGGGCACGGCCACGGTCGCATAGCCCGCGCCCGCCCTGATCGCGGCCCGCGAGGCCATCTGGACCGCGCCAGTCAGCCCGCGTGAGCCGCCGGCGATCACGACCTGGCCCGAGCTGAACTTGGTCGACCTGGGCCCGCGTGCCGGCGCCAGCGCGAGGACGGCCGGCTCGATCGCGCCCGCCGCCGGCTCCGCGGGCGCGCCTGCGGGGATCCCGATCGGCACGACCCGCAGCTCGCCGGTGTGCCACTTGCCCGGCGCGACCCGGTGGCCGACCTTGGCCGCGTGGAAGCAGACGGTGAGGTCGGCCTCGACCGCCGCCCCCTCGACCTCCCCGCTCGAGGCGTCTACGCCCGAGGCGACGTCGCAGGCCACGACCGGCGCGCCGCTGCGGTTGATCGCCTCGATCGCAGCGGCGGCCGGCTCGCGCGGCACCCCGGCGAAGCCGGTGCCGAAGATCGCGTCGACGATCGCGCCCGAGCCGGACAGCCAGGCGTCGAGATCGTCCGGCGCCTCCTCAGAGAAGAGCTCGAGCTTCTCGACCGCGAACCCCATCGCGCCCAGGTGCCGGGCCGCGATCAGCCCGTCGCCGCCGTTGTTGCCCTTGCCGCAGATGACCCGCACCGGCCCCTGCGGCGCCAGCCCGGCGACGGCCTCGGCCAGGGCCGTGCCGGCCGTCTCCATCAGCTCCGCCTCGGGCACCCCCTGCTCCTCGATCGCCCAGCGGTCGACCGCGCGAATCCCCTCCGCGTCGTACAGCGGCGTCAGCCACGAGTCCATCTCAGGCAGTCTCGACGATCGCGACCGCCGCGGCAAACTCCCGCGAGTGGGTCAGCGAGACCTCGATGCGCTCCCCGGCCGCCGCCGCGGCCGCCCGGCCGGAGAGGCGCACGGCCGGCGGCTCCCCCGCGAGGATCTCGATCTCGCGCAGGCCGAATCCCCCGGAGAGGCCAAGGGCCTTGACCACCGCCTCCTTGGCGGCGAAGCGGGCGGCGAGGTGGCGGGCCGGACGGGCCCGCGCCGCGGCGTAGTCGCGCTCCGCGTCGGTGAAGACGCGCTCGGCGAGGCGGGGATGGCGCTCCAGCGCACGCTCCAGGCGGTCGATCTCGAGCAGGTCGATGCCGACGCCAGGGGTCATCGCCGCCCGTTACTCCTCCAGGCCCACGATCAGCTTCGCCGTCGCCAGGTCGTCGTCGCCGCCCGTCCCCATCCCGACGTACTCGACGTGCCTCAGGTAGGGCTTCGCCTCCTGGAAGTCCTCGTAGTCGTCGTCGGAGGGGGTGATCATCGATTCCGCCAGGCGCAGCGCCCCCGGCCCGTCGACGAAGGCGCTGATCGGGGTGTCGCCCAGCGCCGCAACCGCCGCCTTGTAGCTCGCGCTCCCGGAGAGGGTTTCGCCGCTTTCCGTGTCGAGGCCGGCGAGGGCCGGGGCGAGGCTGTAGCCGATGGCGACGCGACCGGCCTTTGCGAGCACCACGAGCGGCTTCTCCCCCAGCTCGTCGCTGCGGACCGAGAAGCCGCTCGCGCCGTTGCCGTTGACCGCGGTCACGCCGGGCGTTCCCGTTTTGCGCAGCAGGACGCCGAGGTTTGCGACCGTCTTCGCCGCCTCCCCGGAGTCGCTGGTCAGCACCAGGGCGCCGACGAGCGAGCTCTCGCTGCTTCCCTGGGCGAAAACCGCCGCGTCTTCGAGGGAGGCGGCGAACTCATCGAGGTCGACGCCCATTTCCTTCAGCGTGCTCTTCAGCTGGTTGGGCGGCACCCCCTCATCCGGTATCCCGGTCTTGTCCAGCTCGTCGATCGCTTCCTTCAGCTGATCGCCGAACTCGGTGGCACCGACCGCCGCGAAGGAGCCGGCGGGCAGCGAGCCGATCAGCTCGGAGGCGTCGCCGCTCGGCGGTTCCTCGCCGCCGGGGTCGCTGCTGATGTCGACTTGGATCTGGTCGCTGCCGGGGATGACGCTGGCCACCGCGGTCGCGTCGCTGGGGTCGATCCCCGAGCTCTGGAGGATCCCTCTCGCCTGGGGGTCGATCTCGTCGTCCGAGGCCTCGAGCAATCCGCCGACGTCCAGGTAGACGTCGGCGAGGCTGCCGTCGGAAGCGGCCGAGATCGCGTCGGCGAAGCGCGCTTCGTCCGCGAGGGAGTCGCCCTGGACGGCGTCGACCGCGGCCCTGAAGCCCCTCTCGCCTTCGGCGATGACGAGGAAGTCGTCGATCACGCCGACGCCGTTCTCGTCGGCCCCGCCGACCTTGAAGTCGACCCCTTTGTAGGAACCGTCTTCAAAGGGGTCGCTGCTCTGCGCGGCCTGGTCGTCGATGAATTCGCGGGTCGCGGCCGCGTCCGTCGTCTCGACCGCGATCACAGGGTCGGACGGGTCGCCGTCCTCGTCGAGGGTCCTGAAGGCAACGCCCGCCTTCTCGCCCAGCCAGGGTTCGACTTCCCTGGCGAAGTCGACCGGTTCGCCGTCCTCTCTCGCCGAGCTTTCCAGCTCGGAGACGATCAGCTCGCCGAGGCCCTCGGCGTCCGCGACGGTGCTCGCGATCGCGTCCACGTCCTCCTTCATCTCACCGCTGGGGCGCAGCTCGGCTTCGACGAAGACGAGCGAGCCCGGCGTCGCGAACTGGGCGGGATCGGAGCTGGAGCCGCCACCGCCGCCGCAACCGGCGATCGCGAGTGCAGCCGTGGCCGCGAGGACTGTGAGGACGGGGAGAGGTCTGGTCATGGCCGGGCACACTAACGAGCGACCAGGCGCGGAAAGCGCCGCCTGGACGCTTTGACCCCCGTCGTTACTCGACGGTGACGGTCTTCGCCAGGTTGCGCGGCTGGTCGACGTTGAGGCCGCGGGCGCGGGCGATGTCGTAGGCGAGCAGCTGGAGGGGGAGGATGGCGACGATCGGCTGCAGGATCCAGTCGGTCCGAGCGACCTCGATCGTCTGGTCGGCGACCTCGCCGACGCGCTCGCAGCCCTCGGTCGCGATCGCGATCGTGTCGGCGCCGCGGGCGCGCACCTCCTCGACGTTGGAGAGGACCTTGTCGAGCACGGGGCTGTCGGTGGCGACGCAGACGACCGGCGTCGACTCGTCGAGCAGCGCGATCGGCCCGTGCTTCATCTCTCCCGCCGCGTAGGCGTCGGTTGGGATGTAGGAGATCTCCTTCAGCTTCAGCGCCCCCTCGAGACAGACCGGCAGCCCGATGTGCCGGCCCAGATAGAGGAAGAAGCCGTGCTCGAACTGCGCGGTGGCCACCCCCCTGGAGGCCTCCTCGCAGGAGGCAAGGGTCGCCTCGATCTTCGACGGGATCGCCTTCAGCTCGGCGACCAGCTCGGCCATGCGGTCGGTGCCCAGCGTCCCGCGCAGCTCGGCGAGGCGCAGGCCGAGCAGGTACATCGCCGCGACCTGGGCGACGAAGGTCTTCGTCGCGGCGACGCTCACCTCGGGGCCGGCCCGGGTGTAGAGCACCGTGTCGGCGTCGCGGGTGGCCTGGCTGCCCATCACGTTGGTGATCGCCAGCACCTTGGCGCCGTTCTCGCGGGCGAGCCGCATCGCGGCCAGCGTGTCGGCCGTCTCGCCCGACTGGGTGATCCCGATCACCAGGTCGTCAGGCCCGATCACCGGGTTGCGGTAGCGGTACTCGGAGGCCACGTCCATCTCGACCGGGACCCGCGCCCACTCCTCGATCGCGTAGCGGCCGACCAGGCCCGCGTGGTAGGAGGTGCCGCAGGCGACGATCACGATCCGCCTCAGGCCCCGCAGGAAGTCGTCGTCGAGCTCGACCTCGGAGAGGTCGACGCCGTCGTCGCTCGGCAGCCGGTCGGCGATCGTCTCGGCGACCGCGTCGGCCTGTTCGTGGATCTCCTTCAGCATGAAGGTCTCATAGCCGCCCTTCTCGGCAGCCGACTCGTCCCAGGAGATCTCTTCGGCGTCGCGCTGCACCGGCGCGCCGGCGGCGTCGGTGATGCTGATCCCGGCGGCGTCGATCGTGACGACCTCGTCGTTTTCGATCGCCACCGCTTCGCGCGTCTCGGCCAGGAAGGCCGGGATCGCCGACGCGAGGAAGGTCTCCCCCTCGCCCACGCCGGCGACCAGCGGGCACTCCTTGCGGGCGCCAACCAGGCGCCCGGGCTCCTCGGCGTGCATGGCGACGAAGGCGTAGTGGCCGCGCAGCTCGGCGAAGGAGGCTCGCACGGCGGCGGCGAGGTCGCCGTCGTAGTTGCGCTCGATCAGGTGGGCGACGATCTCGGCGTCTGTCTCGGAGCTGAAGTGGTGCCCCTCGGCGGCGAGCTCGCGGCGCAGCTCGGCGTGGTTCTCGACGATCCCGTTGAGGACGATGTGGACGCGGTCGGAGCAGTCGCCGTGCGGATGGGCGTTCTCCTCGGTGACCCGCCCGTGGGTGGCCCAGCGCGTGTGGGCGACGCCGGTTGTCGCGGGCGGCGCCGCCACCGCGACACCGCCCTGCTCGTCGTGGCGCTCGACCGCAGCGCGCAGGTTGGCGAGGTTGCCGACCGCGCGCACGCTGTCGATCCGGCCGTCCTCGATCACCGAGATCCCGGCCGAATCGTAGCCCCGGTACTCGAGCTTCTCGAGGCCGGCGACCAGCAGGTCGCGGCAGGGGCGCCCACCGACGTATCCGACGATTCCGCACATAAGGGAGGCAAGTAAGGGTAGAGACCGGCGGTTTGAAACGGTCCATCCTGGGCGGATATGGGTCTTTTCCCCCGGGGCGTGGTTGGGGATGGGGACGCCGGGGCCCCTCCCCAAAACACTCAAGCGAGGCTCCTGCCGAGCGTTTTGGGAGGGGACCCCCGGAGACCCCGGCCTACCCCAGCTCCTGACGCACCACCGCAACCAGACGGTCGCAGACAGCATCGGCCTCCTTAGCCGTCGGCGCCTCGGCCATCACGCGCACCACCGGCTCGGTCCCCGACGGGCGCAGGAGCACGCGGCCGCGGCCCTCGAGCGCCTCTCCCTCGCGCTCGACCGCCTCCCAGACCGCGGTTGCGCCGGCAACCGCCTCGCGATCGGCGACCTCGACGTTGACCAGGGTCTGGGGCAGCTTGCGCATCGGCGCGACCTCGCTGAGGTCGCGGCCGCCGAGCTCGCGCATCGTCGCCAGCGCCGCGGCGGTGCCGTCGCCGGTGGCGACGAAGCGGGTGTCGATGATGTGCCCGGACTGCTCGCCGCCGAGGCTCCAGCCGCGCTCGCGCAGCTCGTCGAGGACGTAGCGGTCGCCGACCTTGGTCACGGCGACCTCGATCCCGGCCTCGTCCATCGCCTGGTGGAAGCCGTAGTTGCTCATCACGGTGACGGCGACGCCGCCGCCGAGCTCGCCCCGCGCGGACATCCCGCGAGCGGCGAGGGCGATCAGCTCGTCGCCGTCGTGCGTACGGCCGCCGCGGTCGACGGCCAGCACCCGGTCGCCGTCGCCGTCGAAGGCGAAGCCGATCGTCGCCTCCGAGCCGGCGATGCGCGCGGCCAGGGCGTCGAGGTGGGTTGAGCCGCAGCCGTCGTTGATGTTGCGGCCGTCGGGCTCGACCGCGATCGCCTCGACAGTCGCGCCAAGCCTCTCGAAGATTGCCGGGGCCGCCCGGAAGGTGGCGCCGTTGGCGCAGTCGAGCATCACGGTGTGGCCGGAGAGGTCGAGCGGGAAGGCGGTCTCGAGCGCGCGCAGGTAGTCGTCCAGGCCGCCGTTCAGCTCCCGCACGCGGCCCGGCTCGGCACCCCCGGCCTCGGCCTCGATCAGCGACTCCATCCTCGCCTCGGCCTCGTCGTCGAGCTTGGTGCCCTGCGCGGAGAAGAACTTGATCCCGTTGTCGCGGTAGGGATTGTGCGAGGCCGAGACGACCGCGGCGAGGTCGAGGCCGAGGCGCTTGACGAGGATCGCCGCGGCCGGGGTCGGCAGCACGCCGCCGAGCAGCGCGTCGCCCCCCGCGGCGGCGATCCCGGCAGCAAGCGCCGACTCCAGCATCGGCCCGGACTCGCGCGTGTCGCGCACGATCAGCACCTGCGGTCGCTCGGCCTTCAGCGAAGCCGTGGCCGCGCGCCCGAGCGCGGTTGCCAGCTCGGCGGTGAGGAACGTCCCGGCCTCCCCCCGGACCCCGTCGGTTCCGAAGAGCTTGCGCCCTGCAGCCACCGGCCGGGCGTCCTAGCGCTTGGAGAACTGCGGCCGCTTGCGGGCCTTCTTCAGCCCGGCCTTCTTGCGCTCCTTGGCCCGCGCATCGCGGGTGAGGAAGCCCCGGCGCTTGAGCTCGCCGCGCAGCTCCGGGTCGACCTGGGTCAGGGCCCGGGCGATCCCGTGCCGCACCGCACCCGCCTGGCCGCTGATGCCGCCGCCGTGGACACGGACCCGGACGTCGACGTTGCCCTCGTAGCCGGTGATGACCAGCGGCTGCATGGCGGTCGTCTGATGCAGGGGGCGGGGGAAGAACTCCTCCAGCCCCCGCTTGTTGATCTCGACCTTGCCGCTTCCGGGCAGCAGGATGACGCGAGCGATCGCCGTCTTGCGCTTGCCGGTGGCGAGGTAACGGGCGTCGCCCTCCATCTTCGCCGGGGCGCGGCTGGCGGCCTTCGGCTCCTCGACGGCATCGCCGACGAGCGCCGCCTCGCGCTGCGCGCGCTCCTCCTCTTCGGCTTCGATGCGAGCCTGCTCCTCGGCGCTCAGCGGCCGCTCCTCCGGCTCAACCGCGATCGGCTCGAGGTCGGCCCCCGGAATCACGTCCTTCTTCTTCTCCTCAGCCTCAGGCTTCTCAGCCGGCTTCTCAGCCGCCTCCTCCGCAACGGGCTCAGCCTCCACCGCCTCGGCCTCCTCAGCTTTCTCCCCCTCAGACTCCTCGACGGCATCCCCCTCGGCCTGCGACGCATCGGAGTCCGGTGACTCAGACCCTTCCTCCGCGGGTGGCGCAGACTCGGGGGGGCCGAGAACGGAGGCCTCGCCCCCGCCCGCAGGCCCCCCCGAGGCTGCGTCGGGACCCGCGGCCGACTCCTCCGAGTCCTTGACCGAAGCCTCGTCCTGCTCTGAAGTCTCTTTGCTCTCGTCGTCGATCAAGTCTGTATCTCCATCGGTTTGGGCTGCTGCGCAGCGTGCGGATGCTCGGGCCCGGCGTACACCTTCAGCTTGGTGAGCTGCTGCCGCGCGAGCCGGTTGCGGGGGAGCATCCCCTTGACGGCCTTGCGGATGACCTCCTCGGGACGCCGCTCGAGCATCTCGGCGAGCGTCCGCGACTTGATCCCTCCCGGGTAGCCGCTGTGGCGCCAGTATCGCTTCTGCGCCAGCTTGTCGCCGGTCACGCGGATCTTCTCCGCGTTGACGACGACGATGAAGTCGCCGGTGTCGACGTGGGGCGTGTACTCGGGCTTGCGCTTGCCCCGCAGCGCGTCGGCGATGCGCGTCGCCAGGCGGCCCAGGGTCTGGCCCTCGGCGTCGACGACATACCAGTCGCGCTGGCGGTCTGCGGGTGTGGCTACGTAGGTCTTCATCAGAGAAAAACCGCGGGCAACGCCCAGCGGCCACGGCATGATAGCCGCCGCACCGCATCCGCGTAGGCGCCGCATCGGTGTCTATACTGGCGCGCCAACAGTGCCGAATCCCAACCGCACAGGCGGCTGGGAGCGGAGGAACCGCAGGAACCGTTGCAGGTTCCCGGGGCGAATCGGCCGAAAAGGTCGTAGCGCAACTCTTTCAGCGCGAGCCCGACAGCTAACTCCGTAGGCGGACGAAAGAGAGAGTGGCAGTTGGTAGGCAAGACCACCCGGCCTTGGCTGGCGGGAACGTGTTTCACGATCGCGGCGATGGCGCTGCTGCTCTGCCTTGCGACAGCCGCAACCGCCAGCACGGGCGGTGCCCCGACCGCGGCGGGCAGCCCGCCGCCGCCCGGCAGCCCCAGCGGCACGCCGGCCTCCGGCGCTCCCAGCGCCGGCGCCCTGAGCCTGGTCTCGGCCAAGACGACGCCCCGCAAGTCCTTCTACTACGGCTTCCGCTACCCCAAGCTCAGCTTCACGATCGCCAGCAACCAGGCGCAGAACGACATCCGCATCGACGTCGTCGACGTCGCCGGCGCCAGCGTCCGCACCTTCTTCCGCAACGACGTCGCCCCCGAGACCGAGACCGCGATCCGCTGGGACGGGACGACGAACGACGGCCGCGCGGCCCCCAACGGGCGCTACACGTTCCAGGTCTCCTCGCAGGCCGGTGCCCTCGCCGCCCGGCGGACGAGCGCCTCGGAAGCGCCCGTCCTCGGCTTCGCCTTCTACGGCTACGCGTTCCCGCTGCTCGGCGCCCACGACTACGGCGGCGGCGGAGCCGTATTCGGCGCCGGTCGCTCCGGGCACACCCACCAGGGCCACGACGTGATGGCCGAGTGCGGCGAGCCGATGATCGCGGCCCGCGGCGGCCGGGTCCAGTACTCCGGCTACCACGGCGCCGCCGGCAACTACGTCGTGATCGACGGCAAGGGGACCACGCTCGACTTCATGTACGCCCACCTGGCCGAGCCGTCGCCGCTGAAGACCGGTGACACGGTTCGCACCGCCCAGCCGATCGGCGTCGTCGGCGACACCGGCTCGGCCACCGCCTGCCACCTCCACTTCGAGATCTGGACGGCTCCCGGCTGGTATGAGGGAGGCAGCCCGGTCGACCCGTTGCCCTACCTGCAGCGGTGGGACCGCTACAGCTGAGCCCGTTCGGAGCGCCGGCCTGAGACCACTCGCCCGTCCTCGGGCGACGTCAACCGCGTGACGATCGCCAGCGCAACCGCGACCGGCACCGTGGCCGGCAAAGTGTCGACCGCAAAGAACAGCAAGTCAAAAGCCAACCCCAACCCGGCCACCAGCCAAGCCGCAATTCGCTGCCGACGGGCCGATACGTCAACCATGGGTTGACGTATCGGCCCGTCGACGGGTGGTTGGGCGAGGAGGCAGCCGACCAGGGCGGCGACGAAGAGGTCGCCGAAGCCCATCCGGGCGGCGCCGAAGTTGGCCACCTGCAGGGCCGGAAGGTCGGCCGCGGGGGCGGCGGCGCTGAGCACGTCGCTGGGGCCCTGAAGCAGGTTGGCGGCGACGAGGCAGGCGTCGACCACCGCCATCGCGTAGACGCCCCAGCGCAGCCAGCGAGCCGCGACGGCGTTGACCAACAGCCAGCCGAGCGAAACGCAGGCCAGGCCGGAGAGCGCCGTGGCCGCAGCCTCGCCGGCCAGCGCTTCAGGCACGGCCCAGGCGAGGACGAAGAGGGGCACCGCTCCCAGCGCCCACACCGGGCGCGCGCCGTGGACGAGGAGCGCCAGCGCCAGGGCCGCCAGCGGCGGCACCGCCACCAGCGCCAGGTAGGTGAGCCCCGTGGCCGAGTCCGACCAGAGCGCGATCCCACCGACCACGACGACGATCGAAAGCGCCGGCACGAGCGCCCACCAGCGGCTGCGCAGCCCCGCCAGCCAAGCCGGCAGCGGTCGCGCCGCCGGCAGCGCCACCAACCCCGCCTGCACGAGGCTGAGCACAACAATCGAGGCAGCAAATGGCATCAGGGCCGATCCCGGCAGGGGTGGAACGTCTTGTACTTTTTGGTCAAAGTGGTTTCAGGGCGTCAGCCCATGCCCGCCTATCCAAAAAGTTAAGTGGAACCCCTGCCGGGATCGGCCCCGGCACTGGGAGCGCTACTCCCACTCGATCGTTGCCGGAGGCTTGGAGGAGATGTCGAGCGCCACGCGGTTGACATCGACGATCTCGTTGATGATCCGGTTGGAGACCCGCTCCAGCAGGTCGTAGGGAAGCCGCGCCCAGTCGGCGGTCATCGCGTCGTCGGAGGTGACCGCGCGGATCACCACCGGGTAGGCGTAGGTGCGCCCGTCGCCCTGGACGCCGACCGAGCGCACGACCGGGAGTACGCAGAAGGACTGCCAGAGCTGGCGGTAGAGCTCCGCCGCGCGGATCTCCTCCTGCAGGATCGCGTCGGCCGCGCGGAGGATGTCGAGCCGCTCCTTGGTCACCTCGCCGCCGACGATGCGAATCGCCAGGCCCGGCCCGGGGAAGGGCTGGCGCCAGACCATCCGCTCGGGGAGCCCGAGCTCGGCCCCCACCGCCCTCACCTCGTCCTTGAACAGCATCCGCAGCGGCTCGACCAGCTCGAACTCGAGGTCC
>CAMLQY010000035.1 GCA_946482365.1 uncultured Actinomycetes bacterium
GGCGGATGCGGGCGCCGTCGGACTCGCGGATCTCGCGCAGGCCGATGCTGCGCCGGGCCACGGCGCTGTAGAGCTTCACGGGCACGTTCAGCAGCCCGAAGCTGATCGAGCCGCTCCAGATCGCTCTAGCCATCGGCGTTCATCTACCCGATTGTTCCAGCCGCCCACCGCCGCCCGCAAGCGCCGCGACCGGACGGGAGGCATCTTGCGCCTGCGCGATCATGCGACGGTGCTGTTCGAGTTGCGGGACGTCAGCTTGGTTCGCGGTGGGCGCCGGGTCCTCGACTCGGTCAGCACGGACATCCCCGAAGGGGCCACCGCGATCGTCGGGCCGTCGGGGGCCGGCAAGTCGACCCTGATGCGGCTGCTCAACCGGCTGGCCGACCCGGACGGCGGGACGATCTCCTACCGCGACCGGCCATTGGGCTCCTACGACCCGCTGTCCCTGCGCCGCGAGGTCTCGCTCGTCCCGCAGCTGCCGGCGCTGCTGG
The DNA here is from genome assembly GCA_946482365.1 of uncultured Actinomycetes bacterium. The sequence goes on from CAMLQY010000035.1 coordinate 492, forward strand.
AGGGCACGGTCGAGTCGAACGTCGCCTACGCGGCGAAGCTCGCCGGCAAGCGGGCCGACGCGCAGCGCTGCCTGCGCCTTGCCGGTCTCGACCCCGGCTTCGCCGGGCGCGACGTCGCCAAGCTCTCGGTGGGCGAGCAGCAGCGGGCGATGCTGGCCCGGGCGCTGGCGCAGCAGCCGAGCGTGCTGCTCCTCGACGAGCCGACCTCGGCGCTCGACCACGCCGCACGCGACGCGATCGAGGCGACGCTCGCCCGGCTGCGTCGCGAGCTGGAGATCTCGATCGTCCTGGTCAGCCACGATCCGGAGCAGGCGCGGCGCCTGGGGGACTGGGTCGTGCGGATGGAGGCGGGCAGGGCGACCGCCAGCGGTCCCCTGGCGGAGGTCCTGGCGTGAGCACCTCGATCCACGTCTCCACCGGCCAGGTGGCCGCGACCCTCGCGCTGGTCGCCCTCGCGGCCGCCGTTTCCCTCTGGCGCAAGGCCGACCTCGAGCGCGACATCGGCATCGCCACGCTGCGCTCCTTCGTCCAGCTGACCGCGATCGGCTACGTGATCACCCTGATCTTCGAAGCCGACACGCTCTGGCTCGTTCTCGCCCTGCTGGTCGTGATGGTCGTCTTCGGAGCGCTCACCGCGCGCAGCCGGGCCAGGGGCGTGCCGGGGGCCTTCTGGCCGCTGCTGATCGCGCTCGCGACCGCCGGGGCTACCACGCTCGGCCTCGTCGTCGCCCTCGGCGTATTCGAAGCGACGGCCCGCTACCTCGTCCCGGTCGGCGGCATGGTGATCGGCAACGCGATGACCGCCTCGGCGGTGGCGCTCAACCGCCTCGGCGACGAGATGGCCGACTCGCGCGGCAGGATCGAGGCGACCCTGGCGCTCGGCGCGACCGCCACCGAAGCAGCGGCGCCTTCCGTCCGCCGCGCCCTGCGCTCGGGGATGATCGCCCTCGTCGACTCGACCAAGACCACCGGCCTGATCTTCTTCCCGGGCACGATGGTCGGCATGCTGTTGGCCGGAGCCGACCCGACCGATGCGGTCCGCCTGCAGCTGATCCTCCTCTACGCCCTGCTCGGCAGCGTCGCCATCGCCGGCCTCGTGGCGACCACCCTCGCCTACCGCAACTTCTTCACCCCGGCCCAGCAGTTGCGGGAGATCTAGGGCGCTGAGCAGCACCAGCCCTCGACTAGCGGGAAGGGCGCCGGGTCGCGGCTTCCCGGCGCGAAGATGGTCGCGATGCCCTCGACGGCCTTGATCCGGCTCCGCCCGCCGACGGGCAGGAAGAGCCACTGGTCGGCGTCGGGCCAACCGACCAGCAGGTACCGCCCGTCGGGCGACCAGCTGAGGTCGGAGAGCTCGCCGGAGACGGCGAAGAGGCGTCGCTGCACGCCTTTGTCGGGGTCGATCAGGAGCACTTCGCTACGCGGCTTGCCGGCGGGCTGCCGGGGGAGCTGGACCAGTGTCGCGATCGCTCCGCCGCGCGGCGAGAAGGCGGCGGCGCGGATCGTCGCCCTGGGCGGGGTGTAGATCCTCCGCGGGGGGCCGACGTCGACCCCCCTGGCCAGCTTGTCGCTGCTCACCGCGTGCTGCCAGAGAGCGTGCCTGGTTCGCTCGAGCAGCAGCGATCCGCGGGGGGACCAGGCGAGCTCGACCGTGCCAGGCGGCGAGGAGGCCGAGTCCAGGTGCCGCATGCCATCCGGGTCGGCCAGGCGCAGGCGTTCGGGGCCGTCGAGATAGGCGAGCAGATGCGGTCCGCCCGGGAGCCAGGCCGGGGGGACCGGAGCCACATTGCCGTCCACTCGCCGGTCGCCCGTGCCGTTGGCGTCCACCACGCGCAGCTCCCTGCCGGAGCGGTAGGCGATGCGGTAGCCCGAGGGCGACCAGCGCGGGTCGCGGACGGCGGCCGCGGCGGAGACCGACCAGCGCGGCGTGCCCTCGGGCTCGACGGCGCCCAGCGTGCGCCCGGCGGTGGTCGCGAGGAAGAGGCCGTGCGGCGACCAGGTGGCGCTTCCGTAGCTGCCCAGCAGTCGCCGCGAGCCGTCGGGCTGGACGACCCAGGGGCCTTCGCGGGACTGGACCAGCAGCCGCCCCCCGCCCGGCAGGTCGGACAGCGCCGGCTCGGCGTTGGGCAGGCCGTCCGTGAAGGCGTCGTCGATCCACTCGCGAACCGCGGCTCCCGCAGGCGAGAGGACCAGGCCGGCCAGCAGGGTCATCGCCGCGATCGCGGCGACGAGACGGGGGAGCACCGGGCGCTCGACCGGGACCCGCTCGGAGTAGGCGCGCTCGATTACGCCGTGGCCGCGGCGCGCGGCGTCGGCCGCGCCGGGGATCGGCTCGTCGCGGAGGAGCCTGCGCAGGCGGTCCTCGTTCATCCCTCCACCTCGATCAGGCCTCCCAGACGGTCGAGGCCCCGCCGCAGGCGCGAGTTGACCGTCCCCCGCCGCAGCTCGAGCATGCGGGCGATCTCGCCGGGCGTGTAGTCGAGCAGGTAGCGCAGTACGACGACCGCGCGTTGCTCGGGGGGCAGCTGGCCGAGCGCCGCCATCAGCTCCTCGCCGACTTCCTGTCGGGGCAGGGGCGCCGGCGGTTCGGAGGCGGTCCCGTCGCCTTGCCGCCGCAGCGCCTCCCGCCGCGCCCAGTCGACCGCCCGGTTGACCGCGATCCGGTGCAGCCAGGGCGCGAAGGGGCGCCGCCGGTCGAAGCGGTCGAGGTTGTCGACCGCAGCCAGGAATGCGTCTTGGGCAATGTCCTCGGCGGCGACGGCGTCGTGCACGACCAGGTAGGCGGCGCGGTGGGCGGCCGGCCAGTGCGTCTCGTAGAGGCGGGCGATGGCCGCGCGCGAGCCACGCTGCGCTTCCCGGACGAGCTTCCCGTCAGTCCCCACCCATCACCTCTCGTCGCCCACATCTCAATCTTGGCCCACCTCGCGGGCGAAACGCACGACCGCGCGCTCGACCCGCCCTTCGAGGGCCTCGCCGAGATTGCCCGGGGGGAGCTCCACGACGAAGGAGCTGGTCCCCGGGAAACGGTGGTTCTGCCAGTTCGGCGCCGTGCCGTCGGGCCAGGGCAGGCGGCGGAAGGGCATTCGGGCGAGCTGGGCGAAGGAGCGGGCAGCCGCAACGCTCTGCCCCCAGGCCCGGACCAGGGGCCGGGGCTGGCGGTGCTGGTGGAACCAAATCGTCGCCTCTGGTTCGAGCGTGGTGAGAATCCGGCCTGCAAGCCGCGTTTCCGGCTCGGAGAACGGCTTGGGCCCTGAGTACTGCGGGTCGCCACGCCGCCCGATCGGTCGCCAGCCGGAGGGGAAGTTGCGGTTGAGGTCGACGCCGCGCCCGTTGAGGCGGGTGCCTGCGACGAGGCCGTCCGGATTGAGGTTGCGCACGAGGAAGATCTCGGAGTGCGGGTCGGGGCAGCCGCTGGCGGGCGCCAGCGGCTCGATCTCGCTGGCGGCGCACTCGTCGCCGTGGATGCAGCCGAAGACGAGCAGCTCGCCGTCGATCGCCGGGTCGCCGCGCTGGAGCAGGCCGATCGGTCGCCCCTCGGCCGAACGGCCGGCCAGGCCACGGCGGGCGAGCAGGTTTCCGGGATGCCGCGGCGTGCGGGCGAAGGCGAGGAAGCCCCCTGGGTGTTCCAGGGTCTCCGCGACGTGGCTGGCCGGAGGGGGCGCTGCCGTCTCCCCGCTTGCCCCGGGCAGCGATCGCGCGACGGCGATCGGGACGATGCCGCAGGCGGCCGCGATCGCAGCGGAGACGAGCAGGCGCCGCCTCATCGTGCCCCGGTCCGCCCGGGGCCGCCGGTGCCCCGCCGGCGCGTTCCGACCCAGACGAGAAGCACGGACCCCGCGGCGAGCACGGCGATCGGCAGCCAGGGGACGCCGGCGCTCGACGCGGTGGCCACCGGGGGTGGCCTGTGCACCTCGAAGCTGCGGGTGTCCACGGTGAGCAGCGCCTCGACGTCGTCTTGTCGCTGCCGGCGGTCGAACACCTCGAGCCGCTGTCCGGCGCGATCGAGCCGCAGTCGGAGCCAGAATCGGGCCTTTCCCTCGAGCTGTGGCAGGTCGATGCAGACGACTCGGCCCGCCACCGTGTCTAGCGCGTGGACGAACGGCTCGTGTGCCCGCTCGTACTGCCCTTGCCTGTTGCCCGAGTAGAGCGTGTACGCCCAGCGCCCGTCCCGGCTCGTCGCGCGGGAGATGGGCACGCCCTCCATGCGCTCCATCGGCTCCGCCGGGTCGACGATCGGCTCTGGCAGCAGCTTGCCGCTCTTCGCCTCCAGTGCGCGCACCCGATAGGGGCCGCCGTAGTACTTGCTCAGGTGCTCGATCAGGTAGATCGTCGAGCCGTCGGGGGAGATCGCGTCGAAGCTGAAGCTGTCTGGCAGGCTCAGCTCGTCGATCAGATTGGGCGCCCGACCCTTCCCCGGCGGGTTGTACGGCCGACGATTGGTGTGGACGATCGCCAGGCCGGTGGTACGCGGCGGGTAGATCCAGGAGAAGCGGCTTAGGACGAGTGTGCTTCCGTCGGCCGAGAGACCGCCGGAGGTGTCGTCGGGGGCCGCGGCGGGGATCGAGTACCGGGCGGGCAGGTACCACCAACGCCCGAGCCGGCCCCCGCGCTTGTCGATCCGACCGACGACGGTGAATTCGTTCGGCGGGCGGGAGGGGTTGTACCCGTAGGGGGAGTTGGGCCCGATCGCCATGTAGCGATATGGGAGACCGGGCACTGTGGCGCCCTGGACGCTTGCCGCCGCTCCCTTCGCGGACGCCGCGGACGCCGTCAGGGCGAGCGAGGTGAAGGCAAGCAACAGGACCTTCAGCGATCTCTTCATGACCGATATACGCACGAGCGGCCCGCAGGGGTCCCCCCTACACTCGACCGGTGTCTCGCCAACAGCGCCTGACGCTGGTCGCGACGATCCTCGGCTCGACGGTCGTCTTCCTCGACTCGACCGTGGTCAACGTGGCGCTGCCGGCGATCGCCGACGGGCTCGACTCCGGGCTTGCCGGGCAGCAGTGGGTGGTCGAGGTCTACATGTTGACCCTGGTCGCGCTGCTCCTGGTCGGCGGCTCGCTCGGCGACCAGTTCGGCCGGAGGCGGATGTTCGTCGTCGGCCTGGTGGCCTTCGGCGTCACCTCTGCCCTCTGCGCGGTCGCGCCGACGGTCGAGGTCCTGATCGGAGCCCGGGCGCTGCAGGGAGTCGCCGGGGCGCTCCTCGTGCCGGGCTCGCTGGCGATCGTCGCCGCAAGCTTCGAGGGCGCGGCCCGGGGCAAGGCGGTCGGCACCTGGACCGCCTGGACCGGGATCGCGACGGTGATCGGGCCGGCCGGGGGAGGGGCACTGATCGGTCTCACCTCCTGGCGGGCGATCTTCTGGGTCAACCTGCCGCTGATCGCGGCGACGGTCGCGCTCACCCTGCACTCGGTGCGCGAGAGCCGTGACCCCGATGCCTTCCGCGGCATCGACTGGACCGGGATCGGACTCTCCGCGGCCGGCCTCGGCGGCCCCGTCTTCGCCCTGATCGAGCAGCCGACTCGCGGCTGGGGCGACCCGCTGGTCTGGGTGCCCTTCGTCGCCGGCATCGCCTGCTTCGTCCTCTTCGCCTTGCACGAGGCGCGCGCCCGCCACCCGATGCTCGACCTCGGCCTCTTTCGGATCCGCAACTTCGCCGTCGCCAACCTGACCACGCTGACCGCCTACGCGGGGCTGATCGGCGGCCTCTTCTTCCTCGGCCTCTTCCTCCAGCAGGTGGCCGGCTACTCGGCGCTGGAGGCCGGCCTGGCGACGACGCCGATATCGCTGATCCTCTTCTTCCTTTCGCCGCGCTGGGGCAGGCTCGCGTCCGGGACCGGACCGCGGCTGCCGATGACTCTCGGCCCGATCGTCGGCGGCATCGGCCTCTTGATGCTCTTGATGGTCGGCCCCGACGGCGAGTACGTCGCCGAGGTGCTGCCCGGGATCCTCGTCTTCGGCCTCGGCCTCTCGGCCACCGTCGCGCCGCTGACGGCGACCGTGCTCGACTCGGTGGAGGAACGCCACGTCGGCATCGCCTCCGGCGTCAACAACGGCGTCTCGCGAGTCGCCGGCCTGCTGGCGATCGCAATCCTCGGCGCGATCATCTCCGCCCGCTTCATCGCCATCGCCGGCGACGCCGCCGCCGGGCCCCTGACCGCAAACGCGGCCGACGCCTCCACCTCGGCCTTCCACCTGGGCATCGGCATCGCCGGCATCCTGATGATCGCCGGCGGCATCGTCTCCGCCTTCGGCATCGAGAACCCGCGCCGCAAAACCCAAGCTATCCCCAGCAGGGGTTCTGCCCCGGCCGGCGAGTGCGGCCATGGGGTTGATGCCGACTGCGCCGACCCCGAGCGAGTGCCCGTAGTCGAGTCGGCCTGAGCCGGTCTCGACCGAACACCGCTCGAGGCCAGGGACGAGGGCACCCCGTCCCTGGCCCCCAATAGGCTCCGGCCCGATGCCAAAACCGATCGTCTTCTCGGGCATCCAGCCCACCGGCCGCAAGCACCTCGGCAACTACATAGGCGCGATCCGCCAGTACGTCGAGGGGCAGGACCGCGGCGAGCCGGCGATCTTCTGCATCGTCGACCTGCACGCGATCTCGGTCGCCTACGACCCGGTCGAGCTGCGCGAGCGGCTCTACGACACGACCGCGATCCTGCTCGCCGCCGGCCTCGACCCTGGGCGCTGCGTCCTCTTCCGCCAGTCCGACGTGCGCGAGCACGCCGAGCTGACCTGGCTGCTCTCCGCGGTCACCTCGCACGGCGACCTCAACCGCATGCACCAGTTCAAGGACAAGTCGGCGAAGCAGCGCGAGCTGGTCTCCTCCGCGCTCTTCTTCTACCCGGTGCTGATGGCCGCCGACGTGCTCGCCTACAAGGCGACCGAGGTGCCGGTCGGCGACGACCAGCGCCAGCACGTCGAGCTGATGCGGGAGATCGCCCGCCGCTTCAACGAGCGCTTCGGCGAGACCCTGGTCGTGCCGGAGCTGCGAATCCCCGAGGTCGGCGCCCGGATCATGGACCTGCAGGAGCCGGAGCGGAAGATGTCGACCACCGGCGGCACCGAGAACGGGACGATCCTCGTCCTCGACGAACCCGACGCGATCCGCAGGAAGCTCGGCAGCGCGGTCACCGACTCCGGGCGCGAGATCGTCAGGGGCGAGGACAAGGCCGGGATCGCCAACCTGATCGACGTCTACGCCGTCGCCCGCGGTGTCGACCCAGCCGAGGTCGAGCGCGAGTTCGAGGGCGCCGGCTACGGCGACTTCAAGAAGGCCGTGGCGGAGGCCGTCGTCGAGCACCTGGCCCCGGTGCGCGAGCGCTACGCCGAGCTGCGCGCCGACGAGGCGGCGCTGGAGTCGGCCCTGGCGGCAGGCGCCGAGAAGGCGCGCGCGATCGCGGCCGGCACCCTCGTCGAGGTCCGGGATCGCATGGGCATCGGCCCTCCGCGCTAGTTTGAAGCCGTGACCGTCGCCGAGCTGGACCTCGACCTCGACGTCTTCGCCGGGCCCTTCGACCTGCTGATGGCGGTCGTGCTGCGCGAGGAGGTGAGCCTGCTCGAGGTCTCGCTGGCGGAGGTCGTTGTCGCCTACGTCGAGCACCTCGAGCGCGAGGAGGAGCTGGAGCTCGACGTCGCGACCGAGTTCCTCGTCCTGATCGCGGCCCTGCTGGAGCTGAAGTCGCGCCTGCTGCTGCCCGGAGAGGAGGAGGGCCTGGAGGACGTTACGCCGGAGGAGGCGGTCGAGGAGCTGGTCGCACGCCTGCTCGAGTACCGCCGCTACCGCGACGCCGCGGCGATGCTGGTGCAGCGCTTCGAGGCGGCGCGCGGCTACCTCTACCGCGCGGCGTCGCTGCCGCCGGAGCTGCGCAAGGTCGCGCTCGACGCGGCGACGGCCGTCTACGACCCCGACCGGCTCGGGACCGCCCTCGGCGACCTGCTGACGACGCCGCCGGAGCTGAGCCTCGACCACATCCGCCCGACCGTCTCCCTGGAAAAGCGCCTGGGGGCGCTGCGTGCCGCTCTGCGCGCCCACTCCTCGATCGACTTCGACGAGCAGTTCGGTGGCGAGGACAGGCTGACCCAGGCGGTCACCCTCTTCGCCCTGCTCGAGCTCTACCGCAAGGGCGAGGTGACCTGGGAGCAGACCGAGGCCTTCGGCCCGATCAGCATCCATGCCCGGAAGGCGGCACCATGACGTTCCGGTGCGCCTTTCCCCCGAATAGCGTGGATAAAGCGCACCGGAACGGGGGTGGTGGGGTGTGAGCGACCTGGCACGGACGATCGAGGCGCTGCTCTTCCTCTCGCCGCAGCAGGTCGACGCTCGCGACCTGGCCGAGGCGACCGAGTCGACCGAGGGCCAGGTCGAAGAGGCGATCGGGCTCCTGCGCGAGGATCTCGCCGAGGGCAGGCGGGGGGTGGTGCTGCGCGAGGTCGCGGGCGGCTTCTCCCTGGCAAGCGACCCGGCCAGCGAGGCCGCGGCTCGCCGCCTGCTGGCCAAGCCGCGCACCCCGCCGCTGACCCAGGCCCAGGCCGAGACGCTCGCCATCGTCGCCTACCTGCAGCCGGTCACCCGCCCCGAGGTCGCGCGCATCCGCGGCGTCACCTCCGAGTCTGCGGTGCAGACGCTGGCCGAGCGGGGGTTGATCGAGGAGACGGGAAGGTCGCAGTTCGGGGCGGCGATCTTCAAGACGACGGAGCTCTTCGAGCGGCTCTTTGGGCTGGCCGGGCTGGAACAGCTGCCGGACCCGTCGAAGTTCGACCCCACCCCCGAGGACGAGCGGGAGCTGCGGGAGCGGCTCTTGAAGGCTGGGGAGCAACGAAGCGAGCCATGAAGCCGGTGTGGTCCCGGAGGGCCCGGGGGAGGGTCCGGCGGAGCAACAGCGGGGAGGCTCCGGCGGACCCTCCCCCGGTCCCTCTTGCGTCGCCGTGAGGCTCGCCAAGTTCCTCGCGCATGGGGGAGTCGCTTCCAGGCGGAGAGCTGAGCTGATCATCTCCAAGGGGCGGGTGACGGTTGGCGGGGAGGTGGTGACCGACCCGGCGAGGGACGTTGGAGCTGGGGATGACGTGAGGGTGGACGGGAGCCCGGTGGGGGCCGAGCCTCGGGAGGTTTGGGCTGTTAACAAGCCGGCCGGGGTCGTTTCCACGGCGCGGGAGCCAGGGAGGCGGCCGGCGGTGGTCTCGCTCGTTGACTCGACCGCTCGCTTGTACCCGGTCGGGCGGCTCGACGCGGACTCGACCGGGCTGCTGCTGCTGACCAACGACGGGGAGCTGGCGAACCGGCTCACGCATCCCCGCTACGAGGTGGCGAAGGCCTACCGGGTCGAGCTGCGCCGGCCGCCCTCGGACGCCGACCTGCGGCGGCTGGCCGGCGGGGTGGAGCTGGAGGACGGCCTGACCGCGCCCGCGGAGGTGCGCCGGATCGGCGAGCGCGAGATCGAGGTCGTGCTGCGCGAGGGCCGCAACCGCCAGGTGCGCCGCATGGCCGAGGCGGTCGGCAACGAGGTGGTCGCGCTGTGCCGTGTCCGCTTCGGGCCGATCGAGCTAGGTTCGCTGCCCGAGGGCGAGGCGCGCCGGCTCGACGAGCGCGACATCGCCCGCCTCTGGGAAGATGCGGGAACCGATGGGTGAGGAGCGACTCTTCGCGGTGCGCGGTGCCGTCCAGGCCGAGGCCAACGAGGCCGAGGCGATCGTCGCGGCGACCGAGACCCTTCTCAGAGACCTCGTCGACCGCAACGCGCTGAGCGCGGAGGCGATGGTCAGCTGCCTCTTCACCACCACGGAGGACCTCGACGCCGAGTTCCCGGCCGTCGCCGCCCGCCGGCTCGGGCTCGACTCGGTGCCGCTGATCTGCGCCCGCGAGATCGATGTCCCCGGCGCGATGCCACGGGTGATCCGGGCGATGGTCCACTACTACGCGCCGGTCGGCCACGAGCCCGCCCACGTGTATTTAGGGGCGACGCAGGAGCTGCGCGCCGACCTCCACGCCGCCCAGTAGAACCTTCGATGAAGGGTTTTGTGCGCTATGCGCGCACAATCCTTCAAACTGGGGCCGATGAGCGTCACCTTCGCCGAGAAGCTCGCCCGCATGCCGGGCTACCAGGCCGGCGTGCCGACCGGGCAGGCGCCCGAGGCGATAGCGGCGGGGGGCATCGCCCAGCTCGCCTCCAACGAGTCGCCGTTCCCGCCGCACCCGCAGGTGGTCGAGGCGATCGCCGCGGCGGCGGGGGCGATGAACCGCTACCCCGACCCCGACGCGACGCTGCTGCGCCGCCGCATCGCCGAGCGCTACGACACCGACCCCGCTCGCGTCGCCGTCGGCAACGGCTCCTGCGAGATCCTGCTCGCCGCCGCCGAGGCGCTCTGCGAGCCCGGTGCGGAGATCCTCTACGCCTGGCCCGCCTTCTCGATGTACCCCTACCTGCCGGCGCTGACCGGCGCTCGCGAGATCCGCGTGCCGCTGGCCGGGGGCGACGTCCACGACCTCGACGCGATGGCCGCCGAGGTGACCGCGGCGACGCAGCTGGTCCTCGTCTGCAACCCCAACAACCCGACCGGCACGCACCGCCCCGCGGCCGAGGTAGCGGCCTTCTGCGAAGCGCTGCCCGCGCACGTCACGGTCATCCTCGACGAGGCCTACGTCGAGTTCCAGACCCACGACGACCCCGACGCGACGGTCGACCTGCTAGCGGACCTGCCCAACCTCGTCGTCCTGCGCACCTTCAGCAAGTGCTACGGCCTCGCCGGGCTGCGGGTCGGCTACGCGCTCGGCTCACCCAGGTTCCGCGCCGCCGTCGACGCGGTGCGCCAGCCGTTCAGCGTCAACGCCCTCGCCCAGGCGGCGGGTGCCGAGGGAATCCTCCACCAGGACGACGTCGCGCGCCGGGTCGAGAGCACGATCGCCGAGCGCCTCCGCGTCGAGGAGGGCCTGCGTGCGCTCGGCCTCGCCACCTCCGAGACCCACGCCAACTTCTCCTGGATCGACCTCGGCGACGCCGGGGAGGAGGACGTGGTCGCCGGCCTGGCCAAGCGCCAGATCGCCGTGCGCCCCGGCACGCCCCTCGGCGACCCCGGCCACGTACGCGTCTCCTACGGCACCGCCGAGGAGAACGGGCGCTTTCTCGCCGCCATCGGCGAAATCCTCTTGTAGGAGTGGACTCACTCCGCGACACCTGATACAAAGTCATGCAGGTGAAGCGAACCGCCGACACGACGCAGGCAAATCGCGCGAGCGACGCCGCGTCCCTCCCTGCCCGTTTCTCCTATTTCTGGCGATTTAGCTAGGCGTCCGGCCTCGCGGCGAGAGCCGCACCCCAAATAAGCACTGGCCGGACGTCGGACAGGTCCACGCCCCGCGGCGCATCCAGCGCAGCGAGGCATAACCGGAAGTAGGCTTGTGAACGTGGAGGACGGTGAAGGCAAAGTGATGATCGGGATGCAGGGCGAGACGCGGGACCGGGTCCGGGACCAGCGGATTGCGCGGATCGAGGAGCTCGTCTCCCCGGCGCAGCTGCTGGCGGAGCTGCCCCTGGAAGAGGAGCGCGAAAAGGTGGTGGTGCGGGGCCGCGGCGAAGTCGGCAACGTGCTCGACGGCACCGACGACCGGGTCCTGGCCGTGGTCGGCCCGTGCAGCGTCCACGACCCGGAGGCGGCGCTGGAGTACGCGGCCGACCTTGCAGAGCTGTCTCGCGAGCTGAGCAAGGACGTGCTCGTGGCGATGCGGGTCTACTTCGAGAAGCCGCGGACGACGACCGGCTGGAAGGGCCTGATAAACGACCCCCACCTGGATGGGTCCGGGGACGTCAACGCGGGCCTGCGCATCGCGCGCAAGCTGCTGCTGGAGGTGCTCGACTTCGGGCTGCCCATCGGCACCGAGTTCCTCGACCCGATCACGCCGCAGTACATCGCCGACGCGATCTCCTGGGGCGCGATCGGCGCCCGCACGACGGAGAGCCAGACCCACCGCCAGCTCGGCTCCGGCCTCTCGATGCCGGTTGGCTTCAAGAACCGCACCGACGGCGACATCCAGGTCGCCGTCGACGCCGTGCGCGCCGCCGCGGCACCCCACGCCTTCGCCGGGATCGACGACGCCGGCAAGCCGGCCGTCCTCTACACCACCGGCAACGCCGACGGCCACGTGATCCTGCGCGGTGGCCGGGGGGCGCCCAACTACGACCAGGAAGGCATCGCCCACGCGCTGATGCTGCTGCGCGACGCCGGCCTGCGCGAGCAGGTCGTGGTCGACGCGTCCCACGACAACAGCGGCAAGGACCCCTCGACGCAGTTTCTCGTCGCCGGACAGATCGCAGACCAGATCGCCGACGGCAACCGCCAGATCGCCGGCGTCATGCTCGAGTCCTTCCTGGTCGAAGGCCGCCAGGACGTCGGCGACGGCAGCGACCTCGCCTACGGTCAGTCGATCACCGACGCCTGCATGGACTGGGAGACGACGGCGACGCTGCTGCGCCAGTTCGGCGCAGCGGTGCAGGCTCGGCGCGGCGAATAATGAGGATCGCCGTTCTCGGCGTCGGCCTGATCGGAGGCTCGATCGGGCTCGCCGCCCGGCGGCGCCTGCAGAGCGAGGTGGCCGGCTTCGACCCCGATCCGGCGACCCTCGAGCGGGCCCTGGCCGAGGGGGCCCTCGACCGTGCCGCGAGCACGCCCGCCGAGGCCTGCGAGGGCGCCGAGGTGGTCTTCTGCGCCGCCCCCGTCGCCGGCCTGACCGAGCTCGCGGCGAGCGCGCTGGAGGCCTGCGGCCCCGACGCGGTCGTCACCGACGTCGGCTCGACCAAGCGCGACATCGTCGCCGCGCTCGGCTCCGACGAGCGCTTCATCGGCGGCCACCCGCTCGCGGGGGCCGAGACCTCCGGCGTCGAGAACGCCCGCGAGGACCTCTTCGAGGGCGCCCGCTGGTACCTCACCCCCCGCTCGCAGCGCTCCAGCGGCCTCCTCTACGACCGGCTCTACAGAGCGGTCGGCGGGCTCGGCGCGCGCGCCCAGGCGATCGACGCCGAGACTCACGATCGCCTGATGGCGACGGTCAGCCACCTGCCGCACGTGGTCGCCAACGTGCTGGTCAGCCAGGCGGCGGACGAGCTGACCCGCGATTCGGAGCGGATGCCCGAGGTGGGCCCCAGCTTTCGCGACACGACCCGCGTCGCCGGCGCCAACCCGGCGATCTGGGGGGACATCTTCGCCAGCAACCGCGAGGCGGTGGCCGAGGCGGTCGACGCGGTCGCCGCCCGCCTGCGCGACGCCGCCGAGCTGATCCGCGGGGGCGAGCGCGAGGCGGTCGCCGAGTGGCACTCCGCCGCCGCCGCCGATCGCCGCCGCCTGCTGGAGGCCGAGCTCTCGGGCGAGGAGCTGCGCGAGCTGCGCATCGTCGTCGCCAACCGGCCGGGCACGATCGCCGAGCTCGCCCTCGTCCTCGGCGAGGCCGGCGTCAACATCGAGGACATGGCCCTCCACCCGGCTCCCGACATGACCTCGGGGGCGGTCTCGCTCTGGGTTGCGGGCGACGCGCAGGCGGCCCGCGCGGTGGAGCTGGTGCGCGGGCTGGGCCACGGCGCCAGCGTCGTCGGGGACGGCGAGTAGGCGAGCCGCGTGGCGACGCGGTTCGATCCGAGCGGCGCCCTGCGCGGACGGCTCCGCCCGCCGGCCGACAAGTCGATCTCCCACCGCGCGGCCCTGATCGCGGCGATGGGGGAGGGGGAGGCGACGATCGAGGGCTATCTCGACTCCGCCGACACCCGCTCGACCCTGGCCGCGGTGCAGGCGCTCGGAGCCGAGGTCGAGGGTGCCGGCCCGGGTGCGATCGAGCCGACGATCCGCGTGCGCGGCGTCGGCCTGCGCGGCGCCAAGCCGGCGCCGATCGACGTCGGCAACGCCGGCACGCTGCTGCGCCTGCTGCCGGGCTGGCTGGCGGGGCAGCCGCAGGGCAGCTGGACGCTCGACGGCGACGACTCGATCCGGCGGCGCCCGGTCGACCGGATCGCATCCCCCCTGCGCGAGATGGGTGCCCGCCTGAGCTGCCGCGAGGACCGCTTGCCGCCGCTGACGGTCGAGGCCGCGCCGTTGAAGGGCATCTCCTACGAGCTGCCGGTGGCCAGCGCCCAGGTCAAGTCGTGCCTGCTCTTCGCCGGCCTGCTCGCCGAGGGCGAGACATGGGTCGGCGAGCCCCAGCGCAGCCGCGACCACACCGAGCGGATGCTCGCCGCCGCCGGAGCGGAGGTCACCTGGCTGGAAGGCGGCATCTCGGTGTTGCCGGCCGAGACCCTGGAGGCAGGCGAGCTGGCGGTCCCGGCGGACTTCTCCTCGGCGGCCTTCTTCCTCCTCGCGGCGCTTCTCGTGCCCGGCAGCGAGGTCGAGCTGCCGCGCGTGGGCATCAACCCGACCAGGACCGGCCTGCTCGGCGTGCTCGAGCGGATGGGCGCCGAGGTCGAGGTGGAGGCGGAAGCTGCCGGCACGCACGGGGGGGAACCGATCGGGACGATCCGGGCGCGGGCGGCGGCGCTGCGCGGGACGGAGGTAGGCGGGAAGGAGATCCCGCTGGCGATCGACGAGCTGCCCCTGATCGCCCTCGCCGCCTGCTTCGCCGAGGGCGAGACGACGATCCGCGATGCCGCCGAGCTGCGGCGCAAGGAGTCCGACCGGATCGCCACCACCTGCGAGGCCCTGGCCGCGCTCGGGGCCACGGTCGAGGCGGGAGAGGACGGGATGCGGATCGAGGGCGGCGGCGGCCTGCGCGGCGGCGCGATCGACTCCCACGGCGACCACCGGATTGCGATGCTCGGCGCGATCGCCGGCCTCGCCTCGCGCGAGGGCGTCGCGGTCGAAGGCATGGAGGCGGCCGCGATCAGCTACCCCGGCTTCGAGTCCGACCTGGCCTCGCTGCTGGGTAGCAGCGGCTGATCCCCCGCGCCCATACGCTGCCCCCATGGTCATCGCCATCGACGGGCCCGCCGGGGCCGGCAAGTCCACCGTCGCCCGTGCCCTGGCGGAGCGGCTCGGCTTCACCTACCTCGACTCCGGGGCGATGTACCGCTGCGTGGCGCTGGCGGCGCTCGAGCGCGGCGCCGACCCCGGCGACGCGGAGGCGATGGGCGAGCTGGCGGCGTCGCTCGAGATCGGCTTCGACGGTGAGCGGGTGCGGCTCGGCGGGCGCGACGTCGGCGCGGCGATCCGCGAGCCGCAGGTCACCGAGGCGTCCTCGCGCGTGTCGGTGCACCCGGCGGTGCGCGAGGCGATGGTCGGCGGGCAGCGGCGGCTGATCGCCGCCGGCCGCTACGTCGCCGAGGGCCGCGACATCGGCACCGTGGTCAGCCCCGATGCGCCGCTGAAGGTCTTCCTCACCGCCTCTTCGGAGGAGCGGGCCCGCCGCCGGGCCGAGCAGACCGGGGAGGACCCCGCGGATGTCCTCGCCGCCCAGCGCGAGCGCGACACCCGCGACGAGAACCGCGAGCACAGCGCCCTGCGGCCGGCCGAGGACGCGGTCGAGCTCGACACCACCGGCCTCGCCCTCGAGGAGGTCGTCGACCGCGTCGAGGCCCTCGCTCGCGAGCGGGGCCTGACCCCATGACCGGGTGCAACGTTTTGGGTGCGAAATGGGCCGCAAACGCGTTTCACCTGGGGGGTTGGAGGTGAGCCTGCCGGTCGTCGCCGTCGTCGGCTTCCCCAACGTCGGCAAGAGCACGCTCGTCAACCGGCTCGCCGGCGGGCGGGAGGCGGTGACCCACGCCGAGCCCGGCGTCACCCGCGACCGCAAGCGCGTGCGCTGCGAGTGGAACGGCGTCGCTTTCGAGCTGCTGGACACCGGTGGCATCGACGTCGAGGACTCCTCCGAGCTCGCCCGCGACATCCAGCGCCAGGCGCGGATGGGGATGGCCGAGGCCGACGTGATCATGTTCGTCGTCGACGCGAGGGCCGGTGTGCGGGCGGGCGACGCCGAGCTGGCCGAGACCCTGCGCGGCGCCGAGGTCCCGGTCGTCGTCGTCGCCAACAAGCTCGACCGGCCAGAGGACGAGCACATGGCCGCGGAGCTGAACAAGCTCGGGCTCGGCGAGCCGCTCGGGGTCTCCGCCACCCACGGGCTCGGCAGCGGCGACCTGCTCGACCGCGTGGTCGAGCTGCTCGGCGAGCATGCGAAGCCGGCCGACGAGGACGACGCGGTCCGGGTCGCGGTCATCGGCCGCCCCAACGCCGGCAAGTCCTCGCTGGTCAACGCCTTTCTCGGCTCCGAGCGGGTGATCGTCTCCGGCGTGGCGGGCACCACCCGCGACTCGATCGACACCGAGGTGGAGGTAGACGGGCGCCGCGTCGTCCTCGTCGACACCGCCGGCCTGCGCCGCCGCTCCAAGGTCGCGGGCACGGTCGACTACTACGCCCAGCTGCGCTCCGAACACGCGGTCGAGCGGGCAGACGTCGCGATCGTCGTCTGCGACGCCTCCGACGGCGTCACGGCCGAGGACCTGCGCGTGGCCGAGATCGCGATGCGGGCCGGCTGCGCGACGCTGCTGGCGATGAACAAGTGGGACGTCACCCGCACCGACATCGACGACGCCCGCGCCCGGGTAACGCGCAAGCTGCGCCTCCGCCCAGCCGTCGTCACCTGCTCGGCGACGCGCGGGCGCAACGTCCACAACTTGCTGCCGAAGGCGCTGGAGCTGGCCGACAGGGCCGGGGAGAGGATCTCCACGCCGGAGCTCAACCGGTTCGTCGCCGACGTCGTCGCCAGGACGCCGCCGCCTTCGCGACGCGGTCGCCGCCTGCGCCTCTACTACGCGGCTCAGGTCGGCGAGCGGCCGCCGCGGATCGCGATCCAGGTCAACGACCGCAAGCTGATCGTCCGCGACTGGGCCTACCACCTGGAGAACCGCCTGCGCGAGACCTACGGCCTCGAGGGCATCCCTCTCGTGATCGACTTCGTGCCGCATTCGGGCAGGCGACGGTAGGCTTCGGGGTCATGTCCGAGTACCTGTTCACGTCCGAGTCGGTCACCGAGGGGCATCCCGACAAGGTCTGCGACCAGATCTCCGACGCCGTCCTCGACGCGGTGATGGCGGAGGACCCCGAGGGCCGCGTCGCCTGCGAGTCCCTCGTCAACACCGGCATGGCGGTGGTCTCGGGCGAGATCTCGACCGACGTCCACCTCGACGTGCCGGAGCTGGTTCGCGAGACGATCCGCGAGATCGGCTACGACCATGGCGACTACGGCTACCACTGCGACCACGTCTCGGTCCTGGTCTCGCTCGACAAGCAGTCGCCCGACATCGCCCAGGGCGTCGACGCGGCCTATGAGACGCGGACCGAGCCCTCGGTCGAGGACGAGCTGCTGGTCGCCGGCGCGGGCGACCAGGGGATGATGTTCGGCTACGCCTCCGACGAGACGGAGGCGCTGATGCCGATGCCGATCCACCTCGCCCACCGGCTGGCGGAGCGGCTTGCCGCGGTCCGCAAGGACGGCAGCCTCGACTACCTCGGGCCGGACGGCAAGACCCAGGTGACGGTGCGCTACGCCGACGGCCGCCCGGCCGCGGTCGAGAAGCTGCTGATCTCCACCCAGCACGCGGAGGGGGTCGAGTCGGAGTCGAAGATCAAGCCCGACCTCTGGGAGAGCGTCGTGCTGCCGGTGCTCGGCGCCGAGGCCCCCGGCCTCTTCGACGAGGCCGAGCTGCGCAAGCACTTCCTCGTCAACCCGACCGGCAAGTTCGTGATTGGCGGCCCCGTCGGCGACGCCGGCCTCACCGGCCGCAAGATCATCGTCGACACCTACGGCGGCATGGCCCGCCACGGCGGCGGCGCCTTCTCCGGCAAGGACCCCTCCAAGGTCGACCGCTCAGCCGCCTACGCCGCCCGCCACGTGGCGAAGAACGTCGTCGCGGCCGGCCTCGCGCAGCGCTGCGAGGTACAGGTCGCCTACGCGATCGGCGTCTCCCGGCCGATCTCGCTGATGGTCGAGACCTTCGGCACCGGCAAGCTGCCCGATGAGCGCATCGCCGAGCTGGTCGAAGCGGAGTTCGACCTCCGCCCCGGCGCCTTCCGCCGCTACCTCGACCTGCACCGCCCGGTCTTCAAGCAGACCGCCGCCTACGGCCACTTCGGCCGCGAGGGGGACGCCTTCACCTGGGAGAGGACCGACCGGGCTGAGAATCTCAAGGCCGCTGCAGGTCTCGAAGCAGCTCCCGCTTGAGTCTTTTGTAGGGAGCCTGGGTGGGCTTCAGGCGAATTGATTGCACCGCGCTGCGCGCGGTGCAATGAGGAGCGCGGCCTGCGGCCGCGCCTAGAAACAGACTGCGT
>CAMLQY010000036.1 GCA_946482365.1 uncultured Actinomycetes bacterium
GTTCGAGTTTCGAGTTTCGAGTTTCGAGTTTCGAGTCGGCGAACCGAGTCCGAGTTGTTAGTTGTGAGTGCACAGTTTCGAGTGAGAGTACTCAGTCCTCAGTACTCGGTGTAGTGCTTCAGAGCCTTTTGCGCTTTCGGCAGTCGCCAGAGAGTTACACTCGTCCACGTCATCATCGCTGTTAGGCGGCGGCGTTTAATCGTTCACGGTTCCGCCGCCGCCGCTCCCTCCGCCCCCGCTCCAACTTGACCACCCGTTCGCGGCGCCGGGCCACCGGGTGGCCGGGGGGGGGGCCCACAACCCACACCCGCCGGGACCCTCCCGCGCTTTTTGGGCACCCCCTCCCGGCCCTCCTACTACCGAACGCCTAGGCGACCGACGGGAGAACCCTGGGACCGCTCTGGTCTTTGGGCAGCTCGGCCGCTCCGGCGATCAGGCTTTGGAACTCGTTGAGGGCGAGGTGGGCGACGGCCTCCAGCAACTGCTCGTCACTCCAGCCGATCTCGCGCGCCTCCTCGTGCAGGTGGAGGGGCGGGTGGCCGTTGGCCTCGAGGGCACCGTGCAGGTACTCGAGCAGCGCCGCCTCCTTCGGGTCGCCCGACCCGAAGCTGCGCGCCCGCGAGACCTCGTCGAGGCCGAGGCCCGCGCCGCGTGCGGTCTTCGCGTGCTGGGCGATGCTGTAGCCGTCGTCGCGGTGCTCGGCCACGGCCAGCGCGATCCGCACCTGGGTCGCCTTCGGCAGGACGCCGCCGCGCAGCTCCGAGCGCATCCGCGTGTAGGCCCGCAGGACTGCGGGCGCGCCGGCGAGCACGCCTACGAACTTGGTCACCGCCCCGCCCGTCGCCTGGATCGTCTTGATCAGGGGAGCGCTCTCGTCAGGTGCCGTCAACTCGTCGTGGATCTGGAACCTGCTCACGTCTGTTTTCACTGTCAATTGCATCGCCTCCGGCTTCGTCCACGGATTTCCGCTTCACAGAGCCTTTAAGTGGCTTTTACTTTACTTTTAGCCATTAACTTACGTCTAGTAAGTTATACCCGCTTTTCTGCATTCGCGCAAGTCGCCTATACCCGGATCCATGTCCCCGCTATCGCCTGGACCCATGTCTCGCGGGGTAGCCCGATGCGACCCCTTCCCGCCGGCAGGGCGTGCGTGCGTCTTTTCAGCCAGACTCCAGAGGCCCACCAGCCCCCAGGAGAGACGAATGGCAGACCAACCGAAGAGCGCCGCTGACGTCACCCAGATCGTCGAGGACCACGACGTACGCTTCGTCCGCCTCTGGTTCACCGACGTGCTCGGTCAGCTGAAGAGCTTCTCGATCAACTCCGCCGAGCTCGAGGACGCCTTCGAAGGCGGCATGGGCTTCGACGGCTCCTCGATCACCGGCTTCAACCCGATCGAGGAGTCGGACATGATCGCGATGCCCGACCCCTCGACCTTCGCCCTGCTCCCCTGGCGGCCCGAGGGCGAGAACGCCGTCGCCCGCATGTTCTGCGACGTCCAGGTGCCCGGCGGCGAGCCCTACGAGGGCGACCCCCGCTGGATCATGAAGCGCGCCCTCGGGCGGGCCGAGGAGATGGGCTTCGACGCCTTCAACATCGGCCCCGAGCTCGAGTTCTTCTACTTCCGCTCCGCCAAGCCGGAGGGAGGCGTCCCCGAGGTCCTCGACGAGGGCGGCTACTTCGACCTGACCACCCTCGACGCGGGCTCCGACGTGCGCCGCGACACCGTGCTGGCGCTGGAGAAGATGGGCATCCACGTCGAGTACACGCATCACGAGGTCGGGCCCTCCCAGCACGAGGTCGACATGCGCTACAAGAACGCGCTGGCGATGGCCGACGACTGCATGACCTACCGCAGCGTGGTCAAGGAGTACGCGACGAAGTACGGCTGGCACGCCACCTTCATGCCGAAGCCGCTCTTCGGCGAGAACGGATCCGGCATGCACGTCCACCAGTCGCTGGCCAAAGACGGCAAGAACGCCTTCTTCGACGCCGACGACCAGTACTTCCTCAGCCCGACGGCGAAGGCGTTCATCGCCGGCCAGCTCAAGCACGCGCGCGAGATCTCGCCGCTCTTCGCCCAGTGGGTCAACTCCTACAAGCGCCTCGTGCCCGGCTTCGAGGCGCCGGTCTATCTCGCCTGGTCGCGCCGCAACCGCTCGGCCCTGATCCGGGTCCCCCTCTACCACCCAGGCAAGGAGGGGGCGACCCGGGCCGAGCTGCGCTGCCCCGACCCCGCCTGCAACCCCTACCTCTGCTTCGCCGGCATGCTGCAGGCGGGCCTGGAGGGAATCGAAAAGGGCTACGAGCTGCCCGAGCCGATGGAGCAGAACCTCTACCACCTCTCGCCCGAGGAGCTGTCCCACCAAGGCATCGAGCAGCTGCCCGCAACTCTCGGCGAGGCGATCGAGGTGGCGGCAGACTCTGAGCTTGTATTGCGGACCCTCGGCGAGCACACGTTCAGGCGCTTCGTGGAGATCAAGCGCCAGGAGTGGGACGACTACCGCGTCCAGGTCACTCCGTACGAGATCGAGCAGTTCCTGCCCATTCTCTGAGCTAAAGCGCAGCCGGCTCCTGCTCGGAGGGAGCGGGAGCCTGGGGGCTGGCCCCTCCCTTCGACAAGGCCGAGGGCCACCAGAACTTGTCGCCCAGGTCGAGGGCCAGGGCGGGGACGAGGATGCTGCGCACCAGGAAGGTGTCGAGGAGGACGCCGAAGGCGACGACGAAGCCGAGCTCGGTGAGGAAGGTGAGGGGGAGGACCGCCAGCACGGAGAAGGTGCCGGCGAGGACGATGCCGGCGCTGGTGATCACCGCGCCGGTGACGGCTAGAGCGCGCAGGATGCCGGCCCTGGAGCCGTGCTTGATCGTCTCCTCCCTGGCTCTGGCGATGAGGAAGATGTTGTAGTCGACGCCGAGGGCGACGAGGAAGACGAAGGCGAAGAGCGGCAGCGAGGGGTCGGAGCCGGGGAAGCCGAAGATCACGTCGAAGACGAAGTAGCCGACGCCCAGCGCTGCGAGGAAGCTGACGATCACCGTGCCGATCAGGATCAGCGGCGCGGTCACGGCGCGCAGCAGGCCGACGAGGATCAGGAAGACGACGAAGAGGATGATCGGCGGGATCACGATCGAGTCCCATGCGGCCGCGTCGCGCACGTCGAATTCGACCGCGGTCGGTCCGCCGACCAGGACTTCGGGCTCGACGTCGTGGGCGGCTTCGCGGATCGGCTCGACCAGGTCGAAGGCCTCGGTCGAGTAGGGGTTGGGCTCGAGGGTCGCCTGGACCAGCGTGCCCGGCGGCCCTTCGGCGACCGGCGGCGAGACCGACTCGACCCCTTCGACCCCCTCCACGGCGCCGCTCACCGCCTCGACGTTGCCGCCTTCGGGCACGACGACGTCGGTCAGTGCCGTCGTCCCAGCGGGGAAGCTCTTGTTGAGCAGGTCCTGCCCTTCGACCGATTCGACCTTTTCGCGGTAGGTGTCTTCGCTGGTCAGTTCGGTCGAGAAGAAGGCGAAGCCGGCGCAGAAGACCAGAAGCACGGCAAGCGAGCCGGCGGCGACGCGACGCGGCGAGACGGCGACCCGGTTGCCGACCCGCGCCCAGAAGCCGTGCGTGGCGTCGGCGGCGTGCTCGAGCTTGTGGCGGCGCACCTCGTAGGGCGTGAACACGGCCCGGTCGAGGGGCCCGACGATCAGCGAGGGCAGGCGGTTGCCGCTGAGCTTGCGCAGCGCCCAGTTGAGTAGCACCAAGGGCAGCAGGATGAGGACGAGCAGGCTGGCGAGGACGACGCGGAGGATCGCGCCGATCGCGCCGCCTTCGACGATCGCCCTCCGCGCACGATCGGAGACCGCGTCGGCGGCGGGCGCCGTCTCGGGCGTGTGCGGGACGAAGGGCCAGAAGGCGCGGCGGCCGAAGATCGTCAGCAGGGCGGGCAGCAGGGTCAGCATCGAGAGCGCCGCGCAGGCGATGCCCATCGCGGCGATCGGGCCGAGGCCGGCGGTGCCGTTGACCTTGGCCAGGACCAGGCAGAGCAGGGCGGCGATCACGGTCAGGGCCGAGGCGAAGATCGCCGGGCCGGCGGAAGCCAGCGCGGTGCGCATCGCCTCGTGCCTGTCGACGGTGTGGTGCAGCTCCTCCCGGTAGCGGGAGACGAGCAGCAGGGCGTAGTCGGTGCCCGCTCCGAGGACGAGGACCGACATGATCGAGCTCGACTGGCCGTTGATCGTCACGCCCAGCTCGGAGAGGCCGTACCCGAGCGAGCGCGAGAGCGTCTCGGCGAACATCACCGCGACCAGCGGCACGAGCCAGAACATCGGCGAGCGGTAGATGACGATCAGGAGGAAGATCACGAGGCTGAGGGCAGCCAGCAGGAGCGTGCTGTTGATGCCTTCGAAGACTTCGATCGCGTCCGCCGAGAAGCCGGCCCCGCCGGTGATCTTGGCTTCCAGGCCGCCGGGCTCGTTGGTGATCTGGTCTCGCCAGTACTTGACCGGGTCGACGATCCGTTCGCCCTCGCCTTCCGCCTTGATGTAGGCGTTGACGATCGCCTCCTTGCCGTCGGGCGAGCAGATCGGGCCGACGAACGGCGCGTAGTCGGCCGGCTGGCCCTCGATCGTGCTGGTCGTCGTCCCGCAGCCCGGCGGAAGGCCTTTCGACGCCTCGCTCGGGGCCTTGTCCAGGGTCTGGGCCTTGCCGCCTCCGGCGGCCGCGGTCGCCCCGTCGGCGATCACTCCGGGGAAGCGCTCTTCGGTCATCCGGCCGATGTCTTCGACGATCGTCCGCTGGTCGGCCGCGGTGAGCCCGGAGTCGCGCCGGTAGACGATCACCGCGGGCGCCAGTTCGCCTTTCTGCAGCGCCTCGGTCGCGTCGAGCGCGTGGGTCGATTCGGCGTCGCCGGGCAGGTAGGAGGTCGCCTCGTTGCTTTCGGCCTCTTCGAACTTCTCCGGGAGGCCTGCCGGCCCGGCGGCGATGAAGATCCCGAGGAACCAGATCGCGAAGACGACCCACTTCGAGCGGCGGCCGGCGGCGAAGGTGAAAAGGGAGCCCCTCACTGGTCCTGCATCCTTAGCAGGTCATTGAGATCTCCTGGGTCGACGACCGGTTGCTTGCAGGTGAAGCCTTCGCAGACGTAGGCGGTGGGGCGGCCGTCGAGTGCGCCGCGGTGTCTGAGCAGCTCCGGAATCTCGCTCCCTTCCGGACCACCGGCGAGAACCTGGTGAGGCCGGTGCTGGGAGCGGACGACGCGGGCCAGCTCCGTCAGGTCGTCTCCTATGAGGGCCACCTCCTTGGTGGGGGAGAGGTGGAAGTCGATCGCCCTCAGGAGGTGGGCGAAGGACTCGGGGTGCTGGGCCGCGGGCTTTGCGAAGAGGCGGAAGACGGACTCGGCCTGCTGCTCGTAGCGGCGCTCGCCCGTGAGCGCGGCGAGCCGGAGGAGGCCCATCGCGGCGGAGCTGTTGCCGGAGGGGATCGGGTGGTCGCCGACCTCCTTGCGGCGGGCGATCAGCGGTTCGTGGTCGCCCGAGGTGGAGAAGAAGCCACCGCGCTCGGGGTCGCCGAAGCGCTCGATCGCCGCCTCGGCGAGGGAGCGGGCGCGCTCGAGCCACCGCCGCTCGAAGGTCGCTTCGTAGAGCCCGAGCAGCGCCTCGAGCAGGAAGGCGTGGTCCTCGAGGTAGGCGTTGAGGTGGCCGCGGCCGTCCTTCCAGGTGCGCAGCAGTGCGCCCTCCTCGTCGCGCAGCCGATCCCAGGCGAAATCGGCGCAGGCCCGCGCCGCGTCCAGGTAGTCCTCCCGCTCCAGCACCGCCCCCGCCTCGGCCAGGGCGCCGAGCATCAGCGCGTTCCAGGCGGTGAGGCGCTTGTCGTCCAGGCCGGGCCAGACGCGCTGGGAGCGGTGCTCGTAGAGGGCGCGGCGGGCCTCCTCGAGACCGTCCGGCCAGGCGGCGGCTGCGCCCCCGGCGAGGTGGAGGATGCTCCGTCCCTCGAAGTTGCCGCGCTCGGTGACGCCGTAAAGCTCGATGACGGGCTCCGCGCCGTCGCCCAGCACCTCGCGGACCTGCGCGGGGGTCCAGACGTAGAAGCGGCCCTCCTCGCCCTCGGAGTCGGCGTCGAGCGCCGAGTAGAAGCCGCCCTCGGGCCCGCGCATCTCGCGCAGGGCCCAGTCGAGCGTCTCCTCGCAGACCCGGCGATAGCGCTCGTGGCCGAAAGCCTGCCAGCCGTGCAGGTACGCGCGCGCGAGCAGGGCGTTGTCGTAGAGCATCTTCTCGAAGTGGGGGACGAGCCAGGCGGCGTCGACCGAGTAGCGGGCGAAGCCGCCGCCGAGCTGGTCGTAGATGCCGCCGGCGAGCATCGCGTCGAGGGTCTTCTCGACCACCTCCCGCTCGCCGCGGGCGAGCAGCAGCTCGAGGGCAAGGGCCGGCGGGAACTTCGGCGCTCCGCCGAAGCCGCCGCGTGCCATGTCGGCGCTTTCGAGCAGGCGGGAGACCGCCTGCTCCAGCATGCCCGCCTCCGGGGGCTCCGACGCCGGCTCGATCCGCCCGATCGTGCCGAGCCTGGCCCGCATCTGGGGTGCCCGCTCGCCGATCTCCTCGCGCCTTCGCTCGAAGGCGTCGACGACGGCTTCCATCACCATGCGGAAGCTCGGCATCCCGCGGCCCTCGTCGGGCGGGAAGTAGGTGCCGCCGTAGAAGGGCACGCCCTCGGGGTCGAGGAAGACCGTCATCGGCCAGCCGCCCTGGCCGCTGATCGCCTGCACCGCCTCCATGTAGAGGGCGTCGACGTCGGGCCGCTCCTCGCGGTCGACCTTGACGTTGACGAAGTGCTCGTTCATGTAGGCAGCCGTGGCGGCGTCCTCGAAGGACTCGCGCTCCATCACGTGGCACCAGTGGCAGGCCGAGTAGCCGACCGAGAGCAGGATCGGGCGGTCCTCCTCGCGGGCGCGGGCCAGCGCCTCCTCGCCCCACGGGTACCAGTCGACCGGGTTGTCGCGGTGCTGCAACAGGTACGGGCTGGTCTCCTGCGCCAAGCGGTTGGCCATGGCGTTCACACTACCCGCGGACGCTCGACCCCCACTATTGGCGGCAAGGGGTAGCCGATACTTGAACGAATTCCCTGCAGTCACGCGTGGCCTGCGGTCCGATTGCATGCGGAAAGTTCTAACTTCATTGGGTGACCGAGAAAGCGCTGCCAATCCAGAGCAGTCCGGAGATCGAGTCGGTGCTCGCCAAGCTCGCCCCCGAGGACCGCAAGATCGTCGCCGACGCCCTGGCGAAGGCCGAGAAGACCGAGGCCCAGCTGCGCTACATCGCCGACCACGACTCGCTCACCGGCCTGCTCGACCGGCGCCGCTTCCGCTCCGAGCTCGACCAGTTCGTCTCCTTCACCGCCCGCTACGGCGGCCAGGGGGCGGTGATGATCATCGACATCGACGGCCTCAAGGCGGTCAACGACTCGCTCGGCCACCATGCCGGCGACATCCTGATCCGCCGCGTCGCCGGGATCATGCGCGAACGCGTGCGGGCGACCGACATCGTCGCCCGCCTCTCCGGCGACGAGTTCGCGGTGCTGATGCCCCAGTCCGACACCGCGGGCGCCCTGCAGCTGGGCGAGGACCTGCGCGCCCAGGTGGCGGAGAGCGCCGCCGCGTCGGAGGCCGGGGGCGCCACGATCAGCGTCGGCGTCACCATGTTCGGCGGCGAGCGCGAGATCGGCGCCGAGGCGATCCTCGTCGCGGCCGACCAGGCGATGTACCGGGCGAAGGAGGGGGGGCGCAACCAGATCGCACTCTTCGAGGACCCCCGCGAGCCGCGGCGCGGGCAGGAGCGCCGCCAGACCACGTCGGCGAGGATCCGCGACGCCCTCACCCAAGACCGGCTCAGCCTTCACACGCAGCCGATCCGCAGCCTCGCCTCCGGCGGGATCGAGCGCTACGAGCTGCTCCTGCGGATGACCGGCGACGACGGCGAGCTGTTGCCGGCGGCATCCTTCATCGAGGCGGCGGAGCGCTCGGGGATGGTCCAGGAGCTCGACCGCTGGGTCGTCGCCCAGGCCCTGGAGCTGCTCGCGGCGCGCGAGCGCAGCGGGGACCCGGTCTCCCTGCACGTCAACCTCTCCGGCGCCTCGGTCGCGGACCTCTCGGTGCTCGAATTCATCGAGAGGCGCCTCGACGAAGGCCAGGCCGACCCGGCGCGCTGCACCTTCGAGATCACCGAGACGGCTCGGGTCCACGACTACGAGGCCGCCGGCGGCTTCGCCGACCGGCTGACCGAGTTCGGCTGCCAGGTGGCGATCGACGACTACGGCGCCGGCTTCGGCCCCTTCCACTACCTCAAGCAGATCCCCTTCGACCTGATCAAGATCGACGGCTCGTTCGTCCGCGACATGCCCAACAGCGACGCCGACCAGCTCACCGTCCAGGCGATCGTCCAGATCGCCCGCGGCCTGGGCAAGACCACGATCGCCGAGTACGTCCAGGACGACGTCACCGCCGAGATGCTGCGCGAGTACGGCGTCGACATGGCCCAGGGCTACCACCTCGGCCGCCCTGTGGACGTCGAAGAGGCGCTGGCGGCTTAGTCGAAGAAGACGTCGACTACCTGGCGGTGCCTGGAGCAATCCCACCACATCCGAGTCCCTTTGCACTTCCCGGCTGGAGGGGCCCCTTTGCACTCCCCTGACTCTCCTGACCGGGAATGTCATAGGGCAACCTGAATGGAGAGTTGCGGGGGTCGTAAGGATTGTTGGGGTCGTAAGGCATGCTCTCCATCACCTTGGGAGCGGGCTTCGGAAGGGGCTTCGCCACATGCTCCCCAACGCCAGGGCGTGGAGGTGCGAGAGGCGGCTCCTCGGTCTCTGGATATTTCCATCCGCCTGTTTGGGGGTCGTAAGACACCCCCCGGGGCAATATTGCAACCCACTGACCCTCCCACACCCACTTCGTGCCCCCTGGTGCAGGTATATATCTTCCGCTGCCTTGTGGACCCCAAATCCAGATCCCTGGGGGTCGCTTAGGCTGCATCCCACTCGGGTCCCCGAAGTTAACCGGGTCGCCCCCCGCATACCCATAGGCTTCTCCAGTCTGGTCCACGATCGGGTCCACCGACAAGAACTGCGCCGTAGCCGGGTCATAGGTGCGGGCTCTTAGATAGATCAACCCCGTGCTCTGGTTCCGGTACTGCCCGCCGAAGCCAAGCTGCGTGGTCGCAGAGCCGGTGTGTTCTAGAACGGATCCATAGGGCGAGTAGGTGTATTTGCCTTTCGCTTCCCCTGAGGCGTTGGTGATGAGGCGGGTCGACCCAAGGTGGTCGTGGTGCAGGTAGGTAGCCGTTTCTGAGGCGATCTGCTCGAAGGGCAGCCCGTCGGGCCCGTAGAGGTAGTAACTGGTCCCGTCGTAGAGGAGGAGCGGCAGCTCCCCCGAGACGTCCCAGGCAAACTGGGCTTTGCTCCCGGAGATCGTCTGGGAGGCTCTGAGCCCCGAGCCGTCATAGGCGTAGTCGTCTTCGATTTTCGCCACTTCGCCTTCGGCGCTCCTGTCGACCGAGACCAGGTTGCCGGCCTGGTCATAGCCGTAGGTCGTCGTGGGGCCGGAGGCCGGGTCGGCTTCGGTGCGCTGGCCGACCGAGTTGAAGGCGTATTTGGTGCTCCCCGCTTCTTCGAGCTGGGAGGCGGCGTCGTATTTGAGCGTCGTTTCGCCCAGTTTGGTCGGGTTGTTGGCGGCGTCGTATTCGAAGGAGGTGCCGGCTCCTTTTTTCAGCCGCTCGCGTTCGTCGTATTCGTATTCGGGTTTTTCCGCCCCGGGAAGCCCGGTCTGGGTGGCCGATTTGACCAGGCCCATGTTGTCGCGGGCGTAGGAGATGGAGGCCAGGGTTTCTGCGGCCTTCTTCATCGTCGTTTTGGTCAGCTCGCCGGCTTTGTTGTATTCGTATTCGTCTTTGTTTTCGGAGGCCGAGGGGAAGGTCGCCGTTTTCAGGGCCGAGTTGCGGTCGTAGGCGAATTTGGTTTCTTTCCCCAGCCAGTCGGTGACTTTTTCAAGCCTCCCCGCTTTGTCGAAGCCACGGGTGACCGCTTTGCCGTTGGGGTAGGTGATTTTGGTGATCTGGCCGGCCAGGTCGTATTCGTATTTGACGACTTCTTTGGCCCCGTTTTCGGCTTCGGTGAGGCGGCCGAGGACGTCGAAGGCCCGTTTGCTCGTCCCGGTGCCGTCTTTCATTTCGGTGACGTTGCCGTCTTTGTCGTATTCGTATTCGACGTCGGCGGTCGCTTCTTCGGAGTAGTCGACCTCTTCTAGCCTGTCGCCCGGGTCATAGCTGTAGGTGGTGGTGCGGCCTTTGGCGTCTTTGAGCTCTTCGAGGCGCCCGGCGTCGTCGTATTTCCTGGTCGTTTTGCGTTCCAGGGGGTCGATCACTTCGGTCAGCTGGCCGAGCAGGTTGCGTTTGTATTCGGTCGTTTTGCCCCTGCCGTCGGTCTTGCTTTTGACCATGCCCATCGAGTCGTAGGCGGTTTTGGAGACGTTGCCGTTGGCCGCTTCGACTTCGGTGCGCTGGTCGGCTTCGTCGTAGGTGTATGTGGTGGCGTGGCCGTTGGCGTTGGTCAGCTCTTCGAGGTTGCCGGCGTCGTCGTATTCGTAGGTCGTTTCGTGGCCCAGGGGGTCGATCACGGCTTCCGGGCGCCCCTGGGCGTCGCGTTCTGTCTCGGTCTCGAATTCGGCTGGCGTCGCCCCTTCTTCGTTGCCCCTGGGGCTGACGGTTGAGATGACCCGGCCGTTTTCGTCGTATTCGAAGGTCGTTTTGTCGCCTTCGGGATTCGTTTCGGCTTCGAGGTTGCCGTATTCGTCGTATTTGAATGTCGTTTTGTAGCCCAGCGGGTCGGTTTCTTCTTCCAGGTCGCCGTTGGCGGCCCATTTGAATTTGGTTTCCTGGGTTTTTTCGCCGGGTGCGGGGCGTTTGACCGTTTCCGGGTCCCCGGCGGCGTTGCGGGTGTAGGTCGTCGTGTTGCCCCTGGGCGTCGTTTCGGTCAGGACGTCATGGGTCGAGTTGTAGGTCCATTTGGCTTCGTTGCCGTTGGCGTCTTTTTCGGAGGTCTTGTTGCCTTCGGCGTCATAGCCAAAGGTGGTCGAGTTGTTGTTGGCGTCGGTCTCTTTGACGAGCTCGAGGGCTTCGTTGTATTCGTATTTGGTCGTCTGCGCCAGTTCTGTGCCGTGCGCCTTCGTGGTTTCGAGCGGCTCGCCCGCTTCGTTGAACTTCTGCTTCGTCACCGAGCCGTTGGGCTCGGTGATCAGGGTTTCCTTTTTGCCTTCGGTTTCTTTGTATTCCAGCTCGCGTTCGCCCCCCCGCGGGTCGATCTGCAGGGTGACGCGGTCGGAGCCGTCGAATTCGTTTTCGGTCGTGTTGCCGCGCCCGTCGGTGCGCTCGGTCAAGCGGTGGGATCCGTCGTAGTCGAATTCCCAGTTGGGTTCCGCTTCGCCCGGCAGGGTGACTTTCGTCAGCTCGTTCGATTCGTAGCCGTATTGGACTTTGCCCCCGAGCGGGTCTTCGATGCTTTTGACCTTGCCCGATTCGTAGCTGAAGACGAGCGCCCGTTCGGCTTCGTCTTCGACCTTTTCCAATTTCCCTTCTTTGTAGGTGAGCGTCAGCGAGAGGCCGTGGCGGTCGGTGACTTCGGTCAGCAGGCCGGAGGAGTTGAATTTGAGCTCTTCTTGACTAGGCAGGGTGTAGAGGTAGTCGGAGCCTTCTTTGGCGAGGGTGGCCTGGT
Source organism: uncultured Actinomycetes bacterium (assembly GCA_946482365.1). The sequence continues at coordinate 11,741 of CAMLQY010000036.1, forward strand.
TCCAGGCAGGGGCCGTGTATTTGCCTTCTTTGAGGTAGAAGACAGCGGTGGCGCCGTTGTCCTGGTGCACGGTGATGACTTCTGCTTCGGCACCGATTTCGAGATGGGCGCTGTAGGGGCCGGTCCAGCCGTAGCCGTAGGGGCCGGCTGATTCCTGTTCGGCGGCGAGCTGGGCGTTGTAGGTGCGGGTTATGCCGAGGTCAGGGCCGCGACCGCCCAGCGGGGCGATGTCGGTCTGTTCCTCGGTCAGGTTGCCGGTGGCGCAGTCGATCGGGTCCCCGGTGCAGGAGCGCACTATGTTTGGGGTGGCGGGGTTTCCCTCGCCGCGGCTTTCTGCGGGGGTGGGAATTCCGATGGCTATCGATACCTGATTCGATGCCTTTTCCCCCAGTGCCGCGGAGTCGCCGGCGTATTTGCCGTCTTCTTTACCCCCGTTCCGCTCAGCGGGCAGAGGAAGTTGTCTTTGGTCTTGGTGTATTTGAGCCCCGAGAGTTCAGGTTCAGCGAGGATCGTCGAGGGAGTGGTGGCTTGGTTTCTGTGGGTTACTTTGCTTTTGCTTTCTTGATTGCCGATCGTCACTTCGCAGGTGCTGGTGGCGATTTTCATGACTTCTTCGCCGGCGCAGACGACGCTGACGTTTCCCGTGAACGGCCCGGCCCCGCTGGGTTCGAGGAGTTTGTACTTGCAGGAATTCACGGTTATCGTCGCGCTGGGGAAGCCGAATGCGGAGCATTCGCTGTACGCGGGGGTGACTTCCAGCGTTGGGACCCGGGCTGCAAGCATCGTCCCTAGGAACGTGGCTTTTTTGCATTTGGCCGTCAGGCCGTTTTCGATGGTGAACACGTGTTCTTCGGCCTGTTCGCCGAGGACCGTCACCGGGGGAGCCCCCCCGGTGCTTAGCTGGGCTGCAGAGGCGGTCGTTGTCCACGCCGCGCACAAGGTGACAACGGCTGCCGCCAAGCCAAATTTGACTGCCGCCCTGATCAGAGCGCCTCCTCCCTATCGACGCGACCCGCTTGTTGCAGGCGACCGCCTCCGCCCGTTGCGTCGCGCTACAGGCTAGGCGGTAACGATAACTGCGAGGGCAGAGTTAATCAAGAAATATTTAGGAATACGCCGGCGACTACTGAGCTGTTACGTCCCGCGCGAAGGCCTCGAAGGCGTCGAGGTAGCGCTGCAGGTCCTCGTCCGTGTGGGCGATCGAGAGCGTCCACTCCTCCTCGACGCCGGGGGTCATGAAGATGCCGTGATTCATGTGGTAGAGCCAGGCGAGGGTCGAGAGCTCTTCGTCGACGTCGCTGAGGTAGTCGCGGTACTCGTACATCCGGGTCGGTGAGAAGATCACGCACCCCTTGGCGCCCATGCCCTCGGTGTAGGCGGGGAGGTCATAGCCGTCGATGACCTGCTGGCAGCCGTCGAGCAGATGCCGGTTGGTCGCCTCGAAGCGCTCGTAGACGTCGTCGGTGAGCACTTCGGTAAGGGTTGCCTCGGCGGCGGCCATCACCAGCGGGTTGCCGTTGAAGGTGCCGTACTGCTTGACCGTGCCGTCGGCGACGATCGCCGCCAGCTCCTCGCTCATCCCGATCGCGCCGCCGGGGTAGCCACCGCAGCTGGCCTTGGCGAGGGTGATCATGTCGGGGACGACGCCGAAGCGGGCGGTGGCGCCGCCGGGCGAGATCGTCGCGCCGGTCTTGACCTCGTCGAAGATCAGCTTCACGCCGTGCTCGGCGGTCAGCTCGCGCACCCGCTCCAGGTAACCCTCGCGCGGCGGGATGATGTTGATGTTCATCATCGCCGGCTCCATGATCAGCCCCGCGACCTGCTCCCCGATCTTCTCCAGGACGCTCTGCAGGGCGTCGGCGTCGTTGAAGGGGACGGCCCGGGTGAGCTCCCGCATCGCGTCGGGCACGCCGCCTCCGTAGGGCACGCTGACCGGGTCGTCGCGGGCGCCGAGCGCCTCGAGCGGCGGGTAGACGGAGACCATCACGGCGTCGTGGTGGCCGTGGTAGGAGCCCTCGATCTTGAGGATCGTGTCGCGGCCGGTGGCGCCGCGGGCGAGGTGGACGGCGTCCATCGTCGCCTCGGTGCCGGAGTTGTTGAAGCGCCACTGGGGCAGGCCAAAGCGGCGCGCCAGCTCCTCGGCAACGGCGATCGAGCCGTCGGTGGGGGCGGCGAAGTGCGTGCCTTCGTCGATCCGCGCCTTCACCGCCGCGCCGACGGTCGGGTTGGCGTGGCCGATGCACATCACGCCGAAGCCGTTGTGGAAGTCGGCGTACTCGTTGCCGTCGACGTCCCAGACCCGGCTGCCGAGCCCGCGCTCGATGTAGACGGGCCAGGGGTCGTTGGACTGGAAGGAGGAGGGGACGCCGTTCGGCATCACCTTCACCGCCCGCTCGAACGTCTTGGCGGATTCCCCGGTGCGGTTGCGGAAGGCCTCCTGCTGCGCCTCCGTCAGCGCCGCAATCCGCTTGCGGTCGACTCCCTCCACAGCTTCAAGCCTAGATGGTGGGTGGTGCTTTCGAGAGAGGGACGGCGGGCGCCCTCCCCAAAACACTCAAGCGAGGCTCCTGCCGAGCGTTTTGGGGAGGGCGCCCGCCGTCCCTACCCCTCCCGCAGCGCCGCCCGCCTGATCTTTCCGCTGCTCGTCTTCGGTAGCTCGGTGGTGAACTCGACGATGCGGGGGTACTTGTATGGGGCGGTCTGGGCTTTGACGTGCTCCTGCAGCTCGCGTGCAAGCTCGTCCGAGGGAGCCTGGCCCTCGCGCAGCACGATGATCGCCCGCACTACCGCGCCCCGCTCGGGGTCGGGGGCCGCCACCGCTGCCGCCTCGGCGACCGCGGGGTGGGAGACCAGCGCCGACTCGACCTCGAAGGGGCCGATTCGGTAGCCCGAGGAGAGGATCAGGTCGTCCGCCCGGCCTTCGAACCAGAGGTGGCCGTCCTCGTCCTCGCGCACCCGGTCGCCGGTCGGCCACCACTCGCCCTCGAAGCGCTCGCCGTCGAGGTAGCGGGCGAAGAAGCTGGGGGAGGAAGAGGCGAGCAGCTGCAGCTCGCCGTCGACCACACGGGTCTCGATTCCGGGCAGCGGCCTGCCCATCGAACCGTCGCGGTCCGGATCGTCCTCGTCCGGGCGGATCCCTGTCACCGCGCCGGTCTCGGTCTGGCCATAGCCGTCGGCGATCGGGACCCCCAGGCGCTCCCGGAAGAGGCGGATCACCTCCGGCTCCATCGGCTCCCCGGCGGAGACGAGCCGGCGCAGTGTGGGGACGGGCGCCAGCTCAGTCCGCGTGGCGAGCATCCGGTACTCGGTCGGGGCCTGGCAGAGGACGTTGACCCCCAGCTCCTCGCAGAGGCGGAGTCGCTCGGCCGGGTCGAAGCGGCCGTCGTGGAGGACGGCGACGGCGCCGCCGAGCCAGGGGGCGATGAAGGCGTTGCGGGTCGACTTCGACCAGCCGGGCGCCGCCGTGCACCAGGCGATCTCGCCCTCGCGGGCGCCGAACCAGTGCTCGGCCTGGAGGTGCTGACCGACCAGGTAGCGCTGCGGGTAGAGGACCCCGCGCGGGTCGCCGGTCGTGCCCGAGGTGAAGACGATCGCCGCGGGGGCCTCGGGGTCGAGTCGCTCGACGGAGGCCGGTGTCTCCTGCGGCTGGTCCTCGTCGAAGACCCGCGCCAGGTCGTCCATGTCCATGTAGGGGATGCCGTCGGGCAGCTCGCCCAGGTACCGCGACTCGCCGACGGCGAGCTTCGGACCAGCCACTCGCGCCCGCAGCTCGAGGTCCTTGCGCCGCAGTTGCGGGTTGCAGGGCAGCGCCACCGCCCCCATTCGCCAGCAGGCGAGCATCGTCAACACCCACTCGACCCGGCTGCCGACCAGCGTCATCACCACGTCACCGCGTCCTACCCCGGCCGCTGCAAAAGCTCCGGAGAGCCCCGCCGATCGAGCAAAAAGCTCCCCAAAATGGTGGACCCGCCGCTCGCCCTCAGCACTGACCTCAATCAGGGCCGGCCGCGCAAAGGGAAACCGTTCGACGACGTCTTCGATGAAGTTCACGGCTCGGCAGTCTGCCCTACGGAGCCCTGCCGAGCTTGCGGACTGAACAGAGGGGCCGGCACCCCTCCCCAAAACACTCCAGCGAGGCTCCCGCCGAGCGTTTTGGGGAGGGGTGCCCGGCCCCTCACCACCTACCGGAGTTCCGAGGAAGACTTCCCCAGCAACTGCCGGGCAACGATCAGCAGCTGGATCTGCTGCGTCCCCTCGAAGATGTCGAGGATCTTCGCGTCGCGGGCCCACTTCTCCAGCAGCTCGTTCTCGCCATACCCGACGCTGCCGCAGAGCTCGACGCAGCCGAGGGCGACGTCGACGCAGGTGCGCCCCGCCTTCGCCTTCGCCATCGAGGCCTGAAGCGAGTTGGGCTTGCCGTTGTCGGCCATCCAGGCCGCCTGCAGGGTCAGCAGCAGCGACGCCTCGTAGTCGGACTCCATCTCGAGGAAGCGGGCCGCCGCGGCGGACTGGGAGAGCGCCGGGGTGTCGTAGTCGATCTCCACCCCCGCCTGCTCGAGCCGCTTGCGCGTCTCCTCCAGCGAGGCGCGGGCGACGCCGACCGCCATCGCGGCGACCAGCGGCCGCGTGTTGTCGAAGGTCTGCATCGCGCCGCCGAAGCCCTGCTTCACGTCGATCTCCGGATTGCCCAGCAATGCCTCCTTCGGCACGCGGCAGTCCTGCAGCGTGAAGTTGGCCGTGTCGGAGGCCCGGATGCCGAGCTTGTGCTCGAGCCGGTCGAGCTTCAGCCCCGGGTTGTCGCGCTCGACGATGAACGACTTGATCGCCGCCCGCCCCTTCTCACGGTCCAGCGAGGCCCAGACCACGATCAGGTCGGCGCGGTCGCCCGAGGTGACGAAGATCTTCTCGCCGTTGAGCACGTACTCGTCGCCGTCGAGCTCGGCGGTCGTGCGGATCGCCGCCGAGTCGGAGCCCGCCTCGGGCTCGGTGATCGCCATCGCCGCCCACTTGCCGCCGTATTTCTCGAGCTGCTCCTCGGTCGCCACCGAGGCGATCGCCGAGTTGCCGAGGCCCTGGCGGGGCATCGAGAGCAGCAGGCCGACGTCGCCCCAGCAGAGCTCGATGATGCCGAGCACGGTGGAGAGGTTGGAGCCGTTGCGGTTGCCCTCGTCGGCCCCGTTCGACTCGCGGCGAACGCCGGCGGCTCCGGCGCCGCCCGTGTCCGACCCGTCGTTCATCCCGTCGATCAGCGAGGCGAGCATGTCGAGCTCCTTGGGGTAGGAGTGCTCGGCCTCGTCGTACTTGCGCGAGATCGGCCGGAAGACCTCACGGGCGACCTGGTTGCCCTGGCTGACCAGCGGCTTGAACTTCTTCGGTATCTCCAGATTGATCATGGCTTTCCTTTGGCTCTAGACGAGCAGGGCGCCCTCCATCACGCCCGCTGCGCGGAGGTCGCGGTACCAGCGCTCGACCGGGTGCTCCTTGACGAAGCCGTGGCCGCCCAGCAGCTGCACTCCTTCGGAGCCGATCTGCATCCCCTTCTGGGCGCAGAGGCGACGGGCCATCGCCGCCTCGCGGGCGAAGCTCTGGCCCTGGTCGGCGCGGCTGGCCGCGCGGTAGGTGGCGAGCCGCATGCCTTCGGACTCGATGCCGACGTCGGAGACCGCGAAGGCGACGCCCTGGCGGTTGGAGATCGGTTCGCCGAAGGCGGTGCGCTCGTTGACGTACTCCTTGACGTAGTCGAGCGTCGCCTGGGCGGTGCCGACCGCGAGCGAGCACCAGGCGATGCGCGCGCGCTGCACGCACTCGGCGTAGTCCTCGCGCTTTCCGTTGCCGAGCAGCGCGGCGGCGGGGAGCCGCACGTCCTCGAGCAGGAGGCGGCCGGTCGCGGCGGGGCGCAGCCCCATCGCCGGCTCCTCCTCGACCGTGAGGCCGGAGGTGCCTGACTCGATCACGAAGAGGGCCGGGCCGAGGCCCTCAGCCTCGGCGGCGACGAGGAAGAGCTCGCACTCCTTCGGCCGTGCGAGCAGGGACTTGGTGCCGCTCAGCACCCAGTCCTCGCCGGCCTTGCGTGCCGTCGTCTCCGGCTTCAGCGGGTCGAAGAGCGGCCGGGGCTCGAGGATCGCCAGCGCCGCCGCCGGCGTGTCCTCGCCGGTGAAGGCGGGCAGGTAGGTCGCCTCCTGCTCCGGCGTGCCCCAGTGGCCGATCGCGGTGGCGACGGCCCCCGGGGCCAGCGCCGCGTAGGCGATCCCCATGTCGCCGTGGGCCAGCGCCTCGCCGATCAGGACGCTGGTCACGGCCGCCTGCTCGTGCATCACGCCGCCCAGCTCCTCGGGGACGCCGAGCATGTTGACGCCGAGCTCGTTGGCCTGGTCCAGCAGCTCCTCCGGAGCCGAGCGGTCGAAGTCGGCCTGCTTGGCGACCGGCCGCACCTTCGCCTCGGCGAAGTCGCGAACGCCTTCCTGCAGCATCTGCTGCTCGTCGTCGGGCGTGATGTCGAAGAGGCTGCGCGGCTTGCTCGGCGCCTGGCGGGCCGGGCCGGTCAGGCTCTGGGCGGCCTTGAAGGTGCGCCCGGCGACGGTCGCCGAGCGGAACCCGTTCTTGGTCCCGCTGTAGAGCGTGCGCTCCACGCCCTTGCGGATGCGGAGCCGGTCGAGCAGGTCCGAGCCGGCCAGCCGGCCCAGCCAGCGCAGGCCGAGGCCCATGCCGCGCTCGGCCACGCCCCTGTCGTCTGTTGCGGTGGGCATCTCTACTTCCTCTCGTCTTGGGGTTTTGCCCCGAGCGGCTCGATGTGGCCGTCGAGGTGCGGCGTGCCGCGCTTGGCGTCGCGCACCGCGAAGTCGATCTCCTCTCCCTGCGTGGAGCTGGCGAGCTCGACCCTGCCCGGGAGCAGGATCGGCTTGCGGAAGCGCACCTCCACGGCGAAGGCGTCGGGCAGGCGGCTCTCCAGCGCCGCCAGGCAACGGGCCTTGGTCCACATGCCGTGGGCGATCGCCCGCGGGAAGCCGAGCGGCTTCGCGGTCAGCGAGTGCATGTGGATCGGGTTGCGGTC
>CAMLQY010000037.1 GCA_946482365.1 uncultured Actinomycetes bacterium
AGGCCGCGGCCGACGTCGCGGGTGAAGACGCCGGCCTGGAGGCCGAACTTGGAGTCGTTGGCCATCTGCAGCGCCTCGCCGAACGCACCGTAGCGGTGGATCGTCGCCACCGGGCCGAAGATCTCCTCGCACCAGACCCTGGCCTCGCGCGGCGGCGAGCCCAGCAGCGTCGGGGCGAGGCAACGGTCCTCGTCGACGAGCTCGCCGCCGGTGAGCAGCTCGGCCCCGGCCGCGACCGCCTCCTCGACCCACTCCTTGACCCGGTCGCGGTCGCCGGGCGAGATCAGCGGCCCGACGTCGGTCTCGGGGTCAAGCGGATCGCCGACCCGCAGGCCCTCCGCGCTGGCGACGAGGCGCGCCGTGAAGTCGTCGGCGACGTCCTCCTGCACGAGCACACGCTGGATCGAGATGCAGCTCTGCCCGGCATGCGAGAAGGCGTGCAGCTTCGCCTTGTCCGCCGCCGCCTCCCAGTCGCCGTCGGAATGGACGATCAGCGGCGCGTTGGAGCCAAGCTCCAGGTTGACCTTCTTGTGCGGGACGCGGCTGCGGATGCCCCAGCCGACCTCGGCGGAGCCGGTGAAGCTGAGCGCCCGGGTCAGCTCGTGCTCGACGATCGCGTTGCCGACCTCGGACCCCGGGCCGGGGATGACGCTGAGCCAGCCCTCGGGCAGGCCCGCCTCGGTCAGGATCCCGGCCAACTTCAGCGCCGAGATCGGCGTCTGCCCCGCCGGCTTCAGCACGACCGCGTTGCCGGCGGCGATCGCCGGGCCGAGCTTGTGGGCAACCAGGTTGAGAGGGAAGTTGAAGGGGCTGATCGCGCCGACGACGCCGTAGGGGACGCGCAGCATCACGCCGAGCTTGCCCGCGCCCGCGGAGGAGGCCTCCATCGGGACCGTGCCGCCGGTCAGCTTGCGCGCCTCGGTCGCCGAGAAGGTGAGCGTGTCGGCGCAGCGGGCGGCCTCGACCCGTGCCGTCTTCAGCGGCTTGCCGGCCTCGGCGGCGATCGTCAGGGCGAGATCGTCGACCCGCTCGGCGACCAGCTGCGCCGCGCGGTCCAGCGTCGCCGCCCTCTCGTGCTGGGGAAAGTCGGCCGACTCGAAGGCCTCCTGCGCAGCCCTGGCCGCCCGGTCGACCAGGGCGGCGTCGCCTTCGGCTACCCGGCCGACGACCGTCCCGTCGTAGGGGCTGTGGACCTCCCCCCACTCACCGGTCTCGAGCCACTCGCCCGCGGCGAGGAGCTTGTGGTCGGCTGCGCGCACGGTCTGCGTCGCCATTTCAACAGCGTAGTGCAGGCCGATACTCGCCCACCGCGAACCTGTTCACCCAGAGATGCGCACTCGCCTCGTCACGATCCTGCTCTTCGGGCTGCTGGCCTCCCCCGCCCAGGCTGGCGTTTCCTGGGTGGTCGATGGCCGGGGCTTCGGGCACGGAGTCGGGATGAGCCAGTACGGCGCCTACGGCTACGCCAAGCACGGCAAGGGCTACCGATTCATCCTCGGCCACTACTACCCGGGGACCAGTCTCGGGCAGCTGACCGCGCCGCGGATCGTCCGCGTCCTGCTCGAGATCTTCCCCGACGACATCGGCTTCAGCGGCGCCCGCAGCGCCTGCGGCAGGGCCCTCGACCCGAGCCGCAGCTACGAGGCGCATCGGACCGGCACCAGCGTGAAGCTGCGAAGCGCCGCCGGCCGGCCGCTGGCCGCCTGCGGCCGCCGGCTGCGAGCAGCCGGGGCCGGGATGGTCGAGATCGCCGACACCACCTACCGCGGCGCGCTCGAGGTCGTGCCCACCGCCAGCGACGCCGGCTCGCTCAACATGATCAACGCGCTGCCCGTGGACCAGTACGTGAAGGGCGTGATCGCCAACGAGTCGCCTCCCTCCTGGCCCCAGGCGGCGCTGCGCGCCCAGGCCGTGGCGGCTCGCTCCTTCGCCCTCACCGGGGGCGTCGGAGGCAACGGCTTCGACCTCTACAGCGACACCCGCAGCCAGGTCTACGGCGGCCTGCAGAGCGAGACCGCGTCCACCAACGCCGCCGCGACCGCGACCAAGGGCCAGGTGCTGACCTACGGCGGCGAGATCGCCGAGACCTACTTCTCCGCCTGCTCGGGCGGCCACACCGAGAGCGTCCAGAATGTCTTCTTCGGCCCGGCGGTCCCCTACCTGGTCGGCGTCCCCGATCCCTACGACTACTACTGCCCCCTGCACACCTGGACGCTGAGGTTCTCAGGGCAGGAGATCAGCGACCTGCTGGACGCCCACCTCGACGGCCAGCTTCAGCGCATCGCGATCTCCAGGCGCGGAGTTTCCCCCCGCATCGTTTCGGCGCAGCTCTACGGCAGCGGCGGTGTGACCAGCATTCGCGGCGACGAGCTCTCCGCCGCCCTCGGCGCCTACGACCGCTGGATGACGTTCCGCAAGGTGAACGACTGAGGACGTCCCGGCGACCCGGGCTCAGCCGTCCGGGTACGGCTGGATCGGGATCCCGTGGTCGGTCTCGCGCATGCCGAACTCGTAGGCCGCGCCGGCGGCGAGGGTCAGCTTTCGGTCCGGGCGGCCCCGGCGCTCGACGCTCAGCTCGAGGTCGGACACGGAGCAGTTGACCGTGTGGTGCTCGGGACCCTTGGGGTCGGCGTAGACCCAGCCGACGAAGTCCTTCTTCGGTGCCGAGACCCTGCCGCGGACGACGACCCCCTTGCCCGGTAGGACGAACTCGCAGGCGGTCGGCTCGGCGGCGATCGAGGCGGAGCGGATCTTGCCGAAGCCACCCAGCCGGTGGGTCTCGCCTTCCAGCGCGAGCATCCCAGAGGGCAGCCAGGGGGTCGTCCTGCGGCCCAGCTTGATCCGGGCCGCGCCGGCGTCGAAGTAGGCGTCTGAGTCGTCGCCGAATCCCGTCCCCTCGAGCCAGACCCAGCGCTCGGCGTGCTCGCTGCCCCAGTTGTGTCCGATCATGCCCGGCCAGCCACCGAGCTCGATCTCCTCCCCGTCGATCTCCAGCCGGCCGCCGAAGCGCGCGGCCGGGTACGGAGCGACGAACTTGGTGCGGGGCAGCGGCGCCTCGTAGAGCCAGTCGGCCGGCAGGTACTTGCAGGGCTCGGCCTCGCCGGAGAAGGTCAGGTCCCAGGAAGCGGTCAGGGCGTCGGTGGCGATCGAGCCGCTGGCGCGGCCGGGGCCGATCTCGGCCTTGTCGATGCGAATCCAGGAGCCGACGGGCGCTGAGAGGTCTTCCGCGGGGACGGTCACCTTGGTCGCCCGCGGCCCGTTCGCCTCGCGGTCGAATAAGACGAACCAGATCGAGGCATTTGGATCCTCGCCCGGTCGCTTGTGGACCGTGTGGCGGATCCAGATCCCCTGGCCGCCGCCGGGGCGACAGGCCTTGATGTAGAAGCTCTCGTAGTGGCCGGCTTTCCGGGCCACCTTCGGGAACCGCCCTCCCTGATCCATGCCGGGAACACTAGAGCGAGAAACTGAAGGGGGTCGCCGCGGCTCTAGACCTTGATGGTTACGACGTCGCCGTCTTGGACGACGTAGTCGCGGCCCTCGATGCGGAGCAGGCCCTTGTCGCGGGCCGCCGCGTAGCCGCCGCACTCGACCAGCTCCTGCCAGCCGATCGCCTCGGCTTTGACGAAGGCGTCCTGGATCTCGGTGTGGATCGTCCCGGCCGCCTCCCAGGCGGTCGAGCCGCGGGCAAGCGGACGGGCGACGGCCTCCTTGCCCTCGCCGGCGGTGAAGAAGGTGATCAGCTCGAGCAGGTCGTAGGCGGCGCGGACCAGGCGTGCCAGGCCGGAGCCCTCGACCCCGTAGGACTCGCGCATCTCCTCCGCCTCCGCCGGGTCGAGCTCCGCCAGCTCGCCCTCGATCCGGGCGCTGACCGCGACGACCCCGGCGCCGACCGCCGCCGCGTGGGCGACCACCGCCCCGGGCGCCTCGGCGTCGCCCTCGTCGACGTTGGCGACGTAGAGGATCGGCTTCGAGGTGAGCGCCTGCAGGTTGCGCGGCCCGTGGACGGCGGCGTCGGGGACCGGGACCGAGCGCGCGGGCTTGCCCTCGGCGAGCGCCGCGACGACCTTCTCCAGCCAGTCGCGCTCGGCGATCGCCTCGGCGTCGCCGGACTTGGCCCCCTTCTGCACGCGGTCGAGGCGGCGCTCGGCCTGCTCGTAGTCGGAGAGCACCAGCTCGGTCTCGATCGTCTCGATGTCGGCGAGCGGGTCGACGCGGCCGTCGGGGTGCGGCACGCCGGAGTCGGCATGGCAGCGGACGACGTGGCAGATCGCGTCGGTCTCGCGGATCGAGGCGAGGAACTGGTTGCCGAGCCCCTCCCCCTCCGAGGCGCCCTTGACCAGCCCGGCGATGTCATGGAAGGCGATCGTCGCCGGTTCCAGCTTCGAGCTGCCGACCGTCTCGGCGATCCGCTCCAGCCGCTCGTCGGCAACCGGGGCGATCGCGATGTTGGGCTCGATCGTCGTGAACGGGTAGTCGCCGGTCTGCGCCCCGCCGCTGGTCAGCGCGTTGAAGAGGGTCGACTTGCCCGCGTTGGGCAGCCCCACTATCCCGACCTTCACCTGACGCCTCCTCTCATGTCGGAAGCGGCACGATCAGGCCCACTGCGACGCCGAGCAGGGCGCCGGCAAGGACGTCGGATGGGTAGTGCATCCCGAGGTAGGGCCGCCCGAGCGCAAGCGCGAACGCCAGCAAGAAGGCAAGCCCCCCCAGCGGCTCGACCCGAGCCATCGCCGTCGCAACCGCAAATGAAGACGTCGCATGCGCCGAAGGAAAGCTCAGAGAGCTGGGCGCCCCGCCCAGCGGCGGCAACCCCTCCAAAACCGGCCGCGGCCTCCTGACCAGCAGCTTGACGACGTAGTTCAACCCAATCGCAACCGGCCCAAGCAAGGCACAAACCAACCACGCCTCGCGATTGCCCGAGTCGAAGACGGCCAGCACAACCCCGATCCCGAACCAGACCACCCCATTGTTCCCGGCCTTCCCCAACCTCCTCGCAGCTCTCTCCAAGCCGGGCGAGTGGCCGCGCGTGCGCATCGCGCGCAGGAGTCGTAGATCGGTTTCGGACATCAGCGGCAGCAGAATAGGTCCCTCGGGCGGGTGGCGTGGGGAGGGGGCCGAGAACGGACGCATCGCGCCCGCCCGCAGGCCCCCTCCCCACGACAGGACCCGCCCGCCGAAACCGTCAGTCAATATCCCTCCCGCAATGCCCACCGTCCCCAACTACACCCACACGCCCGGCCACCACTGCGGCTCCACCGCCCTGCGTAACCTGCTGGGCTTCCACGGCGCCGAGATCAGCGAGGAGATGGCGTTCGGCCTCGGCGCCGGTGCCTGCTTCTACTACGTGGCCCTGGAGGACGCCTCGCCGACGCGCTGGTTCAACGGCCGTACGGCGCGGCTGGAGGAGACCTTCGGCGAGCTGACGGGGGCGGCGCTGGAGCTACGCACCTTCGAGCCCGGCGACGGGGACGCCTGGGAGGCGGCCCGGGCCGAGGTCGACGCCGGCCGGCCGGTGCTGCTGCTCACGGACCTCTACTACCTCGACCACTACGGCAACTCGGCCCACTTCCCCGGCCACGCGGTGGTCCTCGCCGGTTACGACGAGGAGTTCGCCCACCTCTCCGACACCGGCTTCGAGGAGCTGCAGACGACGACCCGGCTGGAGGACCTCGACAAGGCCCGCCACAGCGGCCACCCGGCCTACCCCCTCGCCGGCCACATGTTCACCGCCTCGGGCGCGGTCAGCCAGGAGCAGCTGCGCGCGGCGATCCCGGCGGCGATCGAGCGCGCGACCCAGGCGATGCTCGCCTCGGAGTTCGGCCCCTACTCCGGCATCGGCGCGGTCGACCGTCTCGCCGAGGAGGCCGGCAGCTGGCCCGAGGCGACCGAGGACTGGCAGTGGTGCGCCCGCTTCGGCTACCAGGTGATCGAGCGTCGCGGCACCGGCGGCGGCGCCTTCCGCCTCATGTACTCGCGCTTCCTCGAGGAGGCCGGCCGGCCCGAGGCCCCCCTGGCCGCCGACGCGGCGGCCCGCTGGACCGACCTCGCCGGCGCCTTCCACGCCGCCAGCGAGAGCGAAGATCCCGACCCGGGGCTGTGGCGGGATATCGACGCGGCGGCGAAGCGGGTCGCCGAGGCCGAGAACAGGCTCTGGACGACCCTGGCCTGACGCCGTGGCCGAGGGCGACACGATCCTGCGAGCTGCGCGGCGGATCGGGAAGGCGCTCGAGAGTGAGCGACTGGAGGTGAGCGCGCCCAACCCGCGCGGCAGAGCAGCCGGGATGGAGCGCCTGGACGGCAGCAAGCTCGATCGAGCTGAAGCCCACGGCAAGCACCTCCTGCTGCATTTCGGCGATCTCGTCGTCCACAGCCATCTGGGAATGAGCGGCTCCTGGCACGTCTACGGGCGAGGGTCCTCCTGGCGCAAGCCGCCGGGTGCGGCGTGGGCGGTGCTGAAGGGAGAGCGTTCCGAAGCCGTCCAGTTCGGCGGCCCTACCCTGCGGGTCCTCAGAGTCGACGCCTTGCGCCGGGACCCGATCCTCTCCCGGCTCGGGCCCGATGTCCTCGGCGCCGAGTTCGACGCGGGAGCGGTTGCCCGCTCCCTCCGCGCCGCTCCCGATCGCGCGATCGGCGACGCGCTGCTGGACCAGGCCCTGGTGGCGGGCATCGGCAACATCTTCAAGAGCGAGGCGTGCTTCGCCGCCCACCAGGACCCTTGGCAGCCGATAGCCGACCTCCCCGAAGGCCAGCTGCGACGAGTCGTCCAAACGGCCCACGAGCTGATGCGAGATGCGGTGGACCAAGGCCGACCCCCTTCCGCGGTCTATCGCCGGGCGGGTCGCCCCTGCCCCAACTGCGCCACGCCGATCGCGTCCCGGGGGCAGGGGGATGCCAACCGGACCACATACTGGTGCCCCGTCTGCCAGGCCCCCGCCCCCGCACCCCGGTTGCTGTCCCCCCGCGACGGGTAGAGACTGGCCATGGCGATGTGGATCGCACGGCGCGCCTGGAAGCGCATTCCCTGGAAGCTGGTCTGGCTCAGCGCCGTCTGGCTCGTCGAGAAGGGTCGCGAGCGGATGGAGTCCAACCTGACGAAGCGGGAACGGCAGGAACTCCTGCGGCTGGTGACGAGATCGAGGGGGCTCCCGAACACCCTCTCGAAGCGCGACAGGACCCGGCTGAAGAACATCGCGGGCAAGGCGCTGCGCGGCTAGACGAACGGTCGAGCGGTCGCGGTCGAGGTTTCCTTCGCTGGGAGCCGGGGTAGCCAGGCTCCATGACTATTGCCGCAGCGATTTTCCTGATCGCAGTGGGGGCGATCCTCCGCTACGCGACCAACGTCCACGTCGAGGGGGTCAGCGTCGACACAGTCGGCCTGATCCTGATGATCGCCGGAGTCGTCGGCCTCGTCCTCTCCTTCTTCCAGGAGGCGATCTGGTCCGACCGCGCCCGTCGGCGCGAAGCCGTGGCGCCGCCCGAAGAACGCGTCCCGGTGGAACAACGCGAAGTGCCTCCGCGCTACTGATCCGCGCCGCGCCGGCAGGCGACTTCTTCTCCGTTCTTAACATTCGCGCCTCCGATCTCTTCTCGATCGGAGGCGCGCCTTCACGTGCAGGGGTTTTCCGGGCAAGCTGAGCCTGGACTTCATATCGAGTCTCGCGAGACTTTAATAATGGGGGTGAATTTGGACAAATATTGGGTAGTCTGAAAGTTCTCGATGAAGGTCTCAGCAGGCAAACTCCCAAACAGCAGGCTCGCCAGGCTCGCTCTAGTGGCCGCGACGATCTCGGCGGCTTTCCTGCTGCTCACCGCCGCTTGCGCCCAGGGCGAAACGGTCGGCGACGGGGTTACGCCTCTTGCGGTGACGGCGGAATCCACCGATGACGGGGCCCCTGCCGAACAGGCACCCGCACCGGCTCCTCCCGCCGAAGCCGCCGAAGCGCCGGTCGAGGCGCAGGGATCCGAGAGCGCGATCGAGTCGGCCGGCGCAGCTGTCGAAAGCGTTGCTGCCACCCCCTCGCGGGTGGCAGCTGCGTACGAACCTGTTGGGGGGGCAGCATCTGAGACTGCTCGCGAGGCAGCGGGCGCCCTCAGCAACTCGGCGACGACGGACACCGCCACGACTGTCGTCGCTACCGGCGACCGTGCGCCGAAGCTCCTCGGCGGGGTCGGTCAGGTCACCGAGAAGGCCGCCGCGGCCGCCGGCGACCTGGCCAGGCAGCTTGATCCACCGCGGACCGAGAGGCTGCCCCAGCCCGCCGGGACGCCCCCGAGCGAAGTGCTCACCTCCCCTGGCGAGAGTTCCTTCGCTGTCAGCCCTGCCTTTCGCGGCAAGACCCCGAGCGTGAATGCTGGAGGCGGGGCGCTGGCCGCCGGTTACCGCGGATTCGCGGGTGCCGGACACTCATGGCTTGGGGCCCTCGAGAGTCTCGAAGGGATCCATTCGGCGCCGACGAGCAGCATGGCCGGCACGTCCCCTGACGATCGCGCTCCCCTAGACGGTCCGATGCCGGCCCCCGGGTCTTCCGGAGCCGCCGCTGGCTCGACTGGTTCGTTCTTCGTCCCCCTCGCCGCGCTGCTTGCGTTGCTCGCGCTGGCGGTGCCGGCGGCTATGCGCAGGTTCGGGGAGGTGCCGGATTTCCGGCTCCCCACCCCGTTCGTCTGCGCGCTCGAGCGTCCTGGCTAGGTCCTGGCGACCTGGATCCAGGGCTGCGCCGGGAGCCCCTCCAGCCAGTTCCCCGGCGAAAAGACACTCGAGCATGGAAAGGAATCAACCAATGCGATATCCAACGGCTGTAGTCGCAGCCGTGGTCGCCATGGCGATCGGAGCGGCACCTGCCGCCGCCTCCGTGCCGCTGCCGGTGCCCTCCTCCGGGCAGAGCAACAGCAGCAGCGTGACCCAGGGCGACCCGAGCGCGACAGGTGGCGACGCCACCGCAACCGGCGGTGAAGGCGGCGACGCCAACACCGGCAACACGCAGATCGGCAACGGCAACGCAGTCGCCGTTTCGGTCGGCGGCGACGCGGACGCAGAGGGTGGCGACACCACAGCGACAAGCGGCGACGCCTACGGAGGTGACGGCGGCAACGCCGACGCCGACGGCGGCGACGCCGGTGCCTCGAACGACGCGGTGGTCAAGCAGGCCAACGAGTCGAGCGGTTCCGGCAGCTCCGGCTCGCAGAGCAACGAGTCGAGCGTCGAGCAGGGAAGTCCCGAGGCGACCGGCGGCGACGCCAGCGCCACGGGAGGTGATGGCGGAGACGCCAACACCGGCAACACCCAGATAGGCAACGGCAACGCCTACGCCAAGTCCGAGCCACAGGAGCAGAAGGAGAGCAAGTCCTGCGGTTGCGGCCATGGCGGAAGCCACAACAACGACGCGGACGCGGAGGGTGGCGACACCACGGCGACCAGCGGTGACGCCTACGGAGGCGACGGCGGTGACGCCGATGCCGACGGCGGCGACGCCTACGCGTCGAACGACGCGTTGGTCAAGCAGGCCAACGAGTCCTCAGGCAAGTCCCGCGACTCCCATCACGGGGATTGCGGCTGCCAGAGCCACTCGAAGGACAGCTCGAGCTCTTCGCAGAGCAACAGCTCGAACATCGAGCAAGGCGACCCGAGCGCGTATGGCGGCGACGCCAGCGCCACGGGCGGTGACGGCGGAGACGCCAACACCGGCAACACGCAGATCGGGAACGGCAACGCGATTGCGATCTCGGTCGGCGGCGACGCCGATGCCGAGGGTGGCGACACCACGGCGACAAGCGGCGACGCCTACGGAGGCGACGGCGGAGACGCCGATGCCGACGGCGGCGACGCCTACGCGTCGAACGACGCGGTGGTCAAGCAGGCCAACGAGTCCTCGGGGCATGGATCCGGCCACTCCTCCTACGGGGAGTGCGGTTGCCAGGAGCACCGGAAAAACCATTCGGGCTCCTCACAGAGCAACAGCTCGGAGGTCAAGCAGGGCAGTCCTGAGGCGTACGGCGGAGATGCCAGCGCCACGGGAGGTGGCGGCGGAGACGCCAACACCGGCAACACGCAGAAGTACAACGGCAACGCCTACGCCAAGTCCGAGCCGCAGGAGGGGGAGCAGTACGAGCACAAGTCCTGCGGTTGCGGTCATAAGGGCGGACGCCATAACGACAGCGACGCCGATGCCGAGGGTGGAGACACCACGGCGACCAGCGGTGACGCCTACGGAGGCGACGGCGGTGACGCCGATGCCGACGGCGGCGACGCCTACGCGTCGAACGAGGTGAAGGTGATCCAGTCCAACCTGAGCGGGTTGGGCAGCTCGCCCTGGTAGCTCAGCGAACCGAAGGTGCGCCTTCGGCCAAACGGACGGCCCCAGCGGCACTTGCCGCCGGGGCCGTCCGTCGACGTTCCATGGATCAACTGGGCAAGAGGCGGGCGAAGTAGGCGAACCAGTTGCCGGAGTCGGTCTCCCAGGCGATGCCGGCCTCGGCGGCCTGACGCCTGAGGCTGGCGCGGGTGGTGAAGTGGGGGTCGCCGAAGAGCTCACCAACCACCAGGCGTCCGCTCGGCTCGAGGACGCGGTGGATCTCGCGCAGGGCCGCGCCGGGATCCGGGATCTCGCCGAGGACCGCGGTGAGCACGACGGCGTCCATCGAGTCGTCCTCGTAGGGGAGGGCGGTGGCATCGCCCTGCGTCGGGACGACGTTGGCCAGGCCCCGCTTCCCCGCCCGTCCCATGGTGTGGTCGAGGAACTCCTGCTGGAGGTCGAAGATCTCGACCTTGCCCCCGACGCCAACCCACTCGGCCATGTCGAGGGTGTAGTAGCCGACGCCGGGGCCGATCTCGAGGATGCGCTCTCCCGGCTCGGGGCGCAGGACCTCCCGCAAGCGCTCGCGGGTGATGACCGGGTGCGGGGCTTCGACCCAGAAGCGCTGTCCATACGGGCAGGCCGAGGGGTTCTTTCGCCACCAGAGCGCCGCGCCCAGCGTCGCCAGGACGGCAGCGCCGAGAAGGCGGCGGGCGCGCATCAGTCCGGGCGGTTGAGGGAGAAGCCGACCTTGTGCTCGCCCGAGTCGATTCTCAGGAAGGAGACCTTGCCGGCGTAGATCGCGAGGACCCCGTCCTCGGTCTCGACGTCGTGCCAGCCGCCCTTCTCGATCTGCTTGCGCAGGTTCTTCAGCTCGTCCTCGCTAAGGCGAACCGAGATCACCTGCCCCCCCTCGAAGCCGATCTCAACCTTCTGCGGCGTCTCCGCCATCAGTGCCCTCCTTCTGCCGGTTCGACGATCTCGGTAAGCACGCCGCCGGTCGAGCGCGGGTGCAGGAAGGCGACGCGGCTGCCGCGGATCCCCACCCGCGCCTCGCCGTCGATCAGCTCGATCCCGGCGGCCTTCAGGCTCTCCAGCGTCGCGTCGACGTCCTCGACGGCGTAGGCGACGTGATGCAGGCCCGGGCCCTTGCGGGCGAGGTACTTGCCAACGGGCGTGTTGGGGCCGAGCGGCGCCAGCAGCTCGACGTGGCCCTCGCCGACGTCGAGCAGGACCGCCTCCACGCCCTGCTCCTCGACCGTCTCACGGTGCGCCAGCTCCATCTCGAAGCTCTTCCCGTAGAGCTCGATGCCGGCGTCGAGGTCCTCGACGGCGACACCGATGTGATCGATGCGTCCAAACACGGGCGGCAGTCTAATTGGCGTTCTCGGCGCGCAGGATCTCGGCCAGGGCGGCGACGCCCACCTGGAGCTGCGCGGGCGTCGGCTCCTTGGTCGCGACCAGGCGCTGGATCTCCCGCCCCGGGGTGTGGAACGCCTCGGCCAGGGGGTCGCCGTGATGGCGGTCGCTCCAGGCGAACATCTCGACCGCGAGCGAGGCGCCGGCGAGCCCGACTGCCGCGCGGGCCGCCGGGCCGGGCCGCTCGACCACCCGCTCGAGCAGGACCGTGCCCCCGGCCGAGAGCAGCATCATCGGCGCGAGCAGGTTGGAGCCGCAGCGGTCGTGCTCCTTGGGCACCCCGGCCGGATCGTCGATCCCCTGCTCATAGGCGGCGATCGCCTTGTGCTCGACCCCGTGGTAGGCAGCGAGGTCGCGGTCGAGCAGGGCGATGAGAGCGGGGACGGCGCCAATCGCCTGCACGGCTCCCTCGCGCAGGGTCGAGCTGCCGAAGCGCTTGCGCAGCGCCGCGGTCGCGACCAGGGTCGCGCCGATCGCCGCCAGGACGCGGGGGTCCTCGAAGGGCAGGCGAGCGGCGGGCAGCCTGCGCCGCACCAGGGGCAGGACGGCCAGCGCCTCGGCCAGTTTCAGCGGCCCGCGCAGGCCGGGAAGCCGGGCGGCCAGCCGAGGGGCCAGCTCGGGCTTGCGCTCGGAGGCGACCTGGACCACGCCGTCGAGGCCGCGGACCGCAACGGCCCAGTGGGTCGGCCCGTGGATCAGCAGGCCGTTGCGCAGGGCCATCCCACCGAGTCGCATCCGCTCCGAGCTCATGACACCACCATAGAGAAGGGCTGCGGGCGGCCGCCGGAGAGTGAACGACCGCCCAACGCGGCGGCCGCGCCCCCCAGGCGCGGTCACCGTTCCCCCCTGATTGTCCCGTTTGGGTCCCGACCGGAGGCCCCCAGTCCAGGCCTCCGGCCGGTGTGTCGGCTCTCCCTGGCTCTAGCTTGGAAAGCCGACCCTTGAAACACATGCAGCTAGGTGAAGTTGCGCGGTGGCCAGGTCCTCCTAGGGGCGGCGAAGCCTCTCCCTCAGGGCCTCCAGCCGCCGTCCCAGCTCGGCCTCGAAGCCGCGGTCCGTCGGCGCGTAGAAGCGACGCTCCTCGAGGCCCTCGGGCAGCAACGGCTGGTCGCTCACCCCACCGGGCTCGTCGTGGGCGTAGCGGTAGCCCTCGCCACGGCCCAGCGCCTTCGCCCCCGGGTAGTGGGCGTCGCGCAGGTAGTCCGGCGGCGTCTTGGCGCCGTTCGCGCGGACCTCGGCCCGTGCCGCGCCGAGGGCTTTGTAGGAGGCGTTGGACTTGGGGGCCAGCGCGAGGTAGACGGCGGCCTGAGCGAGGTTGAGCGCGCACTCGGGCAGGCCGACCCGGTCGACCGCGCGCGCCGCGGCGTCGGCGAGGAGCAGCGCCTGCGGATCGGCGTTGCCGACGTCCTCGGAGGCGAGGATGACCATGCGGCGGGCGATGAAGCGGGGGTCCTCGCCGCCCTCCAGCATCACCGCCAGGTAATAGAGGGAGGCGTCGACGTCGGAGCCGCGGGTCGCCTTGATCCAGGCCGAGACGAAGTCGTAGTGGCGGTCCCCCTGGCGGTCGTAGTCGAGCGCCTTGCGCTGCAGCGCGTCCTCGATCGCAGCGACGTCGACCGCCTCTCCGCGCGAGCGCTCGACCGCTCGCTCGAGGGCCGAGAGCGCCACCCGGGCGTCGCCGCCGCTGCGGTGGGCGAGCATCTCCAGCGCCGCGTCCTCGATCGGCGGCGGCTCGGCCAGCCCGCGCTCGCGGTCGGCGAGCGCGCGGCGCAGCAGCTCCTCCACCTGCCCGGGCTCGAGCGGGCGGAGCTCGTATATCTGGCAGCGCGAGAGCAGGGCGGAGTTGACCTCGAAGTAGGGGTTCTCGGTGGTGGCGCCGATCAGGGTCAGCAGCCCTTCCTCCACCGCCGGGAGCAGCGCGTCCTGCTGGGCCTTGTTGAAGCGGTGGATCTCGTCGAGGAAGAGGACGGTCGGGCGACCGCTGCCGGCGCGGCGCTCGCGCGCCCGCTGGATCGCGGCGCGGATCTCGGCCCGGCCGGCGTTGACCGCCGACTCCTCCTCGAACGCGCCCTCGGCGCCCGCCGCCGCGATCCGCGCCAGGGTCGTCTTGCCGGACCCCGGCGGCCCGTAGAGGATCGCGCTGTGCGGGTGCCCGCTCTCGATCGCCGTGCGCAGCGCCGACCCCTCGCCCAGCACGTGCTCCTGGCCGACCAGCTCGTCGAGGCTTCGCGGTCGCATTCGCACCGCCAGCGGCGCGTCGGCCGCCGGAACCGCCCCGGCGTCCCGCTCCTCGCCGTTGTCGAACAGTCGCTCCACGCTTCGATCTTGCCAGGGCGCCCAGCCGGGACCCGTGGGGCGTTTGAGATGATTGAGACGATCATCGTCTTGCTGTACCATGGCGGTGATTTGTCGACCGTCCTTCCCACGCCCGAGGAGATCCCCGCACTCGTGGCCAAGCCCGGCTCCGTCCTCTGGCGCTACGGCGGCGACGTTCGCCTGATCAGCGCGGGCGCCTACGCGATCCTGCTCCAGGTCGGCCACCCGACGGTCGGCGCCGGCGTCAGCGAGCACTCCGACTTCCGCGGCGACCCCTGGGGGCGCCTGCTGCGCACCCTCGACTACTCCTACGTGATGACCTACGGCGGGCCGGAGATGGCCGGCGAGATGGGCAGGCGCATCCGCGAGATGCACAAGCACATCAAGGGCGTGAAGCCGGACGGCGAGCGCTACCACGCGCTCGAGCCCGAGGCCTACGCTTGGGTCCACGCCACGCTCGCCCACTCGATCGTGCGCACCCACGAGCTGCTGGGGACCCCGATCCCCCCCGCAGAGGTCGACGTCTTCTATGCGGAATGGAGGCGCGGCGGGCGCCTGATCGGAGTTCGGGAGCACGACCTGCCGGAGACCTGGGCCGAGTTCGGCGACTACTTCGAGCGGATGGTCGAGGAGCGTCTCGAGCGGACCGCGGCAGTCGACGAAGTCCTCGAGTCGCTCGCGGCGCCCACGCGGCCCGAGCTGCCGTTCCTGCCCGAGGCCGCGTGGCGGCTGGCCCGCATCCCGGCAGCCCACCAGGTCACCCTGATCACAGGCGGCCTCCTCCCGCCCCTCCTGCGCGACCGCTTTGGGATCGAGTGGACCCCCTCCAAGCAGCGCCGGCTGCAGGTCCTCGCCGCCGCCTCGCGAGCGGCGACCCCGCTGCTGCCCGGCACGCTGCGAAACGTCGGGCCGAGCTACCTGCGCTGGAGACGAGAGGCGATCGCGCGCGGCGACGCGGCCTCGCCGGCGCGAATCGCGGCTGCCGCCTGATGGACCGCGCGCCGCTCACGCTGATCACCGACGCCGTCACGGCGGACGCGGAGCCGGCCGGCGACGCGATCGAGAGCCGCATCCTCGACGCCGCCCTCGATACCGCCGCCGCCTTCGGCCTGCAGAACCTGACGATGGACGCCGTCGCCCGCCGGGCCGAGGTCGGGCGGATGACCGTCTACCGCCGCTTTGGCGACAAGGAAGGCCTCATCGCGGCCCTCGGCGTCCGCGAGTTCCGGCGCTGCCTCGCCGCCATGGACGCCGCGGCGCCGGCCGACGCGCCGATAGCCGAGCAGGCTGCCGCCGGCTTCGCCACCGCCCTCCGCCTTGCCCGCGAGCACCCGCTCCTGAGCCGGCTCGCGCGGCTCGAGCCCGAGGCGGTGCTCAGCGCCCTCACCGAGCACGGGGGAGCGCTCTTCGCCATCGCCCGCGCCGGCCTCGCCGAGCGACTGCGCCAGGCGCAGCGGGCGGGGGTGCTCGGTGAGGTCGAAGTCGAAGAGACGGCCGAGCTGATGGTCCGCCTCGCGGTCAGCTTCGTGCTGATCCCCGACAGCATCCTCCCCCTCGACGACGAGGAGAAGGTGCGCGGCGTAGCGTGGCAGCTGCTGACGCCGATCCTCGAACCCTGAGGCTCGCCTCAGGCGGCCGTGAGCACCGGCTCGTGGGCGGCCTCGTGCGGTTCGATCGTCTTCTCGTCGCCCTCTGCCCGCATCGCCGCCATCCGCTCGACGAAGGCGAGCTCGAACCTGGCGATGCGCTCGTCAGACCCCAGCAGGTGGCCGGCGCGGGCGATCTCGCGGGCCAGCGCAAGCGGTCGCAGCATCGGCGTGAGACGGGTGAGCTGCGTGTTCGGAACGCCGAGCCGGTCGGCCATCTCGGCGTCCATCCAGCGGCGGACGAAACCGGCGAGGAAGCGTGCCTTCACCGCCCGGCCCGGTCGCCGGGCCAGCCGCGGCAGCCGCTTCTCGAAGGGGAACTCGGCGCCGTAGTGCAGCAGCGCGTGCATCAGCTTGGGCGAGTCTTCGTTGGGGCCCTCGTCGAGGGCGAGCGCCGCGTCCAGGGCCGCGCGCGCCTCCCCGTATGAGCCCGGCAGCAGGTCGTCGGGCGTCCCCATCAGTGACGCGATCCAGGTCCACTGGTGCGTCATCGCCTCCAGCTCGGCGGGCGAGAGGCGCACGCCGAGGTCCTCCAGCGCCCGCAGCGGCACGATCAGGAAGCCGCCTACCGCGGTGACGAGCGAGTCGCTGGCGCTGATCGGCACGCCCCACGAGGCGAGGTCCCAGCCGGGCGACTCGAGCAGGTGGGCGCGGACGAGCGCATGGACCATTCGCAGGCGGACGGTCGCGCGGATCCCCTCGGCACCGGGGCGCAGGGCGCCCGGTTTCGTCGCCGCCGAGACCCAGCGCCCGGTCTCGCGCAGGCGGCGCGGCGCCATCTGGGTCAGCCGCCCGGTCGCCGCCAGCGGGCGGGTGAGGCGGGCGCTCTGGTAGCCGTAGGCGAGCGAGCCGCACATCAGCGCCAGGCCGATGTTGATGCCGCCGCTGCGCCAGAAGGCGAGGGCGCCGGCGTCGACCAGGTCGAGGTCGACCCAGCCAGGGGGCTCAAAGGCGGGAGCGAGAAGCTCGGCGAGCTGGGGCGGCGCGCCGTCGACCGCGCCGGCGCCGTGCAACAGCGCTTCGTCGAGCATGCGCCATCCAGCGCCCCCCGGCATCGCCTTGAAGGAGGCGACCAGTTCGTCGGCGACCGGGTCTCCCTGGAAGGCACCCGCGGCAAGCCGGTCGACCAGATCCGGGGCGTGGTCGAGCTTGGCCTCCTCGACCATCCGGGCCAGATTGTCCGGTAGCGCCTCCATCCCCGATACCGAACGGTACCCGGAAAATCGGCGCCTCGCCCGCCGTCGGCCTACAATCGACGGCCATGGAGAGCGCTACGCAGAGCCCAACCGTCCAGTCCACCCTCGAGTCGTTCAACCCCGCCACCGGTGAGCTGGTCGGCTCGGTCGCGACGATCACGCCCGAGCAGGTGCAGGGGGTCGTCGACGACGTCGCCCGCATCCAGCCTGCCTGGGCGGAGCTGTCGACCCAGGACCGCGCCCGCTACATGAAGCGAGTGGCCGCGGCGCTGCTGGATGAGATCGACGAGATCGCGGAGCTGCTGGTCCAGGAGCAGGGCAAGCCCCGCGCCGAGGCCTACACGATGGAGCTGCTGCCGACCGTCGACGCGCTGCACTGGTGCGCCAAGGCCGGCCCCAAGATCCTCGCCGACGAGAAGGTGCGGATGAGCCAGGCCTTCCTGGCGACGAAGAAAGGCCGCTTCTCATACGAGCCGATCGGCGTCGTCGGCGTGATCGCGCCCTGGAACTACCCCTGGTCGATCCCCTTCGGCGAGGTGGCGATCGCGCTGATGGCCGGCAACGGCGTCGTGCTCAAGCCGGCCAGCCTGACGCCACTGCTCGGCGAGGCGATCCGCCGCATCTTCGAGAAGGGCGGCCTGCCCGAGGGCCTGATCCGCGTCGTCCACGGCGGCGGTCCGGTCGGCGACGCGCTGGCGAAGTCCAGTGCGGGGAAGATCTTCTTCACCGGCTCGGTCGAGGTCGGTCGCAAGGTCGGCGAGGTGTGCGCCCAGCGCCTGAAGGGCTCGGTGCTCGAGCTCGGCGGCAAGGACCCGATGATCGTCTGCGCCGACGCCGACCTCCCCAACGCGATCTCCGGCGCCGTCTGGGGAGGCTTCGCCAACGCCGGCCAGACCTGCTCGGGGATCGAGCGCGTCTACGTCGTCAAGGAGGTGGCCGACCGCTTCG
This sequence comes from uncultured Actinomycetes bacterium, assembly GCA_946482365.1. The sequence goes on from CAMLQY010000037.1 coordinate 17,815, forward strand.
TCGAGGGGGTCGCCCGCGAGACCGAGATGCTGCGCCTCGGCGACCCGATGCAGTGGGAGACCGAGATCGGGCCGATGACGTCGGAGGGCCAGTACGAGATCGTCGTCGACCTGATCGAGGACGCCGTCGCCTCCGGGGCGACCAAGCTCTGCGGCGGCCCGACCGAGGTCCCGGGCCTCTCGGGCAAGTTCGTCGCGCCGACCGTGCTGACCGGGGTCACGCACGAGATGCGGATCATGAAGGAGGAGGTCTTCGGCCCGGTACTGCCGATCGTCGTCGTCGACTCCGAGCAGGAGGCGATCGAGCTCGCCAACGACTCCGAGTTCGGCCTCGGCGCCTCGGTCTGGACCAAGGACCGCCAGAAGGGCGAGCGGATCGCGCGGCGGATCGAGTCGGG
>CAMLQY010000038.1 GCA_946482365.1 uncultured Actinomycetes bacterium
CGCTGCCCCCCCCCCCCCCCCCCCCCAACCCCCCCCCGCGGGGCCCGACCGCAACTGTGGGTGTGGCGGTCCGGCCCCGGGGGCGGGGAGGGGACGGCGCCTGAGGGTGGCGAGGCGGTGGCGGCGCAGGATGACCGGGGTGCCGAGTGCGGCCGCGGCGAGGAGGAGGTAGGAAACGACGAGGCCACCCGGTCCCAGCTGCACGTGCGGGTAGGCCCAGCCGGGGCTGCCGCACCAGGAAGCCACCTGGGCGATGTAGGCGAGGAAGAGGGCGTTGACCGCGTTGAGGAGCTCGACCGGGAAGCCGGGGACCTGGCCGCCGGCCGCCGCCAGCATCCCCAGCCACATCGCCGGCGCCACCGCGGGTAGCGCCAACAGGTTCGCCACGAGCGTCGTGGTCGAGACCGCTTCGAAATGGAAGGCGATCAGGGGCGCCGTCGCGAGGGTGGCGGCGACGGTCAGCGCGGCCCCCTCGGCGAGGGCGCCGCCCCATCCCCGCCCGCCGATCCGGGCGACGATCGCTCGGCGCAGCGGCGAAGCCAGGGCGATGATGCCGAGCACCGCGGCGAAGCTGAGCTGCCAGCCGACGTCGCCGGCGACGCGCGGATCGATCGCCAGCGCGAGGACAGCGGCCACGGCGAGCGCGTAGAGCCGCGAGGAGCGCCGGCCCGCGAGCGTGGCCAGGACACCGAGGCCGCCCATCACGCCCGCGCGCAGGATCGAGGGCCCGGCGCCGGCCAGCGGCACGTAGACGACGATCGCCCCGAGGATCCAGACGAGGCGGGTGCGCAGCGGCATCCCGAGCGCGGCGAGCAGCGGCATCGCCAGCAGTGCCAGCAGGGCCACGTTCTGGCCAGAGACGGCGAGCAGGTGGCTGAGGCCCGAGCGGCGGAAGTCCTCGACCGTGGCCTCGTCGATCCGCTCGTCCTCGCCGAGGACGAAGCCGCGCGCCAGCTCGGCCTCGCGTGCGGGCATGCCGCGGCCGAGGGCGTCGCCGGCCCGTCCGCGGATCTCGTCGCGGTGGGCGAGCGCGAGAGCCACCACCGCGGCGGCCGCGAGGACCGCCAGGCGGGATGGCCGGCCGGCGCGCATCTAAGGCTGAAGCCGTGCGCGCAGGGACTCCATCGTCGCCGGCCCGATCCCGCTCACCTGGTCGAGCTGGTCGACCGAGGCGAGGCCGCCCTGCCCGTCGCGGTACTCGAGGATCTTCTGCGCCGTCACGGGCCCGATCCCGTCGATCGCTTCCAGCTGCTCGGCGGTGGCGGTACCGAGGCTGATCGGGCCGTCTTCGCCGGCGCCGGCCGTCGCCGCCGGCTCGCCCCCGGGCCCCGCCTTCGGCACGACGACCTGCTGGCCGTCGGCGAGGCGGGCCGCCAGGTTGATCGCTTCCAGCAGGGCTCCCCCGCTCGGACCGCCCGCCCGCGAGACCGCGTCGGTGACCCGCGCGCCCGCCGGCAGCCGGTAGACGCCGGGCTCGGCGACGGCCCCGGCGACGTGCACGACCACGTCGCCGCCGGACGAGTCGAGGCTGAAGCCACCGCTCGCACCGGACGACTCGCCGGACTCGAAGCTGGGGGCCGGCTCGTAGGCGGAGTCGCTCCCCTCGGCCCGGATCGCCCGCGCCCCGAGCAACAGCAACAGCACCGCGACGGCGCCGTAGACGGCGATCTGCGACCTGCTCAGCTCGGGCATGCCCGAACCGTCCCCGATGCCGGCGCGCACGTGGCGCGCGCACTCACATGAAATTCAACCGTGAATGCGCCGCGAGAGGCAAGCAGTTCAAGGACGCAGGGAGCGTGGCGTGCTCCGCACGCGAGCGACCGAGGACGCAGAAATGCGCCGCCTATCGCGGCGCATTACAGGTCTTCGTCGTCGTAGCCGGCAACCTCGGCCAGCTGGTCGCTGTACAGCTCAGAGGCTGCGACCGGAGGCGACTGCACCGAGATGCAGGCGAGCTCACCCTCGCCGTCGTTGGCGATCGAGTGATCGGTTGCGGGCGGCACCAGGATCAGGTCCCCCTCGCCAACCCGCTGGGTGTCGCCCGCAACGGACATCGTGCCCGCCCCTCGCACCACGACGTAGGCCTGCTCGGCCTCTTCGTGGGAGCGCAGCGACTGCTCGGCGCCGGCCGGGAGCTCCAGCCAGGTGACCGAGAGGTTGCGCGAGCCGAGTTCGCCCGCGTCCATGAGCACATGGGTGCGCAGGCGATGCCACTCCTCCACCGGCGCCTCTGTGAGCCTTCTCACCTGCACGCGCGCTTTGTACCAGAAAGTCCGTCTTAAACCTGTAAACCGGGCGCCGCGAGCTAACGGACGACTAGGTTGACCAGCTTGCCGGGCACGACTATCTCCTTGACGACCTCCTTGCCGTCGAGGAAGCGGGAGACCTTCTCGCTCGCGCGGGCGAGACGGAGCAGCTCCTCCTCGGGCGCGTCCGCTCCGGCCTCGATCCGGTCGCGCAGCTTGCCGTTGACCTGGACCACGAGGGTCACGGTCTCTCTGACCAGCAGCGCCGGGTCGGCCTCGGGCCAGGGCTGCTCCCACACCCGCCCGCCCGCTAGCCGCTCCCAGATCTCGGCGCCCAGGTGCGGGGCGAAGGGAAAGGCCAGCGAGGCCGCGGTGGCGGCGGCGAAGCGCACCGCGGCCGTCCCGCCGGGGCTCCCGTAGAGGTCGTCCTTCAGCCGGTAGGCGTCGTTGATCAGCTCCATCACCGCGGCGATCGCGGTGTTGAACTGGAAGCCACGCTCGAAGTCCCGCGTCACCTTGTCGATCGCCCAGTGCGCCTTGGCGAGGAGCGTGCGCGCATCGCCCTCGGCCGCCGCGGCGTCGAGCTCGGCGGCCTCCTTCGGCTCGACCTCCTCGCAGAGCCGCCAGAGGCGGGATAGGAAGCGGTTGACCCCCTCCACCCCCTCGTCGACCCAGTCGGCGTCGCGCTCGGGCGGGCCCATGAAGCAGATGTAGGTGCGGGCGGTGTCGGCGCCGTAGCGCTCGACGTACTCGGCGGGGCTGACCGTGTTGCCGCGCGACTTCGACATCTTCGCCCCGTCGCGGGTGATCATCCCCTGGGCGAAGAGGTTGGCGAAGGGCTCCTGCACGTCGAGGTGGCCGCAGTCGGCGAGCGCCTTGGTGAAGAAGCGCGCATACATCAGGTGCAGGATCGCGTGCTCGACCCCGCCGATGTACTGGTCGACCGGCAGCCAGTGATCAGAGGCGGCGCGGTCCCAGGCGGCGGCCCCGTTGCGCGGGTCGAGGTAGCGGATGAAGTACCAGGAGGAGTCGACGAAGGTGTCCATCGTGTCCGTCTCGCGGCGGGCGGGGCCGCCGCAGCGCGGGCACTCGGTGGCGACCCACTCCTCGGCGGCCGCCAGCGGGCTGCGGCCCTGCGGCGCGTAGTCCTCGATCTCGGGCAGCTCGACCGGCAGCTCCCCCTCGGGGACGGGGACGATCGCCGGCGTCCCGTCCTCACCGCAGGCGTCGCAGTAGACGACCGGGATCGGCGCACCCCAGTAGCGCTGGCGCGAGACCAGCCAGTCGCGCAGCCGGTAGTTGACGGAGATCTCGCCTCGCCCCTCCTCGGCGAGCCAGGCGACGATCTCTCCGTAGGCCTCGCGGTTGCCCTTGCCGTCGAAGCGGCCCGAGCCGGTCATCGGCCCGTCGCCGGGGTAGGGCAGGCCGGCGTCGTCGCGAGCGGTCTCGGGGTCGGTTCCCTCGATCACGCGGCGGACCGGCAGGTCGAACGCCCTGGCGAACTCGTAGTCGCGCTCGTCGTGGGCGGGGACGGCCATGATCGCGCCGGTGCCGTACTCCATCAGCACGTAGTCGGCGACGAACATCGGGATCTCCTCGCCGTTGACCGGGTTGACGACGCTGCGGCCGAGCGCCACGCCGGTCTTCTCCCGGTCCTCGGCGCCGCGCTCTTCGGCGGACTCGCGGGCGGCGCGGTCGACGTACTCGCGCACGGCATCCTCGGCGGGGGTGCCGGCAACGAGCCGCTCCAGCTCGGGGTGCTCGGGGGCTAGGACGAAGAAGGTGGCGCCGAAGAGCGTGTCGGGCCGGGTCGTGAAGACCGGGAAGTCGAGGCCGAGCTCCTCGCAGCGGAACGTCACCTTGGCGCCCTCGGAGCGGCCGATCCAATTGCGCTGCATCGTGATCACGTGCTCGGGCCAGGACTCGAGCAGCTCGAAGTCGGCGAGCAGGCGCTCGGCGTAGTCGGTGGTCTTGAAGAACCACTGCTCGAGCTTGCGCTGCACAACCTCGGTGCCGCAGCGCTCGCAGCGGCCGTCGACGACCTGCTCGTTGGCGAGCACGGTGGCGTCCTTGGGGCACCACTGGACCGGCGCCTCGGTCCGGTAGGCGAGGCCGCGCTCGAACAGCTGCAGGAAGATCCACTGCGTCCAGCGGTAGTACTCGGGGGTGTGGGTCGCCAGTTCGCGCGACCAGTCGATCGAGATCCCCCACTCGCGGAACTGGCGCTGGAAGGACTCGATCGAGCGCTCCGTCGCCGCTCGCGGCGGCTCGCCGGTCTTGATCGCGTTGTTCTCGGCCGGCAGCCCAAAGGAGTCGTAGCCCATCGGGTGGATCACCTCGAAGCCGTGGCGGCGGCGGAAGTGGGCGATCGCGTCGCCGACCGCGTAGCACTTGAGGTGGCCGACGTGCGGCTGCCCCGAGGGGTAGGGCAGCATCTCCAGCACGTAGGACTTCGGCTTGGAGTCGTCGTAGCCGGGCTGGCCGGGGTTGGCCACCTCCCAGGTCTTCTCCTCGGCCCACAACCGCTGCCACTTCGCCTCGATCTCCTTCGGGTCGTAGCCGCTCATCGAAGCGCGATCTTACGAGGCACATCCGCCCGCGGGTCCTGTCGTCGGGGTGGGGTGCTCTCGGCGGCCCTTCGCGCTGCTCCGGGCAAAGGGTCGAAAGCACACCAGGACTCCGGCCTTGCCCTCCGCAGCCTCCGGGCTCGGCGAGAGAGAGCACCCCACCCCGACGCCACCCGCGGGAGTCTCGCTTTCAGATAGCGACAAACTCCGCGACGAGCCGTAGCGGAGTTTGTCTTCTCAAAGCTCTATCTGCGCACGAACGTTGGTCGTCACTAGGAGCCGTTTCTCCCGCGGGTGGCGCCGTAGGGGGGACCGCCCCTGAGGACGCTTTAGCGACCGGAAGGGGCGGTGGGTCCCCTGCGGTGACAGGACCCGCGGGCGAATCAGCCCTTGCTCAGAAGACCGGCGAGAGGGCCTCGAGGACCTGGGGCCAGAGGTAGACCTCGACCGTCGCCGCGACGACGAGGACGGGGATCGCGAGCAGGACGGTGATGAAGGTGGCGGCGAGGAGCTGGTTCCACTCGCCACGGCGGCTGGCGATCAGCCAGGCGGCGAGCGGCAGGAAGAGGGCGGTCAGCTCGGGGATCGCGTGGGGCAGGACGCTGAGGATGAGGGCGGCGTGGGAGATCTCCAGCTGGTAGGCGATCGTCGAGCCCTGGAAGCCGAGGTAGAGCGCCTGGGTGCTGAGCGAGAAGAGGGTGACGGCGGCGACGAAGACGATCGCGAACTCGGCGGTCTTGACGTGGATCCAGCGCGAGAAGCCGGTCCGCTGGGCGGCCGCGATCGGCATCGAGGCGCCGGCGATGAAGCCGGCGACGCAGGCCGTCGCGTGCAACGCCAGCACCAGGGAGTTGCGCCAGAGGATCGGCACCAGGTCGCCGGGCTCAGCCGGTTCGGTCAGGCCCGGGAAGTGAAGCGGCGTGATGTCCGCCGTGAGCAGGCCGGCGACGACCCAGACCGCTCCCAGCAGGGTCAGGGAGATGACGAGGCTGAGCGCCGTCCAGCCCCGGAGGACCGACCACGGGTGCCCGTTCCAGGCCTCCAGCGCCGTCCGCGTGTCGTCCATCCCATGCGAGAAGACGTGCTCGTTGCCCGCGTTCACCAGGGCTTCATCGGCAGCATCGGGTGCCGATCTGAGAAGAGGAGGTAGGCCGGGCGGCTCTCGCACGCCGAGCACAGCGGAAGTGCCAAGCAGCAAATACTCCGTTTAGGCGAAGTCTCGCGTTAGTTTTTGCCTATTCGGCGTGGCAACTTTGGAGCATTCCCGGGTTTTGATACTGACTGATTGTCATCAGAAAACAGGGATCCGACGAAGGCTGTCCCGGAAAGGGTTAGGAGGCCAGTCCATGGGCAGGAACGGCTCGCGCGGACGCGCGGGTACCGGGACGACCGGCAGATCCAACTCATCGCGAGGCGCACGATCGCGGAGCGTTCGCTATCCGAAGCTGAGACCGGGGCCGGGGCTCTCGGCGGGGGACGTCGCCGCGCATCAGCGCGGCCGGCTGCAGGAGGCGATGGTCGAGCTTGTCGCCGAGCACGGCTACAACGGCTTCGCCGTGGCGACGTTGAGCAACCACGCCAACGTCTCGAAGCGAGATTTCTATAAGCATTTCGCCGGCAAGGAGGAGTGTTTCCTCGCCACCTATGACAGCATCGTCAGCCGCTCGGTGCGCGGGATACTCGCCGCCGCCGAGGGCGAGGAGGAGTGGCGTGAGCGGCTTCGGCTCGGGTCCCTCGCCTTCGCCGGTCAGATCGCCAACAGCCCCGACACGGCACGACTGGCCCTGATCGAGGTCTTCGCCGCCGGCCCCATCGCGGTCGAGCCGATGCTGCGTACGAGCCGGCTCTTCGAGGCGCTGGTGGCGAAGAATTCCACCTTCGCCGACGGGGCCCCCCGGCTGCCGCGACTGGTGGTGAAAGGCATCGTCGCCGGCGGCGGCTGGATGGCGCGGGCGCGGCTGCTCTCCGGACACGTGCGGGAGCCGGCGCTCGACGGGGGTGAGCTGCTGGAGTGGGCGCTCTCCTTCTGCGACGGCGACGCCGTCCGCCTGCGCGGCCTCGGGGTCACGAAGACGCCGCCGCTGCCTTCGGCCGCTGCCGAGATGCCGCTGGTGAACGAGCGCGCGCTGATCCTGGCAGCGACGGCGCGACTGGCGAGCGAAGGGGGATACGCAGCGCTTACGGTGCCGCGGGTACGCGCCACCGCTGGTGTATCCAAGCGCAGCTTCGATGCCCACTTCGAGGGGGTGGCGGACTGTTTCCTGGCGACGCTCGAGATGCTCGGCGGCCGCACACTGGCCGCAGCGGCGCCCTGCTACCTCATGGCTGACGATTGGGCGAGCGGCGTCCACCGCATGATTGCCGGCCTCTGTCGATACCTCGCCTGCGACCCCACCTTCACCAGCCTTGCCTTCCCCGAGGTCTTCTCGCCAGGCCTCGAGGCGATCCAGTGGCGCAGCGAGATGACCGCCAGGCTGGCAGCGATGCTCCGGCGGGGAGCCCCGCCGGAGCAGCAGCCGAGCAGGTTCGCGGCAGAAGCATCGGTCGGGGCGATATGGGGAGTGATTCACCACTTCGTCGCCATCGGCCGCAGCGCTCAACTGCCGATCGCGACGCCGATGCTTTCTTACATCGCGCTTGCCCCGGCGCTCGGAGGGGCGGCAGCGGTAGACGTGATTCTCGCCGAGGAGGGTGAGAACGCGAATGCTGACGTCGCCCCGAGCGCTGGGAATTTCCAACACTCAATAGATAGGAACCATTTCGCCTGAACGCTTGTTCCGCTCTGCGTAGGGCTGGATTCTCATGCTGGCGGCGTAGGGGAAGCCGCAATGCGGCACTGGGAGCGCCGCCAGGGAGAGTGGGGGGCCGGGCCCGGAGGGATTCGGGCCCGGCCCCCCGATGACACCTCAAACAAGGAGATCAAGGAAGCGAAATGCCCAAGTCGACCATTCCCAACATCACCCTCCACGACGGCATCGAGATACCGCAGCTGGGTTTCGGCGCTTTCCAGGTGCCGCTCGAGGAAGCCCAGGCTGCCGTCGAGCTGGCGCTGGAGGTCGGCTATCGGCACATCGACACAGCGGCCGCCTACCACAACGAGAGGGGAGTCGGCAGGGCCCTCGCCGCTTCGGGGTTGCCCCGGGAGGACTACTTCGTCACCACCAAGCTCTGGAACTCCCAGCAAGGTCATGACTCGACCCTGATGGCCTTCGAGGCGAGCCTCGAGCGGCTCGGGCTCGACCACGTCGACCTCTACCTGATCCACTGGCCCGTCCCGACCGAGGGGCGGTTCCTCGAGACGTGGGGGGCCTTCGAGCAGATCCTCCGGGAGGAGGCTGCGCGCACGATCGGCGTCTCCAACTTCCGCATCAAGGACCTCGAAGCACTGGGGCGGGAAACGGAGGTGCGGCCGACGGTGAACCAGGTCGAGCTGCACCCGCGCCTGCAGCAGGCCAACCTGCGCGCCTGGCACGCCGAGCACGACATCGCCACCGAGACCTGGAGCCCGCTCACGCAGGGCGCGCTGTTCGACGAGACGATCGTCCGCGTGGCCGAGGGCCACGGCAAGACGCCTGCCCAGGTGATCCTGCGCTGGCACCTGCAGCTCGGCAACGTCGTCATCCCCAAGTCGGTGACGCCGGCGCGGATCCGCGAGAGCATCGACGTCTTCGACTTCGAGCTCTCCGGCGAGGAGATGGCGGCGATCGGCGGCTTTTAGCCCAGCGCCACGCCCTCGATCGCCGCGGAGGGCCTGGGATCTGGCAGGCGAAGCATGCGGAAAGAGGCGAAGAGCCCGATCAGGGCAGCGAAGAGGGGAACGGCCAGCGCAACCTGAAGGGCGAGCGGCCTGGCGTCCGTGTTGATGCTGACGATCTCCTCGCGGACGTCCTCGGGCTGGCCGGCGAGCAGCTCTTCCAGCTGGGCGTTGCTCATCAGCTGCGCGTCGTCCTCCAGCGCAGCGGCGACTCGCTGCTGCTCGGGCGGGGTCAGCACGTCGCTCGCCTCCGACTTCTGGGTGAAGGCGATGGAGAGCGCAGCCAGCATGATCGCGCCGGCGAACGCCAATCCCAGCGAGAGGCCGAAGGACCCGGTTGCCGAGTTGACGCCGGCCGCCTCGCCGACCCGCTCCTCGGAGATCGTGGACAGGGTGTAGTTGTTGAGCTGAGAGACCAGCAGGCCGAGCCCCGCCCCCGCGAGCACGAGCGGCACGACGAGGTACCAGCCGCTGTCGGCGCGCGGGACGATCGGGATCAGCAGCAACATCGACGCCGAGAGCAGCGCGAACCCGGCCAGGATGAGGCTGGCGGGCCGCCGCTTCCCCGCCCTTTTCCCTGCGAGCAACGCCACGGCGAACATCGTCAGGGAGAGCGGTGCCAGGGACAGGCCCGCCTGCATCGCGTTGTAATCGAGCACCATCTGCAGGTAGATCGGCAGCGCGATCAGCATCCCGCCAAGGGCTATCTGCTGGAGGATCCCCTGGGAGATCCCGAAGCTGAACAGCTTGGATTCGAACAGGTGTGGGTCGAGCAGGGCGGGCTTGCCCTCGCGTGTGCGGCGCAGCAGCCAGTAGGCAAGGGCGCCCATCGCGGCCAGCCCTGAGGCGAGAAGCAGGCCGACCGACTCGCCGCCCTCCTGCCAGGCCAGGACGCCGAGCACGAGGCCGCCCATGCCCAGGGCCGAGAGGACCGAGCCGACGAAGTCCGCGCCCCGCTCGCCTGTGTACGGCACGTCGCGAAGGAGGCGCCTGCTGCCGAGCAGCACGACGGCGATGACGACGGCCTCGAGCATGAACCCCACGCGCCAGGACAGGTAGGTCGTCAGGAAGCCTCCGAGCAGGGGCCCGATCGCCGCGGCGATCGCGGCCGAGGCGCCGACCAGGGCGTAGGCCTTCGCCTGCGCGGTCCCCTCGAAGTTGCCGTGGATCAGCGACTGCATGGCGGGGAGGTACAGCGAGGCGCCGAGGCCGCCGATCACCGCCCAGAAGACGATGATCGCGGCCAGGCCCTGGGCGAACACCATCGCCAGGGCGCCCGACACGTAGAGGAGCAGACCGATGACGTAGGCCCGCTTGCGGCCGAAGAAGTCGCCGATCTTGCTGCCGATCAGGATGAAGGCGGCGGAGACCAGCGCCTCGATCGCGATCGCCGACTGCACCCCGCTCACGGTCGTGTCGAGGTCGCGGACGACCGCCGAGATCGAGACGTTCATCAGCGACGTGTCGATGACGAACACGAACATCGCCATCGCGAGCAGGAGGGCGAGCCGTTGATCGCCCCTTCCCTCTTCGGCAGCGGCCGTGTCGACGTTCTCGGTCATGGCGGATTGCTCACCTCCTCACCGCGGGGCAGGGTAGTGCGCGACGGCGACGGTGAGCGACTAGGGGCAAGCGGTGAAGGACGCAGCACGCTTGGCGTAGGGTGCTGCGCGTGTCGGCGACGCTCTACGCGGTGCATACCTCGCACTCCGCGCACACTGCGCGCCTGATGCTGGAGCACAAGGGAATCGAGCACAGGGTGGTCAACCTGGTGCCCGGCACCCACGCCGCATTGCTGCGGCCGCTTGGCTTCCGCCGTGGCACGGTGCCCGCCATGAGGCTGGACGGACGGCGCGTCCAGGGATCGCGTGCGATCGCTCGCGCGCTCGAGGTGGCACAGCCGGAGCCGCCGCTGTTTCCCGCCGACCCGCGGGAGCGGACCCGGGTCGAGGAGGCCGAGCGCTGGGGCGACGAGGTCCTGCAGCTGGCTCCGCGGCGGCTGGGCGGCTGGATCAACGTCCACCAGCCGGAGCTGCGCGCCAAGCTGTCCCGCGAGGCCGGCGTGCCGGCACCGCGCCTGGTCGCCTCGGTCGGCTGGCCGGTGGCCTGGTACTTCGCGCACAAGGTCGGGGCAAACGACACCGAGGGCATAAAGAGGACGGCCGAAGAGCTGCCCGCCCTGCTCGACCACGTCGAGGAGCTGCTCGACGAAGGGACGATCGGCGGCGAGCAGCGCAACGCCGCCGACTTCCAGATCGGGACCTCGGTCCGGCTGCTGATGGCCTTCGAGGACCTGGCGCCAGCGCTGGAGGTTCGCAGGGCGGCGCGCTTCGCCGGTGAGCTGATGCCCGACTACCCGACGGGCATTCCAGCGGGTTTGGTCCCGCAGGAGTGGCTCGAGCCACTTCGACGCTGACCACCGAGCGGATGGAGCTGAGGGGGCTCGAACCCCTGACCTTCGCGCTGCCAGCGCGACGCTCTTCCAGCTGAGCTACAGCCCCAGGTGCTTCGCCGGCCAGTTTAGCGCCGCGCCCGTGGGACCAGGTGCGGTCAGGAAAGCGTGCGAAAGGAGATTCCCGCCCGCTGCAGGCGCTCCAGCAGGGCGTCGCCCATCGCCTGGGCGGTGGTGACCTGGCCCGCTTTCCCGGGCAGCTCGTCGAAGGCGAGGCAGAGAGCCGACTCGGCGAGCATCTTGGCCGTCTCGTCGTAGCCGGGGTCGGCGCCGGAGACCTCGGTGACGACCCGCTCGCCGCCGCCCTCGCCGACGAAGGTCACCTTGAACCAGCTCTTCGCGCGCACCGCCTCGCTCGGCCCCTCGCCCGGCGATTTCGCCCTGAGCAGGAGCTTGCGGGTGGGCGGCAGGAGTGCCAGCAGGAACGTCGGCGGGATGGCGGCGGCACCGGCGAAGAGCACCGGCAGGTGCTTGACGACGAGGTTGTGGCCGTAGCTGAAGTCCGGCCCGTAGCGCTCCAGCGCGGCGGCGGAGCGACGCACGACCGGGCCGTCGATGGTCGGGAACGTCACGGTCCAGCCGCCCAGCTCGGCGTCGCGCCGCAGCCCGGCCGGAGCCGAGTGGACCCGGCGCCCGGGGGGTCGCTGCTCGCTTCGCCGGCGGCGCCGGGCGGCGCTGACCGTCTGTCGCACCCGGCCGAAGGCGTTGATAGCCGAGTGGAAGGTGCCGCCGGAGAACTGACCCTCGACCCGGACGTAGCCGTTGACCGTCAACGGCACGCCCTCCGGAAGCTGCTTGACCGTGAAGTAGGCGCCGAGGTCGTGCGGGATCGAGTCGAAGCCGCAGCAATGGACGAGCCGCGCCCCGCTCTGCCGCGCCTGCTCGTGGTAGCCGAGCCACATCCGGTCGACGAACTCCGGCTCCCCCGTGAGGTCGACGTAATCGGTGCCGGCCGCGGCGCAGGCGGCGACCAGGGGCTCCCCGTAGAAGGCGTAGGGACCGACTGTGGTGGCGACGACACCGGCGGCCCCGGCGACCTTGGCCAGCGAAGCCGAGTCGGCCGCGTCGGCCTCGAGCAGGTCGGGTGCCAGGACACCGGGCCGGAGAATCCCCTCGAGCTCCGCGCGGACGGCCTCCAGCTTGGCCCGGTTGCGGCCAACGAGGGCCCAGCGAAGCCCGTCGGGGCCGTTCGCCGCGAGGTACCGCGCGGTCAGCCCGCCGGTGAACCCGGTCGCCCCGAAGAGCGCGAGGTCGTATTCCCGCTCGGCCGCCACCGGGCGCATTCTTGCGAAAGGGGCCTGAACCGGCGGTGTGACCCCGGCGGCGCGGCGCTACGCGCCGGCCCGGCGGGCGACGTAGATCGCCTTGGTGTGCTGCGCGATGTCGAGCGGCTGCACCGGGATCCCGTCCAGGCCGTGGCCGTAGACGTCGATGCACTCCAGGCCGGCCCGCTCCAGCGCGGCCAGAACCTCGGCTTCGGGGAAGTGGCGCTGGCGGTGGACGGCCGTCTCGCCCGCGGCGACACCCGCCCCCTCCGCGCTCTCCACTTCGAGGCGCGATTCGCATATCGACCCGGCGGGGACGTCTGCAGGGGCCAGGCCGCGCCACACGAACCGCTTGCCGCCTTGCTCGAGGACCGAGGTCTCGGCGTAGAAGGTCCTGTAGACGAGCAGCTCGTTGACGTCGAAGAGGAGCAGCCCGGTGGCGGCGAGGTTGTCCCGCATCCCCCGCAGCGCCTCCTCCAGTTCCTTCGGGCTGAGGAGGTAGTTGACCGCGTCGTCGAGCGCCCAGACGAGGTCGAACTCCCCGAGCTTCGGCAGCTCGCGCATGTCGGCGAGAGAGAGCGCGACCGCGTCGCCCACCTTCTCCTCGGCCAGGGCCAGCATCGCCGGCGACAGGTCGCAGGCGGCCACCTCCCAGCCACGCGGCAACATCGGCAGGAAGCTCTTGCCCGTCCCGCAGGCCACGTCGAGCAGGCGCCTCCCCGTCAGCCCGTTGGCCTCGAGGATCTTCAGCAGGTCGGTCAGCCACCCCTCATAGTCGTAATGGGCGGTGAAGTCGTCATAGACGGGCGCCATCGCCTCGTAGGTGCCGAGCGCCCAGTCCACCTGCGAACCCGCGGTCTTCGCCTCCATGGACGGAAGACCGGACTTTTACTCAGAAAAGTTCCAGTAACGCTTCAGCCGATCTCCTCTGCCAGCTCGACGATGATCCCCTCGGGGCCGCGGACGTAGCAGACCCGGTAGCGGTCCTCATAGCGCACCAGCTCGCCGACGAGCTCGGTGCCGCGGGCTCGCAGGCCGGCGACGAGGGCGTCGATGTCCTCGACGACGAAGGAGAGATGGCGGATGCCAGGTGTGTTCACCGGCGCATGCGGGTCGCCGTCCGGGCTCGGCGGTGAGTGGAACTTCGCCAGCTCGAGCCGCCTCTGGCCGTCCGCGGTCCGCAGCATCGCGAGCTCCGAGCGGACGCCGTCGAGCCCCACGATGCGGTCAGCCCAGCGACCTTCGACCGTCCCTTCGCCCTCCAGCTCGAGCCCGAGCTCGATGAAGAACTCGGTCGCAGCCGCGAGGTCGTCGACCACGATGCCGACGTGGTCCATCCGCTGGATCGTCATCTACTCCAATGCTAATCGCGAGCCACGTGCCGCCCGGCGATCACTGGGCAAGCCGCCGGGCGATGACCTTGAGGGCGAGGACCTCGTCCGCGCCCTCGAAGATCGACAGCACCCGGGCGTCGACGTAGAAGCGGCTGACCGGGAACTCCTCGGCGTAGCCCATGCCGCCGTGGATCTGCATCGCCTCGCGGGTCACCCACTCCGCGGCCCGGCACACGTAGGCCTTGACCATCGAGGCCTCCATCGCCCCCTCGCCCTGCGCCATCAGGCGGGCGACGCGATAGGCGAACTGGCGGCTGGCCTGGATGATCACCGCCATCCGGGCCAGCTTCGCGCGCGTCAGCTGGAACTCGATGATCGGCTTGCCGAACACGTTCCGCTCCGAGGCGTAGTCGTAGGCGGCCTCGTAGGCGGCCTGCATCACGCCCACCGCCCGTGCCGCAGTCTGGATGCGGCCGTTCTCGAAGCCCGCCATCTGCATGTAGAAGCCGCGGCCGAGCCCCTCCTCGCCGCCGATCAGGTTCTCGCCGGGGACGTACCAGTTGTCGAACGCGACCTCGTAGGAGTGCATCCCGCGGTAGCCGATCGTGTCGATCGCGCGGCCCTCCATGCTGCCGCCCTCCTCCTGGCTGAGCTCGAAACCGTGGCCGGCGCCGCGCTCTTTCGGGACGATGAAGAGCGAGAGCCCCTTGTGGCCCTTCGAGCGGTCCGGGTCGGTCCGCGCCAGCAGCATGAACACGTCCGCCCTGGCGCCGAAGGTGCACCAGGTCTTGACGCCGTTGATCCGCCAGCCGTCCCCGTCCCGGGTGGCCATCGTCCGCAGCGAGGCGACGTCGGACCCGTAGTCGGGCTCCGTCACGGCGATCGCGGCCATCAGCTCGCCGCTCGCCAAGCGCGGCAGCCACTCCCGCTTCTGCTCCTCGGTGCCGCCGGCCAGGAGCGCCCGCGCCAGGATCTCGGGGCGGGTGACGAGCGAGCCGCCCACGCCCAGCGAGCCGCGCGAGAGCTCCTCGGTCGCGGCGACCATGGAGAGGTACTCGCCCTCGCCCTCAGCCGCGAAGCCGTCGTACTCCTCGGGGATCGAGACGCCGAACGTCCCCAGCTCGGACAGCCCTTCGATGATCTCCTCGGGAATGTCCTCGTTGTGGCGGTGGATCTCCTCGGCGATCGGACGGATCCGCTCCTCCGCGAAGCGCCGGAAGGTGTCCTGCACCATCACGAAGTCGTCGTCGAGGTGGCGCGGCCCCTGGGTCCCGCAGAGCTCGGAGAGGAACTCCGGGGAGCGATAGGCGCGGGCGAAGGCGAGGGCGGAGTCGAGAGCCCCCTGCTGGGCGCCCCACTCCTGCTCGCGACCCATGAGCCGGGTGGCGACGTCGTGGACGGCGTCGGCGACGAAGGCGCATGCGATGCGGGCCTCCTCGTCCCCCTTCTCTCCGTAGTCGAGGACGGCCCGAGCGATCTCGACCGCCGCTGCGGCGTGCGCGAGGTCGTAGGCGAGGACCTGGTCGGCGTCGACGTCGCCATCGGCGGCCAGGCGCCTGAAGGCGCCCTCGACGACCGAGCCGGCGGTCTCTACGGCAGACGCGGCTGCGACGAGGTCGGGGTGCTCTGCGGATGCGGCGGTGGCGGAATCGGTTTCTTGTGGCATAGCCGGAGACAATAGATCCCGCGGCCGTGCCTCGAGGTCTCGAGCGGGCCGATCGGCCCCGACCTCAGGTGAGCGTTCGCTCGATCCTCACCTCGCACATGTCCACCGATGCACGCGTGCCGGGCGTCTCCGACGAATCCATTTCGCTGAACACCTTGCCTCCGGCCTCCATGTCCTCCGCGCTCTCGAAGCGCTGAAGGACCACCGCCGTCCCCTGCGCCTCGTCGAACAAGACCTCGAGACCCGTGGCGGGCACGCCGGGCGGCGGCCCGTCCGACTCCTCGATGCGGGCGGCGAGCTCCTGCATCCGCTCGGCAGACACGTCGGTGAACCTGACGGCGCGTACGTACATGACGAAGCCTCCTCGGTCGTGGGGATACCGACCATATTCGGCCCGCCCCGATCCGTCGAGCCCCCAGCCCGAATTAGTAGGTCCGCTGCGCCTCGCGCTGGCGCAGCTCGATCCGCCGGATCTTCCCCGTCAGGGTCTTCGGCAGCCCGTCGACGAACTCGATCCGCCGCGGGTAGGCGTAGGCGGAGAGGCGATCGCGCACGAAGGCCTTGATCTCCTCGGCGAGCTCGTCAGAGGGCTCGGCTCTCTCGGCGAGGACGACGAAGGCCTTGACCACCGAGCCGCGCCGCTCGTCCGGCGAGGCGACCGCGGCTGCCTCGGCGACCGCAGGGTGCTCGAGGCAGACCGACTCGACCTCGAAGGGGCCGATTCGGTAGCCGGCGGCGATGATCACGTCGTCGGCGCGGCCCTCGTACCAGACGTAGCCGTCCTCGTCTTCGCGGGCGGCGTCCTTGGAGTGGAACCACTCGCCGCCGAAGGTCTCTTCGGAGGCCTCCGGCTGGCGCCAGTAGCCGAGCGGGTAGTGGGGATTGGAGCGGGCGCGGAGGCAGATCTCGCCGCGCTCGCCCTGGGGAACGGGGCTCTCGTCGGGGTCGAGGATCGCCACGTCCCAGCCGGGCATCGGCTTGCCCATCGAGCCTTCTCGCACCTCCATCCAGGGGAAGTTGCCGCAGAGCGGGTAGGACTCGGTGAGCCCGTAGTAGTCGAGGACGGTGACCCCGTACTGGTCGCGGAACCAGCGGATCGCCTC
>CAMLQY010000039.1 GCA_946482365.1 uncultured Actinomycetes bacterium
GACCAGCTGGTCGAGCGTGCCGAGCGCGTCGCGGAAGCTGCCCGAGGCCGAGCGGGCGATCATCGCCACGGCGGCGTCCTCGGCCTCGATCCCCTCGGCGGCGGCGACCCGGGTCAGCACCTCGGAGATCTGCTCCAGCGAGGGCCGCTGGAAGTCGAAGCGCTGGCAGCGGTCGGCGATCGTCGGCATCACCTTGTGGGCCTCGGTCGTGGCGAGGACGAAGACGGTGTTCGGCGGCGGCTCCTCGAGCGTCTTGAGGAAGGCGTTCCAGGCCTCCTTGGTCAGCATGTGCGCCTCGTCGAGGATGTAGACCTTCCAGCGGCCGCCGGTGGGGGCGTAGGCGACCCGCTCGCGCAGGTCGCGCACGTCGTCGACGGAGCGGTTGGAGGCGGCGTCCATCTCGATCACGTCGATCGAGGTCCCGGAGGCGATCGTCAGGCACGATTCGCACTCGCCGCAGGGGGTGACGGTCGGCCCGCCGCGCTCGCAGTTGAGCGAGCGGGCGAGGATCTTCGCCATCGAGGTCTTGCCGGTGCCGCGCGAGCCGACGAAGAGGTAGGCGTGATGGACCTTGCCCTGCTCGACCGCGTTGCGCAGCGTGCGGACGACGTGCTGCTGGCCGACCACCTCGTCGAAGGAGCCCGGCCGGTGGCGGCGGTAGAGGGAGATCGAGTCGCTGGACGACGGCACTGCGGCCAGTGTATCCGCGGCGTCTCACAGGCCCGACCACGAGGTGCAACGCGTTCGGGGTCTAATAGGCCCCGAACGCGTTGCACCTGACCGGGGCGGACACCGATACCGTGCGCCGGTGCCGCAACGGACCCGCAACTGGCTGATTCCCCTCGCCTGGGTGGCCGGCGTCAGCGCCGTGCTGCTGATCCTCTTCCCGCTCGGCTTCCCCAACTACGACACGATCTACGGGCTCGTCTGGGGACGGGAAATCGCCGACGGCCTCAGCCCCGACCGGGGAGCGCCCCTGGCGCCGACGCCGCACCCTCTGGCCGAACTCTTCGGGATCGTCACGACTCCGCTCGGCGAGGGTGCGATCGAGGCGACGATGATCGTCGCCTACCTCTCGCTCGGCCTGATCGGTTACCTCGTCTACCGCCTCGGGGCGCTCTGGTTCGACCGCCCGGTCGGCGCCGTCGCCGCGCTGATCGTCCTCACCCGCGCCCCCTACCTCTCCAACGGCCTGCGCGCCTACGTCGACCTCCCCTACATCGCCCTCTGCCTCGGCGCGCTCCTCATCGAGACAAAGCGCCCCCGCGCCGGCTGGCCCGTCCTGGCCCTGCTCGCACTGGCCGGCCTCCTCCGCCCCGAGGCCTGGCTGTTCGCGGGCGCCTACTGGCTCTACCTCGTCCTCGATTTGCAGCCGATGGGCCGAAATGTCAACTCATGGTTGACATTTCGGCCCATCGGCGGTCAGTTGTGGTGGTTGGCATTGCTGGCGCTGGCGGCACCACTGGCGTGGGCGGCGTTCGACTGGGTCACCGCCGGCAGCCCGACCTACTCCTTCACCGGCACCCGCGAAACCGTCGACGAGCTCGCCCGCCAGACCGGCCCGGTCGACCTCGTCCTCTACGGCCCGCGCCGCCTCGGCGAGGTCCTGCAGTGGCCGGGCATGGTCGGCGCCCTCGGCGGCGTCGCCCTCGGCCTGGCCTTCCTGCGCCGCCGCAGCACGATCGGCGCCGCCGCGGCGGCGCTCTCCCTGGCCGCCTTCGCCGTGCTCGCCTGCGCCGGCCTGGCGATCCTCCCCCGCTACACGATGCTCGCCGCGGCGGTGCTGGCGGTCTTCGCCGCGCTCGGCCTGCTCGGCTGGCGGCTGCTCGAGCCGGGGCACCGGTGGCGGCGGGCCTGGCAGGCGTTCGCCGCGGTCGTCGCGCTGATGTTCGTCACCTGGCTGCCGAACCAGTGGGACCTCGACTCGCGCGTCGACACCGACCTCACCAACCAGTCGCGGATCGAGGGTGACCTCACGGACCTGGCCGACTCCGGCGCCTTCGCCGAGCCCCTCTGCGGCCCGATCGCCGTCCCCAACCACCGCGCCGTCCCCCGCCTCGCCTTCAACCTCGACATCCGCCCGACGCAACTGGTCAGCGCCGGCGAGGGGCACGCCCCCACCCGGGGCTACTACCTCGAACCGGCCTCGCCGTTCGTCATCCACAACTTCATCCTCGACCCCGGCGACCCGACCCGGCTCAACCTCGCCGCCCCCTCCGGCTTCCGCGAGGTCGCAAGCAACGACTCCTGGATCCTCTACCGCCGCTGCTGAGCCCCACCATCGTGCTCAACCTGCTCGACCGCGGCGTGCGTCTCGGCGGCGAGGCCGGGATCGGCCAGCTCGACCCCGGGCGGCAGCTCGACGTGCAGGTCGTCAGAGGGGTCGAGCCGGACTCGCAGGCCGCCCCGCGAGCGCGAGCCGAGCACGTGCCCGCCGCGGCGGCGGTCGTCGCTGACGAAGTGGAGGTGGTAGCCGCCGACCTCGATCCCCTCGGCGTAGTCGGGGAAGCGGAAGCCGAGCATCGTGCCCGCCGTGTCGCGCAGCTCGAAGACGTGCTGCTCGGCGACGACCTCGGTCAGCGGCCGGTAGGGCGGCTCCTGGCGCGGGACCGAGCGCGCGCGGACGAGGTCGAAGCGGCCGTCGATCCGGATCGCGCAGGAGGGTGTCCCGGCGGGGATCAACTCGTCGAGCCGCACCAGCAGCGCCTCGTGCTCCAGCGCCTCCCCGACCGCGACGTCGATCGTCGGCTCGAAGCGGGTCACCACCGCGAACGGGGTCCGCGCCTCTCCCGGCACCTCGCCGACGACCCCATCGACGTCGGCGCGGTAGAAGCGGCCGTCGAGGGCGATCATCTCGCCGTCGAGCCCGTTCAGCGTCCCCAGCCCGAGGTCTCCCTGCCCGGCCAGCTCAGCAAAGCTGAGGTCGCCGTCGTAGGCGCCCTCGAGCAGCGCCCCGATCGTCGAGGCCTGGAAGAGCACGTGCGCCTCCTGCCCGGCGTGCAGTTCCTCCTCGCGCAGCGCCTCCACGTGCAGCGACCTGATCCAGCGCTCGTCCAGCACGCCGCCAGTCTCCCAGGCGTGGGGGCGGCCGAGGAGGCCGATCGTCGAGAATCGGGGCATGGCGGCGATAGAGCTCCGCGGCGCGGTCAAGCGCTTCGGCCCGATCACGGCGGTGGACGGGCTCGACCTCGAGGTCCCGGAGGGGATCTGCCTCGGCCTGCTCGGGCCCAACGGGGCCGGCAAGTCGACGACGATGCGGCTGCTCACCGGCCAGGCGATCGCCGACGCGGGCGAGCTGCGGGTGCTCGGCCACGAGCTGCCCGGCGACGCCAAGGCCGCCCGCGCCGAGATGGGGGTGGTGCCCCAGCTCGACAACCTCGACGTCGACGTCACCGTCGAAGACAACCTGGCGATCTTCGCCCGCCTGTACCGCGTGCCGGACGTCGGCGCCGCCGTCGACAAGGCGCTGGACCTGGCCCGCCTGCGCGACCGCCGCCGCGACGCGGTCGACGAGCTCTCCGGGGGGATGCGGCGCCGCCTGCTGCTCGCGCGCGGGCTCGTCCACGAACCGAAGCTGATCCTGCTCGACGAGCCCACGGTCGGCCTCGACCCGCAGATCCGCACCCAGCTCTGGACGCTGATCGACGACCTGCGCTCTCACGGGACCACGATCCTGATGTCGACTCACTACATAGAGGAGGCCGAGCGGCTCGCCGACGAGGTCGCGGTGATGGACAAAGGCAAGATCATCGCCAGGGCCACGCCAGCGGAGCTGATCGCCGCCCACGCCGGCACCCACACCGCCGAGGTCTACGGCCCGCCTGACCGGCTCACCGAAGTCCGCGCGGTCGCCGAGGGGCAGGGGCTGGCGGTGCGGCCGGCCGGCCCGGCGATCGCGATCGTCGGCTCCGAGCGGGCCGGCAACGGCGGCATCCCCGAGGACGCCGTCGTCCGCGCCGCCTCGCTCGAGGACGTCTTCGTCCTGCTCACGGGGGTGGAGGCCGAATGAGCGAGGAGACGGAGCGCACTCGGCTGCGGCGGCTCGAACCGGCCGCGATCGGCGGCATCATGAGCCGCGAGGTCGCCAACTTCCGCACCTACTGGAAGGGAACGACTTTCTCCAGCGTCCTCGAACCGATCGTCTACCTGCTCGCCTTCGGCCTCGGGCTGAGCGCGACGCTGGTCGACGAAGTCGACGGCATCCCCTACATCGAGTTCGTCGGCACCGGAATGGTGGCGACCGCGGTGATCTTCTCCAGCGCCCTGCCGTCGATGTTCGGCACCTTCGTCAAGCACCGCTTCCAGAACACCTACGACGCGATCCTCGCCGCCCCGGTCGACGTCGAGGAGCTGGTCAGCGCCGAGATGCTCTGGATCGGGATCCGCTCGGCGACCTACGGCTGCGTGCCGCTGCTGGTCACGATCGGGTTCGGCCTCGACCCCGCCTGGGGGATGCTGCTGGTGCCGATCTTCTGCTTCGCCACCGCGCTCGGCTTCGCCGGCTTCGGCATCGCGATGGCGGCGACGGTCGCCAAGATCGACCAGTTCAACTACGTCACCGCGCTCTTCATCACCCCGCTCTTCCTCGTCGCCGGCACCTTCTTCCCGATCGACGGCCTGCCCGAGGGCTTCCAGGCCCTCGCCCAGCTAAACCCGCTGCACCAGCTGGTCGAACTGGTGCGCGGCGGCGCCTTCGGCTACGAGGCGGTCGACCTCGCCCGCTTCGCCTTCCTCGTCGGCTTCGCGCTGCTGATGTGGCGGATCGCGATCAGCCGCATGCAGAAGCGGCTGATCGACTGAAAAACGGACCGTGCGCCCCGCCTTCGAAGCGAAGTCACCGGGCGTGTCCGTCACGTTTGGCTCAAGCCGGGCTCGCCTGCGGCACCCGCGGCTTCCGCTTAAGGCTGCTTCCTTCCGGACCTGACCTGGTTCGCGTGCCTACGTCGCGCAGGACCCGACCGTCAACGCCGCCCGCGGCGCACTGACCCCGACGGCCAGCCCCTCGGAACGGGATTCGGCCCCGCTAGAGCGGATTGCGGGTTACAGGGCACCGCTGATTCCCCGCCTAGCACGGTCCGCTGACGATCCTACCCGGTAGCGCCCGTAGGATCGCCCCGTGATCGAGGTCGACACCGATTCCTTCTTCGTCATCGTCACCGTCGCCGCCTTGGCGGCGGTGACGGTTGCGGCGGTGCCGAAACGCTTCGCGCCGCCGGTCGTCGTGGTCGAGCTGCTGCTGGGGATCGTCGTCGGGCCGGAGGTCCTCGACCTGGCGGAGACCGACGAGTTCATCGAATTCTTCGCCAACCTCGGCCTCGGCATGCTCTTCTTCTTCGCCGGCTACGAGATCGACTTCGAGCGGATCAAGGGCCTGCCGCTGAAGCTGGGCGCGCTCGGCTGGCTGCTCTCGATCGCGCTCGCCTACGGGATCGGCGGCATCCTCGCGGCCACCGGGGTCATCCTCTCCTTCCTCTACACCGGCTCGGCGATGGCGACGACCGCGATCGGCACGCTGATCCCGATCCTGCGCGACAGCGGCGAGCTGAAGACCAGGTTCGGCACCTACCTGCTGGCCGCAGGCGGCGTCGGCGAGTTCGGCCCGATCCTCCTCGTCACCCTCGTCCTCTCGACCAAGCAGCCGCTGCACGAGGCGGCGATCCTCCTCGCCTTCATCCTCCTCGCGATCGCCCTGGCGCTGGTCTCGGCGCGGCTCGCCTGGCGCGGCTGGCCGGCCCTGGAGCGGACCTTCGAGGCGAGCAGCCAGCTGGCGGTGCGGCTCGCCGTAGTCCTCGTCTTCGGCCTCGTCCTGCTCGCCGGCAAGCTCGGCCTCGACGTCCTGATCGGCGGCTTCGTCGCCGGCATGATCGTCCGCCTCGCCCTCAAGGGCCGCGAGCTGCAGGTCTTCGAGTCGAAGCTGACCGCGGTCGGCTTCGGCTTCTTCGTCCCCTTCTTCTTCGTCACCAGCGGCATCGAGTTCGACCTCGGCGCCCTCGGCTCGGCCGAAGCCCTGCTCAAGCTGGCCCTCTTCTTCGTCCTCTTCCTCGTCGTCCGCGGCACCCCGGCGATGCTCCTCTACCGCGGCGTCCTCGCCGCCCGCGACCGCGCCGCCCTCGCCTTCTACTCGGCGACCGAGCTGCCCCTCGTCGTCGCGATCACCACCCTCGCCGTCGACGGCGGCCACATGAAGTCCTCGACCGCCGCCGGCCTGGTCGGCGCCGCGATGCTCTCCACCCTCGTCTTCCCCTTCGTCGCCCTGGCGCTGCGCAAGCGCTCGGAGGCCGAGGGAGGAGAGAAGCCCGGCCCCGCCTATGATTGACCCTCTCCCGGGCGCGTAGCTCAGCGGGAGAGCGCTCGCCTCACACGCGAGAGGTCGCTGGTTCGAACCCAGCCGCGCCCATCTCCAACTGCTAGATCGGAGTTTTCGCGCTTGAGTTAGTTACTTCGCGCAGGTGAATTCCGCAGTATGCAACAATCTTTTTCGCATTCTGCACAACCTGAAATCGCAGTCTGCAACAACTGAATGCCATGGCAGACCTGATCCCCCGCGGAAGTCACGAGCTGGTCGTCGAAGCATTGGGCGATACCCGGATCGTGCTCTTGCTGGGCGCGCGCCAAGTCGGCAAGAGCACGCTCGCCGAGCAGATCGTTACCAGCGACCATCCAGCCAGCGCGATCAACCTCGACACGCAAGCGCCGCGAGAAGCCGCAAACTCCGATCCCGAGGGTTTCGTGGCGGGTCTGCGACGCCCCGTGCTAATCGACGAGGTGCAGCGCGGCGGGCCGGATCTGCTGCTGGCGATCAAGTCAGCCGTCGACAAGGACAAAGCCCCGGGCCAGTTCTTCCTCACCGGATCGGCCAACGTGCTGGCGAGCCGCAGGGTCCTCGATGCACTCACCGGACGCGTTGAGATCGTCACGCTGTGGCCACTGGCACAGAGCGAGATCGAGGAATCGGCTCGCAACTTCGTCGACTCTCTCTTTGCGGGCGAGC
Organism: uncultured Actinomycetes bacterium; assembly: GCA_946482365.1. Next base: position 6,992 of record CAMLQY010000039.1, read on the forward strand.
CCCCCGACGTCGAGGATGCGCCTGTGGGCAGGAAGGCGATCGCGGGGCGGCTGATCGCCGGCGGCTACCCCGAGGCCAGGCGTCGAAGCGGCAGGGCTCGGACTCGGTGGTTCTCCAGTTACTTGCAGACAACACTCGAGAAAGACCTCGCCGACATCACCGACGCCCATAAGCTCAAAGAGATGCCTCGGCTCCTGCGCCTACTCGCCTCGCGGGCGGCGAACATCGTCGTGCCCACGAACATCAGCAGCGAAATTGCCCTTCACCGCGAAACGGTCGAGGCCTACATCGGCCTGCTTGAAGCGGTGTTTCTCGTCCGGCGTCTGCGAGCCTGGACTCCCGGAATCGGTAATCGGGAGATCCAACACCCAAAGGTCTTCGTCGCCGACACGGGTCTGCTGCTGCACATGCTGGGAGCGAACGAGGAGCGGCTGGAAAACGACGACCAGGTCACCGGAAATGCTCTCGAGAATTTCGTAGCTATGGAGATCCTCCGGCACGCGGAATGGTCAGAGCAGGGGCCCAGTCTCTTTCACTACCGGCAGGGTCGCGATGAGATCGACGTCATCCTCGAGGACCGCGCCGGTGCCATTGCGGCCGTCGAGGTGAAGGCCAGCTCCTCGATTCGCTCCAGCGACTGGCGGGCTCTAGCGCGGCTGCGGGACGCCAGGGACAAGCGCTTTCGCTGCGGGATCATTATCTATACGGGCGAAAGCACCGTGCCGCTCAGCGATCGGATCTTCGCCGTGCCGATCAGCGGACTTTGGGCCTAGCCGTTCCGCAGTGGCTTGGCGGCCACCGTCAGCGCAGCAGACGGATAGCGCAATCCAGCCCAGGGACTTTGGACGCCTGCGCATCGCCGGTCACGATCAGGTCCACGTCCGGGTTGGTCTCCGCCGTGGCGAGGATCAAGGCATCCGGCATCCGCAGCGGTTTGAGGCGCGAGCGAAACTCGGCCGCCTTGTCCGCGACGGCCATGTCGACCGAGAGAACCTCGGAGATCAGTTGGGCGAAGAATCCTCGGACTTGGTTCTCGTCGTGGTGGCCGAGACAGGCGCCGGTCAGCACCTCGGCGTAGGTCACTACCGAAACCAGCAGCCGCTGTTCGGAAACGAGTTCGCGGATCGCCGCGTCGGCTGCGTCGTGGAGAGCGTCTTTCTTATCGAGAAAGCCGACGACGGCATCGGAGTCGAGGACTACCGCCACTCCTCGCGCAGTCCTTCCACGCGCTCGCGCAAATCGCCGCCGGTGTCCAGGCATCCGGAGTAGCGATCGATCAACTCATCGAGTCGCGTCAGGACCACGCGACCGGCGCCCTCGGCCTCTACCTTCAGAGTGTCCCCGGGCTCGAAGCCAGCCATGCGGAAGGCGCCGGCGGGGATCGTCACCTGATGCTTGCTGGAGACCCTGGTCTGATTCTTTACCTTCTCGGTCATAGGTAAAGAGTAGCAGCGGTCACATGGTCGCTGGTTCGAACCCAGCCGCGCCCATAGGCAGGGGTTCGTACAAAAATAAGCCCGAGGAATTCTTCGACCCCACGGCCAAGCAGCAGCTCTCCGACTGCCGCAAGCTCTACTTCGATGAGCAGCGGGACATGGGCCCCGCTACCGCATCATCTACCGCCTGCTCCCAGACGAGGACGAGCCGACGAAGCAGAGGTCGTCCGCATAGGGCTCAAGGTGCCCTATGGCGACGAGGAGCAGATCTATCGCCCAAGTCGGGCAGGTACTGTGAAAATCGCAACCCGTGGAGATACCGTCTCGCATCTCCACAGGTTGACGAGAGCCATCAAAACTTTGGGTGCGTCGAAACCTAAACTAGACGCGCTACTGGCCGCTGAAGACAAAGCGTTGTAGCAGGCCGAGAATGATCAGGGCTTGAATAACCGCGACGGCTTCAATCACGTACTTCCTTTCTATCCCGAGAGGTCTGCCTCCGGGACCGTCAGCTAATTTTCTTTCTCCTTGGGGTTGGCCGAAAGCAACCTGGAACAGTCAAAAGAGTGCGCGTCTCCCTCCCGCAAACCTGCGTAGGAGAATCGTTAGTCAGCGTTAACGGCCGTTAGCCCGGCCCTTGGTAGCCTCGCCCGCGAGATGGAGACGATGGTCGGGCAGGCCAAACTGAAGGTCTATTTGCTTGGTGGCGTCCGGATCGAGTTCGACGGCAATGACCTTCCCCAGGTGCGAGGCAGGTCACTCGAGCTTCTGGTCTGGTTGGCACTGCACCCCGGCCCGCGTGACAGGGACGAGGTGGCGGAGGCCATCTGGCCCAACCTTTCCGCCTCACAGGCGCGCAACAACCTCCGCCAGACCCTGATGAAGCTCGTCGATGCCTTTGGCGAGGAGGTTGAGCCCGTCTTCATAAGGGGGGAGCGCGATGTCGTCGGACTGCAGGCTGCCGATACCTGGACCGATGTCCTTGCGGTCCAGGAGCTGATCGGTGATGGGCGACTACACAGTGCTGAGGGACTTCTCAAGGGCGAGCTTGCTCCGCCGCTCTCCGTAGGCTGGCTCAGCGACTTTCGGGCGGAGATGCGACGCCACGAAATCGAGCTTCTCGAAAGGCTTGCGCAACGCGCGGAGCTGGACTCCGATGGGGAAAAGGCCGCCAGGCTAACCGAGCGGTGGGTTGCCCTCGAGTCCGGCGCCGAGCGCCCCCGTCGTGAATTGATCAAGAGGCGCCTGCAGGCCGGGGAGCAGGTCGCCGCAGGCGAAGCAGCGCATGACCTGCTGGAGCTTCTTGCCGACCAGGAGGTGGCCCCGTCGCCCGAGACCCAGGCCGTGCTCGATCGACTGCACCTCAAGGGCGATGACCCATCTCGTGAATTGGAAATGACAGACAGGGAGACCCTGCTGATCCAACTCGGCTCTCACGATGACATCCGTGCGCTGGCGGCGGCCCAGGCGCTTGCGGGACAGCTCCTTCGCTGTAGCCGCGGCGGATACCTGACGTGCGAGGTTGGTGCATCCTTCGCGGAAGATGAGCCGCTGATCACGGTCAAATGGGCGGGAGTCGGACAGGAGGTTTCCGTCCCCTTGGACAAGGCGCGCGGCCTGCTGGCGAACGAAGACGACTTTCTTGCTCACGTTCTCATCTCCGCTTTCCTCCCGGAGGACGCCGACGCCCACCGTAAGAGTCCTGCAGGTGGGGTGCGCAGGACGACCGAGGCACAGGAGCGTGTCGTGCGCGACTCCGCCTCCTCGATCCGGACCGAGCGCTCGATGCAGATCGTCGAGGACATGAGAAATGAAATCGACGTCGCCCTGATTGGGCTGAGCGCGGCCGGCAAGAGCATCACCGCGATGCAGGCTGTGGGCGCGCTCTCCGAGCAGGGATGGACAAGCACATGGATCGACCTCAGCGAGCCAGCCGCCTCGGAGCTGACCCTGCTCTTCAGTCTTCTGCTCACCGAACCGGGGTCGGCCGGGAAGCACATCTTCGTCATCGACGACCTGCAGGCGAACCCTGGTCTGGCGACCAAGCTCTCCACCCTTCTCGCGCGCTTGATGCCCGCACTCGAGTGCGTGTCGATGCTTCTCCTTGTCGGCTGGGACTCGGCCCGGTCTCTCGTCGGTGAGCTGTGGCCAAAGGCCAAGGTGATGGCCTGCGCCGGCGAGCAGATCCTTCCCGCGATCGCCGACGGCCTCAGTAAGGGCTCTGTCTCTCCGGAGGCCCTCACCGGAATTAGGGACGTCAGCCAGGGAGACCTGCTGGTGGCCAGGAAAGCACTCGAGCGTCATGCCGAGAAGGGCTCGGTCCCCACTCTCGCCGAAATCGCGGGCACGAGCTTCGAGTCCCTGACCCAGGGCCGCCCCCTCTCTCCTGAGGCTACGAAGCTCGCCTACCTGCTGGCAGCCCTCGGCCAGTTCGAGATCGACGCTTCACGTGACTTCGCGCAGGCCGCCACCAAGCCTGGGTTCGATGAGTTGCTCGAGCGCCGGGTGGTGCGCCCCTATGGCGAGTTTGTCGCAGTGGGTCATCGCAGCCATGCCGCGCTGATCAGCATCCACCTCGCACACACCAATCCGGAGATTGTCCAGTCCCAGGAAGCGCCGGCGAAAGTCGCGGTTAATTACCTGAGGACGGCGGGAGATAGCCAGATCATCGCCACGCTCGAGCGGCTCGACCTCGCGGGCTCCTCCCGCGATGACTCCGACCAGCACGGCAGCGAGTTCCTTCGCCGTGCCTGGGAATCGATCAAGATCCTCAGCAACTACCTCCGGCGCCACACGGAGGCGGACCCCACCTGGGGCGACAACGTCGCCTCGGCAGTCAACGCCGCCAACGCCCTCGCCCGTTTCGATGCCGAGGCTTGGGCCAAGATCGCCCGCTTCATCCGCGGTCGGTGGCACTGCGAGGCCGGCGGTGACCTTCCCGCCCCCAGCGCCGAGGTCACAAGTGAGCGCGACGATTTCGACGCGATCAGCGGTCGGATGGAGGAAGAAGACAAGCTCAAGGCCGAGGCGGGCGAAGAGGTGGAGGTTGCGGCTGATGGGATCGACTTCGATCGCGTCCACCGCACCTGGGTCCTTGGTCAGCTTCTCGGCTTTGAGGCAGCCGCCCCGCGACGCGACCGCGCTCGGATCGCGTGCCTCCTGGAGGCTGCTCGCCGTCAGATGGAGCCCGAGGGCAACTTCTACCCGGCGCGGGTGCCCTGGGTTACGGCCCGTGTCGTTCTCGGGCTCGCCGCCGCCGGCGACACGTTTCAGTCGAGCGATGTCGTGAGGCAGGCCTGCGATTGGCTCAGGCGACCCTCACCCGAGGGACCCTACGATCTCGGTGTTTGGGAGGGGGGGACCGGGACCTGGAACTCGGCGATCGAGACGACGTCGATGTGCCTTTCAGCGCTGGTGCGCGCCGGAGTCCCCCTCGACGATCCGGCGATCAGGTCCGGTAGGTCGTTCCTCCTGAGCAACCGACACCTATGGGTGAAAGCCGGCGCCGAGGTCGATGCCGCCACTGCGCTTGAAGCCTTCATTCTGACCGGCGGGCGCTGGCGCGAGGTCAGGCCCGAGCTGATGCGGCTGCTGGCTTGGGCTCAGTCCAAAGAGCCATGGACCCGTACCTCACTGTCTGCTCTCGAGTCCCAGGAACAGAGCAGCGCCGTCGCCCAGATCGCGAACGCCCTGGTGGGCATCCTCTGGGCAACGGTGAAATCGGAACTTCCCCTCTTGTTTGAGGGACTCGCCGTCCGGGAGCTTGCCGGAGCGGCGCGCGACCCGGAGATGGTGGCGAGCGATGGCTGACCTTCTCCGCTCAGCGCGGCGTGCCGTGAAGGAATACCGCCTGCGCCAGGACAGCACCGATCCGCGCCTGGTCAACGTTCCGCACGCGGCTCAGCTCGATCTGCATCGAATGGCGGCTTCCTCGACGTCGGCGGCGGTATCGCAGTTGATCCCGTTCGAGCCCGAGGTCTGGGATCCGGAAGCGTTTGAGCACACCATCTGGCGCGAGGTCGCTCGCGATGGTCGGTCTGTGAAGCGGCTCTACGTCCTTCCCCATCGCGGCATATCTCAGGAAACGGTCTCCAGGCAGCTTGAACTCGACTCCAGGGCAGGAGTCGAGGCGCACATAGTCCACCTCAGCGACATCCCCGAGGGCTCGCGCGCCGAGGTACCTTCTGGCCTCTGGATCGTCGACGAAGAAACGCTGATCACATGTCATGTCCCCAGCGGGCCTGCAACTGAGCCCGTCTGGACGATCAGCCAGAGGCCCGAGGACCTCGAGCAGGGCGCCGTGGTCTGGCGCCAGCTGTTCGAGTGGTCGGCCGGCAATGCGGACGGGAACGCAGCGGCCGTCGACCTGGAGGAGCCGCTGGTCCTCAGTGCCGACCTGATGCACGGAGTCGCCGCGGTGATGTGCAGCGGCGACCATATCGACCGCTCGAGCTGTGCCTGGTACCACGGCGCATGGCAGTACATGCGGGTGATGAACCTCGTCTCTACCCCGACCTGGCATTCGGAGTTCTACACGCGCGAGCTCTCAGCCGCCATCTCCAGGAGAGAGTCCGTGCGGGCGATCATCACTGGGACCGCCGACTACTCACTGCTCGCCTACCTCCTCGCATGCGACCCCGATGGCCGCGCAGAGGTCGACGTGCTCGACCTCTGCGCCACGCCGCTTTTCGCCTGCCGCTGGTACGCCAAACGCCAGCGGCGGCGGATCGGGATGCTCGAAGCGGACCTGATGGGCCTCAACGGATGCGACGGGCGCTACGACCTCCTCTGCAGCGACGCATTCCTTACTCGCTTCTCAGGTGAGGAAGTCAGGAATGTGCTGGCAAAGTGGAGTGAGCTTTTGAAGCCAGGAGGGAGGGTGGTGACGACGGTTCGCATGCACCCGTTGTCGCCGCCGGTCCGGGAGCCGATGGAGGCGGTTCGGGACTTCCGCGAGCGAGCGGAGCAGAGGTTGCAGCGCTGGCGTCCCTTCCTAGGCCGTTCGGCTGCGGAGGTCGGGCAGCTAGTGGAGGTCTACGCCGAACGGATGAGGAGCGCCGATGTTGGCGACGTCGCCGATGTCCGCGAGCTCTTCAATGCCGCCGGCCTCCCGGTTTGCTGCGAAGAAGTGGCAGAGGTCCCTGGTGAGCTGCAACCAACAACCTACCTTCGTCTGGTTTGTGAAAAACGTGACTAGTGGCGCATACTTGGTGTGTAATTAATAGGAGGATTTACGGTGAGAGTAGTAATCATTCACGGAACTCAGGGCAGCCCGGAAGGGAATTGGTTTCCCTGGCTGGCGGAGAGAGCTACAGAGCGCGGAGCGGACGCGGTTGTGCCTGCGTTTCCGACGCCGGACGGGCAGTCACTGTCCGCCTGGGAAAGGGTGGCGGAGGACTCCATCGGAGACCTCGATAGCTCAACAGTGCTTGTCGGCCACAGCCTCGGTGCGACCTTTGCCCTCCGTCTCCTAGAGCGGGCAAATGAGCCGATTGCATCCACCTTCCTTGTGAGCGGGGTTCTCGGTCGACTTGGCATTGAGGAATTCGACCGCCTGAACGCCTCGTTCGTCGAGGATGCCTTCGACTGGGGCTCAATCCGCTCGGCCTGTCACAGCTTCCACGTCTATAGCGGTGACGATGATCCGTATGTCCCACTTGCCATGGGCAAGGAGATCGCTTCAGGGGTGGGGGTTGAGCTAGACGTCGTCCATGGCGGCGGTCACATCAACACCGAAGCTGGCTACACGCATTTTGATCGCCTGCTGAGCGACCTGGAGAGGGAGTTTCGGACCAACCCGTCCCCTTGATGTCCGAGCTGTCGCTCGACCGCTCGAAGCCGGTTGGTCACCGTGTCGCGACTCCGGGCGCGGAGCGGGCCTGCTCGAGCGAACCTCGCACCCGTCCGCTCTACTGTCCCTGCACCACGAACGACAGCGTTCCCACCGTCTCCCCCGCTCCGAAGTTGCCTTTTCCCCCGTCCTCAGGGCTCCTTCGGAACCGTCGGGGCCAACTGGGAGCCGGCGGCGTCCTCAGTGAGCTGGACTATGGGCCCGCACCTAGCCGAACTCCGCCGTGACTTCCCTGGCTTCGCTCATCGTCACCGTGCAGGCACCGGTCCCGCTGCAGGCGCCGCTCCAGCCTTTGAAGGCGGAGCCTTTGCCGGGGGCGGCGGTCAGTTCTATGACTTCGCCTTGGTAATAAGCGGCTGAGGTCCCCGAACAGGTGAGCCCGCAATTGATCCCCGCCACCGAGCTCTTCACCGTGCCGGCTCCGCCGCCTTTCTTGCTCAGGGTGAGGGAGTGCTTGGCGTCCTCGGCGAACTCGGCGGAGACATCGTGGTCTTCGCCCATTGTCAGCTGGCAGGTGGAGGCTCCCGTGCAGTCGCCTCCCCATTCGACGAAGTGGAAGTGCTTGGCGGGGGTAGCTTTGAGGACGGCTTCGGTCCCCTCCCTGAAGGCCGCGGTGGTGCCTTGGCAGTTGAAGAGGCAGAGGATCCCGCCGGGGGAGCTCTGCACCTTGCCCAGGCCCGAGCCGGGGGCCTTGGATACCTCGAGGACGTAGGAGGTGGTGAAGGTGGCTTTGACCGTCTTGGCTTTGTCCATCGTCACAGTGCACTGGCGGCCGTTGACGCCGCCTGAGTCGCAGTAGCGCCAGCTGTAGAAGGTTGAGCCGGGGGTGGGGGTGGCGGTGAGGGTGACTTTGGTCCCTGCTTCGTATTCGTCTGAGCAGAAGGGGTTGCAGCTGATCGCGCCTTTGTCGCTCGTCACCGTGCCCGATCCTGTGCCTTCGACCGTGACCGTGAGGGGGATGCCCGGTTCTTCTTCCCCTGGTTCTTCGTCGAAGGTGGCGGTGACTTCACGAGCTTCGCTCATCGTCACCACGCAATCGCCCATGCCCGAGCACCCCGATCCCGACCAGTCTTTGAATTCCGAGCCCGCGTCGGCTTTGGCTTCCAGGGTGACCGTGGAGCCTTCTTCGTATTCCTCTTCGCAGTCAGGGCCGCAGTCGATGCCGGAGGGCGTGCTGGTCACGGTGCCGGTGCCCGAGCCCGCCTTTTCGACCTCGAGGGCGAATTTGGGTTTGGCTGCCGCATCGAATTCAGCAGTGACTTCTTTGGCCGCCGACATCGTCACTACGCAGGTGGCGGTGCCTGAGCAGCCCGAGCCCGACCAGCCGGCGAAGGTCGAGCCTTCATCCGCTTTGGCGGTGAGCGTTACCGCTTCGCCTTCGGGGAATTCGGCTGCGCAGGTAGCGCCGCAGGAGATCCCCGCCGGTTCGCTCGTCACCGTGCCGGTACCCGTGCCGGCATTGGCGACCGTCAACGTCATCGCCGCGCCTTGGGGCGGGGCGAAGACGTAGCCGAGCGAGGACTGGCCCGGTTCGCCTGTGCCCTGGACGTCGGGCTCGGCGAGGGGCGCCCCCGCGTAGAGGATCCCCTGGGGGCGCGAGGGCTGGAAGCGATTCACCGGGTCGACCGCGAGGCCGTAGACCTCGCTGCGTTCGGGGATCACCTGGGCTTTGCCGGTTTCTTTGAAGGTCCCCCCTTCGCAGGGGCCTAGCTGGCGCACCCACTTGACTTTCAGTTCGCGTCTGTTCAGGTAGTAGAAGGGTTCGCCGGTGAGCGGGTTGACGGTCATCGCCGTGATCCCGCTTTTTTCGAAGTGACAGGCGACCGTGCCCGGGCCCGCCGGATAGGGCCGCGGCGCTTCCGGCGGGTACATCTCGACGTAGTCTTCACCCGCGACGTAGACGTTGCCGGCGGCGTCGGTGACCGGGCGATGGGGGACCCTCCCGTCCGCGTTGAAACCCGCGGCCACGTCCCCCGCGTAGACGTAGTTCTCG
>CAMLQY010000040.1 GCA_946482365.1 uncultured Actinomycetes bacterium
CTTTTTGTTATTGGGGGGGGCATGGTGTTCTGGGGGGGGGGGGCCCCCCCACCCAACACCCCCCCCCGGCGGCCCCGGCGGGGGTTTTGGGGGGGGGGCCCCCCGGCCCCCAACCCCTATTTGACGATGACCTTGGCTTTAGCCGGCGTGCCCGGGCTGCCCTGGACCGTGAAGGTCACTTTGTACGTCCCCGCGGCAGCCGATTTGGCCACCTCGAGCTTGAGCACCTCGGCGTCCTTGCCCCGCCCTTTCAACTTGCCGAGCGTCTTGCATTTCGGCGCTTTGAGGACGCCTTTGGCGCCTTTCGAGAGTTTGACGCAGACGCGGGCCTTCTTGGACTTGAGGTCACCCTGGTTGACGCCTTTGACCTTGAACTTGGCGACGCCTCCGGCTTTGGCCGTGGCCTTCTTCTTCGTCGACAGCTTGACTTTCGCCGCTTTCACCTTGGCGGCGGCGCTGGCCTGGACCGCTGAGCCCGCTTGATTCGCAGCCGTCACCTGGCAGGCGTGCTTGCCAGGTGATTTCGCGACGAGCGTGTTCGTCGTGGCCCCCGCTATCGCCGCCCCGTTGCGGGTCCACTGGTAGGCGAACGAGCGCGGGGACTGGTAGACGAAGGAGCCGACGAAGTCAGGTCCCCAGGTCCCCGTGGAACAGGAAAGCGAGGAGGGGGATTTCTTCGACCGGGTCACAGCCGGCGCGCCGGCGCCGCTCGGGCTCTTCAGGATCACCGGGTCCTGCGGGCCGTTGACCGGAGCAGCAAGGATGTTGATGCCGCCGGCACCGCCGGACAGGTTGGCGAAGCCGATCGCACCGGCCGCGGTCGCTTCGTTGCCGTAGTTGCCCCAGTAGAGGCGACCAAGCGATGGGTCGAAGGCGAGGCCGTACGGTTCGTCGAGCGCGGCGCCGGTCAGGTCTACCCCACCCCCGTTGCCGCCGGAGAGGGCGGCGAAGGAGACCCTGTCTTCGGCGGAGCCGTTCTCAGACCAGTAGATCCGGTTGGCGGCGGGGTCTGTCGAGAGTCCGGTGATCCCTTCAGGCGCGGGCGCGCCGGCAAGGTTGAGGTCACCGCCGCCCCCGCTGTTGTTCGCGTTGGCGTAGGAGATGGTGTTCAGAACCGGGTCCGAGTTCGCCCAGTAGACCTTTCCAGCCGCGGGGTCGAGGCTGATCTTGTAAGGGCCGTCGAGGGTCGCCCCCGTCGTGTTGAGCGTGCCGCCGCTGCTGCCGTCCAGGTGCGCCCAGCCGATCGAGCCGTCGGGGTCGGCGTCGACGTTGACCCAGTAGATCATCCTGGTCACCGGGTCGATCACGACCCCTTCCGGTTCGTCGATCGGCGCGCCGGGCGCGGTAAAGGCGGTCGCGCCGCTGCCGTCGAGATTTATCGCGGTGATCTGCCCATTGGGGGTGCCACCCGCGTTGGCGACGAAGAGCCGGTTGGTCACGGGGTCGTAGGCCATGCCTTCGGGAGATTCGATCTGGGGAGCCCCGCTGGCGTTCAGCACCCCCCCGCCGTTGCCGTCGATGCCGGCGAAGGCGATCGTGTCCGGGTCGGCGCTGTAGTTGTTCCAGTAGACGAATTCCGCCGCGCGGGCGCTGGAAGCGGCGAAGAGCATTGCCATGAGGACGATGACGAAAGCCGCCAGGAGCCGCCTGGGACTACCGCTCTCGGAGATCGAGGCCACGTTGATCCTTCCCGTCTCGGTTATCGGTGGAAAGGAGGGAAAAGCTAGTCGTCCTGGAGGACGGAGATCGTGCGGCCCTTGCGAGACGTCCCGAAGTCAACCGTCCCAGGCCGCGTCGCGAAGATCGTGTGGTCGCGGCCGAGGCCGGTCCCGTCGCCGGGCCAGAAGCGGGTGCCCCGCTGACGCACGATGATCTCGCCGCCGCTGACCTTCTGGCCAGCGAAGACCTTGACCCCGAGCATCTTGGGGTTGGATTCGCGACCGTTGCGGCTGGAGCCGAGTCCTTTCTTATGCGCCATCGTCAGAATCCTTTTTAGCAGCCGGTTTGGCTTTTTTGGCTGCTGGTTTTTTCTCGGCGGCTTTTTTGGCTTTGGCTTTGGCCGGCTTTTTAGCCGCAGCTTTTTTCTCAGTTGTCTTTTTTGATGCGGGTTTGGCGGTCTCTTTTTTCGCGGCCGGTTTTTTCGCGGCTGCCGGCTTTTTCTCCGCCGCGGCTTTCTTCGCGGCCGGCTTCTCCTCTTTCGCCGCCGCCGGCTTGCGCGTCAGCAGCTTGAGCTCGGTCACCTCGAGCTTGGTCAGCTCGGAGCGGTGGCCGGCGCGACGCCGGTAGCCCTTCTTCGGCTTGTATTTGAAGACCTTGATCTTCTCGCCGCGCAGGTGCTCGGTCACGGTCGCCTCGACCTTGACCTTCTCGAGCTCCTTCGCCCCGGCGACGACCTCCTTGTCGCGGAACATCACCGGTCGCAGGGCGACCTTGTCGCCCTGCTTGGCGCTGAGCCGGTCGACGAGGAGCGAGGTGCCCTTCTCGACCTTGTACTGCTTGCCGCCGCTCTCTATGACTGCGTACGTGTTCATTAGTCCTTGCTCTGGGTGGACCGCGACCGGCCCCGACCGCCCCTGCGGCCACGGCGGCGACTGCGCGAGGCAGGGGATTCTAGCTCGGAGCCGTTCTCGCTGCCGCCAGCGGCTCCGTTGGTCGCCTCGACCCCCGGCAGGCTGGCCACCGCGGCGGCCCGCTCGACCCGCTCGATCCGCACCAGCTTGCGCTCGCCGACGAAGCGACCGCCGCCGGTGACGCTGACGATGTAGGAATCGACGCGGGCGACGGCGTCGTCGGCGTTGTACATGTGCGGCTCATCGATCTTGACCAGCACCTCCTCGCCCACCTTGAAGGGCAGCGCCCGCTCCTCGATCTCCTCGCGCGTCCCCGCCTCGACCACGTCGAAGGTGTCGATCGCCAGCGCGTCACCGCCCTCGAAGTGAAACTGCTTGCCCGTCTCGGCCTCGAGCTCCGCCAGCCCGCTCTCGGGGTCGATCAGCTCCGCGGCGACCTTCGGGTTGACCCGGATCAGGAGCGCCTCGGCGTCCTTCGCGCCGGCGGCGACGTCCGGCAGCCGCCGCATCGCGTCCAGCGCCACCGTCTCGGCGGAGAGGACGACCCCCTCCCCCTCGCAGGTCGGGCACGGCCCGGTGAGGATCTCGCGCACGCCGTCGGTGACGTTCTGCCTGGTCATCTCGACCAGGCCGAGCGGCGAGACCTCGACCACGTAGCTCTTCGACTTGTCGGTGTCGAGCGCTTTGCGCAGCGTTTTCAGCACTTTGTCGCGGTTGCGCGCCCGTGACATGTCGATGAAGTCGATGACGATGATGCCGCCGATGTCGCGCAGGCGCAGCTGGCGCACCGCCTCCTCGGCGGCCTCCGTGTTGACCCGGGTGATCGTCTCCTCCAGGCCCCCCTTGCCGCGGCCGGTGAAGCTGCCGCTGTTGACGTCGATCACGGTCAGCGCCTCGGCGTAGTCGATGATCAGGTAACCGCCCGAGGGCAGGTCGGCGCGGCGGCCCAGGGTCGACTCGATTTCCTTGTCGATCCCCCATTTCTCGAAGAGCGGCTTGCGGTCCTCGTATAGCTCGACGCCCTCGACCAGCTCCGGCGCGGTGCGCTGGAAGAAGCTGGTCACCCGTTCGAACTGCTTGGGGGAGTCGATGATCGCCTTCTCGAAGTCGCTCAGGAAGACGTCGCGCAGGACGCGGACCGGCAGGTCGGCCTCCTGGAAGACGAGGTCGGGGGCGACTGTCTGCTCGGTGCGCCGCTCGAGCACCTCGTGGAGCTTGTGCAGGTAGCCGATCTCGCGCACGAAGTCGGCTTTTTTCGCCCCGTGGGCGGCAGTGCGGACGATCAGCCCACCCGGCCCCTTGTAGGTGCGGTCGACCATCTTGCGCAGGCGGTCGCGCTCGGAGTCCGAGAGTCGCCGGCTGACGCCGACGCCACTCCCCTGTGCGGCGTAGACGAGGTAGCGGCCGGCGATCGAGACGTTCATCGAGAGCCGCGCGCCCTTCGTCTTCAGCGGGTCCTTGACCACCTGGACGACGATCTCCTGCCCGGGCTTGATCAGCTCGTCGATGCGGCGGCCTTTGCCGCGGCCCCGCTTCGGGGCCTGTTCGCCGTTGGGCAGGACGATCTCGTCGACGTGCAGGAAGCCGTTGCGCTCGAGGCCGATGTCGACGAAGGCGGCCTCCATGCCGGGCAGGACGTTGTCGACCTTGCCCTTGTAGATGTTGCCGACGATCGAACGCCGGCCGCGTCGCTCTATGTAGAGCTCCGCCACGTCGCGCTTGCCGCCTTTCGCCTTTGACTCGAGCACGGCCACGCGGGTCTCGCCGCGATCGGCGGACACCAGGATTGTCTTTTTCATGAATTCAGCTCAGTTCGGATAGGTACGCATTGCCGGTGGTCCTTTCAAGGGATCACCAGGCGAACCTGCCCCTCTGGCCGAGACGCGCTTGCATGTGGATGCTCTGAAGGACCCCGATCGCCAGGAAGGTCGCCAGAACCGCCGACCCCCCGTAGCTCATCAGCGGCAGGGGAATCCCGGTGATCGGCATGATCCCGAGGTTCATCCCCACGTTTACGAAAACCTGGAACAGCAGCATGGCGGCAATGCCGGCCGCCACGAGGGTCCCGTAGGAGTTCTTCGAGAGCGTCACAATCCGCAGCGCCCGCCAGATCAGCAGGGCGTAAAGGGATAGGACTAGCGCGGCCCCCATGAATCCGTAGCGCTCACCGATCACGGCAAAGATGAAGTCGGTGTGCCGCTCAGGGACGAAGTCGAGCCGCGTTTGGGTGGCCCGATCGCCTCGGCCGGTCGTCTCACCGGATCCGATGGCGGTCTTGGCCTGGTTCTGCTGGTAGCCGGCGTCGCTCGGGTCCCCGCTGGGATCCAGGAAAGAGGTGAGTCTCTCCGTCTGGTACGCCTTGAGGATCGGCGTCCCGACTGCGGGAGCCACCACGAGGACGATTGCCGTCAGGGCGACGATGGCCGCGCCGATCACCGCGAAGTGCGTCCAGGGGACGCCCCCCACGTACATCACGGCGAGGGTGATTGCCACGTACACCAGGGAGGTGCCGAGGTCCGGCTGCAGGAAGACGAGCGCAGCCGGTGCCAGGCCGAGGCAGAGGTAGCGCACCGTGCGCTGCCTGTCTGACCCGTTCCTGGCGCCATCGATGACGAACCCGGCGAGCGCAAGCACGAGCAGGAGCTTGCCGAGCTCAGATGGCTGGAAACTGAAGAAGGGAAGGTCGAAGGCGCGCCGTGAGCCGCGCGCCGCGAAGCCGAAGACGAAGACGAGGGAGATGCTCACGCAGAGGAAGGTGTAGATGCCGACCCGCAGCTCGCGGAAGCGCGAGTAGTCGATGCGGGCGAGGAGGTACATGCCGACGATGCCGAGGACAGAGTAGATGGCCTGACGGTCGACGAAGTAGTTGGGGCTGCCGGGGACGTCGTGCAGGGTCGACTGGCTCAGCGTGAAGACGCTGAACGCGGCGAGGGCGGCGGCGAAGAGGAACATGGGGCCGTCCATGTAGGGCAGGCCGAGGCGCTCCGCGATGCCCGGACGGACCGCGAAGGGCTCCAGCCTCGCCCGGCGTGCACGAGTCGCGTACATCAGCCCGGGCTGCCGCCGTTGGGGCCCGCGGACCCCGTCGCTTGCTTGTCGAAATAGGCCTCGAGAATGTCCAGAGCGGCCGGCGCGGCCGATTCGGCGCCGAACCCTCCTTCCTCGATCGTAACGGCAGTGACGATTTTGGGGTCGGGATAGGGCGCCAGGACCAGGTACCAGGACTGGTCGGCCTGGCCGACGCGCTGGGCGGTGCCGGTCTTGCCGGCAACCGGCACGGGGAAGCCGCCGAAGACTTCGTAGGAGGTCCCCCCGGGTGCCTGCGCGGCGTCGTGCAGGCCTTCGAGGATGACGCTCCTGTGCTCGGGGTCGATCTGGATGCGACGGCGCGGCGGCGGTGCGAATTCCTTCAGCACCCGCCCGGCTGCGTCGGTCACTTCCTTGCCGACGTGGGGCCTGACGATCGTGCCGCCGTTGCCCAGGGCCGCATAGGCGATCGCCATCTGCAGCGGGCTCGCCTGCAGGTCCCCCTGGCCGGTGGCGAGCTGGATGTTGTCGCCGGCCGACCAGGGCCGGTCGGTGTCCCCTTCCTCGAAGAGCTGGTTGCGCCAGCGCCTGCTCGGCAAGAGGCCCTCGGTGTCGCCGGGGAGGTCGATGCCGGGGGCGCGGCCGAAACCGAGCATGTGCCCGGTGCGCTGCAGGTCGCCGGTGTCCCACATCTCCAGGCCGAGCGTGTAGAAGTAGACGTCGGAGGAGACCTGGAGCGCCCGCGCCATGCTGACGCTGCCGTAGGCTTCCCCGCCCGCGTTCTGGAACCGCTGGCCGCCGACCGTGATCGAGCCGCTGTCGTAGATCGGCTCGGTGGGCGTGATCACGCCGTTTTCGAGCGCCGCCAGGGCGGGGACGATCTTGAAGGTGGAGCCGGTCGGGTAGAGCCCCGAGACCGCGCGGTTGGCGAGGGGGGCGGCCGGGTTGCGGTAGGTCTCGTCCACCTGCTTCTGGGTCAGGGGACGGGTGAAGAGCTCCGGTTCGAAGGTCGGGGACGAGCCCAGGCCGATGATCTCCCCCGTGTTCACGTCCATCGTGACGAAGGCTCCCGACCCGCGTTCGGCGAGAGCGGCCTCGCCCGCTTCCTGCACCTCGGCGTCGATCGAGAGCTCGAGGGTCCTCCCGGGCGCCGGCGGCTTCGAGACGAGCCTGCCGTTGGGGGTCGGCTGGCCGAGCGCGTCGACCTGGATCCGGGTCAGGCCCGGCTCTCCGCGCAGGAAGCTGTCGTAGGTGTCCTCGACGCCGTCCTGGCCGATCTCGTCGCCCGGCTGCAGGCCCTTGTAGCGCGGGTCTTTCAGCTCCTCTTCGGATATCTCGCCGACGTTGCCGAGGATGTGGGCGGCGAGGGTCGCGTTCGGGTAGTCGCGCACGAAGACCCGCTGGACCTCGACGCCGGGGAAGCGGTCCTGGTTCTCCTGCAGGTAGTAGACGAGGAAGTGGCCGACGTCGCGGCGCAGCGTCACCGGCGCCGCCGGCGCCAGCTTCAGCTCTTCGTGCATCGTCCTGCGCACCCGGCGCAGCGTGCTGTGGGTGAGGCCGGCGAGCTCGGAGAGCTCGGCGCGGCGCTCGGCCGGATCCTCGGGGAGCTTCCGCGGGTTGACCTGCAGCGCGAGGCTGGTGCGGTTGCCGACCAGCAGCTCGCCGTTGCGGTCGAGGATCTCGCCGCGGGGAGCGCTGACCCGGTACTCGCGCGTGCGGTTGTTCTTCGCTTCGGCCAGGTACTCCTCCCCGTCAAGCACCTGCAGCCGCCAGAGGCGGAAGAAGAGGATCGCGAAGAGGACGACCGCGACCCCGCCGAAGATCGCGATCCGCAACGCCAGGCGGTTGCCCATCGCCGGCCCTCGCTCCTCTGATCGCAGGTACACGCTCAGGCCCCCAGGACCCTTGGCTCGCGGCGCCGCTTCACCTTCGGCTCCTCAACCAGGGCCGGGCGCAGGGCACGGCGGACCAGTAGGTAGGTCGGCCAGCCGAGGAAGAACGCGTAGACGCTCTTCAGCAGCATGTCGCGCACGATAAGCAGGCTGATCGGGGCGTCGACGCCGAGCAGCAGCTGGATCGCGGCGAAGCCGAGCTCGGCAACCAGCGTCAGACCCATGCAGAGCAGGGCCGGGACGAGCGAGCCGTGGAACTCGAAGCGCTCGCGGTAGAGGCCGGCGAGGTAGCCGGTCCCGAGCAGCACCAGCGAGGTGATTCCCAGCGCCTCGACCAGCAGGCTGTCGACGAAGAGGCCGATCGCGAACCCGGCGACGGCCCCGGTCAGGCTCCCGCCAAGCAGGGCGAGACAGACGACCAGCGCCGGCAGCACGTCGGGGCTGACGTGGAAGAGTTCGACCTGGGAGAAGAAGGAGAGCTGCAGGAGCACGCCGAGGAACCCGATCGCGGCGATGCGGGCGACGATCTTCGGGGTCAGGATCATGACAAATCCTCGCGCTTCGCTCGCGGCGCGAAGAGCCAGATATGCACGCTTGCTCGCTCCGCGCTCATGGCCGCGAGCCCCCGGTCAGGACCTGGACGAGGTCGAGGTTGCGAAGGTCGGCGAAGGGCCGCACGTCGACCTGTTCGTTCGCCTCCTGTTCGACGATCGGGGCCTTCGTCACTTCGCCCAGCGGCAGGCCCGGCGGGAAGAGGGAGGCAAGCCCCTGGGCTCGCCAGCCGGCGGTGACGACCGTCTGCCCCCGGTGCACCTCCCTGGTCGAGTCGATGAAGTCGAGGATCAGGTCTTCGGGGTTGCCGACTTCAGGCTTGATCACGCCCTGAACGCCGACGGGCACGACCTTTGCCGAGATCGCGCTGGCGTGGTCGGTGAGCAGCATCACCTGCGAAGAACCCGGCCCGACCGAGGCGATGCGGCCGACCAGGCCGTCGCCGCTGACCACCGGGTCGTCGACCCGCACGCCGTCGCCCTCGCCGACGTCGATCGTCACGCTCGAGCGCCACTGCGTCGGCGAGCGGGCGATCACCCGGCCGGTCACCTCCTCGTAGGCCGAGGCGGCGAGCACGGGGCTCCGGTCCAGCTCGAGCAGCTTGCGCAGCTGCGCGTTCTCGTGCAGGGCCTCCTGGCCGGCGACGGCCTGCTCCCGCGCGATCGCCAGCTCGGACTCGAGGTGGCTGTTCTCGCCCCGCGCGTCGAAGGTCTGGTCGAACCAGCCGACAAGGTCGCGAGCGGGCTTGAGCGCACGGTCGGCCGCCGACTGGACCGGGCTGAAGATCGCGCTGACGCCGCGCTGGAAGCCGCGCGAGTCCTGCCCGTAGGTGGCGGAGAGCAGGGCGAACGAGCCGAGGATCAGCAGGGCGAGCACCGCCCTACGGCGGCGTACTTGCTTTCGGTACACAGTGAAGACCTAAGTTGGGGGCTTGAGATGAAGGGGAGCTAAGCAAAGTGCCGAGTTCCCGAATTTCGCTTGCTGGCGCGGTGGATGGCCTCGAACTCCTCCAGGGAGATGCCCGACCCCACCGCCACGCACGTAAGCGGTGACTCTGCCAGTTGACACGGCATATGGCACTCGTCGCGAAGGCGCTGTTCGAGTCCTTGCAGGAGGGCGCCGCCGCCGGCGAGGGTGATGCCGCGGTCCATGATGTCACCGGCGAGCTCCGGCGGGGTCCTGTCCAGCGTGTCCTTGACCGCCTCGACGATGTGCCCGACCGTTTCGTCGAGCGCCGCGCGGATCTCCTCGGAGCCGAGCTCGATCGTCTTCGGCAGGCCGGAGACGAGGTCGCGGCCGCGGATCTCGGCCCGGACTTCTTCGGGCAGCCGCGAGGCCGAGCCGGCTTCGAGCTTGACCTCCTCCGCCGTCTGCGTGCCGATCGCCAGCTTGTACTCGTGCTTGCAGTGGTTGACGATCGCCTCGTCGAGCTCGTCGCCGCCGATCCGGATCGACTGCGAGACGACGATCCCGCCGAGGGATATCACCGCCACCTCGGTGGTCCCGCCGCCGACGTCGACGACCATCGAGCCGGTCGGCTCCGCCACCGGCAGGCCGGCCCCGATCGCCGCCGCCATCGGCTCCTCGATCAGGTAGGCCTGACGGGCGCCGGCCGAGAGGCAGGCCTCCTCCACCGCCCGCTTCTCGACCCCGGTCACGCCGGAGGGGACGCAGACCACCACGCGGGGATGGGCGAAGCGGTTGGAGTGCACCTGCTTGATGAAGTGACGCAGCATCTGCTCGGTCACGTCGAAGTCGGCGATGACGCCGTCCTTGAGCGGGCGGATCGCGGTGATGTTGCCCGGGGTCCGCCCCAGCATCCGCTTCGCCTCGACCCCCACCGCGTGCACCTGGCCCGTGTGGGAGTCGATCGCCACGACCGAGGGCTCCGAGAGGACGATGCCGCGGCCGCGAACGTAGACCAGCGTGTTGGCCGTGCCCAGGTCGACGGCCATGTCGCGACCGCCGAGACCTCTGAGATATCCGAGCACACCCATTGCGTGGAAGAAGGCTTTCCGGCGGAATTGTCCCAAACCCGCAAAATCGACACAAATCGGTCTACCGGCGCGTTGCCGCGAACAGCTCCGGCGCCAGCTCGAACAACAGCCCGACCGGCAGCCCGACGACGTTGGAGACGCTGCCCTCGACCCGTTCGACCAGGGTCGACCCCAGCGTCTGGATCGCGTAGCCGCCGGAACGGCCTTCCCACTCGCCGAAGTCGACATAACGTTCTTTATCGGCGGCGCTCAGCTCCCTGAAGACGACGGTCGTCCGTTCCAGCCCGCTCCGCTCCTCTCCGTCCACCAGCACCACCAGCCCGCTCATCACCGTGTGCGCCCGCCCCGACATCCGCTCCAGGTAGCTCCGAGCCTCCGCGGCATCAGCCGGCTTCCCCAGCGCCTTCCCGTCCAGCACCACGTCCGTGTCGCAGGCCAGTATCAGGCGCGCGGGTCCTGTCGCCGCAGGGGACCCACCGCCCCCTGCGGTAGCTAAAGCTTCCTCGGGGGCGGTCCCCCCTGCGACGCCACCCGCGCGAGATACGGCATTTGCCTTCATGCGAGCGTTCTCGAGAACCTCAAGCTCGGGATCTCCTCCGGCGAGCTCCTCGACCCCGGGCACCACGATCTCGAACTCCAACCCAAGCTTGCGCAAGATCTCGGCTCGCTGTGGCGACCCGGATGCAAGCGTCAGCTTCATGCGTTCCTGCCGGTGGGTGGCGCGGTTTTGGGGGACCACCCCGAGGAAGCTTTAGCTACCGCAGGGGTGGTGGCACCAAAACCGTGACAGGACCCGCCGGCCCGACGCCCTACAGCTCTGGAAACCAGATCCCGATCTCCCGCTCAGCAGACTCGTCGGAGTCTGAGCCGTGGACCATGTTGAAGGTCACCTCGAGCGCGAAGTCGCCGCGAATCGAGCCGGGAGCGGCCTCGACGGGATTGGTGGCCCCGATCACCTGACGCGCCGCCGGCACCGCCTCGGGCCCCTCGAGGACCATCGCCACCAGCGGACCGCCGGTGATGAAGGAGACCAGCTCGCCGAAGAACGGCTTGTCGGTGTGCTCCGCGTAGTGCTCGTTGGCGGTCGCCTCGTCCACCTGCATCGTCTTCAGCGCCGCGATCCGCAGCCCCTTGCGCTCGAAGCGGGCGATCACCTCGCCGGTCAGGGCACGCTCGAAGGCGTCAGGCTTGACGAGGATCAGCGTCCGGCTCACGTTTGGGGCTCCTTTGGGTTCGTTTTGCGGGTTTTGGCTCTTGCTCCGCGTCGGTCTCCTTCCTCTGCGGCGGAGGCGGGCGTTTCGCCCGCCGCGGGCGCTCGCTCAGCGCCGTCTCGCAGTAGGGACAGAGGGCCCAACGGGGGTCTACGGGCTTGCGGCAGCTCGGGCAGGGGTTCTTGAGCCGCTGCTGGCACTTGGGGCAGCGCAGGAAGTTGCGTTCGACCGGGTATTCGCAGTTGGGGCAGGAGGCCTCCGTCAGCTGGCGCACGCGCAGCTCGGCCGCCCTGATCTCCAGCTCGCGTTCGTGGGCGTCCTCGAGGAACTCGGGGGGGCGCACGATCGCGTAGACGGCGGTCCCGATGTAGGGAAAGAAGGAGCCGATCGTGGCGCAGGCGACGAGGAAGGGGTCGGAGATGCGGCGCTTGGCGTCGAAGTAGGTGTAGACGATCAGCGCCAGCCAGACGACCACGATCGCCAGGACGAAGAAGGTCGCGACCAGGTTGAGGCCGTCGTTGTCGATGCCGAAGATCGCTAGTGCCATGGCTGGGTGCCCGCCGGAGGGAAGGCGGGCAGTCTACTTCGCCGCCGGGCTCGCGAACCCTCGCACTACCAAGGCCAAGCCCTTTCCGGTGCGCTTTATGCCACCTATGGGCACATAAAGCGCACCGGAAGGCGATTGTTAGAGGAAAAGGCTGCCGAACAGGTAGCCGAGGCCGAAGAAGACGAGGATCACGCCGGCGACGACGGCGGCAACCAGGGCCATCATCGACAGCAGTTCCGCGCCGGCGCTCTTGCCCTGGCTCTCCATCGAGGGCAATCCTCGCACAGCCGCTCAGAGCCCGAGCGCCGATCGCGCCGGCGCCAGCACGTAGTGCGAGCCGGTGACGAGGAGCACCCCGCCGAGCTCGCGGGCCAGGTCGCGAGCTCGCGTCACCGCAGCCGCGAAGTCCTCGATCGCCTCGGCCTCGACCCCCACCCCCCTGGCGGCCCCAGCCAACTCCTCCCCCCCATATGACCGCCGACGGGCCGATACGTCAACGCATAGTTGACGTATCGGCCCGTCGGCGGGGAGCTCGGTGCAGATGAGGTGGGTTATGGCGGGGGCGAGGGCGGCGATCATCGCCTCGGCGTCCTTTTCGGCGAGGACGGCGATGCAGGCGACCACCGGGCGGCCGGCGGCGACTTCCCCCAGCCCTTCGGCGAGCGCGGCGGCGCCGTCGGGGTTGTGGGCGACGTCGAGCAGGACCGGCGGATCGTCGGCGACGCGCTCGAGGCGACCCGGCACGGTCAGCGTTGCCGCGACCTCGGCGACGAGCGAGGCGTCGAGGTCTCCGAGAAACGCCTCCGCCGCCGCACGGGCGAGGGCGAAGTTGCGGCGCTGGAAGCCACCCGCGGCCCGCAGCTCGACGCCCTGGCCGGGGTCTTCGGGGGCGACGACCAACCTTGCGCCGCGCTCCTCGGCGGTCCGCTCGGCCAGGCGCGCCACCTCCGGGCTGAGCCGGCCTCGCACCAGGGTCGTGTAGTCGCGCAGGACGGCGAGCTTCTCGGCGGCGATCTCGAGCTCGGTGCCGCCCAGCCAGGCGGTGTGGTCCAGCCCGATCGAGGTGAGGACCGTGACCCTCGACGGGATCGTGTTGGTCGCGTCCAGCCTCCCCCCCAGGCCGGCCTCGACCACGGCCGCGTCGACCCCGGCCGCGGCGAAGGCGACGAAGGCCGCCGCGGTGGCGACCTCGAACTGGGTCACCGCCTCATCCCCCTCCAGGCCGCGGTTGACCGTCTCGGCCGCCTGGGCGACACGCTCGACCGCCGCCGCGAACTCCGCCTCCCCGACCTCGGTCCCGCCGATCAGCATCCGTTCGGACCAGCGCGACGCGTGGGGTGAGACACAGGCGCCGCAGCGCACGCCGTGCGCTTCCAGCAGCGCCGCGGTCATCCGCGTGACCGAGGACTTGCCGTTGGTGCCGACGACGTGGATCGAGGCGAAGCGGTGCTGGGGCAGCCCGAGGGCCGTGCTGAGCCGGTGCATCCGCTCCAGGCCGAGCTTCCAGCCGACCGGCTCCAGCGAGTCGAGGTAGGCCTGCGGATCTATTCGCTGAGCTCCTCGAGCTCGGCCCGGTAGCGCTCCAGCTTGCCCCTCTCCTCCTCGACCAGCTCTGCCGGGGCCCTGGCGACGAACTTCTCGTTGGCGAGCTTGCCCTCGGCGCGGGCGACCTCCGAGCGCAGCTCCTCGCGGCGCTTCTCGAGGCGCGCCGCGATCGCGCCGGCGTCGATCGCGGGCGAGGCGAGCACCTTCACCGGGCCGACGGAGGCGATCGGGTCGCTGCCGTCGTCGGTGAACTCGACGCGGGCGAGGCGGCCGACGAACTCCTGCGGGCGGGCGCCCTCGACGCGGGCGGAGAGCTGGGTCGCGGCGGGTGCCTCGACCATGTCGCGCCAGGCGCGCAGGCGGCGGGTCAGGTCGATGTCGCGATCCACCTCGGCTTCGGCCTCCTCGTCGAAGAGCGAGCGGTCCGCCTCGGGGAACCGGTGCACCGCGAGATGCCCCTTGCGCGAGGGGTGGTAGGACCAGACCTCCTCGGTGACGAAGGGCATCAGCGGGTGCAGCAGGGCCAGCGTCCGCTCCAGCAGCCAGAGCAGGTTTGCCGACACCTCCGGCTCGCCCTCGTAGAGGCGGGGCTTGGCGATCTCCAGGTACCAGTCGCAGAGCTCAGACCAGAAGAAGGCGTAGGCCTCGGTGGCCGCGTGGGCGAAGTCGAAGCTGTCGAGCTTGGCCGTCACAGAGGCGATCGTCCGCTCCATCCGCGAGAGGATCCAGCGGTCCTCCGGCCGACGGGCCGATACGTCAACTATGCGTTGATGTATCGGCCCGTCGGCGGCGTTGAGGAGGATCAGGCGGCTTGCGTTCCAGAGCTTGTTGGCGAGGTCGCGGCCCTGCTGGACCTTGGCGTCGGAGTAGCGCACGTCCTGGGTCGAGGACATCGCCAGCAGGCCGAAGCGCAGCGCGTCGGCCCCGTGCACGTCGATCTCGTCCAGCGGGTCGATCCCGGTGCCGAGGCTCTTCGACATGCGGCGGCCGTCCCGGGCCTGGATCACCGAGTGCACATAGACGTCGTCGAAGGGGACGTCGCCGGCGAACTCGATGCCGGTCATGATCATCCGCGCCACCCAGAGGAAGAGGATCTCGCGCGCGGTCGTCAGGAAGCTGGTCGGGTAGAAGGCGCGCAGCTCCGGGGTGTCGTCGGGCCAGCCGAGCGTGGCGAAGGGCCAGATCGCCGAGCTGAACCAGGTGTCGAGCACGTCCTCCTCTTGGCGCAGCTCGCCGCCGCAGGCGCCGCAGCGCTCGGGCGGCTGCTCGGCGACGATCGTTTCCTCGCAGGGATCGCAGTACCAGACCGGTATGCGATGGCCCCACCAGAGCTGGCGCGAGATGCACCAGGGGCGGATCTCCCGCATCCAGTCGAGGTAGACGCGCTTCCACTGCCCGGGCGCGATCCGCACCCGGTCCTCTTCGACCGCCTCGATCGCCGGCGCCGCCAGCTCGTCCATGCGGCAGAACCACTGCAGCGAGATCAGCGGCTCGATCCGCTCGCCCGAGCGGTGCGAGAAGGGGACGGAGTGGAGGTAGGGCTCTTCGGCGCGCAGGACTCCCTCCTCGCGCAGCGCCGCGACCACGGTCTCCTGGGCCTCGGCGACGCTGAGGCCGGCGAACCTCTCCCCCGCCTCCTCGCTGAGGCGGCCGTCGGGGCCGATCGCGACGATCTCCTCCAACCCGTGCTTGCGGCCGATCTCGAAGTCGTTGGGGTCGTGGCCGGGGGTGATCTTCAGCGCCCCGGTGCCGAACTCGGGGTCGACGTGCTCGTCGGCGATGATCGGCAGGCGGCGGCCGACGAGGGGCAGGACACAATGCTGCCCGACCAGGTCCCCGTAGCGCTCGTCGCCCGGGTTCACCGCGACCGCGGTGTCGGCGAGCATCGTCTCCGGCCGCACCGTGGCGACGGTGAGGACCCGGTCGGAGCCCTCGACCGGGTAGTCGATCGAGTAGAGCGTGTCCTCGACCTCGCGGTTCTCGACCTCGAGGTCGGAGATCGCCGAGTGCGAGCCCGGGTCCCAGTTGACCATGTAGTTGTCGCGGTAGATGTAGCCCTTGTCGAAGAGCTGCTTGAAGACGCGGTAGACGGCCTTGACGTAGCCCTCGTCGAGGGTGAAGCGCTCGCGCTCGTAGTCGCAGGAGGCGCCGAGGCGCTTGTACTGCTCGACTATCCGCGAGCCGTACTCCTCCTTCCACTGCCAGACCCGCTCGACGAACTCCTCGCGGCCGAGCTCGTGCCGGTCGACGCCTTCGGCGCGCAGGGTCTTCTCGACCACCGACTGGGTGGCGATCCCGGCGTGGTCGGTGCCGAGGACCCAGAGCGCGTTGCGGCCGCGCATCCGGTTCATCCGCACCAGCGCGTCCTGCATCGAGCCGTTGAGGGCGTGCCCCATGTGCAGCGCCCCGGTCACGTTCGGCGGCGGGATCGCCACCGAGAAGTTCTCCTCCGGCGTGCCCTCGGCCGGCGGGTGGAAGTAGCCGGCTTCGAGCCATTCGGAGAAGATCCGCGCCTCAATAGCCCCCGGCTCGTAGCGAGTGGTGCTCTCGAGCTTTTCACGCCTGTCAGCGTCCACGGGGCGAGTCTAGATAGCCGCCGTACCAGACGCCTTAGAGCAATGTCGCGAAAAGGGGCCGGGCGCCCCTCCTCAAAAAAAGGCAGAAACGGGCCATCCAAACGTGTTGTTGACGGGGCCCCCGCCCCCCCCCACGCCGGTGGGTACCGCAGCATCAACTCGGG
>CAMLQY010000041.1 GCA_946482365.1 uncultured Actinomycetes bacterium
GTTCTTTTTTTTGGGGTTGGGGGGGGGGGGGGGCTCGCCCCCCCAAAAACCGGGGGGGGGGTGTCTTTTTTTTTTTTTTGGGGGGGGGCCCCCCCCCCCACCCCTTCACGAAGCACACAAGCTTCAACCTCACCTCGAAAACGCCGACCCGTCCACAGCTCTCTTGAGCTTGGGTTGTTCCGGCCGCCTCTGACGGTCTAGGGCCTTCGGGGGTCCCTCCCCAGGAACTCCCGCGAAGCGGCCTGGGGAGGGACCCCCGAAGGCCCGTGCTAGCCGGGCTGAGGCCAGCCGCCTTCGGCCCGCTCGATTTGGCCGGCGAGAGAAAGCAGGGTCGCCTCGTCGTTTTCGCGGCCGAGCAGCTGGGCGCCGATCGGGAGGCCGTTCGACGTGTGCCCGGCGGGGACGCTGATGCCCGGCCAGCCGACGACGTTCCAGGCGAAGGCGAAGGGGCAGGTGGCGCTGGCCGTGCTGCTCGTCGCCCAGTAGCCCTTGCCCTCGAGGGCGCCGACGCGGGGCGGCGGTTTCGCCGTGGTGGGAGTGAGGACGACGTCACAGCGCTCGAAGACACGGCCGATGCGGCGCTGCAGGCCGGGCTCGGCGGCCCGCGAGAGGCGCTGCGGCACGCCGCGCAGGGCCTGTCCGAAGCGAGCGTGGACCCGGGTGCGGGCCTCCAGGGCGCTGCGGTCTTCGCCGTGGGCCTCGAGCCATTCCGCGACGCCGCTCATGCCGCGGGGGACGATCGCCGGGCCGACCATGCCGTAGTCGGGGTCGGCGCGGACGATCTCGTGACCGAGCTCGCCGAGCCGCTCGGCGAAGGCCTCGATCGCCGCCCGGTGCTCGGCGTCGACTTTGGCGGGGACGCCGAAGGGCGTCGCGAAGGAGATCGCGACCCGCAGGCTGCCAGGTTCGCGCGCCGCCGCCTCGACGAAAGGCTCGCTCGGGGGCTGCGGTTTGTGCAGGTCGGCGGGGACGTTGCCGCGGGCGGCGTCGAGCAGCAGGGCGGCGTCGCCGGCGCTGCGGGCCAGCGGGCCATAGCAGCTGAGCCCGTTGAAGGCCTCCGGGTCGGGCCAGGTAGAGACGCGCCCGCGCTGCGGCTTCAGCCCGACGAGCCCGGTCCAGGCCGCGGGGATGCGAATCGAGCCCGCCCCGTCGGAGCCGATCGCGGCCGCGACGACGCCGGCGGCCACGGCCGCCGCCGCGCCGCCGCTGGAGCCGCCCGGCGTGTGGTCGGTGTTCCAGGGGTTGCGGGTCGCGCCGTGCAGCGGCGTCTCGGTGAAGTGCCACTGGCCGATCTCGGGGGCATGGGTCTTGCCGATCACGATCGCGCCCGCCTCGCGGATGCGGCGCACCGCCTCGGCGTCGCGCACCGCAGGGCGGCCGCCGCCGCAGCCGAACGGAGTCGTGTGGCCGGTGAGGTCCACGTCGTCCTTGATCGCGACCGGGACCCCGAGCAGCGGCCCTCCCTGACCGTCGCCGAGGCGGCGGTCCGCCTCCTCGGCCTCGGCCAGCGCCTCCTCCGCGCAGATGACCCGGAACGCGTTCAGCGTCTCCTGGGTTTCCTGCGCACGCCCAAGGGCCGTTTCGACCAGCTCCCTCGAAGAGGCCTCTCCGGTCCGGAGCAGCTTCGCCTGCTCCTCCAGGCCGGGGTGGGGCGTGGCCTTGGTCTCGTCCCGCCCCTTGCCCGGGGTCGTCTCTGCGGTGCTGGTCGACATCGGTTCCTCCCTCGCGCGTGCCTGTTCGTTCGAACGAACGATAGGCGAAGAGGGTAGGCTGGCGCTTCGTGCCAACAGCCGCGCCCCCCGACACCCGCGAGCGCATACTCCGAACCACCGTCGAGCTGATCGGCCGCGAGGGAGTCTCCGCCGTCACCAACCGCCGCGTCGCTGGCGCCGCCGAGGTCTCGCTCGGCTCCCTCACCTACCACTTCCCCAGCCAGGTGGACCTGTTGCGCGAGAGCCTGCTGCTCTTCGTCGGCGAGGAGGTTGCGCGCCAGGAGGAGATCGCCGCGCGCCTGCGCGGCACGCATCCCAGCGTCGAGCAGGTCGCCACCGAGGTCGAACGGATCGTCCAGGAGTCCGGCAACCGGCTCCAGCAGCTGGCCGAGATCGAGCTCCACCTCCAGGCCGCCCGCGACCCGGCGCTGCAGGAGGCCTCGCGGCGCTGCTTCGAGGCCTACGAAGGGGTCGCCGCGGCGGCGCTGGAGGCGCTCGCGGTGCCCGACCCCGAGCGCCATGCTCGCACGGTCCTGGCGGTGATGTACGGGATGGGGCTGCGCCGGCTCGGGACGGGCGGCACCGACGCGGCCGGGGTCGCCGACGCGCTGCTGACCATCGTCCGCGGAGCCACCCGCTGATCCTCGCGATCGACCAGGGCACGACCGGGACGACCTGCCTGGTCTTCGACGGGGAGGGCCGGATCGCCGGCCGGGCCTACTCGGAGTTCGCGCAGCACTTCCCCCGGCCGGGCTGGGTCGAGCACGACGCCGGAGAGATCTGGGAGGTGACGCGGCAGGTCGCGGCGGAGGCGATCGACGCCGCTGGCATCGGGGGCGCGGAGCTGGACGCGATCGGGATCACCAACCAGCGCGAGACGGTCGTCGCCTGGGACCCGGCGACCGGCGAGCCGGTCCACCGCGCCTTGGTCTGGCAGGACCGCCGCACCGCCGCGCGCTGCGAGGAGCTGCGCGCCGCGGGGCACGAGGCACTGGTTCGCGGGCGCACCGGCCTCGTCCTCGACCCCTACTTCTCCGCGACCAAGATCGAGTGGCTGCTGCGCAACGCCGAGGGGGCGGAGCGGGCGGTCTTCGGCACGATCGACTCCTGGCTGCTGTTCAAGCTCACCGGCCGCCACGCCACCGACCGCACCAACGCCTCGCGGACGATGCTGTTCGACATCCACAAGCTCGCCTGGGACGAGGAGCTCTGCGCGCTGCTCGGCGTCGACCCGGCGCGCCTGCCCGAGCCGCTGCCCTCGGCCCACGTCTACGGCACGACGTCGGAGTTCGGCGGCGAGGTCCCGGTCGCGGGCATCGCCGGCGACCAGCAGGCGGCGCTCTTCGGCCAGGCCTGCCACCGCGCCGGCACGGCCAAGAACACCTACGGCACCGGCAGCTTCGTCCTCCTGCACACGGGCCCGGAGGCTCCCGAGCCGGCCGAGGGCCTGCTGACGACGGTTGCCTGCAGCGCCGGCGAGGCACCCGCCTACGCGCTCGAGGCCTCGATCTTCGTCACCGGCGCCGCCCTGCAGTGGCTGCGCGACGGCCTCGGGGTGATCGAGGGAGCGGGGGAGAGCGAGGGCCTGGCCGCCTCGCTGAACGGCAACGACGGGGTCTACTTCGTCCCGGCGCTGACCGGGCTGGGCTCGCCTCACTGGGACCCCTACGCGCGCGGCACGATCGTCGGCCTCACCCGCGGCAGCGGCCGGGCCCACCTGGTGCGGGCGGCGCTGGAGGCGATCGCCTACCAGACCGTCGACGCCGTGCGCGCGCAGGAGGCCGCGTCGGGGGACGGCCTGACGGTGATGAAGGCCGATGGGGGGGCGGTCGCCAATCGCTGGCTGATGCAGTTCCAGGCCGACGTCCTCGGCGCCGAGGTCGTCGTGCCGGAGATCGCCGAGACGACCGCCCTCGGCGCCGCCTACCTGGCCGGGATCGCGACCGGGCGCTGGACGCCGGAGCAGGTGGGGGAGATGTGGCGCGAGGCGGCTCGATACGAGCCGGGGATGGGCTCCGGCGAGCGCGAGTCGCTGCTCGCCGGATGGCACCGGGCGCTCGAGCGGGCGAAGGGCTGGGCGGGCCCGGAGGACGGCGGCGCCCCGGCGTAACTGCCGGCCGCAAGGGGGGTATCGCGTAGCGACGGCGGGGGCCGTCATGCCTATGCCGGACATGAAGCCACAGGTCTACAAGGACGAACGTCCTGCCGAGTACTTCGACCAGTTCCACGCCGCCGCGCGCAAGGGCGTGGGCTGGACCTATCCGCTCGTCCGCATCCTCATCTCGCTGCCGACGTTGCTGGTCTACCGGACGCGGGCGATCGGGGTAGAGAACGTGCCCAAGTCCGGCGCCGTGATCCTCGCCCCGAATCACTTCAGCCAGATGGACCACTTCTTCGTCGGGCTCTACCTGAGGCGGCAGGTCCGCTTCATGGCGAAATCGCAGATGTTTGGGCCGCCCGTCTTCACCTACATCTACAAGCACGGCGGCGTCTTCCCGGTCCGCCGCGGCCACCGCGACGAGGAGTCGTTCAAGACGGCCTTCACGATCCTGCGCCAGGGCGGGATGCTGCTCGTCTACGCCGAGGGCGGCCGCTCGCGCAGCGGCGAGCTGGGCGAGGTGAAGCCGGGCATCGGCCGCATCGCGCTCGAATCGGGCGCGCCCGTCGTGCCGGTCGCGATCCACGGCTCGGCGGCGGTGCGGCGCTGGAAGCGGTTCCGCTTCCCCAAGGTGACCGTGCAGTTCGGCGAGCCGATCGAGCTCCCCACCGAGGAGGCTCCCAGCCGCGAGCGCCAGCTCGAGGTGGCGGAGCAGATCTTCGCTCCGGTGCGCGAGATGTACGCCGAGCTGGCGAGTGACTAACTGGTTGCCCGCGTGTGCGGCTGGCGAGCGCCGGACCAAGCGGGGCAAGGACGCAGGGAGGCCGAATAGCAGCGCTATTTGGCCGACCGAGGACGCCGCACCGCGCCGGGTCCGCCGCCGCCAGGCGTGCGCGGGAGCAACCTAGTTAGTCACTTACTCGTAGAGGGCGCTGACCCCGGCGTAGAACTCGGGGTCGTGGCCCGGGGTGACGATCGCGTCGGGGTACTCGCGCTTGAACAGCTTCAGCTCCTGCAGCGAGCGGCGGTAGTTGTGGGCGTCGAAGGGGCGCGGCGCCAGCGGCGCGGACCCCTCGAGCTGGCCCCGGCTGTAGGTGGCGTCGCCGCCGATCACGAAGTCGTGCTTGGCGAGGCGGGCGATCACCGACATGTGGCCGGCGCTGTGGCCGGGCGTGTAGGCGAGGCGGATCGAGCCGTCGCCGAAGAGGTCGAAGGTGCGGCCGAAGGTCGCGTAGGAGTCGATGCCGCCGCGGTCGAAGTCGATCGTGCGGTAGTCGAAGGCGTAGTCGAAGTGGGGCCGGCGGTAGCCGTTGAGCATCGGGCGGGGGCCGGTGGCGGCGGACTCCCACTCGGTCTCGCTGACGACGAAGGTCGAGCTGGGGAACTCCGAGATCGCCGAGCTGTGGTCGAGGTGCAGGTGGGTCATCACGACGACGGGGATCTCGCCGGGGTCGAGGCCGCGCTCGCGCAGCTGCGCGGGAACGTCCTCGCCGGCCTTCAGGTCGGGCTTGCCGATCCTCGCCCCCAGGCCGCCGAAGTTCTCCTTGCCGTCGGTGGCGATCGAGGGGTGCAGGCCGGTGTCGACGAGGATCGCGCCGGCGCTCGGGTGGCGGATCAGGAAGGACGGGACCGGCACCGTCGCAGCGGGATTGCCGGTGATCAGGGCGCGCAGCAGCTTCAGGGTCTCGAAGCGGCCGCCCGGCCGCTCCATCATCGTCTGCGGCCAGGTCACCCGGCCCGCCACCATCGGCTCGACGGTGACGGTCGAGCCCGGCGTCCCTCCGGCCAGCGGCTCGTGCAGCGGTTTGGGCTCGACCCGCACCTTCATCGCCGGGTCACATTACCTGGGTCGAGGTCGCCTATAGGCTTGCGCGGGTCTCATGGCCGACGATCCTCGCTCCCAGATCTTCAAGCCCGGCCTGCTCGAGGGGCAGGTCTGCGTCGTCTCCGGGGCAGGCAGCGGCCTGGGGCGGGAGACCGCTTTGGAGCTGGCGCGCCTCGGTGCGACGGTGGTCGGCTGCGGGCGGCGCGAGGAGCCGCTGGCCGAGACCGCCGGGCTGGCAGGCGGCCTGGCGGGCTCCTTCGATCGCGAGGCGATGGACATCCGCGACGAAGAGGCGGTCGACCGCTTCTTCGACGGGGTGCTGGGGCGCCACGGCCGGATCGACGTGCTGGTCAACAACGCCGGCGGCCAGTTCCTCGCCCCGGCGGAGACGATCACGCCGAAAGGCTTCCGCACCGTGATCGAGCTGAACGTGCAGGGGACCTGGCTGATGACCCACGCGGTGGCGACCAAGGCCTTCATCCCCCAGGGCGGCGGCAAGGTGCTCAGCGTCACCCTCTCGCCCCATCACGGGATGCCGGGGATGGTCCACTCCGGCGCCGCCCGCGCCGCGGTCGAGAACATGATGCGGACGCTGGCGGTCGAGTGGGCCCGCTTCGGGATAAAGACCTGCGCCCTCGCCGCCGGGCAGTTCGCCACCGAGACCCTGCTGACCAAGTATCCGCAGGTGGTCGTCGACAACCTCGAGCGCTCGATCCCGATCGGCCGCGCCGGCCGCGCCGAGGAGATGGCCTGGCTCGTCGCCTACCTGGCCTCGCCGGCCGGCGACTTCTTCTCCGGCACGACGATCACGATCGACGGCGCCCGCGACAACTGGGCCGGCCCCTGGCCGCCCGAAAGCATCGCCAGCGAATCCGGCGACCCGGTCGCCGAGGAGCGCCGCCCGAAGGAGTAGAAGCCCTGCCCGTCGCGGGTGCAACGCGTAAGGGGCCTATTTGACGCCCTACGCGTTTCACCCGCAGGATTACTTGCGCGGCTCGAGGATGACGAGGGGGATTTCGCGGCCTTTGCTGCGCACCGCGTAGTCCTCGTAGCCGCGGTAGGCCTTGACCGCCAGCGGCCAGAGGCGCTCGCGCTCCTCGGGGCCGGCGACGCGGGCGCGGACCTCCAGCCTGTGGGAGGCGACCTGCACCGTCGTGTCCGGATTGGCCTCGAGGTTGTGGAACCAGGCCGGGTTCTTCGGGAAGCCGCCCTTGGAGGCGACGATGACGAGGTCCTCGCCGTCCCTGAAGTAGAGGAGGGGGGAGGTGCGCTTGGTGCCGCTCTTGGCGCCGACGTGGTCGAGCAGCAGCATCTTCCCGGGCACCCCGGGGATCCTGTGCCCGAGCCGCCCGCCGCTGGCGCGGTAGAGCGCCGTGTGCAGGCCCATGAAGCGACGGAGGGCAGGCCAGGTCCGGTCCGCCACGTCGAGGTAGCGGGGCGGGCGCCTGCCCTCTGTCGCCTGGGAGCTCAGGTGTACATCCCCCCGAACATGCCGCCGGTGACGTTGAGCACCTGGCCGTGCATGTAGTTCGCCAGCGGCGAAGCGAGGAAGAGGACCGGGCCGGACGCCTCCTGCGGCGTGGCGGGACGGCCGAGCGGGATGATCGCCGAGGCCATCGCCCGCATCTGCTCGGGGATGCCCAGCTCGATCTTCTCGCCGCCCGGAGCGGTCATCTCGCCGCCCTCCTCTTTGGCGGCGGTGAGGCGCGTTTCGACGAAGCCGAAGGCGACCGCGTTGACGTTGATCTTGAACTGGCCCCACTCCTTGGCCAGCGTTTTGGTCAGGCCGACGACGGCCATCTTCGCCGCCGAGTAGTTGACCTGGCCGGCGTTGCCCATCGTCCCCGAGGTGGAGGAGATGTTGATCAGCTTGCGGAAGACCTCCTTGTCTTCGCCGCGCTCGGCCTTGGCGGCCTCGCGCCAGTGCGGCGCCAGCGCCCGGGCGACCCGGAAGGGCACGACCGTGTGGATGTCGAGCATCGCCTGGAACTGCTCGTCGGTCATCTTGTGGGCGACGCCGTCCCAGGTGTAGCCGGCGTTGTTGACGACGATGTCGACGGCGCCGAAGGCGTCGACCCCGGCGGCGACGAGCTTGTCGGCGGCCTCGGGCTGGGTCAGGTCGCCGGCGTGGACGGCGGTTTCGCCGTCGATCTCGCTCGCGGCCTGCTCGGCGACGTCGGCGTCGAGGTCGTTGATCAGAACCTTGGCGCCCTCGCCGGCGAACAGCTCGGCGGTCGCCCGGCCGATCCCGCGCGCCGATCCGGTGACGATCGCCGCTTTCCCGTCAAGAAGTCCCATCAGTCTGCGTTCTCCTTCTCCATAGTGAAAGTCGGCCCGGGAGGCTATCTGGAATCGGCGCTGGCTGATTGGCCAGTCAGAGGGAAGGCGAGATCAGGAGCCGGTAGTCGTAGACCCGTTCGTAGCCCATCTTCAGGTAGATCGGCTTGCCCATCGGCGAGGCCTGCAGGGAGGCGATCTCGGCGCCGAGGGCGAAGCCCGCGTTGGTTGCCGCCACGGTCACGGCGCGGCCGAGCCCCTTCCCGCGCGCCCGCTCGAGGCTGCCCACCCAGTAGACGCCGGCGACGCCGTTGTTGACGATCGTCATCGCGATGCTCGCCGGCTCCCCGTCCAGGTAGGCGACGAAGGCGGCGACGTCATCGCCGAGCATGCCCTCGTGCCTGGTGTAGCCGGCAAAGACCTCTGGCGGGAAGCCGTTGGTCAGGTAGGCGGCCTTGGCAACCCGCCAGAAGTCGGGCACCTCCTCGGGGTCGCTCAGCCGGCGCAGCTCGGCCCCCGCGGGGAGAGGCTCGGTCGTGGGCGGCGCGCCGAGGAGCATCTCCGGCATCTCGTAGACGGCCTCGAAGCCCGCCGCCTCGGCGGCGGCGGCGAGGTCGTCGTCGGCGTCCTGCTCGGCCCTGAGCCAGACGCTGAACCGTCGCCCTCTCCGCGCGAAGAACTCCTGGGCGCGGGCGACGAAGCCCTCGGGGTCGAGGTCGTCGTCGCGGCGGAAGGCGACGTTGGAGATCACCGGGTGTGCGGCGCTGCCGGCGCCGAACAGCCAGCCCGGCTCGGCCTCTGTCGCGGCACCGGGGTCGAGCTCGTAGAAGCGGCGGGAGCTGTCGACGAGGTTGAGGTGGGCCCGTT
The DNA here is from genome assembly GCA_946482365.1 of uncultured Actinomycetes bacterium. Next base: position 8,780 of record CAMLQY010000041.1, read on the forward strand.
CGGGCTCCCTATCCGCCAAGCTTTACCCCGCCGTCCTCGGTGATCGTCCAGTGGGGGTTGTGGGCGACCTCCCAGGGGTGACCGTCTGGGTCGAGGAAGACCGCGCTGTAGCCGCCCCAGAAGGTCTCGGCGGGCTCGCGGCCGATCGTCGCGCCACCGGCCCGCGCTTCCTCGATCACCGTGTCGACCTCCTCTGGCGAGCCGAGGTTGAGCGCCACCGTGATGCCGCCCCAGCCGCCGGAGTCCTCGACACAGCTGTCCTCGGCCAGCCGGGCGCGGTCCCAGAGCGCGACGACCATGTCGCCGGCCTGGAAGAAGACGACGTCGTCGCCGGGTGCGGCGCCGGTCTTCCAGCCGAGGGCCTCGTAGAAGCGGCGCGCCCGCCCGAGGTCGCTCACGCCGAGGGTGACCAGGCTGACGCGCTGCTTCATCGCCGGCTCAGGGCGCAGACCCGGGCGGCGGCGCTTCCGACGCTGGCCGCTCAGCGGCGGGAGCCTGCTGGTCGCCGTCGAGGCGCGGGGGCAGCTCGTCGCTAGCGGGGGGCGGGACCGCCTCGCCCTCGACCGTGTCCGCTTCCGCCAGCCAGACCTTGTTCAGCGAGACCTGGATGTACGCCCAGAGGGCGGGGGCCAGGAGCAGGTAGAGGATGATCGCGATCCAGCCGTTGACGGGCTCCTGGCCGGCGAGGCGCGAGGCGCCCATCGCGCGCTTCGTCCCCCGCCAGTAGGTGATCAGGGCAGGGACGATGATCAGGCCACCCGGGAAGAGCGCCAGCACCGAGTTGGTCGGGTTCTGGCCGAGGTCGTACCCCCTGGCCTGCCCGTAGTCGCGCAGCTCGCGGTTGATCCGGTACCACCAGACGAGGTGGTAGATGCCGAGCGTGACGATCGGCAGCAGGGCGACCGCCCAAGGGCTGCGGATCTTGACCCGATCCTGGCTCTGCCGGATCTGCATTTCGTACGCCATCACATGGTCCTTTCTTCGAGCTGCTCCATCGTGTCCGGCTTCAGGTTGCGGACCGTTAGCGCACAGAGCATCTGGTCTCTCCTTCGGTCAAGTGGACTGGGCTCCCGCCGATCGTACGCCTCGCCGGTGGTCTGTCAAACCCGGTCCAGCCGAGCTACCCCAAAGCGATCGCCGCCAGGTCCTTCGGCCGCAGCAGCGCCACCAACGTGCTCCCGTCGACAATTGCCAGCCCGCCCTTCTTCAGCTTCACGTTGGCACCGGTGAGCCGAGCGACCTCCCCGGAGAAGTCGGGCTCGTGGCCGACGAGGAGGACGTCGCCGCGCCCGGCGGTGAGGGCGAGCGAGTCGAACGGCCCGCCGCGCAGCTCCTCGGCGACCTCGGGCGCGAGGCCAAGCGCCTCGCAGGCAAGCCGGGCGGTCTCGAGCGCTCGCACCTTTGGACTGGCGAGACAGGCGTCGATCTCGGTTCCCATTGCGGCCAGCGCCCTGCCGGCGGCCTCGGCCTGGCGTTCCCCCTTCGGCGTCAGCCGTCGCGCCGCGTCGTTGCCGTTTCCATCCTCGGCATCACCGTGTCGGAGGAGGTAGATCAAGCCCCTATAGTGGCGAATGCCTTCGGCCCCTTGTGCCCATCGAGCAGCGGATCGCCGTGGGTGAAGAGCAGGTACTTGGAATCCTCCTCGAGGAGCGCCGCGCAGCGCTCCCAGATCTTGGTCTTAAGCTCCAGACCACCGCCGATGAATTTGTCACGAAACCAAGTGAGCCGTTGTGAATGCCGCTGTCGGAAAAGGGCAGCGAACCCTCGCTGTTGATCTTCCTTGAACCGTGGGGGTCTGACTCTTGGCAGAGGATTCGCCTTCCAGTGAAGACGCCGTCGATGATCTTTGCATAAACATACAGGTTGAAATCATCCTGATGCTACTCAGGACATAAATGATATAAGTTTCACTTCGTATGGCAAGATTTTCGGGAGACCGGCTTCGGGGTATGCTGCTTGCTGGAGTCACCTTGCTTGCGCAGGCGTTGCTTGCTCGGCTAACCGCCTCTCTTGTCGCAAATGTAGTCGCACTCATTTTGTTGGCGCCGTGGGCGATTCTTTTGCTTATACATCCTCATCCGAGTCCCGCCGCGAGGTGGTGGGTCAGTGGCGCAACCGTAGCTGCGCTCGTCGTTTTTTTTGGAGTCCTATTGGTCAGTACAAAGAGTGGTAATGACGCCGAACGCGTCTATGTGTCCAGTGTGAACACGCTGAATGAGCAAATCAGATTCGAGATGAAAGGAGAAGAACTCAAGGTATCTGGAGTTGCGACGGAAGCGTGGGGCGACACTGTTCTCGTCACTTGTATGACGAGGGCAGGAGCTTACACGGATGAGGAAGGCTTTTATGCGATTGATGACATCGGAAATGTAGCCACGACGCAGACAGAATGGCCAGCCGGGGATCAGTCATTGACTGTGTACTTTTCGGAGCCTCTGATAGCGCCACCTGCCTTCTGCGCGATAGAGGGAAGCGATGGCGACATTGGGGCCTCCGTATTTTGCGAAACTGGCGACCTGACCCCGATACCGAGTGGGGATGCGGAAGACTCATCGGCCGACGATGAAGGTAAGGTCGCTATTCAGGTGGATGAACTTTGTGTAGAAGGTGCCGCCTAGGCCATCACAACGCCATCAGCCTACAACCCCATCAATTTCCCCAGAATCTCCTTCATCACCTCGTCCGTCCCGCCGCCAATCGGCCCTAGGCGGGCGTCGCGGACGGCTCGCTCTATGCCGTACTCCTTCATGTAGCCGTAGCCGCCGTGGATCTGGAGGGCCTGGTCGGCTATCTCGAGGACGGCGCGCTGGGTTACGAGCTTGGCCATCGTCACCTCTTTGATGCAGTCCTGGCCTTCGTGGAAGAGGCGGAGGGAGTTGTAGGTGATGGCGCGGGAGGCCTCCGCCTTGGTCGCCATCTCGGCGATGTGGTGGCGGGTCGCCTGGAACTTGCCTATCGGGCGGCCGAAGGCTTCGCGCTCTAGGGAGTAGTTGACCGAGATCTCGATCAGGCGCTGCATCGCGCCGACGGCGCCGATCGCCATCAGCAGCCGCTCCCAGGCGAAGTTGGCCATGATCAGCTTGAAGCCGCCGTTTTCCTCCCCGAGCAGGTTCTCCTCGGGGACCTCGACGTCGGTGAAGGACAGCTCTCCGGTGTCGGAGGAGTGCCAGCCCATCTTCTCCAGCTTCTGCGCGACCTCGTAGCCGGGCATCTCTCGCTCGAGGACGAGGAAGGAGATGCCGCCGTGGCCGCCCTCCTCGGTGGTCTTCACCGCGCAGACGAGGAAGTCGGCGCGGACGCCGTTGGTGATGAAGGTCTTCGAGCCGTTGACGACGTAGCCGCCATCGACCTTGCGGGCGAAGGTGGAGATGCCGGCGACGTCGGAGCCCGCGCCCGGCTCGGTGATCCCCAGCGCGCCGATCTTCTCGCCGGCGATGCCCGGGACCAGCCAGCGCTGCTTCTGCTCCTCGGTGCCGAAGTTGAAGATCGGCGGCATCGCGATCGAGGTGTGGGCGTTGAGCCCGGCGGCGACGCCGCCGGAGCCGCCACTGCGGGCCAGCTCCTCGACCCAGACCGCGTCGTGCAGGTGGGTGCCGCCCTGGCCGCCCAGCTCCTCGGGGAACTTCAGCCCAAGGAAGCCGAGCTCGGCGCAGCGGCCGTAGAGCTCGCGGGGGAATTCGCGGGCGTCCTCCCAGCCGTCGACGTTGGGGGCGATCTCCTCGGAGACGAAGCGGGTGACGGTCTCCCGCAGCTCCTCGTGCTCCTCGCCGAAGGGCGGGAAGGTCGCGCGGGCGCCGGTGTCCTTGATTACGGTCATGAATAGCTACACTTTCGTTGCAGACAATGCACCTCACACGCGCCGGGGCCTGTTAGCGTCGCCGGCATGGAGCGAACGATGTGGACGGACGAGCGACTGAGCGACAGATTCGACGGGCTGGACCAAAGACTCGACCGGGTCGACTCCGACCTGCGGGACCTGCGTACCGAGGTGCGCGACCTCCGGCAACTCATATTCATGCTCTGGGGCCCCACGATGCTCGGAGTCTTCGGCATGATCGCCACAGTCATCGTCACCAGCGGCTGACCGCTCACCGCTCCTCCTCGAGCATCGTGTAGCCGCGGCCCTCGTGATCGAAGCCGAGCAGGTCTCCCTGCGGGTTCTTCTTTCCGCCGTGGTGGTAGGCGCGCACCTCGGCGATCAGGCCGTCGCGGAAGACGAACCACTCGGTGCCTCGGTCGAGCCGCTTCTCGCCGCTCTTGGGGTCGCGCCAGGTCATCGTCCACTCGATCACCGCTTCGTCGCCCTCGCCTTCGAGCGCGTTCTCGACGAACCACTGGGCCTCGATGCTCTTCACCGCGAGGTCTGTCATCTGCCCGATCGTCTCGGCTCCCTCGTGGGGGCCAAGGCGCGTGTAGTAGTGCGTCGCGTCATCGGTGAAATGCCGGGCAACCGCCTCGGCGTCCCCCGTGTTCAGCGCCTCGTAGTAGGAGCGGATGTGGTCGACCTGGGACCCCATGCGGGCGTCCCCCCTAGAGCCCGTAGCTCTTCCCGATCACGTCGAGCATCACCTCGTCGGTGCCGGCGCCGATCCGGTTGAGCCGCACGTCGCGGTAGGCGCGCTCGATCTCGTACTCCTTCATGTAGCCGTAGCCGCCGAGGATCTGGATGCACTCGTCGGCGACCTCGCAGGCCATGCGAGAGGAGAAGAGCTTTGCCATCGTGATCTCGCGCACCGGGTACTCGCCGTTGGCGAAGCGCCAGGCGGTCGCGTAGGTGAACTGCTTCGCCGCCTCGGCCTTGGTCGCCATCTCTGCGAACTTGTGGCGGATCGCCTGGAACTTGCCGATCGGGCGGCCGAAGGCTTCGCGCTCCTTGGCGTACTCGAGGGTCTTCTCGATCATCCGTTCCGCCCCCGCATGGGAGCCGGCGGCGGCGACCAGGCGCTCGCCCTGGAGCTCCCAGGCGATGTGGTAGAAGCCCTTGCCCTCTTCGCCGAGGATCGCGCTGGCCGGGACGCGGACGTCTTCGAAGGCGAGTTCGCCGGTGTCGGAGGCGTGCATCCCCATCTTCTCCAGCTCGGCAGAGACGCTGAAGCCGGGGACCTTCTCGCCGCTCTCGTCGCGCAGGTCGACGACGAAGAGGGTGATGCCGGCGTGGCGCTCCTCGGGGTTGGTCTTGGCGACGAGGACGATGAAGTCGGCGCGGGGCCCGTTGGTGATGAACGTCTTGGAGCCGTTGATGACGAATTCGTCGCCGTCGCGGATCGCCGTGGTGCGGATGCCCGCCACGTCGGAGCCGGCGCCCGGCTCGGTGATCCCGAGGCAGCCGACCTTCTCGCCCTTCAGGCCCGGTTCGAGGTACCTGCGCTTCTGCTCCTCGGTGCCGAGCAGGTGGATCGGCGGCAGCACCATGTCGGTCTGCACGGCGAAGCCCATGTTGGTGCCGCCCGAGCCGGTGTAGCTCATGCACTCGGCGCGGACCAGCGAGTAGTAGTAGTCGCCGCCCTGGCCGCCGTACTCCTCCGGGAAGCAGAGGCCGA
>CAMLQY010000042.1 GCA_946482365.1 uncultured Actinomycetes bacterium
TCTTCTTCGCCGCCTCACCCGCCGCCTTAGACCATGGGCGCGAAAGGGGCCGGGGCCCCCCCCCCCAAAACCCGCCCGCGCGGCGCCGGCCGAGCGTTTTGAGGAGGGGCGCCCGGCCCCGCCCTACGCAGATTCTTCGCTCAGCTGACCGTCGTCAGGCCCGATGTCCTGTGGAGCAGCCTCGGTAACCAGGGTCGGGCGACGACTTTGCTCGATTGTCTCCCGAGTGACCACGCACTTGGTCACGTCGCGGCGCGAGGGCAGTTCGAACTGCACGTCGAGCAGCGTCTCCTCGAGGATCGAGCGCAGGCCGCGGGCGCCGGTCTCGCGCTCCAGGGCTTTGTCGGCGATCGCCTCGAGGCTGTCCTCGGCGAAGACCAGCTCGATGTCGTCGAACTCGAAGAAGCGCTGGAACTGCTTGGTCAGGGCGTGGCGCGGCTCGGTCAGGATGGTGACCAGGTCGTCCCGGCTGAGCTGGTGGATCGCGGCGACGACCGGCAGGCGGCCGATGAACTCGGGGATCAGGCCGTACTCCATCAGGTCCTCGGGCAGCACCTGCTCGAACCACTCGCCGGTGTCCTTGGTCTCGCGCGAGGAGATCGCGGCGCCGAAGCCGACGCCGCGGTCGCCGACCCGCTTCTCGATCACCTTGTCGAGCTCGGCGAAGGAACCGCCGCAGACGAAGAGGATGTTCGTCGTGTCGATCGTGAGGAACTCCTGGTGGGGGTGCTTGCGCCCTCCCTGCGGAGGCACCGACGCCGTCGTCCCCTCGAGGATCTTCAGCAGCGCCTGCTGCACGCCTTCGCCGGAGACGTCACGGGTGATCGACGGGTTGTCGGCCTTGCGCGCGATCTTGTCGATCTCGTCGATGTAGATGATCCCCGTTTCGGCCTTCTTGACGTCGTAGTCGGAGGCCTGGATCAGCTTCAGCAGGATGTTCTCGACGTCCTCGCCGACGTAGCCGGCCTCGGTCAGCGCCGTCGCGTCGGCGATCGCGAAGGGGACGTTGAGGATGCGGGCGAGCGTCTGTGCGAGCAGCGTCTTGCCGCACCCGGTCGGGCCCAGCAGCATGATGTTCGACTTCTGCAGCTCGACCTCGACGTCCTCGGACTGGTTCATCTGGACGCGCTTGTAGTGGTTGTAGACGGCGACCGAGAGGGCCTTCTTGGCGGCCTCCTGGCCGACCACGTACTGCTGCAGGACCTCATGGATCTCGCGCGGCTTGGGCAGGTTCTCGAGCTCGACCGTCCCCGTCGGCGCGGTCAGCTCCTCGTCGATGATCTCGTTGCAGAGGTCGATGCACTCGTCGCAGATGTAGACGCCGGGCCCGGCGATCAGCTTCTTGACCTGGCGCTGCGACTTGCCGCAGAAGCTGCAGAGGAGTTGCTCGTTGGAGTCTGTGGGCCGTGCCAGCGGGATCCCCTCCTTGCGGGGCAGTGGGTTGCCTCCGGCTCGCGTCCAAAAAGCTTAGAGGTGGATGCAAGCCGGCCTGTCGGTGCCGGTCTTTACGTCGCCGATCCCCGCGTCCCTTTCCCTGGCCGCGACCTTGCGTGACCGCGATACGGTGGATCGATGCCGAGCGAGCTCCGAGTCGCGCCAATCGAGGCCGGGCATATGGACACCCTGCTGCCCCTGATCGCCGCCTACCAGCGCTTTTACGAGGCCGGGGAGATCGACGAGGCGCGCAACCGCGCCTTCTTCTCCCGCTTCCTCGCCCCCAGTGAGGACGGCCTGCTGCTCGGCGCCTGGCGCGATGGCGCCCTGCTCGGCTACGCCTGCCTCTACTGGAGCTTCACCTCGATCATCCCCGCCGAGACCGTCCTGATGAACGACCTCTACGTCGACCCGGCCCACCGCAGCCAGGGCGTCGGCCGAGCCCTGATCGAGGCCAGCGCCACCATCGCCCGCGAACGCGGCGCCCAGCGCCTGGAATGGATGACCACGACGAGCAACGAGGCAGCCCAGCGCCTCTACGACTCAACCGGCGCCCAGCGCAGCGAGTGGATCGAGTACGAGCTGGGGCTCCGACGAAATAACGGATGACTGGTCGATTGACCACCGTATGGGTGGGTCAATCGACCAGTCGACGTCCCTTGTCAGCTGTAGCGATCCCAGCGACGCAGTGCGGAGGTGGGGTCGATCGGCCTGCTGCGGACGTGGATCTCGAAATGGAGGTGGCAGCCGACGGTGCGGGCGTTGCCGGTCTTGCCGACTGCGCCGATGCGTCGGCCGGTGTAGACGCGGTCGCCGCGGTCGAATGGGGATGGGCGAGGGAGGTGGGCGTAGAAGTAGCTGCGCCTCTCCCCTTCGCCGTGGATCGTCAGGTGGTTGCCGTAGAGGACCGGGTCGTAGCCGGCCCGCAGGACGCGGCCGCCTCGCACGGCAACCAGCGGTGTGCCGCAGGCGGCGACGACGTCGAAGCCCTCGTGGGCCCGACCGCCGCTGCGCGGCGCGCCGAACTCGCCGATCGGGCCGCGCGTGCCGTGCGGGCCCTGGACCGGGAAGACGTGATCGCGGTACTGCGTGCCGCCATTGGAGGTGGCTCCCAGCCCCACGCCGGGGCCGGGGCCGATGAGAACGAGGGCCACCGCACAGGCCACGGCAAGCGCTGAGCGGAGCAGCGCGGAAGCCGACTTTGCTCTGGCAGGATGCACGCGATGGGGAGGCTCTCACTCAGCGCGGCGGCGGCTTGCCGCGGGTTCGACCGCGTGCGGAGACACAGCGAGGTCCCGGTCGTCCTCTGCGTCGACGTGGAGCCGGACCTGCGTGTGGTCGATCGCGACGACCCACAGCCCTGGAGGGGGTTCGAGCGCTTCGCCGAGCGGGTGCCGGCCCTGCGCGAGCGCGTCGCCGCCATCGCGGGCGCCCCGCCGGTCATCACCTGGTTCCTGCGCATGGACCCTCAGGTGGCCGAGACCTGGGGCTCGGCCACGTGGGTCGCGGAGGCCCACGGAGACGCCCTTGCCGAGCTCGTGGCGAGCGGCGACGAGCTCGGACTGCACACGCATACCTGGCGCTGGGACGGCGGCGCCGGAACCTGGGTCGCCGACTTCGAGGACCGGGAATGGGCCGATCACTGCCTGGCGATGGGCCTCGACGCCTTCGAATCCGCGTTCGGCCGGCCCTGCCTCGCCCACCGGGGCGGCGATCGCTTCCTCTGCGACGCGATGCTCGCGCGGCTCGGTCAAGCCGGAGTGAAAGTCGACCTGACGATCGAGCCCGGCTGGCCGCCCGGAGACCCCTCCGGAGAAGGGCTTTCGACCGGCACGCTGCCCGACTACCGCCGGGTTCCTCGCAGGCCGTACCGCTCCAGCCCCACCCGCTTCCCCGCAGCGGATGCCGGCGGCGAGGGGCCCCTGCTGGTGCCGCTGTTCAGCCCTCCGGCCCTGCGCCGGCGGCACCGGCTCCCCCTGCCCCCCGATTCACGCCACTTCGTCTCCCGCCTCGCCTTCGAGATGCTGCGCGAAACACCCCCTGTGCTCGCCCTCGTCCTGCGCAGCGACGCCGCACTCGACTCGTGGGATTTCGTCGCAGCGAACCTGGAGCACCTCGCCCGGCACAGGCGGATGCCATTCCTGACCGCGAGCGCCGCCGCTGCGACGCTAGCCCGCCCGGATCGCCCGGGATAGCCGCAGCAGCGGTCGCGCGAGGGGCATCCAGCGGCGATGGTGCTTGCGGATGTAGAGCTCCAGCGAGTCGAGCCTTATCGCCTGGGCCTCGGCGGGCTCGATCTGGGCGAACGAGCCGGCTCCCGCGTGCTCGACCACGGCCGCGCCAATGACGAGGTTGCGGTGACCGAGGTCGACGAGCCGCTTGGCCAGGTCCACGTCGTCGTACCAGAGGAAGAAGCGCTCGTCGAAGCCCCCGATGCGCTCCCACAGCTCGCGGCGCATCACGAAGCAAGCGCCCGAGACCTGTCCGACGACCGCCTGCTGGCCGGCTGCCGGAACCCTCGGCATGCGCCGGCCGAAGGAGCCGACCATGGTTCGAGCCAACAGGATCGCCGGCCCGGGCAGGCGAGCGTGGTAGTGCTGGGTTCCCCCTTTGTACACCGGTCCGGCCATGCCGACCGTCGGGTCACCGAGAGCCGCTTCGGCCAGAGAGGTCAGAGCAGTGGGCTCCGGCACCAGGTCCCCGTTGCTGACGCAGACCAGCTCGGAGTCGCCGTCGAGGGCGAGGTTCGCGGCGGCGCCGTATCCGTGGTTGCGATCGGCGAGCAGCAGCCTCAGGTCGCCGCCCCGCTCGCGCAAGATGCCTCGCTGATCGGGCCAGGAGAAGTTGTCGACGATCGTCACCCTGGGGCGCACCCCGGGTGACGCCCGGAACGAGCGGGCCGCGGCAAGCGCCAGCGCAGACGTGTTCCAGTTGACGATTACGACATCGACCGAGGGCCCGCCGGCTGTGTCCCGAGGCGAGCTAGTGATGCTCGATGACGCGGTCGACGAGGTTGTACTCCTTCGCCTCCTCCGCGCTCATGAAGTAGTCGCGCTCGGTGTCTTTGGCGACCTTGTCGAAGGGCTGGCCGGTGTGCTTGGCGAGGATCTCGTCGAGGCGCTTGCGGACGTCGATGATCTCTTTGGCGTGGATCTCGATGTCGGTCGCCTGGCCCTGGAAGCTGGATGAGACCTGGTGGATGAGGATCTTCGAGTTGGGCAGCGACATCCGCTTGCCCGCGGCACCGCCGGCCAGCAGCAGCGCCCCCATGCTCATCGCGATGCCGACGCAGATCGTCTGCACTTCGGGCTTGATGAACTGCATCGTGTCGTAGATCGCCAGGCCCGCGTAGACGGAGCCGCCGGGCGAGTTGATGTAGAGGCTGATGTCCTTGTCGGGGTCCTCGGACTCCAGGTGCAGGAGCTGGGCCACGATCAGGTTGGCGATGTCCTCGGTGACGGGCGTGCCGAGGAAGACGATCCGCTCGCCCAAGAGACGCGAGTAGATGTCGAAGGCGCGCTCGCCGCGCGAGGTCTGCTCGACCACCATCGGAACCAGAGGGCTCATGGCCGGGACTCTATAGAAGCCGCAACACGGACTCACAGACGGGCTTCACGCCTGGGAGGCGGCGAGCACCGCCCCTCCCCCGCCGGCCGCCTTGGCCACGTACATCGCCCGATCGGCAGCGGCGAGCAAGTCCTCTGCCGGCGGGCAGCCGTACTCGTCGAAGAGCGCCACGCCGACGCTGATCCCAAGCTCGACCCGGCAACCGTCGACCTCCAGCGGCGCTGCCGCCAAGGCGGCGAGGAGGCGCTCGGCGACCGCCTCCGCCCCGGCCTCGTCGGCCTCCGGCAGCAGCAGGGCGAACTCGTCGCCGCCGAGCCGGGCGACCAGGCCGTCGGGGTCCCGGGCGACGGTGTCGGTCTGGCGCACGTTGTCCTCGAGCGCGCGCGCGACCTGGCGCAGGGCTTCGTCTCCGGCCGCGTGCCCGTGCTGGTCGTTGATCTGCTTGAAGCGGTCGAGGTCGACGATCAGCAGGGCCCCTCCCTTGCCGTAGCGCCGCGTGTAGGCGAGCTGGCTCTCCAGGACCTCGTCGAAGCTGCGCCGGTTGAGCAGGCCGGTGAGCGGATCGCGACGCGAAAGGCGCTCCAGCTCCTGCTCGAGGGCCTTGCGCTCGGTCACGTCGCGGGCGACGCCGTAGATGATCTCCTCTTCGGGCAGCGGCACCGAGGCCCATTCGATCCAGTGCACCTCGCCGTCCTTGTCGAAGTAGCGGTTCTGGAACTGGACCGTGCTGCGGCCTTCGCCGAGCGCCGCCGCCTCCCGTTCGGTCCTCTCGCGATCGTCGGGATGGACGAAGTCGAGGAAGGGACGGCCGACGAGGTCCTCCTTCGCGTAGCCGAGGATCCGCTCGAAGGCCGGGTTCACGCTCTTGAAACGGCCGTCGAAGCCAGCAGTGCTGATCATGTCGAGGGAGAGGTTGAAGTGACGGGCGCTCTCGGCCTCCAGGGCACGCAGCCGGTCGGCGAAGCGACCGACCAGCCCGCCGATGAAGAGGAAGACGACCGCCCGGTTGACGTAGCCGACCGGGCTGATCGGCAGCTGCTCGACGACCGAGCCGAGCGAGGAGAGGGCGAAGGCCACGGTTCCCGCCGCCAGGCCGCCGCGGAAGCCGAGGCCGACCGCGACGATCACCACGGGTATGACGTAGAGGAAGCTGATCGCGTCGCCGACCGTTCCTATCGTCGCCCGCGCGGCGAAGATCGCCCCGAACAGAAGCGCGGCTGTGAGCCTGGGCTTTGAGACGAAGTGATTCATTCGCGATACCTAATCGGTATTGGGTATCGCTTTTTTACCGTTGCACGAAAACTCGCGCGCGGAAAATCGTACTTCCGGCTAGGACGAGCTCTCGGGCGTCCAGAGCTCGCCCTTCTCCTCCTTCTCCTTCTCCGGAGTCCAGATCTTCTCGCGGGCCTCGGCCTGCTCGAGCGGTATCGGCTTCGCCGCCGCTGCGATCAGGTCGATCGCCTTGCGCACCTGGATGTCCTCTCGCACCATCGCGTCGCGGCCGTTCTCGCGCAGGCGCTTCAGCAGCTTCTCCGGCGTCGTGCGCTCGTGCTCGGCCGTGTGGGCGAGCGCCTCGACCATCTCCTGCTCGGAGACCTCGATCTCCTCCGTCTCGGCGATCGCCGCCAGCACGGCCTCGCGCTTCAGGTCTCGCTCGGCGTCGGGCCTGGATTCCTCGAGCAGTTCCTCGCGGGTCTTGCCCTGCATCTGCAGGAAGGCGTCGGGGCTCATCCCCTGGCCGGCGATCTGGCGTTCGAAGCGCTGCAGGCGCTCCGTCGCCCGCGCCGCGACGAGATCGTCCGGCAGCTCGACTGTCGCGCCGTCGACGGCGGCGTCGACGGCGGCGACGCGGAAGTCCTGCTCGGCGCGCTCGCCGATCGCTTCGGCGACGCGCTCGGCGATGTCGGCGCGCAACTCGTCGAGGGTGTCGAACTCGGAGGCCTCGGACGCGAACTCGTCGTCGAGCTCCGGCAGGACCTTCTCCCGCACCTCCTTCACCTCGACGGCGAAGACCGCGTCCTTGCCGGCCAGGTCCTCGGCCTGGTAGTCGTCGGGGAAGGTGACCTTCACCTCGCGCTTCTCGCCGCCGCTGGCACCGCTCAGCTGTGCCTCGAAGCCCTCGATGAAGCGGCCGCTGCCCAGCTCGAGCATGCGGTCCGTCTCCTTGCCGCCTTCGAAGGCCTTGCCGTCGACCAGCCCCTCGTAGTCGATCAGCAGCACGTCCCCGTCGACAGCCGCCCGCTCGACCGGCTCGAGCCTGGCGAAGCCCTCGCGGATGCGCTCGATCTCCCGCTCGACGATCTCCCCGGAGGGCTCGGGCTCCGCGCGTCCCACCTCGAGGCCCTTGTACTCGCCCAGCTCGGCCTGCGGCCGCACGCCGATCTCGAACTTGAAGCTGAGCGGCTCGCCCTCGGCCTCGGGGGCGGTGACGATCTCGATCTCGGGGTCGCCAACCGGGCTGACCCCGGAGCGCAGCAGGCCCTTCTCGTACCACTCGGGGAGCGACTCGCGGATCGCCTCCTGCAGGACGGTGCCGTAGCCAAGGCGCTGGACCACCAGCGAGGGGGGCGCCTTGCCCTTGCGGAAACCGGGCATGCGCATCTCCCGGGCGAGGCCGCGGGCGGCGCGGGACACGCCGCGGTCGACGTCCTCGGCGGGAACCTCGACCTCGACCCGCACGCGCGAGCCGGGCAGCTCTTTGACGTCCGTCTTCATCGAACGCGGGACCCTAGAGCAATCCACTCGGGTGCAACGCGTTCTACGTCATATAGACCCTCAAAGCGTTGCACCTGGCGGGGGCAGCTAGCGATTGCGCTGGACCAGCATGGTGCGCAGGGCGAGGGCGAAGTCGATCGCGAAGGCGAGGCCGCGGCCGGGCGGGCCGGTGACCAGCCAGGCTCGCGCTCGGGTCAGGGGGCTACTCGCCATTCGCGTATTCCAGCAGGGAGGAGTCGACGAGCCACTCGACGGGGGCGCGGTCGTCGGTGTAGACCTCGCCGCCGCCGAGGCGCGGGCCGAGCTCCCCGGCGGCGGCGCGGGCGAGCGGGCGCAGCGGCTGCGCCAGGCGCGGCGCGGCCCGAAGCAGGCGCCTGGCCGAGAGAGGGCCCTCGGCGGCGAGCAGCAGGGTGTTGGTGTCCTCGATCGGGTAGCGCAGCACGGTCGGGAAGGCGGCGGCCATCGTCCGCCCCAGCACCCTCTCCAGCTCGGCGCTGCCCTCCGGGTGGCCGACGTTGACGATCGCCACGCCCCCCGGCGCCAGCCGTTCCCGGGCCAACTCGAAGAACTCGCGCGTGGCCAGGTAGAAGGGGATGTAGGGCTGGCGGTAGGCGTCGACCATGATCGCGTCATAGCCCCCGGCCGAGCGGCGCAGCCAAGGTCGCGCGTCCTCGGCGAAGGTGCGCATACGCGGGTTGCGCAGGTCGAAGAAGCGCCGTCCCAGCTCGGTCAGCTCGGCGTCGATCTCGACCGCGTCGACCGCGGTCGCCGGGAAGAAGCGGCCGAAGGCACGGGCCACGGTGCCGGCGCCGTTGCCGAGGATCGCGATCCGCCTCGGCGGCTCTCCTCCGGCGGCGAAGGGCAGGACGAGATGCCCGTCCCAGTAGTCGCCGGTCAGGTAGCTGCCCGGCCGGTAGAGGGAGTGGACCGCCTGGCCCTCGTTGAGCTCCAGCACCCGCGCGCCGTCGGGGCGTTCGACCACGCGCGCGTACTCGTGGACGGTCTCGGCCTCGTAGAGGACGCGGCCGGTGTCGGCGGCCTTGATCGTGCCGGCGGGCAGCGCGATCACGCCGAGGAGCAGGGCCGGGACCGCGAGGAAGCGCCAGCCCAGTCCCGCCACTGCAACCGCAGCGAGCGCGAGGGCGAAGACGAGGAAGGTGCGCTGGGTGCCCAGCAGCGGGATCAGCAGCAGGGCGGCCAGCATCGTGCCGGCCAGCGAGCCGGCGGTCGAGGTCGCGTACAGCCGCCCGACCACCTCGCCGGAGCCCTCGACGTCGGACACCGCGAGTCGCACCGCCCAGGGGGCGGCGGCGCCGAGCAGGGTGACCGGCACGGCGACCAGCACCAGCACCCCGAAGAGCGACCCGGCGAAGCCGCCGACCGAGACGCTGTCGAAGGCGTCGACCGAGAAACCGAGGAAGGGCCGCGCCGCGAAGGGCACGGCGGCGATCAGCAGCGCCGCCGCGAGGACGAGCAGGCAGAGGCCGCGCATGTGCGGGTGGCGGTCCGCATAGCGGCCGCCGAGCCAGTAGCCGGCCGAGAGGGCGACGAGGACGACGCCGATCGTGTTCGCCCAGACGATCGTCGAGGCGCCGAAGTAGGGCGCCAGCAGGCGCGCCGCGGCGATCTCGGCGCCGAGGCTGGCCGCCCCGACGACGAAGACGAGCGCCGCCAGCAGCGGCCTCGACTCAGGCGGGGTCGCGCTCGGGCTCATCGACGGCGCCGGCGATCCGCTGCTCGAGCCGGGCTCCGTGGCCGGCGGCGACCGCACGCTGGGCACGCCGCTCGTCGAGGGGGACGCCGCGGTCGCGGGCGAGGTCGAGCAGCCGCTGCTTCTCGGTTCCTTCGCGGGCCACCTCGAAGAAGACCCAGGCGAGCACGCCGAGGGCGAGGAAGGTCCCCTCGATCATCATCACCACCCCGGCGGTGCTCTGGTCGGCGATCGGGGAGATGTCCCAGTAGCTCTCCCCCGGCGCGTAGATCGGGTAGAGCACCGTCCCCGACCACATCAGCACGTTGCCGAGGATCGCGCCGGCGAAGCGGACCCCGATCACGTAGCCGACCTTCCACGCCGCCGTGAACCACTCCGGCTTCGGCAGCGGGCCGAAGACCGGCATCCACATCAGGCAGCCGAAGAGGAGGAAGGTCATGTGCTCGAGCGCGTGCACGGGCGCGCCGCCGTAGGCGGCTTCGTAGAGCGCCGGTATGTGCCAGAGGTAGAAGTTCAGCGCCCAGAGCGGGAAGGCGACGAGCGGGTGGGCGAGGACCTGGAGCCGGTTGAAGGCGCGGACCGCGAGGACCGGCTGCAGCAGCGACTTGGTCAGCCCGAGGACCAGCAGCAGCGAGGCCACGTCGCCGATCAGCAGGTGCTCGACCATGTGGCCGATCACCAGCTCCTCGGCGAGGTGGCCGATCGGCGAGAAGAGCGAGATCGCGATGATCGCCAAGCCGGCGCCGAAGCAGGCCTGGCGCCAGGCGGGGACCGGGCGGCCGTCCCAGGAGAGGATCGTCGCCCGGTGCCAGTAGAGGATGCCGGCGACGGTCAGCGGCAGGATCTCGATCGGGGCGAATGCGCCGGCGAGGTGTGCGGACGGCAGGGTCACGGATTCAGCGTAGCGACGCGGTTTGCGAGGACGCCACCCGCGCCCGCTGCTAGCTTGGCCTCGCTTTGGGCACTGAGGAAAATCATCGCTTTCCGCCGATCGGCAGCTACGGGTTCCTCTCCGACTGCCACACCAGCGCGCTTGTCTCCTACGACGGTGCGGTCGAGTGGCTCTGCCTCCCCCGCTTCGACTCGCCGAGCGCCTTCGCGGCGCTGCTCGACCGCGACGCCGGCCACTTCAAGGTGGCGCCCCGCGGGGTGGTCGTGCCAATCAGCCGCCGCTACGAGCCCGGCACGCTGGTGATCGAGACGACCTGGGTGACCGACACCGGCTGGGTGGTGGTCCACGACCTGCTCTCGATCGCCGAGTGGGCGAGCGCCGGCGACGGGCGACCCGACACCGAACACGAATCCGACCGCTCGCTGCTGCGGACGATGACCTGCGTCGACGGCGAGGTCGAGATGGAGATGGAGTGCCTGCCGAGCTTCGCCTACGGGGCCGAGCCGGCGAGCTGGAGCGGCGGCGAGCTGGGCGAAGCGGTTGCCCACGCGAGCGACGGCACGGAGCTGCTGCTGACCAGCGACATGGAGCTCTCGCTCGAGGGCGGCGCCGTCCGCGGCACCATGAAGCTGCGCGAGGACGAGACCGGCTTCTGCGCCCTCACCTGGGGCAATGAAGACCTGGGCGGCCCGCGCAGCGCACCCGAGGCGCTGGAGAGGCTCGACTCGACAGAAGAGTTTTGGCGCGAGTGGCTGCGCGACGGCGACTTCCCCGACCACCCCTGGCGCATCCACCTGCAGCGCTCGGCGCTGGTGCTGAAGGGCCTCACCTACACGCCGACCGGCGCGATCCTCGCCGCGCCGACGACGTCCCTGCCGGAGACGCCGGGGGGCGAACGCAACTGGGACTATCGCTACAGCTGGATCCGCGACTCGACCTTCAGCCTCTGGGCCCTGCACACGCTCGGCTTCGACCAGGAGGCGCGCGACTTCATGCGCTTCATCGTCAACGTCTGCCGCGAGGACTCGAACCTGCAGATCATGTACGGGATCCGCGGCGAGAAGGACCTGACCGAGAGCACGCTCGATCATCTCAGCGGCTACGGCGGGGCGAGGCCGGTGCGGATCGGCAACGGTGCCTTCGACCAGCGCCAGAACGACGTCTGGGGAGCCCTGCTCGACTCGATCTACCTGCACGAGAAGGCGCTGCGCGGGACCGGGACGCCGGCCGACCGCCAGCTGATCCGGCACCAGGTCGAGGCCGCGATCGAGGCCTGGCCGCACCCCGACCAGGGGATCTGGGAGTCGCGCGGCGAGCCCCAGCACTACGTCTCCTCGAAGCTGATGATCTGGGTCGCCGTCGACCGCGGCGCCCGCCTCGCCCGCAGCCTCGGCTTCGAGGAGGTCGCGGAGGGCTGGCAGCGGACCGCCGACGGATTCAAGGCGGAGATCCTCGAGCGGGGGGTGCGGGACGGCGTCTTCCGCCAGCACTATGAGACCGACGCGCTCGACGCCTCGATCCTGCTGCTGCCCCTGCTCCGCTTCCTCCCCCCCGGCGACCCCCGCGTCCGCGCCACGGTCGAGGCCGTCGCCGAGGACCTGACCGAGGACGGCCTCGTCCTCCGCTACAAGGTGCAGGAGACCGACGACGGCCTCCGCGGCGAGGAGGGGACCTTCCTGATCTGCTCCTTCTGGCTGGTCTCGGCGCTCTCGGAGATCGGCGAGCCGGCCCGCGCCCGCACCCTTTGCGAACGCCTGCTGGAGTCGTCCGGCTGGCTCGACCTCTACGCCGAGGAGCTGGACGCCAGGAGCGGGCGCCACCTCGGCAACTTCCCCCAGGCCTTCACCCACCTGGCCCTGATCAACGCGGTCTCGCATGTGATTGCGGACGAGCAGCGCGAGGGCGGCGGGACGACGGCGGTGTTCACGGAGATGGGTGGGGTTCGGGAGGACGCTTGAGGTTGTTGGGTGAGGGTGGCGGGTGCCCCTCCCCAAAACGCTCGGCAGGAGCCTCGCTGGAGTGTTTTGGGGAGGGGCACCCGCCACCCCCTTTCGCAGCACACGAGCTTCCACGCCGAGCTTCCAGCCAAAAGTCCGCGCCGCCGGCCCGCCTAAGGCTTAAAGCTTGGGGACCCTGACACCGTTTTTCGCAGCCCAGGCTTTCTGGGAGCTGTGGAAGAGGAGCTTGGCCGTCCCCCAGGCGAATGTCGCGAAGCAGCGGAAATGCAATCCCGCGTCTGGCGTGGGGGCATATACCGCCCATTAAACGATAAGTCCGCCCGCCCCACAATTATACCGCGACTCCGCAGCCGCCCGGAGCGAGCGCGCTATGGCGGCGCTGCGCGAGCTGGCTCAGCCGTATGCGCGGGTGATCCGGGACGGTGTCGAGCAGCGCATCCCGGCGAGGCGCCTCGTGCCCGACGATCTTGCCGTGCGCGACGAGGTGGGGCGTCAGCGCGGCGACCGCGCCGGCCAGGACGCCGGCGCGCAGCGAGAACAGGCGGCGCCCGATCGGCACCAGCAGCGCGCAGGCGAGCGCCACCAGCAGCGCGGAC
>CAMLQY010000043.1 GCA_946482365.1 uncultured Actinomycetes bacterium
TCGGCCTCGCGGCGGGCGACTTCGGCGATCGTGGTCTGGCCGAAGACCTTGCGCAGGGCGGTGACGCCCTCGGCCCAGATGCCGCCGGCCTCGTCGGCCTCTTGTCCGACCTTGCCGTCTAGCGCCTGGACCACCTCGAGGACGGTGATCTCCTCGGCCGGGCGGGAGAGCGTGTAACCGCCTTTCATCCCGCGGTGGCTGGTCAGCAGGCCGCTGCGGCGCAGGGTCGAGAAGAGCTGCTCGAGGAACTGCTCGGGGATGCCGCGCCGCTCGGCCAGCTCCTTGATCGGCACCGGTCGCTCCCCCGAGCGAGCCAGCTCCGCCATCGCGACCACTGCGTAGCGCGACTTCGAGGTAATCGAGATCACATGGGCTTTCTACCGCACCCCTCGGACCGGGCTGGGTTAGGATCGGGGGGATCGGGCTCCAGGGCTCACTAAATGGAGCCGTCAGCAAACCGAGAGATCGGAAGCAGTCCTGAGCGAGCGACCCCAGTGCCTAATCGTCGACGGTCACCCGATCGTCCGCCTCGGCGTGCGCCGGGCGCTGCAGGACAGCTTCGACGTCGACGAGGCCAGCTGCCGCGAGGAGGCGGTCGAGCTGGTGCGGGACATCGGCAGCGTCGACGTCGCGATCCTCGACATGCGCCGTTGGAGCGGCAACGACCACCCCGAGCCGATCGGCGCCATCGAGGCGATCAAGGCCCTGCTCAGGGCCGAGCCCACGCTCGGCATCGTCGCCCACGGCGACCGCGCCGAGCGCCACCTGGCCAGCGCCGCGCTGCAGGCGGGCGCCAGCGCCTACGTGTCGCGCACCGCCGGCACCGAGCAGCTGCGCCGCGCAGCCGAGGCTGCGCTGGCCCAGGAACGCTTCGTCGACCCCGCCGTCCCCCCGCGAGGCAGCCGCGGCAAGCTGACCAAGCGCCAGCGCGAAATCCTCCAGCTGCTCGCCAACGGGGAATCGACGACCGTCGCCGCCCGCGAGCTGGACCTCAGCGAGGAAACGGTCAAGACCCACACCAAGAACGCCCTGGCGCGGCTGGAGGCCCGGAACAGGACCCACGCAGTGGCTATAGCCCTGCGCGAGTGCTTGATCGAGTAGCCGTTGGCGCGGCGGGTCCTGTCACGGATTTGGGGGACCACCCCTGCGGTAGCTAAAGCTTCCTCGGGGTGGTCCCCCAAATCCGCGCCACCCGCCGCGAGGAACCGAATCGGCAGCGCACCCACCCCAGCTACGGCGCGGAGATGCTCGCGCAGGCCACCATCTCGCTTTGTTGGGCGAGCTGAAAACGCTCCTCCCGCGGTGGCGACGACAGGACCCGCCGCGCCAGCCGCTCTAGATCCAGCCGCGGTCGCGGGCGGTGAGGACGGCCTGCGCCCGGTCGACGGCGCCGATCTTCCCGTACACGTTATGCAGGTGGGTGCGGATGGTCGAGACCGAGAGCTGCATTTCCCCCGCGATCTGCTTGTAGACCATCCCCTCGGAGAGGTGACGGAGGACGTCGAGCTCACGGGCCGAGAGCGGACAGGGCTCCGTCACCCGGGGAGAGTCGCTGCGTGAGTGGGGCGTCTCGTAGAGGAGGTCGCGCAGGGCGTCGGGGTCGAGGCCGCACCGTTTGGCGCAGGTGCGGAGTCGCTCCGGGTTGACCGCCTCGCCCTGGCCGTAGTGGGCGACCATGTCGGCGGTCGCGATCATCGCCGCCAACCCGTCGGCGTCGGCCGCGTGATGGCGCTCGATCGCGACGGCGATGTGCGACGGCAGGTTCCAGCGCCGGGCCAGCACGCCGCCGACCAGGGCATGGTCGATGCCGAGCCGCTCGCGCTCCTCGCGCAGTCGCTGCTCGGGTACTTTGCCGACCGCCTCGAACTGGCTCCGGTCGCCCGGGTGCAGGTTGCAGATCACGAGCCGCCCGACGTCATGCAGGAGAGTGGCGGCGGCCAGCTCGTCGCGGCTGCTCCAACCCACTGTGCGCCCGATCTCGTCGCCGGCACGCTGGGTGGCGAGGGCGTGGACGCGGAAGCGCTCGGGCCGCATCTCGCGCCCGCCGTTGGGCTCGAAGAAGTCGAAGACGGGCGCGGTGCCCGCGATCGCCAGCACTCCGGCCGGCTTCAGCACGTCGACGGCCTCGGGGATGCTGCCCACCGATCCGGCGCCGCTGCTGCGGTTGGCGAAGCGAAGGACTGCGATCGCCAGGCCGACGTCCGACTCGACCGCCTCGATCACCTCCGACACGCGTGCGGTCTCAGCGGTTGCAGCGCGCATCACCCGCGCCCGCGACTCGATCAGGACCGGAAACTTCTCGACCGCCTCGAAGGCGGCGGCCAGGCGAGCGCCTGGCGCTGCTTTGGAGCGGGCGCCGTTGGAGCGGGCGCCGTTGGGCGCCGCCTCGGGCTTCACTTTGCCGTTGGTCTGTTGCTTGGTCGACTGCATCGGGGAACCGGCTGCGGCCTTCATCGGCAGGGAAGGACGCACGGTTTAGCTCGCCCATCCCCAAAACTGGGGTGATCGGTCAGGGCATTTGTCCACTGGGGCGGGCTTGATCCCTCCCTGTTGTCCGCCGGGAGGGGCTAAGGACGGAGTCGAGCCAGGGCCGAATCGATGCGGGCGAGGGATTCGTCTCGGCCCAGGGCCGCGAGCGACTCGAAGATCCCAGGCGACACCGCGGTGCCCGTGATCGCGACGCGGACCGGCTGGTAGACCCGGCCCGGCTTGGCGCCGAGCCGCTCCGGGAGGGGCTCCAGGGCCTTCTCCACCGCGATGGCGTCGAACGTGTCCAGGTCGGCCAGGGCCGAGCGCACCGCCTCCAGGGCGGGCAGCGCACCGTCCTTCATCACCTTGCCCCACGCCTTCTCGTCCTCGACCGGCGGCTCGAAGAGGAACCGGATCAGCGGCCACACCTCCTCGAGGGTCTGCGCTTTCTCCTGGGCGATCGCGCAGGCACCGCGCAAGCGATCGTCGGGCTCGCGCCCAAGGTGCCGTGCCACCGCTTCGGTGTACTGATCCAGCGGCAGCTCGCGCATGAAGCGACCGTTGACCCAGCGCAGCTTCTTCTCGTCGAAGATCGCCGCAGCCCTGCCGACGTCCTCGACCCGGAAGCGCCGGACCAGCTCCTCGGTCGGCATCAGGGTTGTGTCGTCGTCGGTTCCCCAGCCGAGCAACGCGAGGTAGTTGCGAACCGCCGCCGGCAGGTAGCCGGCCTCGCGCAGCTCCTGCACCGAGGCGGCGCCGTGCCGCTTGGAGAGCTTCTTGCCGTCGGGCCCGTGCAGCAGCGGCAGGTGCGCGTAGCGCGGCGGCTCGTGGCCGAGGGCAGTGAGAACCAGCAGCTGCTTCGGTGTGTTGGAGAGGTGGTCGTCGCCGCGCACGACCTCGTCGATCCCCATCTCGGCGTCGTCGACCGCGACCGCGAAGTTGTAGAGCACCGAGCCATCGCCCCGGGCGATGACGAAGTCGTCGTAGCTGCGGTTGGGAAAGCGCACCTGGCCACGGATCAGGTCATCGACCACGGTCTCTCCCTCTTCGGGCACTCGCAACCGGACCGCCGCGCCGGACTCGTCGACCGGCGTGCCCCGGTAGCCGCGGCCCGTTCCGTGCTCGGCCTTCCAGGCCTCGACCTCCTTCGCGGTGGCGGAGTCGCGGTAGGCGGCACCAGACTCGAGCAGCCGCTCGAGCGCCGCCGCGTGCCTGTCCGCGCGCGAGGCCTGCGAGACCGGCCCCTCGTCCCAGTCCAGCTCGAGCCAGCGCAGCGCGTCGAGAATCTGCTCGACGTTCTCCCCGGTAGAGCGCTCGCGGTCGGTGTCCTCGATCCGCAGCACCAGCTCTCCGCCCGCATGGCGAGCGGCGAGCCAGTTGTAGAGCGCGGTCCGAGCGCCACCGATGTGCAGAGCGCCGGTCGGCGACGGGGCAAAACGGAGGCGTGTCGGGGAGCCTTCAGGCACGGGGAGCAATCTAGATGAACGACTGCCGTTGCCGGTGCCTGAACGCAACGGACCCGCCGAAGCGGGCCCGTTGCGAAGAAGCTGCTCCGCGAGCAGCCCGGCCATGAGCCGAACCCATCTCAGCGTCAGCAGCACCTCTGACTAAGGATTGACAGCGTAGCGCAGCCCCGACCCCCGACGCCAGCGACACATATCCCCCCGGCGGGATTCGAACCCGCGACCTCGCCCTTAGTCAGAGGTGCGCTCTATCCGCTGAGCTACGGGGGGACCCGGGCGACGATATGCCTGGAATTCAAGTCTCAAAGTCACGTCACGCAAATTGGCTCCATAGGATGCGCGATTCATGCTCATTGGCGCGCATGTCTCTACGTCCGGAGGGCTCGACAAGGCGGTCGAGCGGGGCACCGAGCGCGGCTGCGAATCGATCCAGATCTTCAACCAGAGCCCGCGCATGTGGCGGCCGACCAGATACGGCCCCGACGACTTCGCCGCCTTCAAGGAGGCGATGGCCGGCTCGCCGGTCGAAGCGGTGGTGATCCACGCTGTCTACCTGATCAACTGCGCCACGAAAGACAAAGAGCTGCGCAAGAAGTCGCTGGCGTCACTGACGCACGCGCTGCGGACAGGCGACGGGATCGGCGCCGCCGGCGTCGTCCTGCACCCCGGAGCGCAGAAAGGGGAGCCGCACGGCCCCTCGATGAGGCGAGCCGCCAAGGTGATCGCCGCGGCGCTGAAGGACAGCGAGCATTGCCCCCTCCTGCTCGAGCAGACCGCCGGCCACAAAGGCCTGCTCGGCCGCGACTTCGACGAGACCGCCGAGCTGATCGAGCTGGCGGGTGCCGGCAAGCGCCTCGGCCTCTGCCTCGACTCCTGTCACCTCTTCGTCCAGGGCTACGACATAACCGACGAGGAGCACCTATCCGCCGTCGTCGACGAAGCCGACGCCAAGGTCGGCCTGGACAGGCTGCAGTGCCTCCACGTCAACGACGCCGCCGCCCCGCTCGGCTCCTGCCGCGACCGCCACGCCAACCTCGGCAAGGGCGAGATGGGCAAGCAGGGCCTCGCCGCCTTCCTCTCGGAGTCCCGCTTCGAGGACCTGCCGGCGACGCTGGAGACCCCGGGGCCGATCAAGAAAGGCCCGGACCGCAAAGAAGTGCAAGCGGCCAAGCGCCTCCGAAAAGCCGGCCTGAAACGCCGCCGTGGCGCGTAAGTCGGGAATAGTCCGACTTTTGCGCCAGGCTGACCTATTTCACGTGGACACCTGAGATCGCGCGGCTGATGACCAGGCGCTGGATCTCGGAGGTGCCCTCGAAGATCGTGTAGATCTTCGCGTCGCGGTGCATCCGCTCGACCGGGAACTCTCGCGTGTAGCCGTTGCCGCCGAGGATCTGAATCGCGCGCTCGGTCGCCCAGACGGCGACCTCGCCGGCCTTCAGCTTCGACATCGAGCCCTCGGCGTTCTCGAACTTGTGGCCGTTGCGGCCCATCCAGGCGGCGCGCCAGACCAGCAGGCGGGCGGCGTCGATCTCCAGCTTCATGTCGGCGAGGGTGAAGGCGATCGACTGGTTCTCGATGATCGCCTTGCCGAACTGCCGGCGCTCTTTGGCGTAATCGAGGGCGTACTCGTAGGCGGCGCGGGCGATGCCGAGCGCCTGAGCGCCGACCGTGGGGCGGCTCGCCTCGAAGGTCTGCATCGCGGCCTGCGACTTGGCTTTCTTGCCTTCGCGGACCCGGGCCAGGCGCTCGTCCAGCTTCTCTTTGCCGCCGAGCAGGCAGGCTCCCGGGACGCGACAGTCGTCGAGGTGGACGTCGGCGGTATGGGAGGCGCGCAGGCCATGCTTCTTCACCTTGGCGCCCTGCTCGCAGCCCTTGGTGCCGGGCGGGATGACGAAGGCGGCGTGGCCCCGCGAGCCGAGCTCGCGGTCGACCGAGGCGATGACGACGTGGACGTCGGCGATGCCGCCGTTGGTCGCCCAGGCCTTCTGCCCGTTGATCACCCACTCGTCGGTCGCCTCGTCGTACTTGGCGGTGGTGCGGATCGCGGAGACGTCGGAGCCGGCGTCCGGCTCGGAAGAGCAGAAGGCGGCGACCTTGGGGTCGTCGGCGCTGCCGAAGCACTGCGGGATCCACTCGCCCATCTGCTCCGGGGTACCCTGTCCGAAGATCGCGGCGACGGCCAGCGAGGTCCCCATGATCGCCATGCCGATGCCGGCGTCGCCCCAGAAGAGCTCCTCGTTGGCTATCGGCAGGGTCAGCCCTGTCTCGTCGGCCCAGAACTGGCCGAGGGCTTCGAAGCTGTAGAGGCCGATCTTGGCCGCCTCCTGGATCACCGGCCAGGGCGTCTCCTCGCGCTCGTCCCATTCCTCGGCGGCGGGACGGACGACGCCCTCGGCGAAGCCGTGCACCCACTCGCGGATGTCCTTCTGGTCCTGGTTCAGCTCGAGGGTGAACTTCGGCCCCTCGCCAGATGCGCCGTCGGTGTCGCCTGCTGTTTCAGCCACTAGCTTCTCTGCCTCTGCCACTGCGGAAGTCTCTGTCATGCCGCAATTCTACACGGAACGATGTCGTGGTTGCCCCGCTCAGATGTCGCGCAGGTCGAACGCCTTGATGCCCTCGGGACCTGCGTCCGCACAGTCGAAGAAGCGGCGGTTGACGCAGTCGTAGGGACCGCCAGAGCCCTCATAGGCGCGCTCGACGGAGAACTGGCAGTGCGGCAGTGCTTCGCCGGTCATCTTGACGCCGCCGAAGCCCCCGGGCTGCAGCACCGCGTCGAGCTCGACCTTGGCGGCGAAGACGTCCTGCATGCAGCCGACGTACTGCACGCCGTTGAGCATGTCGACGAAGCTGTAGAGGTAGCGACAGCGCATTTCGACGCAACCGCGGGGCTCGACCATCTTGTCGCAGAAGGAGCGGCACTGGCGACACTCACCCGTCTTCTCGCGCGTCGCTGGCATGAGCGAAGTCTAGGGACCGGGCGGGCCGGAAGCCAAATTTCGGGGAGAAATCGACGGGTCGAAAAGGCCCTTGACTTCTCTGATACGGTTTTTTTGATTATTGGCTGTAGTTGATCTATCTAGTCGCTGACAACCTTCGACAAAGGAACGAGCTGGCCCCAGATGCGCTTTGGATACTCGCTTGAATCTTTGCAGGCTGCCGGCGGCAAAAACACATGCGCCCGTAGCTCAACGGTAAAGAATGTGGTGGAAATCACTGGCGCCCCGTGGACGAAGACGGACTTAGGATTCTTAAGACACTTCCAGCTCTTGGCAGGAGCACTTCCAGCTACGAGCCGGGCAGTGACAGATACCGGCGGGAGTCGAAGTACTGGCTCATCGTTCAGGCCGTCCGAGGAAGCGGATCGTGTCAGTGGTGGAAGGTGCGTTCGAAGAGCATTGGCTTATCAAGCCAAAGGTTGCGGGTTCGATTCCCGTCGGGCGTACTGCTGTGAACGAGGACCAAGCCGATCAACCCGCGCTAGGAGGAGAACCCCATGACCGGCATCGCCACCTCCGCCGAGGGCGGACTCTCAGATCAAACGGCCCCCTCGCCGCCCGCCGCCGCCGAGTCGGCCTCGGGCCTGCAGGACACCGAGCCGGTGTGGACTGTGGAGCTCACCGACGAGGAGCGCGAGCATGCCGCCGAGGTGATCGAGAAGGAGCTGCTCGAACCCGTCGAGGCAGCCTCGATCCAGGCCGGAACGCAGGAGTTCTTCAACGCCGCCGAGGTGGTCGAGGGAGCGCTTCCCAGCCGCGCCCGCGCCGCCCTGGCCGCCCTGCGGCGCGGCACCGTGCCGGTGGTCCTGCTGAGGGGCCTTCCATTCGACGAGGACCCCGGCCCAACACCCACCGAGCTCGGGGCAAGCGCCGAGACCGTCAGGCGCGGCAACGCCTGGATCGCCCTGGCCGTGCGCAAGCTCGGGGACGAGTTCGGGTACGCGATGGAGAAGAAAGGCTCCCTCGTGCACAACATCTACCCGACGAAAGAGGGAGCGTCCACGCAGTCCAACGCGTCCTTCAAAGTCGAGCTCGGCATGCACACGGAGAACGCGTTCCACCCGATCCGCCCGGACTGGGTGGTGCTCTACTGCGTCCGGGCACCCGAGGACCCGCCCGCCACCAGGCTCGCCGTGCTCGACGAGATACTGGTCCAGCTCACCGACGACGAGATCGAAGTGCTGCGGGACGAGCGCTTCAACTTCAGCGTCGTGGACAGCCACCGGGTCGAGGGCGAGGAGGACATCGCGCTGAGGGTGGCGCCCCTGACGGGCTCCTTCCGCCGGCCCGCGGTCCGCTGGCACGAGACCCTCGAGGCAACCGACGACGTCGCCGCACGCGCAGCGCGCACGTTCACCGCGGCCGCCCACCGCGCCACGCGCCGCCTCCAGCTGCACAGGGGCGACCTGCTCGCCTTCGGCAACGAAGACTGCCTGCACGGCCGGGACCGCTTCCCCGCCGCGCTCGACGGCACCGACCGCTGGCTGCTGCGGGGGTACTCCCTACGCGACCTCAACAGGACCGCCGCATATGTGGCGCCGGCGCGCCCGCGCGTGACGCGAATCGATTTGAGCGCCGCCACCGCCGCTGCCAACGCCTCTTGATGGGGTGAACACCTTGTCCTCGAGCCCGTTGCCGATCGGAGAGGCCCGGGGACGCCTCGGCGAGCAGGTGACGGTCCGCGGCTGGATCGGCCGGCCGCGCACGGCCCCGGACTCTTTCCGCTTCCTGCTGAGCGACCGCAGCGGAGAGCTCGATTCCCTCTGGGAGCCGGCGGAGGACCTGGCCGGCTGCCCAGCCGAGGCGGGCAGCACGGTACGGGCATCGGGCACGGTCGCGGGATCGGCGCGGAGCCCGCACCTGCACGTCGAGACGCTCGAGGTCCTGGCCCAGGCGAACGGCACCCCCTCGGCCGAGGCCAACGGGGACAAACCGACCCCGAGCCGCCGCCACCTCGAGCTGCGCTCGCCGGAGCGGTTCCTGATCTTCGCGGTGCAGTCGACGCTGGAGACGGCGATGCGCGAATACGCCCTCGCGCGTGGTTTCATCGAACTCCACACGCCCAAGATCAGCGGCGGCGGCAGCGAGAGCGGTGCCACCGTCTTCCGGGTGCCCTACTTCGACCAGGAGGCCTTCCTCGTCCAGTCCGCCCAGTTCTACATGCAGATGGCGATGGCGGCGGGCTTCGAGCGGGTCTTCGAGATCGGCCCCGTGTTCCGCAGCGAGCCCGGCACGACCCCCATCCACGCCACCGAGTTCACGATCGCCCACTTCGAGATGTCCTGGATCGACTCTCACCGGGACCTGATGGACTTCGAGGAGGGCCTGCTGCGCCACGCGCTCGCCGCGGTCGCTGAGGCACACGGAGAGGCGATCGAAAGCAGCTTCGACATGCCGGTCGAGATCCCGTCGACGCCGATCCCCCGCTTCCCGGTCGGGATCCTGAAGGAGCTGACCGGAGACGAGTCGGCGGACGGTCGCGAGCGCCTCCTCGGCGAGGCGGAGCGAGCGCTCTCCAAGCGCGCCCACCGGGAGCATGGCCACAGCCTGGTCTTCATAACGGACTACCCGGCGAGCGCGAGGCCGTTCTACACGATGCAAGAACTCTCCAGCGGGGACGGGGAAGGCCTCTCGCGCAGCTTCGACATGCTCTGGAACGGAATCGAGATCACCTCTGGAGGGCAGCGAGAGCACCGCTTCGACCGGCTCGACGAGCAGATCGGGCAGGCCGGGCTGGAAGCGGAGACGATCGACGCCTACCTGCGCCCGCACTTCCTGGAGATGTTCCGCGACGGGTGCCCACCGCACGGGGGATTCGGCATCGGGATCAACAGGCTGTTGATGGCGCTCCTGGGCCAACGGTCGATACGGGACACCAGCTTCGTCTTCCGGGGCCCCAAGCAGCACATGCCATGACCGCCCCGGCGGCCCCAAGGCTGGCCCCTCATGCCGGACCGATCGAGAGGGAGGCGGCCCGGCTCCTGGCCGAGGCCACCGACGGGGTGCAGGCGGTCGAGATCGCCAAGCGCTCCCCCGTCGGCCCCGCCGCGGTGAAGGCGGAGATCGCCGGAGACACGGCTCGCGTGGCCGACAGCCTCTCCTCGCAGGACTGGATCGAAGAGGTGGCGGTGCGGCCGAGACACCTCTACCTGCGGGTCGAGCCGGCAGCCCTGAAGGCCTGGCTTGCCAGCGACGCCGGGGGGATGCTCCCGTCAGGCGCGGAGGCAAAGCCGAGGGAGTCCCCGGCCCCCCGACCCGGAGAGAGCGAGTCGCTGGCGGCGTTCCGCCAGGAGGCCGTAGCCGAGGCCCTGGTACAGATCGAGACGCTCCCCGGAGCGACGCAGGGCGGCGACTCGCCGGCGAGGCCGGCGGTGGGTGCCGTGGACGTTCGCTACGGGGCGCTGCGAATGCGGCACGGCGGGGTCGTCGGCGCCGAGGACGCAGCGGACGAGCTGATCGGGGAGCTGGACGCCGCCCTGCTCACCGGCCTGGACCCGGCGCGCTTCGGTCGCCTGGCTCTGGCGCTCCTGCTGCTCGCAACCCCGCATCGCAAGCACATCCAGGTTGACGACACCTGGCTTCGCCAGGGAGTCGAGGAGATCGGCAAGCTGGTGCAGGCCCTTCGCTCCACGCCGTCCGCCGACCCACCGGTGAAGCCGAGCGAGAAGGAGGTCGGACGGGCGGTCCACCTGCTGGCGCTGGAGCTGAACGGCCTGCCCAAGAAAGCAAGCATGGCGGCGGAGAGGCGGGAGCCCGCCTTCCTCGCCCGCTTCGCGCTCTCGCTGGCGACCCTGGTCGAGGGAGCGACGCTGCCGAGCGCCGACCCGCTCCGCGACGTCGCCGCCGCGGCGCTCGCTGCCTCGCTGAGGCTCCTCGGGGAATGGCCCGAGCAGCTCCTCTGCGGCTCAGGGGCGGTATCAGGCGGCCATCGCGTCGAGACCCAAGACGTGGTCTAGCTCGCTGCGCAGCCGCCCGGAGGGACGCACGCGGTAGCCCTCGCCGAGCAGCAGGCGCTTCGACTCGCCGGCGGCGGTGCGGATCGCCAAGTGCACCTCGGCCTCGCCCTTGTGGTGCTCGAGCACCGCCTTCAGCTCCTCGACCAGCGCATCGGTTAGCAGGGCGGCATCGATCTCGACCTCGACCGGGCCATCCGGGCCGCTAGGCGCCTCCGGCGCGCTGGCGATCTCCTCGGCGTCGGGTTCGAAGCGCTCGGCCTCCTGCACCACGAGCTTCGTCTCGCCGCGGTCCTTGTGGTCGAGGCGGCCGCGGACGACGACGATCGCGTCAGGCGCGATGACGGCGGCGCTCTCGGCCTCGTCGGCCTTGAAGACCAGCATCTCGACCTGCCCCTCGACGTCGTCGAGGGTGGCGAACATCATCTGGCTGCCGCTCTTGGTGCGGATCTTCTTGCACTCGGTGACGATGCCGCCAACCGTCACCCAGGAGCCATCCTGCTTGGTAGCCAGATCGGCGAGGCTGCAGTCGACGCGGGCGCGCAGCGCCCCCCTCACTTCGGTCAAGGGGTGCGAGGAGAGGTAGGTCCCGAGTGTCTCCTTCTCCAAGGCCAGCAGCTCGGCGCGCTCGAACTCGACCGCAGGGACCGGCGGGCGGTGGTGCGCCTGGGCGGCCGCGCCGGCCCCACCGCCCCCCTCGTCGCCGAAGTCGAAGATCGAGCCCTGGCCGAGCTGGGCGTCCTCCTGGGCCTTCTGCCCCGCCGACTGCGCAGCCGGCAGCGCTTCGAGCAT
>CAMLQY010000044.1 GCA_946482365.1 uncultured Actinomycetes bacterium
TCAGCTCGCCGACCGTGCGCAGGCGCCGGTTGCCGAAGTGCTCGTACTCGTCGAGGTGCTCGTTGACGGGCTCGCGCGGGTAGGTGATCGCCTCAGCCGCGTAGTCCTTGATCGGGTTCTCCTCGTCGACCTCCTCGGGGATGCCGAGCAGCTTCGGAAGGCTGACCAGCTCCTTGACCAAGGCGATGATGTCGTCGTGGGTGAGGACCCGTGTATCGAGGTCGATGTCGAGGTCGAGCCTCGCGTTCAGCTTGTAGCGGCCGACCCTGGTGAGGTCGTAGCGCTTGGGGTCGAAGAAGAGCTGCTCGAGCAGGTTGCAGGCGGCGTCGACCGAGGGCGGCTCGCCGGGGCGCTGCTTCTTGAACAGCTCGATCAGGGCGCCCTCCTCGGTCCGGGTCGCCTCGGTGTCGGCCTCGATCGTGTGCCGCATGTAGATCGAGTTGTCGAACATGTCGAGGAGCTTCTCGTCCTCGACATAGCCCATCGCGCGCAGCAGCACCGTCACCGGCAGCTTGCGCTTGCGGTCGATGCGGACGAAGACCTTGCCTTTTTTGTCGATCTCGAGCTCGAGCCAGGAGCCGCGGGCCGGCATCAGGTTGGCGATGAAGACCTGCTTTTCCGCGTCCTTGGGCGCCATCACGTAGGCGCCGGGGGAGCGCACGAGCTGGGTGACGACGACGCGCTCGGTGCCGTTGATGATGAAGGTGCCGCGGTCGGTCATCCACGGGAAGTCGCCCATGAAGACCGCCTGCTCGCGGATCTCACCCGTCTCTTTGTTCTGGAAGGCGACGGTCGCCGAGAGCGGCCGCGAGTAGGTCATGTCCTTCTCGCGGCACTCCTCGATCGAGTGCGGCGGGTCCTCGAACTTGAACTCGCCGAAGACGATGGCGAGGTTCCCCGTGTAGTCCTCGATCGGGGATATGTCGTCGATCGTCTCTCGCAGCCCGCCCTTCTTCGGATCCGTCAGCTCTTCGAAGGAGCGGCGCTGGATGTCGATCAGATGGGGGACTTCGAGGGGGTTCTGTAGTCGGGAAAAACTCCTGCGGGTTACGGGGGCAGCGTTCGAACGTGCCAAAGTCGGCGACTCCTCAGGCGGTCAGAGGGACGTTAGGTACAGCGCAGATATCGGGCAGGGAATACAACTGGGCGCGACCGCGAAAAATAACACACGGCCGCACCCGACCGCGGACTTGGCTCCCTGCCTGGGCTCCAGCCGCGGTCAGAACCGGCTTACTTGAGCTCGACGGTGGCGCCGGCCTCCTCCAGCTCGGCTTTGAGCTTGTCGGCCTCCTCGCGCTCGACGCCCTCCTTGATCGCTTTCGGCGCCTCGTCGACCAGGGCCTTGGCCTCTTTCAGGCCGAGCCCGGTCGCGGCGCGGACGACCTTGATCACAGGGACCTTCTGGCCACCGACCTCGGCCAGGACGACGTCGACCGTCGATGCTTCCTCGCCGTCACCCCCGCCGTCTCCAGCCGGAGCTCCGGCCGCTGCGGGAGCCGCGGCGGCGACAGCCGTCGCGGAGACCCCGAACTCCTCCTCCAGCGCTTTGATCCGCTCGGAGAGCTCGAGCACCGAGATGCTTTTCAGCTCCTCGATCCAGTCCTCGGTTGAAATCTTGGTTGCCACTGGTTACTCCTCCTCTTCCTTAGAAGTCTCATCGGCGCCCTCGTCGGCCGCCTCCTCAGCTTTCTCCTCCGCCTCCGGGGCCTCCCCAGCTTCAGGCTCAGCTGCCGGCTGGTCATCAGCCTGCGCCTCCTCATCAGCGGCGGGCTCCTCAGCCGCCTCGTCCGCGGGTGGCGTCGAGGATGGGGAGTCGCCCGCAGCTTGCGAGGACGACTCGCCGTCCTCGGCGACAGGACCCGCGGTCGACCCCTCTGAAGTCTCGCCGCTGACCAAGCCCTGCTCGGCAATCTGACCAAGCTGCAGCGCAAGTCCCTGGATCATGGAGCCCAGACCCCTTACGAGGCCGGTCAGGGGGCTGGCGACGACGCCGGCGAACTGGCCGATCAGCACTTCGCGGGCCGGCAGCTTGGCGATCGCCTTGAAGCGTTCCTCGTCGAGGACGATTTCGCCCATGAAGCCGCCGCGGTAGGTGAGCACGTCGTGCTCTTTGTTGAAGCTCGTGATCGCCTTGGCAGCCTGGGCGGTGTCGCCGCGGACGAAGGTGAGGGCGGTCGGCCCCTGCAGCAGCTCGGCGAGCTGCTCCTGGCCCGCCTTGTCGGCGGCGATTTTGGTCAGGCGGTTCTTGACGATGCGGAAGCTGGCGTCGGCTTCGCGCAGCTTGCCGCGCAGCTCGGCCGCCTGGGGGACGCTGATCCCGCGGTAGTCGACGGCGAAGATCGCCTCGGACGCCTCGATCTCGGCGGCGATCTCCTCAATGGCTGTTGCCTTTTCGTCTCGGTTCATGTCTCACCTGCACCGGGCTTACGGGGCTGCCGGTGGTCTCGGGTAAAGCGCGGCGCTGGAGTTTAGGCGGTCGCCAGCTCCTCTGCGGCCTGGGCCGTCGCCGCGGCGGCGTCGCGGTCGCCGACCTTGGACGCGTCGACCCGGATCCCCGGGCCCATCGTCGTGGTCAGCGTGCAGGAGACGATGTAGCGCCCCTTCGCCGCGGAGGGCTTGGCGCGGACGATCTCCTCCATCACGGCGGTGAAGTTCTCCAGCAGCTTCTCGGCCTCGAGGCTCGCCTTGCCGATCGACATGTGGACGATCGCCTGGCGGTCGGTGCGGTATTCGACCTTGCCCGCCTTCGATTCGGCGACGGCCTTCTCGACGTCGTCGGTGACCGTGCCGACCTTCGGGTTGGGCATCTTGCCCTGCGGGCCGAGGACGCGGCCGAGCTTGCCGACGGTGCCCATCATCTGCGGCGTCGCGATCGCCACGTCGAAGTCTGTCCAGCCGTCCTCCTCGACTTTCTTTGCGAGGTCGTCGCCACCGACGAAGTCGGCTCCGGCGGCCTCGGCGTCACGCGCCTGCTGGCCCTGGGCGAAGACGGCGACGGTCACGTCCTTGCCGAGGCCGTGGGGCAGGGCGAGGGTGCCGCGCAGCTGCTCCTCGGCGTGGCGGACGTTGACCCCGAGCAGGACGTGCAGCTCGACGGTCTCGTCGAAGCTGGCGCTGGCGGTCTCCTTGATCAGCGAGACTGCCTCGGCGGGCGGGTAGGCGCGCTCGCGCTGCACCTTGCCGAGCTGTTTGCGGTAGCGCTTGCCGTGGGCCATCGGATCCGGGGCTCCTACTCGACGTCCACGCCCATCGAGCGGGCGGTGCCGGCGATGATCTTCGAGGCGGCGTCGAGGTCGTTGGCGTTGAGGTCGGGCATCTTGCGCTCGGCGATCTGGCGGATCTGGTCTTTCGAGATCGTCCCCACTTTGTCGACGTGGGGCTCGCCCGAGCCCTTCTTGAGCCCGATCGCCTCCTTGATCAGCACCGCCGCGGGGGGCGTCTTGGTGATGAAGGTGAAGGAGCGGTCCTCATAGACGGTGATTTCGACCGGGATGATCGTCCCGCCCTCGGACTGGGTCTGGGCGTTGAACGCCTTGCAGAACTCCATGATGTTGACCCCGTGCTGGCCCAGCGCGGGGCCGACCGGCGGCGCCGGGTTGGCCGAGCCGGCCGAGATCTGAAGCTTGATCTGAGTGAGGACTTTTTTCGCCATCGGGACCGGGGAGGGTAGCTAGATCTTCTTGACCTGGTCGTAGCCGACCTCGACCGGCGTCTCGCGGCCGAAGATCGAGACCAGCACCTTGAGTTTGGCCGCGTCCTCGTTGATCTCGGCGATCTCGCCGGAGAAGTCCGAGAGCGGGCCGGAGACGACCTTGACCGACTCGCCGATCGAGAACTGGGCCTGGCTGCGCGGCCTCTCGGCGCTCTCGCGGTGCAGCAGGCGGTCGACCTCCGGTTTGGAGAGCGGCACCGGTTTGTTGCGCGAGCCGACGAAGCCGGTGACGCCGGGCGTGTTCTTGACCAGGCCCCAGGCGTCGTCGGTCATCTCCATGTTGACCAGGACGTAGCCGGGCATCGTGCGCTTGGACTTCGGCTCTTTCTGGCCGTCCTTGCCCATCTCCATCACGTCTTCGGTGGGGACGACGACCTGGCGCACGTTGCGGTTCTGGCTCATCGTCTGAACCCGGTGCTCGAGGTTGTGCTTGACCTTGTTCTCGTGCCCCGAGTAGGTGTTGATCACGTACCAGCGATACATCAGTAGTCAGTGCCTTTGTTCGAAGATCCGCTGAGGCTCAGAGGATCTGCTTGATCAGGAAGTTGAAGGCAGCGTCGAGCGCGCCGAGGTAGGTGGCGGCGACGGCGACGAAGATGACCGTGACCGCCGTCGCCTGGACGAGCGTGTCGCGGTCGGGCCACTGCACCTTCTTCAGCTCCGCCCAGCAGGAGGCGAAGAAGCCGAGCACGCCCCCGCGCTGCCTTTCGGCGGCGGCCTGCTTCTGCTTCTTCTCCAGCTGCTCGCGCTCGCGGCGCTTCTGCTCCGAGCGCTGGCGCTTTTCGCTTTCCTTCAGCGCCTTCGCTTCGGCGCGGCGCTCGGCACGGGCCGACGTCCGCGGCGCGTCCGGAGTCTCCAGCTGGGCCTCCGAGGCACCGACGGCGATGCCGGCCTCGACCGCTTCGACCTCGGCCACCTCGCCGGAGACGGGGACCTGGGTGTCGTGCTGGGCGCGCGACTCCGCGCCGCGCTCGGCGCCGGCGCGCTTGAGCTCCTGCTCTTCGCGGGCGCGGCGCTCGGCCTTGCGCTGTGCGCGGCTCTTGGCCATCGGGCTAGCGCGTCTCCTTGTGCGCCGTGTGCTTGCCGCACCAGCGGCAGAACTTGCGCATCTCGATCCGGTCCGGCGTGTTCCGCCGGGACTTGTTCGTCTGATAGTTGCGCCGCTTGCAGTCTTCGCAAGCCAGCGTCACCGCGATGCGGACATCTCCGCGTGCCATCTACTCCCTCGATTGCGTTAGCGCCTTGCAAGG
Organism: uncultured Actinomycetes bacterium; assembly: GCA_946482365.1. The sequence continues at coordinate 4,963 of CAMLQY010000044.1, forward strand.
AAAAACCCCGGGCCGAGGCACGAGGCTGGAGCGAAGGATAGCGCTCTGCGAGCGGCGGCGGCGCGCGCTGCCGCGCCTCGGCAGCGACAGTTCTCCGCGCCTCGCCGAGACCAAATATAAACGGCTGCCGGGCGCGTCTGAACGATTGACCCACCTATGGGGTGGTCAATCGTTCAGACAGCGCTGAGAGATCGCCTCAGCGAGCGTTTCGTGGGGATCGTGTGCTACTCGGGGCCCCGCGCTTTCAAGCTTGGCGAGAAGGTCACAACGACACCGATTTGCATGCTCTGGGGGTAACTCCGGCTGAGGATAACCTTGCTACCTCATAGCGCACTTACTCACGCTGCACTTAACGGGTGGCCAGGGCCCTGATCGACCGAGAGCGAGAGCTGGATCGGCTGCACGAGGCGCTCGCGCGACCTCCCCAGTTGGTTGTGATGCGCGGCCGGCTCCGGGTTGGCAAGCGTCATCGTCCGCATCGCGATGGGAGTGATCCGGCGAGCGCCGGCGTGGTCGGCCCGCTCGCTTTTCCGGCGTCGAGGAACCGGTGAGCAGGAACAGGCCCTTGCCCCCGAGATCGTCTACGCGGCCGCGTACGGCATTCCACATTCCCTCGGCAAGCTGGTACTCGTCGATCAGCCGCGGGTGCTCGCCGTCGAACACGAGGCTGAAGTCAGCAGGGCGTCATCAGGCGATCTACGACGCCGCCGAAGTGAACAAGGCGACAGCTGTCGCCTACGAGGACCTGCTCGAAAGCCTGCTGGTCGCCGAAGCGGTCCCGGCCTGGCGCTCGAACCGCCTGAAGCGGCTCGTCCACCAGCCGAAGCGCTACCTGGTCGACCCGGCCCTGATCGCCGCTGCGCTGCGGACCGAAGTGGCGGGGGTGATGCGAGACGGGGATCTGCTCGGGCGGGTGCTCGACACCTTCGTCGCAGCGCAGCTTCGTCCTGAGCTGGCCGTCTCGGCGCGCAGGCCTCGGCTGCACCACCTGCGCACCGAACAGGGGCGACACGAGGTCGACCTTCTCGGCGAGCTGGCGGGTGGGCAGCTGATCGGGATCGAGGTCAAGGCCAGCGCCTCCCCAACCGGGCGCGACGCGAGGCACCTGGCCTGGCTGGCGCGACGAGCTGGGCGAGCGCTTCGCGGGGGGCGTTTTGCTGCACACGGGCCGGCGCCTGTACGGACTGGGAGAGAGGATCGTCGCGGCGCCGATCTGCGCGCTCTGGGGGTAGTTCAAAGCGAATGCCCCCGCCCCTATTGCGCCTTGACATACCCCCCGGCGCTCGTTTCCAGCCCGATCGAGCCGACCGCGGTCGCTTTCTGGTTGCTCAGCTTCAGCCCTTCAGCGGTCGATTCTGAGCTGAATTCGACTTTGGAGGCGGTGTTCGTGTAGGCGCCGCGCATAGTTTCGGTCAGGTTGCGGGTGCCGTTGAGCGCTTTCAGCGCTTCGGTGGGCCCGCATCCGGAGAAGGTGAAGCTGGCCAGGGTGGTCCCTTCTTTGGCGGTCAGCCAGAGCTGCGCTTTGCCTTCGAACGTGGTCAGCGCCAGTTTCGTCGCCACGGCTCCGCCGGGGGTGATCGTGCAGCTGGCAAAGCCGCTTTCGGCTTTGCAGCCTTTGTATTTGACATCCGCGTTGCCGATGCCGTTGCCGCCGCCTGACGGGTTTTCAAGCGAGGCGTTCGTGACTTCGGTTTCGCAGTTGAGCGTGCCTTTGATGCCGTTGATCGTCGCGGTGATCGCGATCGGGTTGCCTTTCGCGGTGATCGTGGTTTTTTCGGCTTCTTTGAGTGCTATCGATTCCCATTCGCTGGGGGAGCCTTCGGTGGCGCAGGTGGCGGAGGTGTATTTGCCGCCGCCCTGTTTGGTGCAGGCAAACCAGCGCAGGGGCGCGGCCGTCGTCGTGAACGTCATGTCGACGCCGTAGGCGGTGGCCGCGCCGTTGGTCGCCTTCAGGCGGTAGTGGTAGGTCGTGGCCGGGACCAAGCCGCTGGGTGTCTCGGTCACTTTGACGTCTGAGGCCCCTTCGCCGGCGCTTTTGGCTTCGACCGGGATGCTGGTCCCGTAGCTGGTCGTTTTGCCGTATTCGAACTGGTATTTGGTAGCGGTTCCTTCGGGGTTAACGGTGCCGTTCAGGGTCGCTTCGCTGGATTTGACCGAGGAGGCGGCTTCGGTGATCGCCACCGGCGCGTCGTTGGCTTTGAGGTAGCCGCCGGCCGTGGTTTCCAGTTTGATCGAGCCCACCGCGGTGGCTTTCACGTTGTTGAGCTTCAGCCCTTCGGCCGTGGTTTCTGAGTCGAATTCGACTTTGGAGGCGGTGTTCGTGTAGGCGCCGCGCATAGTTTCGGTCAGGTTGCGGGTGCCGTTGAGCGCTTTCAGCGCTTCGGTGGGCCCGCATCCGGAGAAGGTGAAGCTGGCCAGGGTGCTCCCTTCTTTGGCGGTCAGCCAGAGCTGCGTTTTGCCTTCGAAGGTGGTCAGTGCGAGTTTCGTCGCCACGGCACCGCCGGGCGTGATCGTGCAGCTCGCAAAGCCGCTTTCGGCTTTGCAGCCTTTGTATTTGACTTCGGCGTTGCCCACTCCGTTGCCGCCGCCGCTTGGGTTTTCAAGCGAGGCGTTCGTGACTTCGGTTTCGCAGGAGATCGTCCCATTGATGCCATTGATCGTCCCGCTGATCGCGATCGGGTTGCCTTTGGCGGTGATCGTGGTTTTTTCGGCTTCTTTGAGCTTCAGCGATTCCCATTCTTTGGGGGCGCCTTCTGAGCCGCACTGGTTGGTCGCATAGCGCCCGCCGGCCTGTTTGGTGCAGACGAACCAGTGGAGGGGCGGGCCGGTGGTGAAGGTGGCGTCTTTGCCGAAGTAGGTTCCCTGGGAGTTCGTCGCGACCATCCGATAGTGGTAAGTGGTCAGGGCTTTCAGGCCTTCGACGGCCTGGCTCACGGATACGTACCCCACGCCCGCGCTGATGCTTTTCGCCGATGCAGGCGCTTTTGAACCGTAGGATGTCGTGGTTCCGTATTCGAACTGGTAGCTGATTTCGGCGCCGCTCGGTTCCACCTTGCCGTTCAGCGTCGCGGTATTGACGCTCACATTTGAGGCCGGTTCGGTGACTGCGACGGGGGGCGTAGTGAAGGTGCGATCTTCGCCTTTGACGGTGCCGCCTTCGTTTTCTGCGACCACTCGGTAGTGGTAGGTGGTCTCAGGCAAGAGGCCTGTCAGCGTCTCGCTGACTTCCACGCTTTCCGTGCCGGCTCCGATCGCTTTCGGCGAGGCCGGGATGCTGCTGCCGTAGGCGGTGCTCGTGCCCCATTCGAAACGGTAGCTCGTTGCGACGCCGGTGGGGTTGACGGTGCCGTTCAGGGTCGTCTTGCTGGACCCCACGTTGGTGGGGGCTTCGGTGGTGGCGGTGGGGCGACGATCCGGGATCGATGCGATCACGGGTTTGTACGTTTCCCTGAGCAGGGTCCCCACCGCGAAGCAGGTGTGCGATGGATTGCAGTCCACGGCGGCGAATGAGCCGGCTTCTTCTGCATCACGTACGGTCGCCTGAGACACCACTTTATTTCCATTCCATGCGCCAATCGTCGGCGTAAGCACGATGGTACCGGACCCGATAATCGGACTCGGATTCAGCGCGAGGTAATCATCCCCGGAGGCGACACAATCGGTTGGTGACAGACAGGAAACAGCCGGTAGTGACTTACCTCCTGCATCCCACTGCGCCGTTGACCACGCGGTGCCGTTCCAGGTCTTGGCCTCTCCTGCCTCCCAGCTGGTCGCCAGGCAGAAAGTTTGAGACGTGCAGGATACGCCCTGATAGTAGGAGCCCGGCACTGACTGGGAGGTCCAGCTCGTGCCGTTCCAGGTCAACATCTCTTCTATCGCCGCGGAGGCGCAAAAGGTAGCGGAGGTGCAGGAGATTCCTTCCATGAAGATGAAGGATTCACCTACCGCCAGGGGGAATGAGTTGGTCCATTTGCCGTCCTGCCATTGCGCAACGTAGGTCTGCCAAAGATTCAGTTCGGGGTTTTCAGGGGTGAAGTCGGAGGCCAGGAAGTAGCCGACCGCCGTGCATTCGCTGGTCGAGACGCAGGATATATCTTGCAAGCGTGCATAGCCTAGCGTGGCTTCGGTTGGAGGCGCCGGGATCGACTGGATCGTCCATTTGCTCCCGTCCCAGCTCTCCGCCAGCGGCACGACTTCATCGCTTGCTAGCTGTACCTTGCCGACAGCTATGCAAGACGTGGCGGACTTGCAGGAGACACTCTCGATCACGGGCCAGGAGCCGCCGACCGGTACCGGCATCGCAATGTAGTTCCATTTTCCTTCAGTAAGTAGATAGGAACTGGGCGGTTCATTCGCATAGCTCGTGCCGACTGCGATGCACATCGTGCTTGTGGGGCAGGAGACATCCCTTAGCTGTTGAGTTTCGGAAACCGGCGGCCCGCTCAGAGCCTGCCTACTCCACAGCGAGGGCTTGAGCGTCCTGTCTTTGCCGTAAACCGTGCCGCTCGACGTGGTCGCGGAGATGCGGTAGTGGTAGGTCGTTCCCGGATCAAGACCTGCTAGCTGGCGGCTCACCGCTGCGTATTTCCCTTCTTTGACTTCCATAGATGTGCTGCTGCCGTAGGCGGTGGTGGGCCCGTATTCAAAGCGGTATTCGGCTTTCTGGCCGTGGGGGTTGAGCGCCCCGATCGCGGTCGTCCCTGCCGTTGCGTCGCTGGACCAGCCGCCGGTGCCGACTTCGAGCGATTTCAGTGGTTCCGCTCCCAGGTAGAGCAGGGGCTCAAACCTTCCGTCTCCCATGTTTTCTTCCCAATCGATGCTCGCTTCGTCGATCAACGTCTGACGGATCGCTTCGACATTGGCTTTCGAGTCGGGGTTGGATTTGGCGGCGATCACCGCCGCCGCTCCGGCCACGTGGGGGGAGGCCATCGAGGTGCCGCTAAGGGTGCCGTAGTTGGACCCGATTTCGGAGCCGGCAACCGGCAACGTCGAGTAGATACAAGTCCCCGGCGCCGCAAGCTCCACGTCCGCGCCCCAGTTGCTGAATTGGGCCAGAGTGTCATCTTTGCCCGAGCAGCTTGTTCCTTTGCCACCGGCTTTGCCGTCTGAATCTGCCAAGGCAGAAACCGTTATTACGTTGGGATCGTTTGCCGGGGCGTACCCGGCCGCATTAAGGCTTTCGTTGCCTGCTGCGGCCACATAGACGACCCCGGCTTCGACAGAGGCTTTGATTGCTGCTTCCTCGGACGATGAGCGTCCTTCGCCGACGAGGCTCATATTGGCGACCTCGATCTGACCGGCATGGGCGGTGACCCAGTCGATTCCCGCCAAGATCCAAGAGGTGGCTCCCCATCCTTCTTTGTTGAGAACCCGCACTGCCCACAAGCGCGCTCCCGGGGCAGCGCCGACTACGCCGAGACCGTTGTCAAGGGCGGCGATCGTGCCTGCCACATGAGTACCGTGACCCTGACTGTCGATGCCGCTGTTGTCGACGCAGACTTCGACGCCTCCTTCTGCGTAGGGGTCTTCGCCCGCCGGTACACAGTTTGTGCGCGAGACGACGTTCAGATCGGGATGGGTGTAGTCGATGCCGGTGTCGATGACGGCCACGTCGGCGTCGATCCGAACGTCATCCGTTTCGTCGATGTCGAGCGCTGGATTGGTTGCCGCACCAATGCGTTTCACGCCATTCGGAGTGGTCTGCGCGGCAGTTTTCACCTTGCGATCCGGCTCTACGAATTTGACACGAGGATCTTCTCTCAGCGATTGCACCGCGCCCTTCGAGAGCTCTGCCGAGTAGCCTTTGATCGCAGACCGATAGACGAGGCCGAGCTCTCCGCCACGACTTTCCGTCTGCGCTTCGGCGACAGCGCCGGGGTGCTCGACAGAGCTCTTCAGGACGACGATATAGCGGTTTGGGATGCGGTTGTCGGGGATGCGGTTGTCGGGGATGCGGTTGTCGGGGATGCGGTTGTCGGGGATGCGGT
>CAMLQY010000045.1 GCA_946482365.1 uncultured Actinomycetes bacterium
ACTCCCCCCGGGGCGCGGGTCCGGGGGGGCCCCCCCCCCACCGGGGCGGGGGGGGGGCGTTTTGGGGGGGGTTGGGGCCGGGGGGTAAGTCGGCATCTGGACTTCGTTCCGCGACAGGCCAGTGCATGCCTGACCGCTCCCGCGGCTTCCTCGGGTCTTTCCGTTACCTGGCGGTAGCTGAGGTGGATGACGTCGTAGCCAAGCGCGCGCAGCGCTAGGTCGCGCTCGCGGTCGGCCTCGAAGGCGGCTCGTCCTCGGTGGTACCGGTAGCCATCGGTCTCGACGATCAGCTTCTCCGCCGGCCAGGCGAAATCGGCTACGAAGGGACCGATTCGAACGTTGACGATTGGCATCGGCAGGCGCATCTTCCGGCAGAGCCCGAGAAACAGGAACTCCAGCTCGCTGCGGGTTCCGTCCCCGGCCGTGTCCGGCCCAAGCGGCAGGCCGAGCGTCTCGGCTTGCCGGATCGCAAGCCTCATCTCTTGGGGCGAGGTTACGGGTTTGAGGTCCGAGACAGTGCGCGCAGCCGTAGTGACGGGAATTCCGAAGTGGCGGGTGACATGGCTGGGTCCGAGGGTCGCACTGCGGTGAACTCGGATTCCCGACCGCTTTTGTCGGCCCCCATAGCTCGGGACCGAGATGTCAACCAAAGGGTCGTGCCGGGCAGGAAACATCCCCCACAGCGTCGCAGCGCTTAGATGACTGACCACAGCTGAATCTCCGCACGCGAGGGCCGCCGCCATCCACTGCCCGCGAGGCGAGAGCCTCCTTCTTCCCACTACATGAACGCCACGATGGACACGGTGCAGGCGACCTACCTTGACCCGGTAGAGGATCTGATCCTTGCCGAGTCCCAGGCCCCGAAGCTGCCGGGTAGAGACAACCCCGTGCTGGCGATCGGCAATTTCGGCGATGAGAGCGTCGGGCTTGGCGCGAAAGTCGGACATAGTCCGAATAAGGCGCCAGGCCCTCCCGGTTCTCCCCCCGGCTGGCGGGTTATGGACGGGGGAGCAGATTCACTGCCGCTGCGAGGCCGACAGCGACGATCGTTATCGCGTAGCCGGTGTAGTCACTCAGGGCAAAGGCGACTGCGGCGACTGCACAGATCGCCACTACGATCATCCAGGAGGCCCGGGCCAGGGTCACGGGTCGGTATTTTGGCCGAGATGGCCGACGGCGAGACGAGCGGGGGCGTGACGAGCGACGCGGCGGCCGGTGCGCTGGCCCTCCTGGGCGAGATGTCCCCCGACCTGCGCGGCGGGGCGATCCTCGATTCCGGAGGCTCGGTGCTCGCCGCCAGCGGCAATCCCGAGCGCTGGCGCGAGGACGCTGCGACGCTGCTCGCCGTCGCCGACCGTGCGGGGTCCGAGGCTGTGGAGCAGCTCCACATCGCCACCGAGCAGGGGGAGGTCTTCGCCCTGCGCCACGCCGGCCTGGCCGCTGTCGCCGTGACCGACCGTTTCGCCCTCGCTTCGCTGCTCTTCTTCGACATGCGCTCGGTCCTGCGCGACCTGGCGGCCGCGAGGGACGGGGAGGCTGCCGATGCCCCCTAAGCCGCATCGCGTCCTGCTCGACCGCGTCTCGGGCTACGCCGACGAGGCGGCCGCCTACATGCGCCGCCGCCGCGTCGCCCGGCGCCCCTTCGCCCGCCTCTACTACCCGGGGGGCCGGGCCAGCGACCACGCGGCCGACTCGCTCGCGGGCGGCGAGCTCTTCGTCGCCGCGGGCCGGCTGATCGAGGTAGCGGGAAAGCGCCCGAAGCCGTGAGCGCCCTGATCGAGCCGGCGCTCGCAGAACGGGTGCTGAGCCGCGCCCTGGCCAACGGCGGCGAGTTCGCCGAGGTCTTCGCCGAACGCGGCGCCGGCCTGACGATGGCGATCGACGAGTCGCGGGTCGAATCGGTGCAGTCGGGTGCCTCGGCGGGCGCCGGCGTGCGGGTGCTCAGCGGCGGGACCACCTACTTCGCCCACGTCGACGGCCTCGACCCCGATGACGTCGAGCGCGCCGCAGCCGAGGCCGCCGCGGCGCTGCACGCCGGCCGGGCCGAGCCGCGCCCGCTGGAGGCGGTGGCGAGCACCCCGCACGCGATCGAGCAGCGGCCGTCCGAGGTGCCCGCCGAGCGCAAGGCGGCGCTCCTGCGCGACCTCGACGAGCGCGGCCGCGCGGCCGGCCCGGAGATCGCCCAGTTCAGCGCGTCCTACGCCGAGGTCCGCCGCGAGGTGACCGTCGCCAACTCCGATGGCCTTTTCGTCGGCGACGACCGCACGCGGGTGCGGATCGGCGCGCAGGCGGTGGCGCGCCGCGGCGACTCGGTCGAGACCGGAGCCGAGACGCTGGGCGGGCACCGCGGCTTCGAGCTCTTCGACGACGATCCCGGCGAGATCGCCGCCGCCGCGACGCGCAAGGCCCTGACCCTGCTCGACGCCGGCCCGGCCCCCGCGGGATCGATGCCGGTGGTGGTCGGCGGCGGCTTCGGCGGCGTCCTCTTCCACGAGATGACCGGCCACGGGCTCGAGGCCGACCACGTCCAGAAGGACGCCAGCGTCTATGCCCAAAAGCTGGGCACGCAGGTCGCCCAGCCGCTGCTCACCGCCTACGACGACGGGCGCATGCCCGGCGAGTGGGGCAGCGACTCGATCGACGACGAGGGGGCCCCGACGCAGCAGACGATGGTGATCGAGGACGGCCGGCTGGTCTCCTTCCTCTATGACCGGCTGACCGCCCGCCGCGACGGCGTCGACTCGACCGGCAACGGGCGCCGCGAGAGCTTCCGCCACCTGCCGGTGCCGCGCATGACCAACACCTACATCGCGCCCGGCGACGCCGAGCCGGAGGCGATGATCGCCGAGGTCGGCCATGGCTTCTACGCCGCCTCCTTCGCCGGCGGTCAGGTCGACCCCGCCACCGGCGACTTCGTCTTCGGCGTCTCGGAGGGCTACCTGATCGAGGACGGCCGGGTTACGAGGCCCTGCCGCGGCGCCACCCTGATCGGCAACTGCCTGGAGGCGCTGGCGGCGATCGACGCGGTCGGCAGCGACTTCGAGATGAAGACCGGCGTCTGCGGCAAGGCGGGGCAGAAAGTGCCGGTCGGGACCGGCCAGGGCCACGTCCGGATCCGGGAGATGACCGTGGGGGGGACCGAGGTTTGATCGACTTGGCGCGCCGCGCCGTCGAGGCCACGCTCGCGGCGGGAGCGGGGGACGCCGAGGCCTACGCGTCCGAGGACGCGGGGCGCGAGGTGCGCGTCCACGGCGGCGAGGTCGAGAGCCTCACCGCGGCGACCAAGCGCGGGATCGGCGTCCGCGCCTGGATCGGTCACCGGGTCGGCTATGCCTACGGCACCGACCTCTCCGAGGCGGGCATCGCGGAGCTCGCGGCGCGCGCATCCGAGACGGCGCGGATCGCCGACGAGGACGAGTTCACCGGCCCCCCCGAGCTTCCGGTGCGCCTTTCCCCCGATATAGGAGGAGAAAGCGCACCGGAACCGGTGGAGCTGGAGTTGAGCGACCCGTCGCTGGCCGCGACGTCGACCGCGGAGGTCGCCGAGCTGGCGCTGGAGATCGAGCGGGCGGCGCTCGACGCCGATCCGCGCGTCGCCGGGGTCGAGCAGGCCGTCTACGCGGACTCGGCGGAGCGCGTCGCGATCGTCTCCTCGACCGGGATCGCGGGGGAGTACGAGCGCACCGACTGCTACGGGTACGCGCAGGCGCTGGCCGGCGCCGACGGCGGGCGCGAGACCGGGCTCGGCTACGGCCTCGGCCGCGGGCCGGCGGCCCTCGACCCCCCCGCGATCGGGCGCGAGGCGGCGGAGAGGGCGACCGCGATGATCGGTGCCGGCAAGCCCGCGTCGCGCAGCTGCCCGGTCGTCCTCGACCCGACGGTCGCCGCCAGCTTCGTGGCCCTCCTCGGCCGTGGCCTGGGCGCCGACACGGTCCAGCGCGGACGCTCCCCCTTCGCCGGCCTGCTCGGCACCGCGGTCGCCGCTGAGGGCCTCGTCATCCGGGACGACGGCCTCGACCCCGCCGGCTCGGCCTCCTCGCCCTTCGACGGCGAGGGCCTGCCGCGCCGCCCCAACGCGCTGATCGAGGGCGGGACGCTGCGGACCTACCTCTACGACACCTACACCGCTCATCGCGACGGCACCGCCTCGACGGGCAGCGCCGGGCGCTCGGGCTACCGCTCCCAGCCTGCGGTCTCGGCCTCGAACCTCGTCGTCGCGGCGGGCGCGCTCGACTTCGGGGAGCTGCTGCGCGAGGCGGGGGACGGGGTGCTGGTCACCGACGTCGCCGGGCTGCACTCGGGCGTCAACCCCGTTACCGGCGCCTTCTCGGTCGGCGCCTCGGGTCACGCGATCCACGGCGGGGAGGCGGCCGAGCCGTTGCGCGAGTTCACGATCGCCGGCGACCTCGTCTCGATGCTGAAGGCGGTGCGGGCGGCCGGATCGGAGCCTCGATGGGTCCCCTTCGGGGGCTCGGTCAGCACCCCGCCGCTGCTGATCGGAGAGATGACGGTCGCCGGTTCCTGACTCCAATGCGCATTACGGCCGTGGCCGCTGTTAGATTCCGCCGCGATTTCAACCACTCATGACGGAGGAGCTTCGACGTGACAAAGGCTGAGTTTTTGGACCAACTGGCAGGCGACGAGCGGCTGGGCAGCAAGAAGGCTGCCGGCGACGCGGTTGATGCGGTGCTCGACGCGATCACCGACACGCTGAGCAGCGGCGGCGAAGTCAGCTTCACCGGCTTCGGCAAATTCCACGTCGCCGAGCGCGGCCCCCGCCAGGGCGTCAACCCGCGCACCGGTGAGCGGATCACGATCCCGGGCGGCAAGGTCCCGCGCTTCTCCGCTGGCTCCGCGCTGAAGACCAAGGTCAAAGGCTGAGCCAGGCTCAGCCTTTTGCAGACCGGCTCGCGGCGCTCGTCGAAGAGCGCCGCAGCCAGGTCTGTCTCGGCCTCGACCCCGACCCGTCGAAGCTCTCCGGGGGCGGGCCTGACGTTCCCGCCGGCACCGCCCTGGCCGCCGAGCGTGCGGCCGGGGCGGTCGCCGCGCACTGCCGCTCGCTGATCGAGCGGGCCGGCCCGGCCTGTGTCGCGATCAAGCCCCAGCTCGCCTGCTTCGAGCGCCTCGGCGCCCCCGGGTGGACGGCGCTGGCGGAGGTCTGCGAGGCGGCCCGCGAAGCGGGCCTGCTCGTCGTCGCCGACGGCAAGCGCGGCGACGTTCCGGTCACGGCGGCCGCCTACGCCCAAGCACTGCTGGGCGAGACCCCGACACCGTGGGGACCTGTGGCGGGGCTCGGTGCCGATGCCATCACGGCCAACCCGTTGCTCGGCCTCGACGCCCTGGAGCCCCTGGTGGAGGCGGCCGAGGCGGCGGGCGCAGGTGTCTTCGCCCTGGTGCGGACGAGCAACTCCGGGGCAGCCGACGTGCAGGACCTGCCGGCCCCGGAGCAGCCGCTGCACGAGCGCCTGGCCGGGCTCGTCGACGGGCTCTCGGAGCGGCTGCTGGGCGAGGGCGGCCTGAGCGGGATGGGGGCGGTGGTCGGTGCGACCGCCCCCGAGCACATCGCCCGCCTGCGTTCCCTGATGCCCCGCTCGATCTTCCTCGTCCCGGGGGTCGGCGCCCAGGGTGGCCGGCCGGAGCTGCTCGGGGCCGCCTTCGCCGCGGGTGTCGCCTCTGCCCTGGTCCCCGTCTCGCGCGGGATCGCCGCCGCCGATGACCCGGCCGCCGCCGCCGAGGAGATGCGCGCCAGGGTTTGGGCCGCTTCGACCGAATAGTGCGCAGATACGATCTGCGCCGCCCATTCGATCGCCAATCACCTGCAATGAACAAGCGCACCTCAGCCACGGCCCGGGCCCTCGCGGTGCTCGCCCTGATCGCTGCCCTCGTGCTCGTCGTCGTCGCCATCGGGGGGGCGCTCGGCGACGGCTCGGACGACTCGAACGGGCAGGGGCGCGACGGGAAGGCGGCGCGCAGGGCCGAGCCGAGGAAGCCGGTGCCGGCCTCCTACGAGATCCAGAGCGGGGACACCCTGGTGGCGATCGCCCGCCGGACCGGGGTCTCGGTCGCGCGCATCGAAGCGCTCAACCCCGAAGTCGACCCGCAGATCCTGCTCGCCGGCGAAACGCTGAAGTTGCGGTGAGCGCAAGGACCGCGGGCGCGCTTCTCGCGTGCCTGCTGGCCCTGCTCTGGACCGCGCCGGCCGGGGCGGCGGCGGCGGCGCCGGGGATCGACGCCCGCGCCTGGGCCTTGATCGACGCTCGCAGCGGCGACGTGCTCGCCTCCCACGCCGGCACCCGGCGGCTGCCGATCGCCAGCACGACCAAGCTGATGACCGCCTACGTGGCGCTGCGCGAGCTGCCGCTGGATCGTGTCGTGCGGGCCGCGCCCTACGACGCGGTCTACGGCGAGTCGCTGCTCGAACTGCGGCCCGGCGAGCGGGTCAGCGTGCGCGACCTGCTCTACGGCCTGATCCTGCGCAGCGGCAACGACGCCGCCCACGACCTCGCCCTGGCCGCCGCCGGCACGGAAGCCGGCTTCGTCGCCGAGATGAACCGCTACGCGGCGGCGCTGGGCCTGGCGGACACCCACTACGCGAACCCGATCGGGCTCGACGAGGAGGGCAACTACTCCAGCGCCCGCGACCTGGCGACGCTGAGCCGGAGGCTCCTGCGCGATCCCGCCTTCGCCCGGATCGCCGACGCCCGCAGCGCCAGGCTGCGCAGCCTGCGCCCGCCGCGCACGATCGACACCCTCAACGACCTGCTCTACCGGGCGCCGTGGGCGACCGGGGTGAAGACCGGCCACACCTTCGGCGCCGCCTACGTCCTGGTCGGCTCCGGCCAGCGCCAGGGGGTGAAGCTGATCTCGGTCGTGATCGGCACCCCGACGGAGACCGAGCGCGACCTCGCCAGCCTGCGCCTGCTCGAGTACGGCTTCTCCCGCTACGAGCGGCGGCTGCCGGTCCGGGCGGGCGAGGAGCTCGCCGAGGCCTCGGTCCGCTACGGGGGAGGGGAGCTGCCGCTGCGCGCCGCGCGCACGGTCTCCCTCGGCGTTCGCCCCGACCAGCGGCTCAGCCTCTCGGTGCGGGCGCCGAGCGAGCTCGAGGGCCCGATCGACCGCGGCGCCGCGCTGGGCAGGGCGATCGTCTTCGTCGACGGCAGGAGGGCCGCCGCCGTGGCGCTGCGGGCCGGCCGTGCGGTGCCCGAGGCGAGCGCCCTGGACCGGGCGAGGAGCTTCGCCGGCTCGGAGGAGGTCCCGATCGGGATCGCGCTTTGCGTGATACTGGTCGGAGCAGTCATGCTGAGGCGCCTTTCAAGATGATCCTCACGGTCACTCTCAACGCCGCAATCGACCGCACGGTCGCGGTGCCGAACTTCCGTCTCGGTCACCGGCACCGGGCGGTGGAGAGCCGCACGTCGCCCGGCGGCAAGGGGATCAACGTAGCCCGCGCCCTCGGCCGGCTGGGCCGGCCCGTGATCGCCACCGGCTTCGCCGGCGGCCCGACCGGCAACCGGCTGCTGGAGCAGATTCGCGAGGAAGCGGTCCTCGCCGACTTCACCCGGATCGCCGGGGAGACCCGGATCAACATGGCGGTGATCGACCCCACCTCCGGCGAGCAGACCGAGATCAACGAGCGCGGGCCCGCGGTCAGCCCCGAGGAGGTCGAGGCGTTCGCCGCCCGCCTCGACTATCTCGCCGACGGCGCCAGGCTCTGCGTGCTCGCCGGCACCCTGCCCCCCGGGGCCGGTGGCGACCTCTACGCGCGCCTGGTCAAGGGCCTGAGCGAGCGCGGCGTGCCGGTCATCCTCGACTCCGAGGGGGAGGCGATGCTCGCCGGCCTGCGGGCCGGGGCCGCCATGGTCACGCCCAACGAGCGCGAGGCCGAGGAGCTGGTCGGCCAGGAGTTCGGCGACCCCCAGGACCTCGTCCACGGCCTCTCCGAGCTGGTCCGCCTGGGCGCCCGCGAGGCCGCGATCACGCGGCCGGACGGCTGCGCGGCCGTGATCGGCGAGGGGGCGGAGAGGCGCTTCGTCGAGGTTCGCACCGAGCCCCTGGAGCCGGTCTCGACGGTCGGCTCGGGCGACGCCTTCCTGGCGGGCTACGCGGCGGCTCGCTACGAGGGCCGGCCGGCTGGGGAGTGCCTTGCCTACGGCGTCGCCTGCGGGGCGGAGTCGACCCAGCACTTCGGCGCCGGCGTGGTTGACCGCGGTCAGGTCGAGCGCCTCCTCGGCGAGGTCCACGTCCAGGATTTGGAGGTCCCCGCCGAAGTGTAGGCTGGGGTCTCAACGCCACCCTGGAGGACCTAATTGGAGATTGACATCGGTCGGGGCAAGAAGGGGCGGCGCGCCTACGGATTCGATGACATCGCGATCGTTCCGTCGCGCCGGACCCGCGACCCCGACGACATTGACATCAGCTGGACCCTCGGTCCCTACCGCTTCGAGCTGCCGCTCGTCGCTTCGGCGATGGACGGCGTGGTCAGCCCCGACACCGCCGTGCTCGTCAACGAGCTGGGCGGCCTCGGCGTGCTCAACCTGGAGGGGATCTGGACCCGCTTCGAGAACGCCGAGGAGCGGCTGGAGGCGATCGCCGCGGCTCCCAAGCACGAGGCGACGCGGATCATGCAGGAGATCTACGCCGAGCCGGTCAAGCCCGAGCTGATCGGCAAGCGGGTCGCGGAGGTCAAGGAGCGCGGCGCGGTCGCCTGCGGCTCGCTGACGCCGCAGAAAGTCCGCGAGCACTACGAGATCGCGGTCGAGGCAGGGATCGACATCCTCGTGATCCAGGGCACGGTGATCTCGGCCGAACACGTCTCGACCACGGTCGAGCCGCTCAACTTGAAGGAGTTCATCGCCGAGGTGCCGGTGCCGACGGTGGTCGGGGGCTGCGCCTCCTACTCGACCGGCCTGCACCTGATGCGGACCGGCGCGGTCGGCGTCCTGGTCGGCGTCGGGCCGGGTGCGGCCTGCACGACCCGGGGGGTGCTCGGGATCGGGGTGCCGCAGGCGACCGCGATCGCCGACGTGGCCGCCGCCCGTTCCCAGCACATGCTGGAGACCGGCGAGTACGTCAACGTGATCGCCGACGGCGGCATGCGCACCGGGGGCGACGTCTCCAAGGCGATCGCCTGCGGGGCGGACTCGGTGATGGTCGGCTCGCCGCTGGCCCGGGCCAAGGAGGCCCCCGGCCGGGGCTTCCACTGGGGCATGGCGACCTTCCACCCGTCCCTGCCGCGCGGCACCCGCGTCACGACCCAGCAGGACGGCACGATGGAGGAGATCCTGCTCGGGCCCGCCCAGGAGAACGACGGCACCTTCAACCTGATGGGGGCGCTGAAAACCTCGATGGCGACCTGCGGCTACGAGGACATCCGCTCCTTCCAGCGGGCCGAGGTGATGGTCGCGCCGGCGCTGATGAGCGAGGGCAAGAAGCTCCAGAACGAGCAGGCGGTCGGCATGGGGTCGAACGGGCGCGCGGCGGTCTCCGCCGGTGTTGGGGTCGCCGACGACTGAGGCCGGCGCAGCGACAGCGCCGGCCCAGGCCTCCGAGGAGGTTCTCGTCCTCGACTTCGGGGGGCAGTACTCGCAGCTGATCGCGAGGCGGATACGCGAGTGCGGCGTGTTCGCCGAGCTGCTCCCGTCCAGCACCCCGCCGGACGTCGTTCGAGCGCGCAACCCGAAGGGGCTCGTGCTCTCGGGCGGTCCGGCCTCCGTCTACGAGGAGGGGGCGCCGGCGTTCCCGGCCGAGCTGCTGGACCTGGAGATCCCGATGCTGGGGATCTGTTACGGGATGCAGGCGATGGTCCAGGCCCTGGGCGGGCGGGTCGAGGCGGCTGAGGCGGGGGAGTTCGGGCGCACCGACCTGACCCTGCGCGATGGCGGCGGCCACCTGCTGGCGGGCCTGCCGGAGGAGCAGCACTGCTGGATGAGCCATCGCGACGCCGTCTTCGAGCCGCCCGAGGGGTTCGCGGCGCTCGCCTCCAGCCCCGGCTCGCCGGTGGCGGCGTGCGAGAGCCCCGATCGGGGTCTCTACGGGATCCAGTTCCACCCCGAGGTCGTCCACACGCCATACGGCACCGAGATCCTGACCCGGTTCCTGCGCGACGTCGCCGGCTGCGAGCAGCAGTGGTCGCCGCAGTCGGTGATCGCGGAACAGGTGGCGAGGATCCAGGCGCAGGTGGGGGAGGGCAAGGTGATCTGCGGGCTCTCCGGGGGCGTCGACTCCTCGGTCGCGGCCCTGCTCGTGCACAAGGCGATCGGCGAGCAGCTGACCTGCGTCTTCGTCGACCATGGCCTGATGCGCCTCAACGAGGCCGAGCAGGTCGTCTCCGCCTTCGAGCAGTTCGGCATCCCCCTCGTCCACGTCGAGGCAGAGGAGCGCTTCCTCGCCAAGCTCGCCGGTCACGACGAGCCCGAGCGCAAGCGCAAGATCATCGGCGAGGAGTTCATCCGCGTCTTCGAGGAGGAGGCCGCCAAGCTCGAGGACGCCGCCTACCTCGTCCAGGGCACTCTCTACTCCGACGTGATCGAGTCGGGTGGCAGCGACGGCGCCGCCACGATCAAGTCCCACCACAACGTCGGCGGCCTGCCGGAGGACCTCGAGTTCGAGCTGGTCGAGCCGCTGCGGATGCTGTTCAAGGACGAGGTG
>CAMLQY010000046.1 GCA_946482365.1 uncultured Actinomycetes bacterium
GCGACCTGGTCGTTGCGCGAGCGCCCGGTGTGGAGCTTGCCGGCCAGGGGGCCGATCTCCTCGCCGAGCAGCCGCTCGATCGCCATGTGGATGTCCTCGTCGGCCTCCTCGAACTCGAAGCCGTGCTCGCCCATGCGGGCGCGGACGCGCTCCAGGCCGGCGTCGATCCGGTCGAGCTCGGCGTCGTCGAGGACCCCGATCTTGCGCAGGCCGCGAGCGTGGGCCTGCGACTGGTCGATGTCATAGGGAGCCAACCGCCAGTCGAACTCGATCGAGCGGTTGATGCGCCAGAAGCGCGGGTCCGGGTCTTTGCGAAAGCGGGACATCAGCAGAGGGATTGGGCGAGAGCCTCGCACACGCGCCCGACCTCAGACTCGCCCATCGCCGGGAAGAAGGGCAGCGCGATCGAGCAGGCCGAGGCGGCTTCCGCGACCGGGAACTGCCCCTCGCCGTAGCCGAGCTCGCGCAGGTGGGGGAAGAGGTGGATGCAGGGGAGGTAGGCCTTGCTCGCCACGCCCCGCTCGGCGAGCCCGGCGACGGTCGCGTCGCGATCGGCGGCGGCGGGCAGCTGGACGGTGTAGACGAACCAGCTGCGGAGCTCGGGCCCGCGGGCAGCGACCGGCACCCGCACGCCCTCGACCCCCGCCAGGGCGTCTTCGTAGAGCGAGGCGACGCGGGCGCGGCCGGCCAGCATCGCGTCGAGCTTCTCGAGCTGGGCGACGCCGAGCGCGGCGGCGACGTCGGGGAGCCGGTAGTTGAAGCCGAGGCGGGTGTGGTCGAGCCAGCCCATGTCCGCTTCGCGACCCTGGTTGCGCGCGCTGCGGAAGAGGCTCGCCGCGGCGGGGTCCGTCGGGACGATCATCCCCCCCTCCCCCGTCGCCAGCTGCTTGTTGGCGTAGAAGGCGAACGTCGCGAGGTTGCCGCGGGTGCCGACCCGGCGACCCTCGGAGTCGACCGCGCCGAGGCTCTCGCAGGCGTCCTCGACGATGCCGAGGCCATGGCCGGCGGCGAGCCGCTCCAGCTCGGGCATCGCCGCCGGGTAGCCGAAGATGTGGACCGGGAGGATTCCCACCGTGCGCTCGCCGGCGGCCGCCGCCGCCGCGCCGGGGTCGATGTTGAGCGTCTCGGCGTCGACGTCGCAGAAGACCGGGCGGACGCCCTCGTAGAGCAGGCAGTTGGCGGAGGCGACGAAGCTGAAGGGGGTGGTCAGGACCTCGTCTCCGGGCCCCCATCCGAGAGCCCGCACGCAGAGGTGCAGCGCCGCCGTGCCGCTGGAGACCGCAACCGCGTCCTCGACCCCGAGCCACTCCGCGAACTCGCGCTCGAAGCGAGCCCCCATCGGGCCGAGGGAGAGCCGCCCGGAGCGCAGGACCTCCAAGACCAGCTCCTCCTCGCGGGCGCCGATCTCGGGCCGGGCGAGCGGAATCGTCTCCGTGTCGGGCACGCCACCCATCTCCCAGGCACCCTACCCGCGGGGCTGGAAGGCGTAGGCGAGCGAGTCGACCAGGGCCTCCCAGGAGGCCTCGATGATGTTCTCCGAGACCCCGATCGTGCCCCACTCGCCCCGCCCGTCGGTGGAGTCGAGCAGCACCCTGGTGACGGCGCCCGTGCCGTGCGCCTCGTCGAGGATCCGCACCTTGTAGTTCGTCAGCTCGATGTCGGCAAGGTGCGGGTGACGGGCGCCGATCGCGGCGCGTAGGGCGTTGTCCAGGGCGTTGACCGGCCCGTTGCCCTCCGCGACCTCGACGTAGCGCTCGCCGTCGACCTCGACCTTGATCGTCGCCTCGGTTTCGACTCGCCCTCCCTGGCGCTTTTCGGTCGTCACCCGGAAGCTCTCCAGCTCGAAGAGCGGCTCGTAGACCCCCGCCTCCCGACGCAGCAGCAGCTCGAAGGACGCCTGGGCGGCCTCGTAGTGATAGCCGTGGTGCTCGCGCTGCTTGAGGCGCTCGATCGCCCTCGTCGTGGCATCGTCGTCGAGCTCGAGACCGGCCTGCTCGGCGGCGCTGCGAATCGTCGCCTTGCCAGAGAGCTCGGAAGCGAGGATGGCGCGCTCGTTGCCGACCGTCTGCGGGTCGAGGTGCTCGAAGGTGCTGGCGTCGGCCGCCACGCCGGCGGCGTGCATGCCCGCCTTGTGGGCGAAGGCGTTGCGCCCCACGTAGGCCCTGTCGGGGTCGGGGGTCATGTTGCAGAGCTCGTCGAGGTAGTGCGAGGTCGGGGTGAGGCTCGCGAGCTGCTCTTCGGAGACCACGTCGAAGCCCATCTTCAGCTGCAGCGCGGGCAGGATCGAGGCGAGGTTGGCGTTGCCGCAGCGCTCGCCGTAGCCGTTGACGCAGCCCTGCACCAGGCGAGCGCCGGCGCCGACCGCGGCGAGCGAGTTGGCCACCGCGCACTCGGCGTCGTTGTGGGTGTGGATGCCGACCTCCACCCCCCCGCCGCAATCGGCGAGGACCGCGGCAGTGGTCTCGGCGACGAAGCCCGGCAGGCTGCCCCCGTTGGTGTCGCAGAGAGTGACGTTCTCGGCTCCGGCGTCGGCCGCCGCGCGTACGCATTCGAGCGCGTAGGCCGGGTCGTCGCGATACCCGTCGAAGAAGTGCTCGGCGTCGAAGACCGGCCTCTTGCCCTGCTCGCGCAGGAACGCGAGCGAGTCCCCGATCATCGCCAGGTTCTCCTCGGCGGAGACCTTGATCACCTTGTCGACGTGCAGGCGCCAGCTCTTGCCGACCAGGCAGACCACCGGCGCGAAGCAGGAGGCGAGCACGGCGAGGGACTCGTCGTCCTCGGCGCGCCGGTCGCGCCGGCGGGTCATGCCGAAGGCGGCGATCGTCGCCTGCTCCAGCTCCTGCTCGGCCAGCAGCTCGAACAGCTCCGCCTCCTTCGGGTTCGAGCTTGGGAAGCCCGCCTCGACGAAGTGGATGCCGAGCCTGTCCAGCGCCTGGACGACCTTCAGCTTCTCGCCCACCGAGAGCGACATGCCGTGGCCACCCATGCCGTCGCGCAGGGTGGTGTCGTAGAGCTTTACCTGTTCCATCTGATGCCTTTCGAATCGGGAGATCGAGGGGAGGGCCTGCCGGCCCCCTGCGCGCGGGTGGTGTGAACCGCGCCAGCCGCTAGGCGGCTGCGGTAATTCGCCCGATCAGCTCGAAACGCAGGAACATCAGGAACTGACCTTACTGGGTCGGTCCGCCTCGGCCGCAACCTCGACGAAATCGAGCCACTCCAGGTACTCCTCGGCGCGCCCGTGCAGGGCGTCGTCGAGCTTTGCCTGGACCACCCGGGTGATCTCGCCCGGCTCGCCGATCGCGTGGTCGTCGATCTCCCGCACCGGCACCAGCTCGGCCGCGGTCCCCGTGAGGAAGACCTCGTCGGCGAGGTAGAGCTCGGCCCGGGCGATGTCGCGCTCCTCGACCTTGTAGCCGAGGTCGCCGGCGATCTGCATCACCGAGGCGCGCGTGATCCCGTCGAGGATGGCGTTGGAGTGGCCGGGCGTGGCGAGCACGCCGTCGCGGACCACGAAGACGTTCTCGCCCGAGCCCTCGGAGACGTGCCCGTGCTGGTCGAGCAGGATCGCCTCCTCGTAGCCGGCCTTCTGCGCCTCGGTCTTGGCCAGGATCGAGTTGAGGTACTGGCCGGCGGCCTTGGCGTGCGGGATCAGGCTCTCGCCGGAGATCGTCCGCCAGGAGGAGACGGTGGCGCGGATCCCGTGCTTCTGGCCCTCCTCGCCGAGGTACACGCCCCAGGGGAAGGCGGCGACGATGACGTCGATCGGGGCACCGGTCGCGTAGAGGCCGAGGTCGCCGTAGCCGCGGTAGGCGAGCGGGCGGATGTAGCAGGAGGCGAGCCCGTTGCGGCGTATCAGCTCCCGCGTCGCCGCAGCGAGCTCCTCGGTCGAGTAGGGAAGCTCGAAGTAGTAGAGCTCGGCGGACTTCGCCAGCCGGTTGAGGTGGTCGGCGTGCCTGAACACGGCCGGGCCGCGCTCGGTCTCATAGCAGCGGACGCCCTCGAAGACGCCGGTGCCGTAGTGCAGGCCGTGGGTGAGGACGTGCGTCTTGGCGTCCTCCCAGGCGACGAACTCGCCGTTCTGCCAGATCAGCTCCGCGGTCTCCATGGTCGCGAAGTATGCCTTACGAGGCCGTCCCGGTAGGGGTTCCACTTAACTTTTTCGAGGATCGGCGATGGCTGGCGCTCGGACGAGCGCCCGCGAAAAAGTACAAGACGTTCCACCCCTACCGGGACGGCCTCTACGCGGACAGCTGAGCTAGGACGGCGTCGGTGATCTCGGCGGTGCCGATAGCTGTCTCTCCCCGGATGGCCAGGTCGGGGGTGCGCAGGCCGCTGTCCAGGACCGCGTCGACGGCGGACTCGATGCGGGTGGCGTCGTCGGGGCGGTCTAGGCCGTGGCGGAGCAGCATTGCCGCCGAGAGGAAGGTGGCGAGGGGGTTGGCAACGCCCTGGCCGGCGATGTCGGGGGCGGAGCCGTGGACGGGCTCGAAGAGGCCCGGCTCGCCCTCGGCGCCGAGGCTGGCGGAGGGCAGCATTCCCAGCGAGCCGGTCAGCATCGCCGACTCGTCGCTGAGGATGTCGCCGAAGAGGTTCTCGGTGACGATCACGTCGAAGTCGGCCGGGCGGGAGACCAGCTGCATCGCGGCGTTGTCGACCAGCAGGTGGTCGAGCTCGACGCCTGGGTATTCCGGCGCGACCCGGCCGACGACCTCGCGCCAGAGGCGCGAGGTCTCCAGCACGTTCGCCTTGTCGACGGAGGTGAGGCGGGGCTTGCGGCCGGAGCCTGCCGCACGGCGTTGCGCGGCCTCGAAGCCGACCCTCGCGATCCGTTCGACTTCGGCGGCCGAGTACTCGCAGGTGTCGTGCGCCACCTCGCCGTCGCGACCGCTGTCGCCGAAGTAGATGCCGCCGGTCAGCTCGCGCACCACGAGCAGGTCGGTGCCGGCGATCACGTCGGGACGCAGCGGGCTGGCGCCGACCAGGGCCGGGCTGGGCCGGACCGGACGCAGGTTGGCGTAGAGGCCCATCCCCTTGCGCAGGCCGAGCAGGCCCTGCTCCGGGCGCGGCGCGGCCGGGTCGGTGGTGTCCCACTTGGGACCGCCGACGGCCCCGAGCAGGACTGCGTCTGCGGCGCGGCAGGCGGCGAGAACCTCGTCGGTGAGCGCCGTGCCATGGGCGTCGATCGAGCAGCCGCCCATCAGGTGCTCGCTGAACTCAAACTCGCCGAGCGCCTCCAGCAGCCGGCGCGCGGCGGCGACGATCTCCGGGCCGATCCCGTCGCCGGGCAGCAGGACTATGCGGGGCACACCGCTCACGAAGCGGGCACTCTAGCTTCGATGTTGAGGCGCACGTAGTGGAGGGTGAGCGGTTGGGGCGACTCCTCGAGAACGGCTTCGGCAAACGGACGCCGCAGCTCCTCGGGAAGCCTCGCGAGCTGAGGGACCATCGTCGCGGTCATCGTGAACCTGAGCGGGTCGTCCGGGGTGACCGGCTTGGGCTCCAGCCAGCAGCGCGTCTCGGCGAAGCCGGCATCGCGCAGCCGCGCTTCGGTCTCCCGCGGGCCGGCGAAGTTCCACATCGCGGCCATCTCGGCGGCGAGATGCGGCGCGAACTCAGGTCGCGCCGCGACCGCCTCGATCGCCTCTGCGTGCTGGGCGACGTTGCCCTCGCCGCCGCACTGGGCGACGAGCCTCCCGCCCGGGCACAGCACCGCCCGCAGGCGCCGGAAGAGACTCTCGTGGTCGAGGATCCAGTGAAAGGTCGCGGTCGAGAAGACGAGGTCCAGCGGCTCGCCGGCCTCCAGCTCGCAGAGGTCGGCGACCAGGTAGGAGGCTCGCTCGCCCAGTCGCTCGCGCGCCTTGGCGACCATCGCCTCGGAACCGTCCACGGCGAGCACGCTTCCGGACGGAAGGCGCTCCAGCAGCTGCTCTGTCACTCGCCCCGAGCCGCAGCCGGCGTCGAGCGCGTCCTCGTCCCCTCGCAGCTCGAGCCTTTCGAGAACCTCCATCCCCCAGCCGAACTGGGGATCGGAGATCTCGTCGTAGGTCTCCGCGTCCCACTCGCGCGGCCCGCGGTACATGGGCTCGTGCACGGCCGAGCCAGCTCAGAGAGCCGTGGTGACGGGGCCGTGCGCGGCCCCGGACCGCTCGAACTCGTCGATCGCGCCGGCGTTCTCCAGGGTGATGCCGATGTCGTCGAGGCCGCCCAGCAGGCGGTGCTTGACGTCGGGCTCGATCTGGAACTCGAAGACCCCGGCGGCGCAGTTGACGGTCTCGTCGTCGACGTCGATCCGCGCCTCCCCCGCCTCGGCGACGGCCCGGCAGTGCTCCTCGTCGAGGATCACCGGCAGCAGCCCGATCTTGGTGCAGTTGGAGTAGAAGATGTCGGCGAAGGAGGGCGCGACGATGGCCTGGAAGCCGAAGTCCTCCAGCGCCCAGGGAGCGTGCTCGCGCGAGGAGCCGCAACCGAAGTTCGCCCCCGTGACGAGGATCGGGTTCGGCTCCAGCTCGATCTCGCCATCGCGGATCCAGTCGTAGAAGAGGAACTCGCCGAAGCCGGTCCGCTCGACCCGCTTGAGGAACTGCTTGGGGATGATCTGGTCGGTGTCGACGTCAGCGCGGTCGAGCACCGACACCCTGCCCTCGATTACGTCTATCGGCCTCATCTCTAGCTCCAATCCCTGATGTCGACGAAGTGTCCCTCGATCGCGGCCGCCGCCGCCATCTTCGGGCTGACCAGGTGGGTCCGCCCCCCCTTGCCCTGGCGCCCCTCGAAGTTGCGGTTCGAGGTCGAGGCGCAACGCTCCCCTTCGGAGAGCGTGTCCGGGTTCATCCCCAGGCACATCGAGCAGCCGGCCTCGCGCCATTCGAAGCCGGCCGAGCGGAAGACCTCGTGCAGGCCCTCCTCTTCTGCCTGCGATTTCACCTGCTGGGAGCCGGGCACGACCATCGCCTGGACGGAGCCGGCGACCTTGCGGCCGTCGACGATCTCGGCTGCCTCGCGCAGGTCCTCGATCCGTGAGTTGGTGCAGGAGCCGATGAAGACGCGTTCGGGCGCCACATCGGTCATCGGCGTGCCGGCCTCCAGGCCCATGTAGGCGAGTGCGCGTTCTGCCGACTCGCGGTCGGCGGGGCTGTCCATCGTGGCCGGGTCGGGAACCGAGTCAGTCACCTCGACCACCATCCCGGGCGTGGTGCCCCAGGTGACCATCGGCGAGATCTCGCTCGCGTCGATCTCGACCTCGGTGTCGAAGGCGGCGCCCGGCTCGGTCTGCAGCCGGCGCCAGCGCTCGACGGCGGCCTCGAAGTCCCCTGGTGCCGCGGGCTTGCCGCGGACCCACTCGAAGGTGGTCTCGTCGGGGGCGATCATCCCGGCCCGGCCACCGCCCTCGATCGTCATGTTGCAGACGGTCATCCGCCCCGGCATCGAGAGCGCCTCGATCGCCGGCCCGGCGTACTCGACCGCATGGCCGACCATGCCGCCGGTGCCGAGGCGGCCGATCGTCGCCAGGATCAGGTCCTTGGGAGTGACGCCCGCCCCCAGCTCGCCGCCGTAGAGGATCCGCATCGTCTTCGGCCGCTTCTGCACCAGGCACTGGGTGGCGAGCACGTGCTCGACCTCGGAGGTGCCGATGCCGAAGGCAAGCGCGCCGAAGGCGCCGTGGGTGGAGGTGTGGCTGTCGCCGCAGACGATCGTCATCCCCGGCTGGGTCACGCCCAGCTCCGGGCCGATCACGTGGACGATCCCCTGGCGCTCCGACCCCAGCGAGTAGATCGGGATGCCGAACTCCTCGCAGTTGCGCTCCAGGGTCTCGACCTGGACGCGAGAGAGCTCGTCGGCGATCAGCTTCGCCGCCATCGTGCCGTCCGTGGGGACGTTGTGGTCGGCGGTGGCGATCGTCTTGTCGGGGCGCCGCACCGGCCGGCCGGCCATCCGCAGCCCGTCGAAGGCTTGCGGCGAGGTGACCTCGTGGACCAGGTGCAGGTCGATGTAGATGAGGCCGTCGGAGACCTCGTGGGCCTCCCAGAGCTTGTCGAACATCGTTTGCGGCATCGGGCCTCCTCCTAGCTCCGGCGCAGGCCGGCGGCGATCACGGCGATGAAGCGCGTCGGCTCCTCGCCTTCGTTCTCGAAATGGTGGGGCAGGTCGGCGTCGAAGGTGACGCTGTCGCCCTCGTTCAGCTCGTGACGGGTCCCGTCGACCACCAGCACGAGCGTGCCGGAGAGGACGACGGCGGTCTCCCGGCTGCCCGGCTCGTGCATCGGCGGGTCGTCCCGGCCTCCGGTCGTCGCACCGGGGTCGAGCGAGTGCACCGAGACGTCGGCTCGCTGCCCGGGCAGCGGCGGGGTCAGCTCCTCGAAACCGTGCCCACCGCGTTCGAGCTTGCGCCGCGCGCCGGCGCGGCTGACCGCGACGTGCTCGCCCTCGTCCAGGCGCAACAGCTGCGAGAGGGTCAGCTCCAGCCCGGCGGCGATCTTCGCCGCCACGGCCAGGGTCGGGCTGGTCTCCCCCCGCTCGACCTGCGAGAGCATCGGCGCGCTGACGCCGGAGCGCTCGCCCAGGTCCCGCAGCGAGAGCCCCATTGCCTCGCGGAGAGCGCGTACGCGATCCCCGATCGCGGGGCTCTCGGCGACCCTGGTGTCGACCGCGGTGCTCATCGTGCGTACGTTATCACATACGTTTGTATTCAAGAGCAAGGAAGGCACGCAGGTCGGCGGCGATGGCCTCTGGTTCATCGTCGAGCTGGGCAGAGGAGACGCGCGTCACGGCGTAGCCCGCCGTGCGCAGGACCCGGTCACGAGTGCGGTCCTCTCTGAAGGCGGAGCGTGTGCCATGTGCTTCCCAGCTGTCGAGCTCGACGACCTGGCGCGCGCGAGGCCAGTGGCAATCGACCTGGAACCTCTTCGTGCCCACGACGATCCAGTCGTTGAGGCGTGGCAGCGGGAGCCGGTAGCGCCGCAGGAACCGCACGAAGCGTTCCTCCAGCGGACTCCTCGTGCGCCCGGGCGGCGCCCCTTCTACACGCTCGAGCGCCGCCCGCAACCGCTGCACCCCGCGGCGGCCGGGATAGCGCTCGATCAGGTCGGGAAGCGAAAGGGGATCGTAGAGCCGCAGGTATTCCACCTGACGGATCGCGCTCTCGACCCGGTCAACTGAGAAAGTGGCTGCGAGGTCCAAGACCGTGCGAGGAACGGTCGTAACCGGAACCCCATCGTGCACGGTCGTCTCATCGTCGGGCAGCAC
The DNA here is from genome assembly GCA_946482365.1 of uncultured Actinomycetes bacterium. Next base: position 9,244 of record CAMLQY010000046.1, read on the forward strand.
GGACAGATGGCGGCGGATCAACCTCGATGAGGTGCTCCTCCCCGAAACGGTTACATGGATCGACCCCGACCCTGGATCACGGATGTTCCACAGCGCCGCGGCCGAGTGGTGACTGAGAACCGCACTCGGACCCGACGAAAGCACCGCGGCCATCCACCGTCCTTTCGAGGAGAGGACTCGATGGCCGACCGCGTAGACGCCATGCGCCACGGGATGCAGCCGGCCTACCGTCACACGATGTTCGATGGCTCGCTCACTCAGCCCAAGGTAAATCAACTGCCACCTCCCCACCACCCCATGCTGCCTCTCTGCCAGGGACGCCACTGCAGCGTCTGCACTCGCGCGAGTCCGTCTCAGCCCACATATATCGGGGGTTGAGACGGACTCGGCGGGCATGCCCCGACGGTGCCATGCCCAACGCTACGCGTGGTGCGCACGGCCGCGCGGATGTGTGACGTTTTACGGACCCGGGGTGCGTTCGACTGCGGCCTCGGCGGTGGCCGCCTCGGCCTCGCGGATCGCGGCGCCCTCCAGGGCGTTGGAGAGGGCCCGCACATAGGCTCGGGCCGATGCCTCGAGGATGTCCGTCGCCACGCCCTGGCCAGTCGCCAGGCGGCCGGCGGCACGCAGCATCACGGTCACCTGGCCGAGGGCGTCCTCCCCCCCGGTCACCGCCTCGACCGTGTACTGGCGCAGCTCGCACTCCGTCCCGGTCGCCTGCTGGATCGCGTGGAAGATCGCGTCGACGGGGCCGTCGCCGCCGGACTCCCCAACCACCTCCTCGCCGGAGGGCATCTTCACGGAGACGCGGGCCAGGGGCTCCCGCCGGGAGCCCGCCTCCACCTCGAACCAGGCCATCTCGTGGGCGTCCGCCCTCTCGCGCATCTCGTCGGAGACGATCGCCTCCAGGTCCAGCGCGGTCACCTGCTTCTTGCGGTCGGCCACCTCCTTGAAGCGCTTGAAGGCGGCGTTGAGGGCGTTGCCCTCGACCTTGAAGCCAAGCTGCTCCAGCGCGTCGCGCAGGGCGTGGCGGCCGGAGTGCTTGCCGAGGACGATCGAGTTCGACTCCAGGCCGACTT
>CAMLQY010000047.1 GCA_946482365.1 uncultured Actinomycetes bacterium
CTTGCCGCGTCCCCGCGGCGCGCGGGCTCTGGGCCGGCCCCCAACCCCCCCCCCCCCGCTTCCCAGGGATTCGATCGTCTTGCGGTTTGACTCCTCCACGGGACTCGGCTTCTCCGGCCATGGGGTCAGGACCACAGCCGCGACCTCGAGGCCGGCGGCGCGTGCCGCCTCGATTGTCAGCAGCGTGTGGTTGATCGTGCCGAGCCCGGGGGGAGCGCTGATTACGAGCGGCAGTCCCAGGTCGGCGGCGAGGTCGCGGACGAGGTAGTCGTCGCGCAGCGGCACGAGCAGGCCGCCGACTCCCTCGCAGACGATCGCGTCGGCACCCTCGGCCGCTGTGCGCGCGGCGTCGACGAGGCGCCCGGGATCGATCTCCTCGCCGGCGAGCGCCGCGGCGAGGTGCGGCGAGGCCGGCGGCCCGTAGCGGTAGGGCGCAATCTCCGCGTCGGCCTGGCTCGACCCGGCGGCCCGTCGCAGCAGCGCGTGGTCCGGCTCTCCGTCTTCGTCGAGGCCGGTGACGGCGGGCTTGAAGACGGCGACCGTCTTGCCTTCGGTCGCGAGCGTGCGGGCGATGACGGCGGCCACCACGGTCTTGCCGACCTCGGTGCTCGTGCCTGTGACGAACACGCCCCGCAAGGCTCAGGCGGCGATGGGCACGGGGGTGGCCGCGATCCCCATCTCGCGCGCTGCGGCGCCGACCAGCTTCGCGGCCCGTTCCAGCTCGCCGGCGCGGTGGGTCGCCATCACGGTGAAGCGCAGGCGCGAGGAGCCCTCGGGCACGGTCGGCGGGCGGATCCCCTGGGCGAAGACGCCCTGCTCCAGCACCCGCTCGCAGAGCTCCATCGTCGTGCCCGCGTCGCCGACGGCGACCGGCACGATCTGCGTTGCCGAGTCACCCACGGAGAGTCCCTCCGCGGCAAGCGCCGATCGCAGCGTCGCCGCGTTGGCGCCGAGGCGCTCGACCCTGTGCGGGTGGGACTCGAGCAGCTCCAGCGCCGCCAGGCTCGCCGCGACGACGGTGGGCGGCGGGGCGGTGGAGAAGACGAACGGCCGCGCGGTGTTGACGAGGTACTCGGTCAGCTCGCGGCTGGCGCAGACGTAGGCGCCGTAGGAGCCGAGCGCCTTGCCGAGGGTGCCCATCACCACGTCGACCTCGCCGCTGAGGCCGGCGGCGGCGACTGAGCCGCGCCCGCCCGGGCCGAGCGCGCCGGTGGCATGGGCCTCGTCGACCATCAGCCGGCACTTGTGGCTGCGGGCAAGCCGCGCCAGGTCCTCCAGGGGTGCGACGTCGCCGTCCATCGAGAAGACGCCGTCGGTGACGATCAGGGAGGCCCGCCCCCCGGCTTCGCGCAGGCCCCAGGCGAGGTGCTCGACGTCGCCGTGGCGGTAGACGAACGTCTCGGCGCGGGAGAGGCGGCAGCCGTCGATGATGCTGGCGTGGTTGAGCTCGTCGGAGAAGATCGCCTCGCCTCGTCCCGCCAGCGCCGCGATCGTGCCGGTGTTCGCGAGGTAGCCGGAGCCGAAGAGCAGCGCCGCCTCGTAGCCCTTGAACTCGGCCAGGCGTTCCTCCAGGCGCCGGTGGGGCTGCATGTTCCCCGAGATCAGTCGCGAGGCGCCCGCGCCGGTGCCCCAGCGCATCGCCGCCTCTGCCGTTGCGCTTCGCACCCTCGGGTGGTCGGCCAGCCCCAGGTAGTTGTTCGAGCAGAGCAGCAGGACCGGTCGTCCGTCGAGCGTCACGTGGGGGCCCTGCGGGCCGCTGACGAGTCGCAGTCGCCGGTGGAGCCCGCTGTCGCGAAGCTCCTCCAGCCGCTCTGCGATCTCGGTCATGCAGCCGAGGGGGTGTTCGAAGCCGGGTACGGCGGCGGCTTCTTGACCTTCTTGACCACCCGCAGCTGGGTCGAGGGGTCCCAGAAGTTGGCCTCGTCCTGGTGGTCGATCAGCTCGTCGATCGGCGTCGCCGGCGTCTCGCCGTCGAGCCAGCCGTCGCGGTTGTCGGGGCGCGGGTTGGCGCCGTTGTCGGGCTGGCGCGCCACGTTGAGGCCGAGCTCCTCGAACATCGCCCGGTCGTCCTCGGGCTCGGCGCCGAGGGTGGTGAGGAAGTTCCCCATCATCACCCCGTTCAGGCCGGCCCTGACCGCGAGCGGCTGCAGGTCGCCGAGGTTCTCCACCCGGCCGCCGCAGAGGCGGAAGAGCGCGCCGGGGATGATCAGGCGGAAGATCGCCACCCACTTGACCACCTCCCAGGCGTCCATCAGCGGACGGTCGCCGAACTTGGTGCCCTCGCGCGGGTTGAGCAGGTTGATCGGCACCGAGGTCGGCTCGAGCTCGGCGAGCTCGAAGGCCATCTCGACCCGCTGGCGGGGCGACTCGCCGAGGTTGAGGATGCCGCCTACGCAGGTCTCGAGCCCCGCCTCCTTGACCGCCTCGATCGTCCGCAGCCTGCCCTCGTAGCGGACCGTCGTCGAGACCTCGGGGTAGTAGGAGCGCGAGGACTCGACGTTGTGGTGGACGCGCTGGATGCCCGCCTCGCGCAGCTTCGTCGCCCGCTCGGCCGACATGTGGCCGATCGAGGCGCAGCGCTTGAGGTTGGTCTGCTCGGCGACCAGCCTGGCGCCGGCGAGGATCTTCTCGAAGTCTCGCTTGGAGAGGCCCTGGCCCTGGGTGACCATGCAGAAGCGGTGTGCGCCCGCCGCCTCGGCCGCCCGCGCGTGCTCGAGGATCTGCTCGGGCTCCATCATCGCGTGCATCGGCGTGTCCGCCTCCGCGTAGCGTGACTGGGCGCAGAATCCGCAGTCCTCCGCACAGCCGCCCGACTTCGCGTTGACGAGGGAGCACATGTCGGTCGAGTCGCCGAAGTTCTCGCGGCGCACCTGCCAGGCGCGCTCGACCACCTCGCCGATCTCCTCGTGGTCGGTCAGCTCGCCGAGCGCCAGCGCTTCGTCGAATGAGATCAGGGAGGCCATTCGAGCGCAAGGCTAGGCACCGCCCCGGACGCCTGTCCCCGGGGCGTGTCTGAGCTAAGGGGGTCATAGGACCCCTAAGCTCAGGCACGTGGCGGTGGGGACGATCAGGCGCAGGCGGGTCGCTGTCGGCGCCGTTTGCGGACTCGCGGTCGCGGCGTTCGCCTTCGGGGTGACGCTCGGCGACGGCTCGGGCCCTGGGCCCAGCGCGGCGTCCCGGTTGTCCCTCTCCGAGCTTGCCGGCCAGCGCCTCCTCGCCGGCTTTGGGGGGACCGAGGCGCCACCAGGGTTGAAGCGGATGATTCGCGCGGGTGAGCTGGCCGGCGTGATCCTCTTCGCCGAGAACCTGCCGACCCGCAGCGCCGGCCGACGCCTAGTTCGCAGCCTGCAGGCGATCCCCCGGCCTGCGGGCTTGCGCGACCCGCTGCTCGTCATGGCCGACCAGGAGGGAGGGCTGGTGAAGCGGCTCGGCGGCCCGCCCGCCGCCTCGGCGACGGAGATGGGCGCCCGCGGTGTCGCCTTCAGCCGTCGGCAGGGACGCGCAACCGCGGCCAACCTTCGCGGCGTGGGCATCGGCGTCGACCTGGCGCCGGTGCTCGACGTCGCCCGTCCGGGCGGCACGATCGCAGCCACGAACCGCGCTTTCGGCTCGACGCCGGCCGAGGTCGCGGCCTCCGGGGTCGCCTTTGCCGAGGGGCTCCAGCGCGGCGGCGTCGCCGCCACGGCCAAGCACTTCCCGGGCCTTGGCGCCGCCCGCCGGAACACGGACTTCGCGGTCGAACGGATCGAGCTCCCCAAGGCGACGCTGCGGCGAGTCGACGAGGTCCCGTTCCGCAGCTTCGTCGAGGCGGGAGGGGAGATGGTGATGCTGAGCACGGCTATCTACCCCGCCTTCTCGCCCAGGCCGGCGGCTTTCGCCCGGCCGATCGCGACCGGTGAGCTTCGTTCGCGCCTCGGCTTCCGGGGCGTCTCGATGACCGACGCGATGGAAGCCGTCGCGGTCCGCGACTTCGGCGGCGCCGCCAGGGCCGGCACCGCGGCGGTGCGGGCCGGCACCGACCTCCTCCTCTTCACCGACTTCCACGCGGCCGCCCGTGCCCGCCGCGCCCTGCAGCGAGGGCTGCGTTCAGGCGCGCTCGACCGTGCTGCCTTCGAGGCGTCGGTCGGCCGTGTCCTGAGGTTGCGTCACGGGCTGGTCCCCACGGGCGCCGGACGGGTTAGCTAGGCGCGTTGAGCGGGGGCGTCGTAGCGCTCGCCGAGGGCGGCGGCAACTGCGCGGGCGAACTCCTCTCCCTCGTCCAGTTTTTCTCCGGCCTCGTCGGACCGCGCGGTCACGACGCCGGGAATCAGAACCCGCGCGCCGTCAGGGAATTTGAAGTCCCAGTTCGTGTCGTGGCGGATGAATTGGCCAGCGACTTCCGGCCCGTTCCAGGTGAGCTCAATGACTGCGCCTCCGTCCACCAGCCGCCGGCTCACAGCCGACACGTTGGCCGGCTCGCCCCTCTCCCAGCTCGCGTGGATCTCCACCAGTCGGTCGCCCGCCAGGAGTAGCGCAGTCGATTCTGCGTCCTCGCTCTCGAAGTAGACCCAGTCGTCCGGCTGGGGGAGGACGGCCAGCGCGCGGCGAATCGTAGCCACAGCGGTCCGCGCGTCGTGCGTGTCGGTCCTGAGCCCCAAGGTGTTAGCGAAGCAGTCGGCCAGCGTCCACGAATTCTCCTGATCCATCAGCCGAGGATAGGGCAGCGACCGGAGGCTCAGGCCGCGCCAAGGTAGGCGGACCAGCTGCCCGCATCGACGCTCAGGAGCCGATGCGCCGCCGCAGCCGTTTCCGCAACTTCGAGTTGGGGGAGGTGAGATACACGCTGCCGCTGGCGGCGACGTAGGCGTACAGCGCCCCGTCCCTGTCGCCCAGGTCTTCAGCGACGGCTTCCAACTCCCCGAACCCCCTGACGGTCTGGCCGTCTTGCAAAAGCGTTGGCTTCCCGCCGTGGATCGGCAGCGAGATGCGGAAGGGGTCGTCCACGTTCAGCCACTCGGGCGAGCGGCGCCGCCAGGTCCGCTTCGGGAGGACGACCACTCCGACGTCATCGATCTCGACCGTCCTGCGGCGAGCCGTGACGATGATGGAAAGGCCCTCGTACGGCGGTGACTCCTGCACCCACCCCCACTCGGCAACTATCCGAGGGCGACGCGCCAAACCGGAGACGTTCACTGCGAGGGCTATCAGCGCGATCAATATCGAGACGATGGAAATCGTGGTGGCCACGGGGGCCATCGTAGGTGGACGGCGGCTGGCCGGAGGGGGAGAGGCGAGAATGCGCGACCACCTCCTGCTCCTGCGGCGATGACCTGGCGCTGGGAGTACCTGATGTTGTCGGGCCCCAGCGGGGGATCGCCACCGGCTGGTCGCCGCCGACTGCGGGCAGGCCCGGCGCGCGGCCCAGGCGCTTTGTGCTCTGGGCTAGCTGTCCCCTCTAGGCCGGCTCCGGAGCCCCGAGGCTCTCCTCGCCGGCGGCGTCTTCGCCGAAGTCGAGGGTGCACACCGTGTCCCTGCCCGAGCCCTTGGCCGCGTACATCGCCGCGTCGGCCTTGGCAAGCACGGCTTCGAAGGTGGCCGTCGTGTGCGGGCCGAAGGGGGCGATGCCGATGCTGGCGGTGATCCTCGGGACCACGTCGTCTCCAGTCGTGGAGCGCTCGCGGATCGCCGTCGCGATCTCGGCGGCGATCGATTGCGCCTTCTCGAGGTCGCAGCGCGGCAGGACGACGGCGAACTCGTCGCCGCCGAGGCGCGCCAGCACGTCGGTCTCGCGGGTGCGCCCTCGCAGGACCCCCGCGATCTCCTCGATCACCCGGTCGCCGGCGGGGTGGCCGAGGGTGTCGTTCACCTGCTTGAAGTGATCGAGGTCGATCATCAGCAGCGCCCCGGGGATTTTGTAGCGGCGGCTGCGCGCCAGCTCGGCCCGCAGGTCCTCCTCGAAGCGCCGCCGGTTCTTCAGCCCCGTGAGCGAGTCCTGGCCGGCGTGACGCTTCAGCTCCCGCATCCGCTCGTTGCGGCTCCAGATCAGGACCAGGGCTCCGAGCAGCGCTGCCAGCGAGAGTCCGAACACGGCAATCAGCAGCGGCAGGGCGACGCCGGGACGATCGGGGTCGTTGAGGACGAGCAGCCAGGTCCGGTCGGCGATCCGGATCGGAGCCGCGGCGGATTCCTCGCGGGGAAGCGGCCGCCCGGAGACGACCCGGCCGCCTTCCACGAGTGAGACGTCGACGTCCCCGGGCAGGGTGTCGCCGGCCGCACCCGAGAGGTCGGCGACGCGGAAGCCGCCCCCGGCAAAGCCGATCAGCGCGGCGCGGCGCTGGGCGACCGTCCGGATCGGGGCGCCGTCGCGGAAGACCGGGTGGAAGACGTTGATCCCGGTGCCGCCGACGGGCAGCCGCATCACCCGCGTGGCCGCCGGTTTGCCGATGTCGCGAGCCCGGTACAGGTAGCGACCCCGGAACCGGTCTGTCGCGACGTCGTAGCCGAGAGGCAGATGCACGGTCAGGCCGGCCGCGGCGGCAAACGCGACCGGGTAGTGGCGTGGGCGCTCGCCGGCTCGCCGCATCTGCCCGAGGGTGCCGCGCTCGACGATCTGAAAGCCATGCTCGCGCTCGAAGCGCTGCCTTTCGCCGCGCGCCACCGAGTCGATGAAAGCGGTGGCGCTCAGGGCGCCGGAGTCGAGTAGCGAGTCCGCGATGGCGTCGAACTCGCGCCCATTGAGGTCGCGCTCGACCTTGTAGAAAGCGGCCGCGCTCGCGAGCTGCCCGACAGAGCGCGTGGCCAGCGCTTCGGCTTGATGTGCCGCACGGACGGCCTCGCTGCGCTGGTTGGTCTCGAAGCTGTCTCGTTCCCTGTCGCGGACGACGAGCGCCAGGACGAGCGAGCCGATTGCGATCGAGATGGCGAGGGCGATGCTCAGCGCCGGGCGCGGGCGCACGGGGCTTTTGCCGGTGCCGACCTCAGTCGACGGGCGCATTCGCAAGCGACTCCCAGAGGTAGAGCGAGGCGAGGCTGCGGTGAGGGCGCCAGGGCTCGCCGATCTCCAGCACCTGAGCCGGCGCCGGCATCTCCTCGAGCTCGTACTCGACCTGCACCGCCTTGCGGATGCCGAGGTCGCCGCCGGAGAGCACGTCGGGCCGTTCGAGGTGGAAGATCAGGAACATCTCCGCGGTCCAGACGCCGAGCCCGCGCACCGCGACGATCTCGGCGATCACCTCTTCGTCGGAGAGCTCCCCGAGCCGGTCGAGCTCCAGCTCGCCGGAGATCACGTGCGAGGCGAGGTCGCGGACGTACTCGACCTTGCGACCGGAGAGGCCGGCGGCGCGCAGGCCGGACTCCTCGGCTTCGAGCAGCTGCTCGGGTGCGGGCGTGCGGCCGTCGAAGAGCTCGAGGACGCGGCCGTAGATCGTCCGCGCCGCCTTGGTCGAGAGCTGCTGCCCGACGATCGCCCGCAGCAGGGCGCCGTAGGCGTCGGCGGGGCGCTCCTCGCTGCGCCTCTTCAGGCGCGTCTCCAGGTCGATCCCCCCGACCCGCTCGATCAGCGCCGCCATCGTCGGGTCCGAGGCGGCGAGCTGCTCGCGGGCGGAGCTCATCGCCCCTTCCACTCGGGCTTGCGCTTCTCGGCGAAGGCGCGGATGCCCTCGCGCAGGTCCTCCGAGGTGAAGCAGGACTCGCGCAGGGCGATCAGGCCGGCCTCCTGCTGCTCGGTGAGCGTCGGGGCCGCGTTGAGCAGGTCGATCGCGCTCTTGTTGCCCCGCATCGAGAGCGGCGCGTTGGCCGCGACCTCGGCCGCGAGCGCGACCGACGCCTCTTCGAGCCGGCCGCCGTCGAGGACTTCGTGGACCAGGCCGATCTCCTCGGCCCGGTCCGCTTCGAAGTTGCGGCCGGTGAGGAAGAGCTCCTTCGTGCGCGCCAGCCCGACCGTGTCGAGGAACTTGCGCAGCCCGGTGTGGCCGTAGACGAGGCCGAGCTTGACCGGCGGCATCCCGAGCTTCGCGCCCGCGGCGCAGAGCCGCAGGTCGCAGGTGATCGCCAGCTCCAGGCCGCCGCCGATGCAGTGGCCGTTGATCGCCGCGACGGTGGGCCAGGGGTGGCTGGCGATGGCCTCCATCGCCGCGTGGAAGGGGTGGGCGACCAGCGCCTCCGCGTCGCGCTCGAAGGTCTCCGAGGGGATCGAGGCGATGTCGTAGCCGGCCGAGAAGACCGGCGGGGCGCCGGTGATCAGCAGGCAGCGCGTCTCGATTCCGCGGTCGAGGCGCGGCAGCGTCTCGGCGATCGCGTCGAGGATCGCGTGGTCCAGCGCGTTGCGGCGCTCGGGATTGGAGATGCGGAGCCGGACGACCGCCTCGGCGGGAGAGTCGAGGAGGAGCTTGCCGCCCGCGAGCCGTTCCTCCATCGCGGGCCTACTCCAAGACGACGAGGACGTCGCCTTCGCTGACCGCTTGGCCCTCCTCGCAGCGGATCTCCTTGACAGTGCCGTCGTCTTCGGCCTCGACCGGGATCTCCATCTTCATCGACTCGAGGATGACGACGGTGTCGCCGTCCTCGACCTGGTCGCCGACCGCGACCTCGATTTTCCACACGTTCCCTGTGATGTGCGCCTCTATGTCCATGGCGCGGCACCATATCCATTGCTCCGGTGCGCTTTATCCCCATATGGCGGGGGAAAGGCGCACCGGAAGGGAGTGCGCGGGAGAATTCAGGTCGTGGCCAGGGATCGAACCGAGGCGCTCGCGGTGATCGTGGCGGCCCGCAACGAGGCGGACCGGATCGGCGAGACGGTCGCCGCGCTGCGCGGGGCCTTCCCCGCCGCCGCGATCTGGGTGGCCGACGACGCCTCCACCGACGGCACCGCCGAGGCAGCGATGACGGCTGGCGCCCAGGTGGTCAGCAGGGGCAGGCCGCACGGCAAGGGAGCCAACGTGACGGCCGCCGCCGAGGCCGCCCTCGACGGAGGCTCGCCCGAGGTGGTCCTGCTTTGCGACGGCGACCTCGGCAGCTCGGCCGCGGCGCTGGCGCCGCTGGTCGAGGCGGTCGAAGCGGGGGAGTGCGACCTCGCCATCGCGGCTTTCGGCCGCCGTACAGGCGGTGGCTTCGGGATTGCGCTGGGGTTTGCCCACTGGTCGATCCGGCGCCTCTGCGGCTTCGAGGCCGATGCGCCGATCTCCGGCCAGCGGGCGATGCGCGCGGAGGTCCTGCGCGCCACCCTGCCCTTCGCGAGCGGCTATGGGATGGAGATAGGGATGACGGTCGACGCCGTCCGCGCCGGCTACCGGGTCGGCGAGTACGAGCTGGACCTCTCCCACCGGGCCACCGGCCGCACCCTCGCCGGCTTCGCGCACCGCGGCCGGCAGCTGCTCGACTTCGGCAGCGCCTACGTGGCGCGGCGATCGCAATTGCCAATGAAATACTGAGCAATTGTGAGCCATCTCGGCACGCGGCGATCTCGGATGCGCCCGGCTTTCGCGGTCGCGCTGCTCGGGCTCGTGTCGCTGACGGCGGCCTCCCCGGCGGGCGCCGAGCTGGTCGAGCGCGGCGACCTCTTCGTCGAGTTCAGCGGCGGCATCGCGCCGGATGCACTTCCACGCGACCGCCTGGCCCCGGTCTCCATCGAGGTCGACGGCACGATCAAGACGTTCTCCGGCGCCCGGCCACCGGCGCTGAGGTGGATCTCGATCGGGATCAATCGCGGCGGCCGCCTCGACACGCGGGGCTTGCCGGTCTGCCACGCGTCGGAGGTCGACCCCGGCACCAGCGCGGAAGCGATCGCGGCCTGCCGTTCCGCTCTCGTCGGCGAAGGCCGCTACCTCGCCAACACCGCCTTCCCCGAACAGGCGGCGTTTCCCACCAGGGGGCGCATCGTCGCCTTCAACTCGGTCCACCGGGGCCGGCCGGCGATCCTGGCGCACGTCTACGGCCCCAACCCCGTCCCCACGACCCGGATCATCTTCTTTCGCATTCGCCGTCACGAGGGCACCTTCGGCACGAGCCTGACCGCGAGCCTGCCCGTCTCCGTCAACCGCTACGGCTATCTCCGGCAGATCAGCCTCAGCCTGTTCCGCGTGTTCCGGTACAGGGGCCGGGCGCGCAGCTACTTGAGCGCGGCTTGCGCGGCGCCGCCCGGATTCCCCGGCGCCGTCTTCCCCTTCGCCCGCGCCTCGATGGCCTTCGAAGACGGCCGCAGACTCGCCAGCACGCTCACTCGCAGTTGCCGGGTCAGCGAGTAAGCGGTTCTCGGGTGGGGTGGCGGATGCCCCTCCCCAAAACGCTCGGCGGGAGCCTCGCTTGAGTGTTTTGGGGAGGGG
>CAMLQY010000048.1 GCA_946482365.1 uncultured Actinomycetes bacterium
GCCCGCCGCTCGCGCTCGGCCTCGGCCTGGCGCGCCATCGCCCGCTGCATCTGCTCGGGGATCTCGACGTCCTTGATCTCGACCGCTGTCACCTTCACGCCCCAGGGCTCGGTCGACTCGTCGATGATCTTCTGCAGCTCTTCGTTGAGCCGCTCGCGCTCGGAGAGCAGCTGGTCGAGCTCGGCCTTGCCGAGCACCGAGCGCAGCGCCGTCTGGGCGATCTGCGAGGTGGCGAGCAGGTAGTTCTCGACCTCGACGATCGCCCGGTTGGAGTCGACCACGCGGAAGTAGGCGACGGCGTTGACGCTGGAGGGGACGTTGTCGCGGGTGATCACCTCCTGCGGCGGGATGTTGAGCGTCACCGTGCGCAGGTCGACCTTGACGATGCGGTCGATGAAGGGGATGAGCAGGATCAGGCCCGGGCCCTTGGTCGCGATCAGGCGGCCGAGGCGGAAGACGACGCCGCGTTCGTACTCGCGCAGGACCTTGACCGAGGCGCCGAGGGCGATCAGGGCGAAGATCGCCAGGACGACCAGCACTCCGAGTGCGACTTCCATCAGCTTGCTCCTTCGTCGGCCTGGCCGGAAGACGCGGGACGGACGACCAGGGTCAGGCCCTCGACCGCGTCTACGCGGACTCTATCTCCCAAGCGGACGGCCCCATCGCCGTCGCCCACACGGGCCCGCCAGAGCGCACCCTCGATCCAGACCTGGCCCTCGGGGTCGAGCGTGGTGCGCGCCTCGGCGGTCGCCCCGACCAGCTCCTCGGCCCCGGTGCGCACGGGCTCGTCGCGGTGCGCCTCGAGCACTTTGCGGGCGACGAAGAAAAAGGTGACGAGCGAGAGCAGGCCCAGCGCGATCAGGGCCGGCCCGATGAAGTCGGCGTTGCCGGCGTCGGACTCCAGCGCGACGATGCCGCCTGCGACCAGCCCGGCGGCCCCGAGCGCGGCAAGCACGCCGCCGGTCGGCAGCAGCAGCTCGGCAAGGAGCAACCCGACTCCGATCAGGGCGAGGACGACGAAGAAGTCCATGGCCCGATTATCCGCCTTCGCCGTCGCGTCCGAGCGCGTAGCGCTCGATGTCGGCCCGCAGCTCGTCCGCCTCGAGGTAGGGCTTCAAGTCGAGGTAGGCCAGCTCCCCCTCGCGGTCGTAGAAGGCGGTCGCCGGCAGGCCTGGCGCGCCGAGCTCGTTGGCGATCTCCTCGTCGGGGGAGCTGTAGCTGGGATAGGGGACCGGCGCCTCTTCGAGAAAGGTCTTCGCGGTGTCTTCGGAGTCCTGGCTGTTGACCCCGAGGAAGGCGACGCGCTTGCCGTAGGCGGCCGACATCCGCTGGAAGGCCGGGAACTCGAGGCGGCAGGGCCCGCACCAGGATGCCCACAGGTTGACCACCACCGGGAAGCCCCGAAGCTCCCGGATGCGCTTCTCGTAGGCGTCGAGCCCACCCGGCAGCAGCTCGTTCCCTTGCCGGTGCAGGGCTGCGAGCGGCGCCGGGGAGCCGGCCAGCGCGGTGGCGTAGTCGGGGTGCTCGCCGCCGTAGTCGCCACCCTGCTCGACCCCGCAGCCCGCTGCCAGAAGCGCCGTTGCCGCAGCCAGCGCCATGCCGATCGCAAGCTTTCGTGCCATTGTCGTCAATTCCGTGAGTACAATAAGTGCGTTCGGTTCGCATCAACGATGCAAGCCGCTGAGAGCGCCGGGGAGAGCAAGAGCAGATTCCCGGCATCCTCGTACCAGTGCCCCCGCTCACGATCTGCGTCGTCGCGGGGACGGAACCCCGAAAGCCTTCATGGCCAAGACCAGCGAAGTTGCCGCGCGGGCGGCAGTTCCATCGAGTGCCGACATCGAGCGGGCGGCGAAGTTCGTCCGCGAGCCCTTCCTGCTCGACGGCGAGGGGCCGGAGGCGCTCGCGCCCGGCACGGCCCGCCGCCGCGCGCTCGACCGCGCCCTGCAGGAGCTCGACGACGGCGCCGGGGACCCCTCGATCCAGTGGCGGCGCGACTTCTCCCTGCTGCTGGGGCTGGAGCGCCTGCTCGCCGAGGAGCCGCCGAAGCTGCGCGACGGCGCCGAGCTGAACCCCCACCAGGTGGACGCTCTCTCGGGCACGCTGACCGAGCTGATGGCCGAGCAGCAGGTCGCGATCGCCGGCGAGGCCAACGGCGACGGCGCGACAGAGGTGGCCGAGAAGGCCCTGGCCCCAGCTGCGGACGAGGGGGGCGGGGACGGCGAGGAAGCCCTGGAGGACGAGGAGCTCGCTCCCGACGAGGAGCCCCAGGACTGGGAGGAGGCGCCGGCCGGCGACGACGAGGAGGAGACGATCGAGGACGCGCCGGAGGACCCGGGCGCCGAGCGGCGCTTCTGGTTCGAGCACGCGACCGGCGCCGGCAAGACGGTCGCGGCGGTCGGCTTCATCGAGGCTTCCCGCACCGGCGGGGTGCTGATCCTCACCCACCGCCGCAACCTGGTCGACCAGTTCATCGGCGAGATCTCCGACCGCGGCTACAAGGAGCGCCTGCGCCCGCCGCTGCTCGACGGCCGCGACGACCCCGACGGCCCGGTCACGGTCGAGACCTACCAGTGGTTCGTGCGCAACCACAAGAAGATCTCCGACGCCTACTCGATCGTGATCTGCGACGAGGCGCACACCGCTCTGGGCGAGAAGACGAGCGCCTGCATCCGCGCCTGGGTCGGCCCCGTCTTCATCGGGATGACCGCGACCGGCGCCCTGATCGCCCGCCACGTCACCGACCTCTTCCCGACCCAGACCTCCCGCTTCGACCTGATCCAGGCGGCGCGCCGCGGCGTGATCTCGCCCCTGCGCTGCATGCGCATCCCGCCCGGCCCGGGGGTGCGGACGATCGCCAAGGTGCCGCTGCGCAAAGGCGAGGTCGACCAGGACTTCGACCAGGAGGAGCTGGCTGCGCTGCTGGACCAGGAGCCCTTCAACGTGGCGATCGCCGACCTCTACAAAACGCGCTTCGCCGGGATGCCGGGCGTCCTCTACACGGCCGGCGTGCAGCACGCGAAGAACGTCGCCCGGGCGCTGCAGGACGCCGGCATCGCCGCCCGTGCCGTCTCCGGGGAGACGCCGAAGCGCGAACTGGCGGAGATCCTCGCCGGCTTCGAGCGGGGCGAGGTCGACGTCCTCTGCAATGCGATGCTGCTCGCCGAGGGCTGGAACTCGCCGCGGGCGACGCTCTGCATGCACCTGGCGCCGACCGCCTCGCGGCGGATCTACCAGCAGCGGGTCGGCCGCGTCACCCGGCGCGCGCCGGGCAAGGAGGCCGGCCTGGTGATCGACTTCGTCCATCCGGCGACGACCCACGACGAGGCGATCGTCACCCTGCACAGCCTGCTCGATCGCGACGTCTACCGCGGCGGCGCGATCGTGATCGGCCCCGTGCGCCGTGCGCGCGGGCGGCGGATCCGGGTCGAGCGGCGGATCGTCCCCGTCTCCGACAGCGAGGAACGCCGCATGCACGTGCTCGAACGCGAGATGTGGCGGATTGCCGTCGACAACCTCGACCACGCCGAGCAGCACGCCTGGGCGGCGCTGGCCGGAGCGCGGGTGAACCCGCAGGGATGGCGCCGGGCACGGGCGATCCTCCAGGCTTCGCGCTCGACCGAGCTGCGCCGCCGCTTCCTGCTCACCTGCGTGCAGCGCAACCGCAACTCGCAGCTGAAACTGAAAGCGCTGAGCGAGATCGCCGACCTGGGCGACCCCGAGGCCTTCGACGACGCGATCGACATCGTCGGCACCTGGACCCGGGACGACCGCCGCGCGGGGACGAAAACGCTGCTGCAGGCGCTGGTCGACAAACGGATCGGCCGCCGCGACCAGGCACAGGCCTGGGTCTGGCGCCTCGCCTCCTACACCCGCGAGCTGCACGAAGAGTATGCGGTGCAGCGCTGGCCGGAGACCAAGCGGCTGCTCGGCCTGCTCGTCAACTCCTCCGGCCGCGCGCACGGCCGCAACGCGCGCCGGCTGGTCCACGCCGCGCGCAAACAGGACCGGCGCCTGGCGGTGGCGCTGCTCGCCGCCTCGGTCTCGCACACGCCGGAGGGCGAAGAGGTCCTGCGCGGCGCCCGCATGCGGATGGCCCGCAAACCCTCGGCGATCGCGCGGGAGCTGCTGCGCAACTTCCCCAAGGGCGGCAAACGGCGCAAGCGCCCGAACAAGAAACGGTCGCCCAAGAAGGGCGGCGAGGCGAGGCGAGGCGGCGCGAAAAAGGACTCGGGTCGCGACCGGGACGCCGAGTCGAACGGGAGCTCAGATGCGGAGCTGGACCTCTCCCGCGCCGAGGCTGACGCGACCCCCTCCGGCAACGGCGACGACGAGGTTGCCGCGGTCGTCGATTCCGTCGGCGACTCCTGAGCCGTCCTCCCAGCTGATCTCGCGCCCGCGCAGCGCGTCGCGGCGCCGCCACTCGGTCAGGACTTCGTCCTCGGCGGCCCAGACCCAGCGGTCTAGATGGCGGCTTAGGACTTGCGCAGCGGTGGGGAGACTCGGGGGGAGTCCCGGCGGAGCAACAGCGGGGAGGCTCCGGCGGGACTCCCCCCGAGTCTCCGTCGTTGCGCCGAAGAGGGAAGTCGCCGGGTGACGGAGGTCAGAGGGGAACTCATCGGGAGCTATGGAGAGGTTGAGTCCTATGCCGATCACGGCCCAGCCGTCTTGTGGCCTCGCCTCGATCAGGATTCCGGAGAGCTTGTGTTGCTCGAGCCAGACGTCGTTGGGCCACTTGACCTGGCACTCGATGCCGGGACGCAGCGCCTCGGCCGCGGTGCAGACGGCGAGCGGGACGGAGAGCGGCAGCAGCAGGTGGCGCTCGTCGAGGGGGCGGAGGATCGCCGAGTAGAGCAGCGCCCTGCCCCCGGGCGCGGTCCAGACACGGCCCTGGCGCCCCCGCCCGGCCGTCTGTTCGCGGGCCGTGACGACAGTCCCGCCCGGCGCCCCGCCCTCGGCCAGCTCCCGCGCCCGATCGTTGGTCGAGTTTGTGACGACGTAATGCCGGTGGGGCACCCCGAAGGCCACCTCCCCCTCGTGACTTCGCCTTTTCCCGTCCGTATGCACCGGAAACGACGAAGTCAGCGGTTGGCGGCGTCGGCGAGGAGGACGGCGAGGAGGCCGTCGACGTCGTGGCGCTCGGCTTCGATGTGGATCTCCAGGCCGGCTTCGCGGGCGGCTTCGCTGGTGACCGGGCCGATCGAGACGACTCGGGCGCTGCCCGGGAAGCGGTCGCCGAGCGCCTCGGTCAGGTTGCGCACGGTCGAGGAGGAGGTGAAGGTGACGTAGTCGGCGTCCCGGGCCGCCTCGATCGCCTCGTCGGAGGGCTGCTCTCGAACCGTCTCGTAGAGGGAGACGACGTCGACCTCGGCACCGCGCTTGCGCAGGGCGTCGGGGAGGACGCCGCGGGCCTCGGCGGCGCGGGCGACCAGGACCTTGCGCCCTGCGACGTCGATCCCGGCGAGCGCTTCCACCAGCGCCTCGGCGACGAACCTCTCCGGGACGACGTCGGCCACGACTCCGTTCGCGGCGAGCGCCCTCGCGGTGCCGGGGCCGATCGCAGCCACCGTCGCGCCAGCGAGGGCGCGCGCGTCGAGGCCGGCCCCGCGCAGGGCCTCGAACAGAAGCCGCACGCCGTTGGGGCTGGTCAGGCAGACCAGGGCGTACTCGCGAATCGAGTCGACGGCGCCGCGCACCTCCTCGCTCTCGATTCGCGGCTCGACCCGGATCGCCGGCAGCTCGACCACCTCGGCCCCGAGGTCGCGCAACGTCGCCGCCAGGCCGCTCGCCTGCGCGCGGGCGCGGGTGACGATCACCCGGCGGCCGAACAGGGGCCGGCGCTCGAGCCAGGCGAGCGATTCGCGCCGCTCGACGACGGGACCGACGACGATCAGGGCCGGGGCGGCGACACCCTCGCGCTCGACCGCCTCGGCAAGCGTGCCGAGGGTGGCGATCACGGTGCGCTGTCCCTCCATCGTTCCCCGTTCAACCGCGGCCGCCGGCTCCTCCGCGCCCCGCCCCGCCTCGACCAGCGCCGCCGCGTTGGCGGCGAGACGCTTGACGCCCATGTAGAAGACGAGCGTGCCGGGGAAGCGCGCGAGCGCGTCCCAGTCGAGCGCGCTCTCCTCCTTGCCGGGGTCCTCGTGGCCGGTGACGAAGGCGACCGCGGAGGCGTCGTCGCGGTGGGTGACCGGGATGCCCGCGTAGGCGGTGGCGGCAACTCCTGCCGTCACCCCCGGAACCACCTCGAACTCGACCCCGGCCTCGCGCAGCGCTTCCCCCTCCTCGCCGCCCCGTCCGAAGACGAACGGGTCGCCGCCCTTCAGCCGCACGACGCTCTTGCCGCTCAGCCCCGCCTCGACCAACCTCGCGCCGATCTCCTCCTGCGACATCGAGGGACGGTCCGGCGCCTTGCCGACGTAGACGAGCTCGGCGTCCTCGCGCGCCCCGTCGAGCGCCCCCGGCGGGATCAGCCGGTCGTAGAAGATCGCGTCGGCCGAGCCGATCAGCTCCAGCGCTCGCGCCGTCATCAGGCCGGGGTCGCCGGGTCCGGCACCGACCAGGTAGACGACACCGGGGCGCGCAATCATTCCGGTGCGCCTTTCCCCCGGAATACGTGGATAAAGCGCACCGGAACGGTCACTGGGCCATTGCCTCCGCCCGGTCGAGGATGTCGCGGGCGCCGGTGACGAGGAGTCGCTGGGCAAGTTCGGCGCCGAGCAGGGTCGGCTCAGCCGAGTTGCCATCGATCCGGTCGCGAAGCCACTCGCTGCCGTCCGAGAGGCCGACGAAGGCATCGATGCGCAGCTGGCTGGAGGTTGGGTCGATTTTTGCGTGCACGCCCAGGGGGCTGTTGCAGGTTGCGCCCAGCAGCGAAACGACGATGCGCTCCGCGGTCAGCTCGCGCAGGGCGATGCCGTCGTTGATCGGTTCGACGGCTTGCAACACCTCGTCATCGCCGTCGCGGGTCTGCAGCAACAGCGCGCCCTGGCCCGCCGCTGGCGTCATCGTCTGGCTTGACAGTGCAAAGGCGATCTCGCTATCGCGTCCCAGCCGCCGCAGGCCGGCGACGGCAAGCACGATCGCGTCGAACTCCCCCTCGGCCAGCTTGCGCAACCGGGTATCGACGTTGCCGTGCAACTCGCCTACGTCGAGGTCGGGCCGGGACGCGAGCAACTGGGCGCGACGGCGCAGGCTAGCGGTGCCGACTTTGGCTCCCTCGGGGACGTCCTCGAGCGAGTCGCCGGCGCCGATCCACGCGTCGGCGGGGTCCTCGCGCTCAGGTACCGCGCCGATCGCGAGCCCCTCGGTCAGCTCGGCCGGCACGTCCTTCGCCGAGTGGACCCCGACGTCCGCCTCGCCGTCGAGCAGCGCCCTCTCAACCCCGCGCACGAAGCGCGCCTTGTCCCCCGGCTCGCCGTCCGAGGAGACCTCGACCAGCTCGGCACCCCCAAGCATCTCGGCGACTTGCCGGGACTGTGCGATTGCGAGTGCGCTGTTGCGAGTGGCAATTCGGAGCATCAGCGAGCCGATCCCGGTAGGGGTGGAACGTCTTGTACTTTTTCGCGAGTGGCCATTGTCAGTACCACGACGCAGCTCGAAAAAGTTAAGTGGAACCCCTACCGGGATCGGCTCTCCGAAGCTCGGTCACGTTGCTCGCACCTTCCCCCTCCGGCTCAGTCTCAGCATCCAGCCCGAACAGCTCGCGAAGGGCGCTGACGTAGAGGTAGGCCTCGTCGCTCCCGGCCGAGCGCTTCATCCGCAGGGTCGGCTCGTGCAGGAGCCGTGAGGCGACCGCCTTCGCCATCGCGTTCACCCGCTCCCTGTCGGCCTCGCCGAGGCTCTCCCAGCGAGGGTCGTTCTCGGTGAGGACCCGGCGCACGATCTCGTCGGCGCGCTCGCGCAGCGCCGTGATCGTCGGCACCACCTCGAGCGAGGAGAGCCAGCGCTCGAAGCGGTCCTGCTCGGCGTCGAGCAGCCGCTCCGCCCGCCTCGCCTCGGCCTCACGGCCACCGGTGTTGCGGGCGACTATCTGCTGGACGTCGTCGATGTCGTGGAGGCTGACGCCGGCGATCTCGCGGCAGTTCGGCTCAATGTCGCGCGGCACCGCGATGTCGACCAGGAGAAGGGGCCGGCCCTCGCGCAGCCCCATCACGTGCTCGAGCTCATCGCGCTCGACGATGTGGTGGGGCGAGTTGGTCGCGGAGACGACGATGTCGGCCTGCTCGAGCTGCTCGGGAAGCTCCTCGAAGCGGACCGCGTTGCCCTCGAAGCGCTGGGCGAGCCCGATCGCCCGGTCGTAGTGGCGGTTGGCGACGAAGACGGTGGCGACCCCGCGGCGGACCAGGGCGCGGGCGACCAGCTCGGCGGTCTCGCCGGCTCCGATCACCAGCACGCGCCGCTCGGCGAGGTCGCCGAGGGTGCGCCGCGCCAGGTCGACGGCGACCGAGGGAATCGAGACGTTCTTCTCGCTGATCCCGGTCTCCTCGCGGGCCCGCCCCCCGGCGGTCAGGGCACCGCGGAAGAGGCGGTTGAGGATCGGGCCGGTGGCTCCCTCGACCAGGGCCAGCTCGTAGGCGCGCTTCACCTGGCCCTGGATCTCGGCCTCGCCGACGATCATCGAGTCGAGCCCGGCGGTGACGCGGAAGAGATGGCGGACGGCCTCGCCGGAGCGCAGCGAGTAGAGGTGGCCGAGAAGCTCGGTGGGGCGGAGCTCGGCCTGGCGGGTGAGCACGCCGAGCGCCGTCGACTCGGCCTCGACCGGGTCGGAGACGACGAGGTAGAGCTCGGTGCGGTTGCAGGTCGAGATCGCCGCCGCCTCGTGGATGCCGGCGACGTCGGTGAGGTCGCGCAGCGCTCCCGCCGCGCGACCCTCGGTCAGCGAGAGGCGCTCGCGCAGGTCGAGCGGGGCGGTCTTGTGCGAGACGCCGAGGGCGAGCAGCTCAGACATCAGGCGCTCACCTCCTCGCGCTCCGCGGAAGCCGGCTCGCCGCTGCGCTGCTCGGCAAATCTCGCCAGCTCCCGCAGCTCCCGCTCCATCCGCTGCAGTTTCGCCGCCATGATCGAGACGTAGACGACGAGCAGGACGAGGAAGACGACGTAGGCGCCGGCGACGTAGCGGCCGGCCTCGTCGAGCGGCAGGGCGGGAGCGGCGAGCGGCAGGAAGTCCACTAGTGGATGGGCCACTAGCTCACCTCCGGGGCGATCCGCGAGCCCGCGCCGCCGGCCGGGGCGTCGAGGGCGCGGCGCAGCCGCTTCAGCTGCCCCGAGGCGCTCTTCGCGGTCAGCTCGAGCTTCACGAGGGTCACCCAGAGCAGCGCCATCGCCAGCAGGCAGGCGAGGAAGGTCAGCATCATCGAGCCCGGCAGCCCGCCGTTGGTCGTGGCGAAGACGCGCGGGTGGACGAGGCTCTCGGCCAGCCGCACCGCCATGAAGTTGAGCGGCACGAAGGCGCCCGCGGCGACGGCGAAGACCGAGGCGTAGCGGGCCTGGCGCTCGGGGTCCTCGATCGCGTAGCGGAAGGGATAGTAGGTCGCGTACATCAGGAAGACGATCAGGAAGCTGACCAGGGTCGGCTCGTCCCA
>CAMLQY010000049.1 GCA_946482365.1 uncultured Actinomycetes bacterium
GCGTGGCGGCCGGAGTGCTTGCCGAGGACGATCGAGTTCGACTCCAGGCCGACTTCGGTCGCGTCCATGATCTCGTAGGTGGTGCGCTCCTTCAGCACGCCGTCCTGGTGGATCCCGGACTCGTGGGCGAAGGCGTTGCGGCCGACGACGGCCTTGTTGGGCTGGATCGCGTAGCCGGTGAGGCGCGAGACCATGCGGCTGGTGCGAGCCAGCTCACGGGTGTTGACCCCGGTGCTCAGGCCGTGCACGTCCTCGCGGGTGCGGACCAGCATCACGATCTCCTCCAGCGAGCAGTTGCCCGCGCGCTCGCCGATCCCGTTGACCGCGCACTCGACCTGCCGCGCCCCGGCTAGGACGCCGGCATAGGAGTTGGCGACGGCCAGGCCCAGGTCGTCGTGGCAGTGGACCGACGTCTCGACGCCGCGCAGGGCCGGGACCAACTCGTAGAGACGGCGGAAGTAGTCCGCGTACTCCTCCGGCGTGGTGTAGCCGACGGTGTCGGGGATGTTGACCACGGTGGCACCCTCCTCGACCGCGATCGCGCAGACCTCGGCGGTGAACTCGACGTCGGCCCGGGTGGCGTCCATCGGCGAGAACTCGACGTCGTCGCAGTAGGACTTGGCCAGCACTACCGCCGCCCGGGCCTGCCCCTTGACGTCCTCGCGGTCGGTCTGCAGCTGGTGCTCGATGTGGATGTCGGAGGTCGAGATGAAGGTGTGGATGCGGGGCCGCTGCGAGTCCTTGATCGCCCCCCAGGCCGCGTCGATGTCGGCCTTGTGGGTACGGGCCAGGCCGCAAATGGTCGGCCCTTCGACGCTGCGGGCGATCGCCTCGACGGCCTCGAAGTCGCCCGGCGAGGTGATCGGGAAACCGGCCTCGATCACGTCGACGCCGAGACGCGCCAGCTGCTGCGCGATCTCGACCTTCTCCGCCGTGTTCAGCGAGATGCCGGGCGACTGCTCCCCGTCGCGCAGCGTCGTGTCGAAGATGTGGACGCGGTTCGGGTCGTCTGCTGGTGACACTGTTCCTTCTCCTTCTCTACCTCGTTCGAATGACCTTGTCTCTCGCGGCTATCGCGCCGCCCAGCGCTATTCCCCCCGAAGGGGGAGGAGAAGGAGGAGCGCCAGGCTGTCGAGCCGGTGCGTCATTCGTCAGGGCAGCTTAGCGCAGCCCGGGAAGGATTCCCAGAGCGGATGCGGGCCGTCAGTAGCGAAAGCAGATCACGCCGCAGGGCAAATCCGGGCTACGCAGCCTCTACTGGGCCCCTTCGCGCAGGCTGTCGTTGCCACTGCCCGGACGCAGCTCGTCGCGACCGGGACCGCCCCAGAGGGCGTCGTTCCCCGGACCGCCGAAGAGGGCGTCCTTGCCGGGGCCGCCGAAGAGGGCGTCGTCCCCCGCGCGGCCGAAGAGGCTGTCACCGCCCTCGCCGCCGATCAGCTTGTCGGATCCTCCGCCGCCGATCAGCGAGTCCCTGCCCGGCCCACCCCGCATCGTCACCGGCACCTCGACCGTCCGGGTCACCAGCACGGAGTCCTTCCCTGGGCCTCCGTGGACTTCGAAGCCGGCGACCAGCGGCGCCTGGCAGATCAGCTGATTCGGGTTGTCGGGCGCGTTGTGGCAAACCGTCCCGCCGACTTCCAGGGGAGCGGCGGAGTCGATCACGTAGCTGTAGCCGTCGGGGGTGAGCCAGATCTGCATCGAGTTCTCCGTCGCGCCCCCCGCCAGGACGACCGTGTAGGTGGTCGGCTCGGCGGGCGTTTCGGCGCGCGCGAGCGGCGCGGTCCCAACCGCCAGCACAGCGAGCAAGATGGCAATCTTCTTGTTCATCGCAGAAACCTTCGTCCCGGGACGAAACGCCTACCCTGGAAACAACACGACCTTGCCGACGTTGCGGCGCTCGGCGATGAACCGGTGGGCGTCGCCCGCCCGCTCGAAGGAGAACGACTCGGCGACGACGGGCTCGAGGCGGCCGGCCTCGAGGTCGGCCATCAGCGGCTGGGTGACCCGGTCGAGGTCGCCCTCGCGTTCCCACCACTTGAGCATGTTGAGGCCGAAGACGCCTTTGTTCTCGTTCATCATCGCCAGGCTCTTCCACCACGGCACCGTCGCCGTCGGCATCTTGAAGAGGCCCTTCAGCATCGCCGGAAGGTCGCGGCCGCTTTCGTTCGTCACCTCCGAGAGCCCGTACATGACGAGCCGCCCGCCGGGACGCAGCAGCCGGTAGTCCTTGCGGAACGAGGTCGGGCCGAGCGCGTCGACGATCAGGTCGACGCCCTCGCCGCCGGTGAGGCGCATCGTCTCGGCCTCGAAGTCGAGGTTGCGGTAGTCGATCGGGTGGTCGACCCCCTGAGCGCGGATCGCGTCGTGCTTGGAGGGCGAAGCAGTGCCGAAGATCTCCGCGCCGGCGTTGCGAGCGAGCTGCGTGGCCGAGATCCCGACGCCGCCCGCGGCTGCGTGGATCAGGACCCGGGACCCCTCGCGCAAGCTGCCCATCAGGACGAGGGCCGCGTAGGCGGTGCCGTAGTTGACCGGGAACGCGGCGCCCTGCTCGAAGCTGAGGCGCTCGGGAAGCGGCAGCGCCTGCTCGGCGGGGACCGTGACGAGCTCCGCCTGGCCGCCGAAGCGGGTGCCGGCGACGACCCGATCGCCGACCGCGTGCTCGCTCACACCCTCCCCCACCGTCTCGACCGTGCCCGCCACCTCGTAGCCCATCACGCAGGGCGGCTTGGGGGCGTCGGGGTAGAGGCCCATCCGCGCCATCGTGTCGGCGAAGTTGATCCCGGCCGCCTTTACGGCGATCCGGACCTCGCCGGGGCCGACGGGGGGATCGGGCCGCTCCTGGACCTGCAGCACCTCCGGCCCGCCGTTCCTCGTTTGCACCAGCGCCTTCACCGGCGCAACTCTAACGCCGCCAGACCGGCGCATAGCGGCGTCCTCGGTCGCTCGCGTGCAAAAGCACGCCACGCTCCCTGCGTCCTGGCTCTGCTTGGCCTGCCGACGTTAGAGGTCGACCGCGCGGCCGACGGAGAAACCGTCCAGCTCCAAGATCCGGCCGATCGTGCCCTCGTTGACCGCGGCGTCGGTGGTAAGCGCCATCACCGCCCGCTCCCCGTCCTCCTCGGCGCCGACGGCGGCCGAGACGATGTTGACCCCCTCCTCGCCGAACACGGTGCCGACCCTGCCGATCATCCCCGGCCGGTCGGCATAGCGGAAGACGGCGATGTGCTCGGCGAGGGGAAGGTAGAAGCTCTCGCGCCAGACCGAGACGAGGTAGGGCTCGTTGCGTGGGCCGACGCCCGTGCCGGCCACCTCGACCTCGTCGCCGCCCGAGCGAAGCGAGACGGTCACCAGCTCGGTGAAGTCCTCGGAGCTCGACTCCTTCGTCTCGACCAGCTCGATGCCGCGTTCCTCAGCCATCTGCGGAGCATTGACCAGGTTGACCGGCTCCTCGGTGTGCCCCGTGAGGATCCCGACGAGGACGCCGATACCCAGCAGCCGCGTGTCGTACTGGGCCAGCCTGCCCCGGAACTCGACCGAGACCCGGTCGACCGACCCCTGGGCCAGCCCCTCCGCAAGCCGGCCGAGCTTTTCGCAGAGCGGCACGAAGGGCGCCAGCGCCTCCATTTCCTCGGGACGCACGGCGGCGATGTTGACCGCGTTGGTGACGACCGCACCGGTCAGCGCCGCCGTCACCTGCTCGGCGGTGACGATGCCGGCCCGGTCCTGCGCCTCCGCCGTGGAGGCGCCGAGGTGCGGCGTGACGACGACGTCGCCGCGGGAGAAGACCGGGTGCTCGGTGAAGGGCTCGGAGGGGAACACGTCGAGCGCCGCGCCGCCGACCCTGCCCGACTCCAGCCCGTCGAGGAGGGCGTCGAGGTCGACCAGCTCGCCGCGGGCGCAGTTGACGATCCGCACGCCCGGCTTCATCGCCGCGATCGCCTCGGCATTGACCATGTTCACGGTCTCCGGCGTCTTCGGGACGTGGACGGTGATGACGTCGGCACGCTCGAAGAGCTCCTCGATGCTGCCGGCGCCCTCGACCCCGAGCTCGCGGAAGCGCTCGGCCGAGACGAACTTGTCGAAGGCGATCACGTCCATCTCGAACCCCTGGGCGCGCTTGGCGACGAGCTGGCCGATGCGGCCGAAGCCGACGATCCCGATCGTCTTGCCGTAGAGCTCGGCGCCCTTGTACTTGGCCCGGTCCCAGCGCCCGTCGACGAGCGCGCCGTGGGCCTGCGGCACGTTGCGAAAGAGCGCCAGGGCGAGGGCGAGGGTGTGCTCGGCGGCGGCGACGGAGTTGGATTCGGGTGCGTTTGCGACGACGATCCCGCGGCGGGTGGCGGCGGCGATGTCGACGTTGTCGACGCCGGTGCCGGCGCGGCCGATCACCTTGAGGTTGGAGGCGCGCTCGATCAGGTCGGCGGTCAGCTTGGTCGCCGAGCGGATCAGGATCGCGTCGTAGCCGGCGATCTTCTCCGCGAGCTCCTCGTCGGACATCTCCAGCCCGAGGTCGACCTCGAAGTTCTCGCGCAGCAGCTCGACGCCGGAGTCGGCGATCTTCTCCTTGACCAGGACCTTCACGAGCGAACCCCCTCCGCGTTCTCGATAACCCAGTCGATGCACGCCGTAAGCGCTTCGACGTCAGCCGGCTCGACCGAGGGAAACATGCCGATCCGCAGCTGGTTGCGGCCGAGCTTACGGTAGGGCTCGACGTCGACGATGCCGTTGGCACGCAGGGCCGCCGCGATCGCGGCGGCGTCGACCCCCTCGTCGAAGTCGATCGTTCCGACCACCAGCGAGCGCTTGGCCGGGTCGGCGACGAAGGGGGAGGCGAAGCCGGCACGCTCGGCCCAGCCGTAGAGATGCCCCGAGGAAGCCGAGGTGCGCTGCACGCACCAGTCCAGGCCGCCTCCCTCCAGCATCCACTCGACCTGGTCGGCGAGGAGGAGGAGCGTTGCCAGGGCGGGCGTGTTGTAGGTCTGCTCCTTGCGCGAGTTCTCCAGGGCTGTCTGCAGGGAGAGGAAGGCGGGCTGCCAGCGTCCCGCGGCACCGTCGAGCTGCCCGATCCGCTCGATCGCAGCCGGGCTGAGCAGGGCGAGCCAGAGGCCGCCGTCGGCGCCGAAGGCCTTCTGCGGTGCGAAGTAGTAGGCGTCGGCCTGGCTCACGTCCGCGGGCAGGCCGCCGGCCCCCGAGGTGGCGTCGACCAGAACCAGCGCGTCGCCGGCACCGGCGGGGCGCTCGACCGGGACCATGACGCCGGTCGAGGTCTCGTTGTGCGCCCAGGCGATCACGTCGGCCGCCGGGTCGGCGCTCGGCACCGGGGCGTCGCCGGGCTCCGCCTCGACCACGACCGGGTCGGCGAGGAAGGGCGCGCCCGCCGTCACCTTGGCGAACTTCTGGGAGAACTCCCCGTAGGCGAGGTGCAGGGCGCGCCCGCGCACGAGCCAGGCCGCGGCGGCGTCCCAGAAGGCGGTGGTGCCGCCGTTGCCGAGCGCGATCTCATAGCCGTCGGGCAGCGAGAAGAGCTCGCCGAGACCCGAGCGGACGCGCCCGACCAGGTCGCGAACCGGCTTCTGGCGGTGCGAGGTCCCCATCAGCTTCGACTGCTCCGCCAGCCTCGCCAGCGCCTCCGGGCGCACCTTCGAGGGCCCGCAGCCGAAGCGGCCGTCGGCGGGCTTGAGCTCGGCAGGTATCTGGGCGAAGGCAGTCGAGGCGGTCACGGGAGGCGACAGGTTATTAGGCTGCCCGGCATGAGCGAGACCACGGAGCACTCAGTCACCAAGGGCGACGGCTACGCGGTCGCCAACCTCAGCGACCTCGGCGACGGGCCGGGCTTCCGCAAGATCCGCAAGCCGCTCGGCCTCACCGCCTTCGGCGCCAACGCGATCGTCCTGCCCCCCTCCTACGAGACCGGCCGCCACTACCACGACGAGCAGGAGGAGCTCTACTTCCTGCACAGCGGCCGGATCGAGATCGAGTTCGGCGACGGCTCGAGCCACGAGCTGGAGCCCGGCGGCCTGGCCTGGGTCGACGCCGCCACCGTGCGCAAGATCAGGAACCTCAGCGACTCGGAAGACGCCGTCTACGTTGTCGTCGGCGGCAAGGACGGCTATGTCGGCCGCGACGGCCGGCAACCCGAAGGCGAGATCCGGCGTTAGGGAGCCCTAGAACTCCTGATCCACCCAAGGCATCATGTCGCGGAGGTCGCCACCGACCTTCTCGACCTGGTGGCCCTTGCCCTCCTCGCGCATGCGGGAGAGGTTCTCGCCGCCGGCGCGGTTCTCGGCGATCCACTCGCGGGCGAACTCGCCCGACTGGATCTCGCCGAGGATCTCCTTCATCGCCGCGCGGGACTCCTCGCCGATGACGCGCTTGCCGCGGGTCATGTCGCCGTACTCGGCCGTGTTCGAGATCGAGTAGCGCATCCCCTGGATGCCCTTCTCGTACATCAGGTCGGCGATCAGCTTCAGCTCGTGCAGGCACTCGAAGTAGGCGAGGCGCGGGTCGTAGCCGGCCTCGACCAGGGTCTCGAAGCCGGCCCGGACCAGCTCTGAGGCGCCGCCGCAGAGGACGGCCTGCTCGCCGAAGAGGTCGGTCTCGCACTCGTCCTTGAAGGACGTCTCGATCACCGCGGCGCGGCCGCCGCCGATCGCCGAGGCGTAGGCGAGGACGAGGCCGTGGGCGTCGCCGCTGGCGTCCTGGTGGACGGCCATCAGGCAGGGCACCCCGTTGCCTTCCTCGTACTGGCGGCGGACGAGGTGGCCCGGCCCCTTCGGCGCGACCATGCCGACGTCGACGCCGGACGGGGGGGCGATCTGCTCGAAGTGGATGGAGAAGCCGTGGGCGAAGAGCAGCAGGTTGCCGGGGGCGATGCCGTCGGCGATTTCGCTCTCCCAGACCTCCGCCTGCTTCTCGTCGGGCAGCAGGACCATCACCGCGTCGCCGCGGCTGGCGGCGTCGGCGACGTCGAGCACCTCGAGGCCGGCCTCCTCCGCCTTGGCGCGGCTGGAGGAGTCGGGGCGAAGGCCGACGACGACGTCGACGCCGGAGTCCTTCAGGTTGAGGGCGTGGGCATGGCCCTGGGAGCCGTAGCCGAGGATGGCGACCGTCTTGCCCGCGAGCAGCGAGAGGTCGGCGTCTGAGTCGTAGAAAATGTCTTGAGGGTTGTCTTGAGCCATAGGCGCGCGACTCTAGCGGAGGGCTCGCCTGATCAGCTTGCCGGACGAGGTGCGCGGCAGCGCCGCAGCGAGCTCCACGCGCTTCGGCACCTTGAAGCCGGCCAGCGACTGGGCGCAGTGGCGTCGCAGATCGTCCGGCGTCACCTCGGAGCCGTCCTCGAGCACGACGACCGCCGTCACCGCCTGCTGCCACTCCGGGTCCTCGCGCCCGACCACGGCGGCGTCGACGACCTCGGGGTGTCGCAGCAGCACCTTCTCGACCTCGACCGGCATCACGTTCTCGCCGCCGCTAAGGATCAGGTCGTCCATCCTGTCTTCGACGTAGAGGAAGCCCTCCTGGTCGATGCGACCGAGGTCGCCGGTGTGCAGCCAGCCGTCGGCGTCGGCGCGGCCGGGGGCAACCGTGGGCCCCTGGACCAGGATCTCGCCCTCCTGGATGCGTAGGTGGGTCGTCAGCAGCGGTCGCCCGGCGGAGCCGAGCTTGCGTTTCGCGTCGGCCGGGGCGAGGGTCGTCACCTGCGAGCAGGCCTCGGTCAGGCCATATGTCTGCACGACCGTCGCGCCGCCTCCGATCGCCTCCTCCAGCGCGTCCTCCGGCACAGGGCCGCCGCCGACCAGGATCGCGCGCGGGCCGGAGAGGTCGGCCCCGGCGTCGAGCAGCCGCGTCAGCATCGTCGTCACCAGGGAGACGACGGAGATCCGCTCGCGCGCCAGGGCATCCGCCACGCGATCGACCTCGAAGCCGTCGTGGACCACTGCCGTCGTGCCGTAGATGACGGAGCGCATCACGATCCCAAGCCCCGAGATGTGGCTGAGCGGCAGGCAGCAGAGCCAGCGGTCCTCGGGCTCGACCCCGATGTTGAAGGCCGAGGCGACGCCGCTCCAGAGGAAGTTGCCGTAGGTGAGCCCGATCGGGTCGGGGGCGCCGGTGCTGCCGCTCGTCATCACCTTGCAGGCGAGGTCGTCCATGTCGTGCTCGCCGAGCAGCGGCATGTCGGCCTCGGTCTGGGTCAGCTCGCCGGCGTCGTCGAGGTCGATCGCCGGTTCCTCGACCGCGATCACGGCCGCGTGCTCCTCGGCGGAAAGCCTGGGGCTGAGCGGCAGCAGCACCGCCCCGAGCTTCATCAGCGCGTGGACGAGGACGACCTGCTCCCGGCGAGGGTGCATCGTCAAGGCGGCAACCGATCCGCGCCGCACGCCCTGGGCCGCGAGCCGCCGCGCCACCCAGGTCGCCTCGGCCTCCAGCTCCGCGTAGGTGACCTCGGACCCGTCCGCGATCAGCGCGGTCCGGTCGGGACAGCTCTGCGATCTCTGGGCGAGCCAGTTGTCGAGCTTCATAGGGGGGATATCGTGCCCATCATGCCCAAACGCCACAAGGAAGCCCCGCCCCAAGACGACCTCTACGCGCCGATCGAGTGGGAGAGCGCCGGCGAGTACGGCGACATCCGCTACGAGAAGGCCGACGGGATCGCGAAGATCACGATCGACCGGCCCGACGTGCTCAACGCCTTCCGGCCGCAGACGCTGGTCGAGATCTCGGCCGCGTTCGAGCTCGCCCGGGAGGACACCGAAGTCGGAGCGGTGATCCTCACCGGCGAGGGGACACGGGCGTTCTGCTCGGGCGGCGACCAGCAGGTCCGCGGCGACACCGGCTACGTCGCCGAGGGCACCTCCCTGGGCCGCTTCCACGTCACCGACCTCCAGGTGCAGATGCGGCGGCTGCCGAAGCCCGTGGTCGCGATGGTGGCCGGGTACGCGATCGGCGGGGGCCACGTCCTCCATCTCTGCTGCGACCTGACGATCGCCGCCGACAACGCCTGGTTCGGGCAGACCGGCCCGCGGGTCGGGTCCTGGGACGGGGGCTTTGGCGCCTCGCTGCTGCGCGACCTCGTCGGCACCAAGAGGGCGAAGGAGCTCTGGTTGCTCTGCCGCCAGTACGACGCCGGCGAGGCCGAGCGGATGGGCCTGGTCAACGCGGTCGTCCCCCTCGACCGCCTCGAGGAGGAGACCGTCGCCTGGTGTCGCGAGATGCTCGCTCTCTCCCCCTTCGCCCTGCGCCTGGTCAAGGCCAGCTTCAACGCCCACGAGGACGGCTAC
>CAMLQY010000050.1 GCA_946482365.1 uncultured Actinomycetes bacterium
AGGCGTAGCCGCGGGTCGAGGACTTGAGCAGGTCGAAGAAGTCGAGGACGATCTCCGCCAGCGGCATGTCGTAGCGGATCTGGACGCGCACCGGGCTGAGGTAGTGCATGTCGACGTGGGTGCCGCGGCGCGACTGGCAGAGCTCCATCACGGCGCCGACCTGCTCGGAGGGGCAGATGACCGTGGCGCGGATGTAGGGCTCTTCGATCGTCTCGATCGAGCCGGGGTCGGGCAGCTCGGTCGGGCTGCGCACCTCGATCTCCTCGCCGTTTACCAGGTGCACCTGGTAGCGCACGTTGGGCGTGGTCGCCAGCAGGTCGAGGTCGTACTCGCGCTCCAGCCGCTCGCGCACGATCTCCATGTGGAGGAGGCCGAGGAAGCCGCAGCGGAAGCCGAAGCCGAGCGCCTCCGAGGTCTCCGGCTCCCAGGAGAGCGCAGCGTCGTTGAGGGCCAGCTTCTCGAGCGCCTCGCGCAGGTCTTCGAAGCGGTCGGTGTCGATCGGGAAGAGCCCGCAGAAGACCATCGGGCGGACCTCGCGATAGCCCTCGAGCGGCTCGGTCGCGGGGCGGTCGAGGGCGGTGAGCGTGTCGCCCACGCGCAGCTTGGCGACGTCCTTGATGCCGGTGATCAGGTAGCCGACGTCGCCGGCCTCCATCCCTTGAACGCCGGTCATCTCGGGGCGGAAGAAGCCGATGTCGTCGATGTCCGCCTCGGTCCCGTTCTGCATCGCCAGGATGCGGCCGTTCTTGCGGAAGGAGCCGTCGACCATCCGCACGTAGGCGATCACGCCGCGGTACTGGTCGAACTCGGAGTCGAAGATCAGCGCCCGGGGCGCCGCGACCGGCTCGCCCTCGGGCGGTGGCACGCGTGCGACGATCGCCTCCAGCACGTCGACCACGCCCTCGCCGGTCTTGGCCGAGATCGGCAGCGCGTCGCCTGGGTCGCCGCCGAGCAGGTCGGCGATTTCGCCGGCGACCCGCTCCGGTTCAGCCCCGGGCAGGTCGACCTTGTTCATCACCGGGATCAGCTCGAGCCCGTTCTCGATCGCCAGGTAGGTGTTGGCGACGGTCTGGGCCTCGACGCCCTGGGCGGCGTCGACGACCAGCAGCGCCCCCTCGCAGGCGGCGAGGCTGCGCGAGACCTCATAGGAGAAGTCGACGTGACCCGGGGTGTCGATCAGGTGCAGGTGGTAGGTCTCGCCGTCGGCGGCCACGTACTCGACCCGCACGGCTTGGGCCTTGATCGTGATCCCCCGCTCGCGCTCGAGGTCCATCGAGTCGAGCACTTGGGCGCGCATTTTCTTCGGGTCGACGGCGCCGGTGATCTCGAGGATGCGGTCGGCCAGCGTCGACTTGCCGTGGTCGATGTGGGCGATGATCGAGAAGTTGCGGATGTGGTCCATCGGGTGCCGGAGTATGGCCGATGGTCGATGGCCGGCGGGTCCTGTCGCGGCGGCCCTCCCCCATGTGCTCGGACGCCTTGCGGCGTCTCCGCTATGGGGGACCCCCGCCGCCGCGCCACCCGCCGGAGAAGCGCACTGGCTAGCGCCGGCACCCGGACGGAGCCAGCTTGCCCGTGAGCTTGTAGATGACCGTCGGGGGAGTTCGCAGGACCACTGCTGCGTTTGGAGCTTTTGTCCAGTGGGTCGTGGGTGGGTATGGGGGCCTGTCGGGCTCGATGCGGTCTTTGGAGGCGACGACGTAGTCGTAGTCGCCTTCGTTGAGGAGCTGTCGCCAGCGGCGGCAGGTGGTGGGGGCGGTGAAGCCGCCGTGGGGCTGCTCATCGCCGACGAACTCGACCTGATTGGAGAGGTCGCGGCCGAAGAGGGGGTACTGGCGGGTGCTGGTCGTCGCGATGCGGGCGCCCTCGATTCCCTGGGCCCAAGCGAAGGCGGCGTTGAGCCCGGGGGCGGTGAAACTCGGGTCCGCATAGCGACTCCCCAGGTAATGCCGCTGGACCGAATAGCCGACGATGGCGATCAAGACGATGCCAGTCACCCCAATCCCAACCTGCCAACCTCTATGAAGCGCACGTTTTCCATCCCTGACATGGAAAAGGTGCGCCGAGTCGCTGAGGCGAGCGAACCTCTGCCGAAGGGATGGAGTGACTGGGAGCAGAGCGAGACCTAGAACCAAAGCCGGGGCGAGGTAGCGGAGGCCCGACTCGAAGCCCCTCGGCATTCCGTCGGGGCCGGAGGCGGAGGTCGGGGCGAGGAGCCAGGCGAGAGCCGCGGCGAGGCCCACCAGCCCAGCAACCCGGAGCGTGGGATCGGCAGGGCGCCCCAGACACAGGACCAAACCCGCGAAAGCGGCGAGGAGAAGCAGCGGCCAGAGCATGGTGAGGCCGTCGTGCAGGCCCGGCAGGAACCAGTCCGACCAGACAGCGCCGTCGGTCAGGTAGCCCAGCACGCTGTGCCCTTCGCGGCCGCCGAGGGCCTGGTCGGGCGCCGGCAGCGAGACCGGTCCGAGGTCGTCGATCCACGGCAGCGGGTTGCCGGCGTGGGCGAGGTTGCGCAGGTACCAGTAGCCGCCGCCTGCGAGGGCTGCGAGGGCTGCAGCCGCAAGCGCACGCCAACGACGCCCTCCCGGAGCTATGAGCGCAATCCCTCCCACGAGCACTGCGGCCGGCAGCAGGAAGTTGAGCTTGGTCCCCGCCGCAAGTCCGGCCGAGAGACCTACGAATGCCGCCGGGCCCAGCGCGAACGCAGCTCCACTGGCAGGCAGGTGGGAGCTGCGTTCGCGCTGGGCCAGGGCAATGGCCACCGCCGCAAGCAGGAAGAAGATCCCGACGATGTCGTTCCGCGCCTCACCTGCCTGATCGCTCAACGCGGGCAAGCTCAGAGCCACAGCTCCCAGCACCAGCGAGTAGGGAGCGACCCCATAGGGACGCCCGATGCACCAGCAAGCCACCAGACAGCCGATGAACCACCCAAGGTTGAGCAGCGGAGACAACAAGTCTCGGTCGAAGGCCAGCATCCCGGCGCCGTGGAACACCTCCGAGTTCGCGGGATAGAACCAGGCCAGGAACTGCGGGGCTATGAAATGCAAGTCCCAGGTGTCCCCACTCTGAAAGAACCCGGCCGCAAAAGGGCCGTGGTACCAGGTGGAGTCAAACCCGGTCATACCTGTAGACAGATGCGGCTTCGTCTCCAGTGCGAACCGGACGACCGCCACTGCCGCAAGGACCAAGGCGATCACGGTCAAGGCTCCAACGGACTGGCCGCGGGTCCTGTCGCGGGGGAAGGGGGGGCGCTGCGGGCGGTCCACGGTCCGTCCTCGACCCCCCCATCCCCCGCGCCACCCGCGGGTCAGCGCCCAGCTCCCGAGTCCAATGGCAGCTACCAACAGCACATAGGGCGCCGATTCGAACAGCCCAAACGCGCCCAACAACTCACCAGCCCAGAGCAGAATGGCCAGCGCGATGACCGCGGTTGCGAGGTGAGCTGGTGCTCCGTCGACGCTGCCGAGCACAGCGTGGCGTATCCCTGCAGCCCCAAGCCATGCAAAGCCAACGAGGATCACGATCTCGAGGACCCCGAGCAGGTACTCCCCGAGGCCCAACATCTAGCGCCGCCGCACGAGGCGCATGATCTGCTCGAGCTCACCGATTCGCAGCAACTTGGCCGCCCCGAGGTAGGTCAGGCCACCAAGGCCAAGCGCCACACCCAGCGAGATGATCTGGCCAACCAGGCCACGGCCCAAAGCTCCGTCGAGGATGTCCCAGACGCCGAAGCTGACGGCGGCGAGAGCTGCCGCGGCCGCTGTTATCCGCAGGCCCGTGTCGAGCAGGCGGCCGAGCTCCAGGCCGCCGAGGAGGCGGCGCAGGATCACGCACTGGGCGACGACGCTGGCGACCGTGGCGATCGCGGTCGAGGCGACGATCCCGCCGACGCCGAGGTGGTACAGCCCGAGCGCCGCGAGAGCCGTCACGGCGAGGTTGGCGGCGGCTATGCCGGTCGGCACCCAGGGCCGCTGGAGGCTGAAGAATGTGCGGGTGAGCAGGAGGAACAGCCCGTTGGCGGGCAGCGAGAAGGCGAACCAGAAGAGCGCGGTCGCCACCAGGGTGGTCTGCTCCGGGGTGAACTCGCCGCGCTGGAAAACGAGGCGGACCATCGGCTCGGAGAGGACGAGGACCGCGGCCGCGGCGGGGACGAGGACGAAGAGGATCTGGCGCATCCCGTTGGCCATCGTCGCCCGCAGGTTGTCGTGCTCGCCGCGGGCGGCGAAGCGGGCCAGGGTCGGGAACAGCACCGTGGCGATCGCGACCGAGAAGATCCCCTGCGGCAGCTGGTAGATGCGGAAGGCCTTGTCGATCGCCGCCGGCGCCTGGTCGCTGACCAGGGTGCCGAAGAGGCTGTTGACGATCAGGTTGAAGTTGATCAGGCCGAGGCTGATCGTCACCGGCAGCATCAGCAGCAGCACCCGGCGCACGTCCGGGTTGCGCCACTCGAAGCTCCACTCGAACCTGAACGGGGTGTTGCGCAGGTCGAAGGTCGGGATCAGCAGCTGGACCAGGGTGCCGACGAGGATGCCGATCGCGTACGCGTAGATGCGGTCGTCCCCCTCGAACATCGGCGCAAGGACGACGACGAGGAGGATGATCGTCAGGTTCCAGAACAGCGGCGAGATCGCGAAGGCGCCGAAGCGGTCGTAGCTGTTGAGCACTCCGACGACGACGCCGCTGATCCCGAGCAGGATCAGGATCGGGAAGAGGACCTGGGAGAGCGTGACGGTGAGGTCGAGCAGCTCGCCCTCGAAGCCGGGGGCGACGAGCGGCATGATCACCGGCGCGAGGAGCACGAACAGCGCCGTGATCGCGCCGAGGACGAGGGTGACGAGGAGGAGCAGGGTCGAGGCGAGCCGGAAGGCCTCGCGGTAGTTCTTCCTCTCCAGCTGCTCGGTGAAGATCGGCACGAAGGCCGGCTGCAGCGCCGCGTCGGCGAAGAGGGCGCGGACCAGGTTTGGGACCTGGAAGGCGATCGTGAAGGCCGACATCGGGCCGCTGACCCCGTAGTAGGAGGCGGCGACGATCTCCCGCCCCAGCCCGGCGACCCGCGAGGCGGCGGTCGCGATCGAGAAGAACGCGGTGGAGCGGGCGATCCGGCCGGGCACGGGCTCGGGCGAAGGTTCCTCGCTGGGATCGAAGGCCTCAGCGGTGCGCAGCGCGGCGTCCGCCTCGATGTCGCGCCCGTCCGGCGTCTCGGGGGTCTCCAATACCTATCTCACTCGCTATAGTCGGCCGCCGGAAACATGGCGAACATAGCCTCACAGAAGAAGCGGATCCTACGCAGCGAGCGCGAGCGCACGGAGAACCGCCTGCTCACGAGCACGGTGAAGACCTACTTCCGCCGGCTCGAAAGCGCGGCCGAGGCCGGCGACGCCGGCAAGGTCGAGGCCGAGCACAAGGCCTTGGTCTCGAAGATCGACAAGGCCGTCCAGAAGGGCGCCCTGCACCGGAATACAGGGGCCCGCAAGAAGTCCCGCGCCGCGCGAATCGCCAGCGCCTAGCGGCGTCCTCGGTCGCTCGCGTGTAAAGCACGCCACGGCTCCCTGCGTCCTTGCTATGCACTGGCGCTCGCGCGGCGCAGCGCGAGCGTGAAGGCCAGTTCGTCGCCGTAGTCGGCGCCACCGCGACACCAAACCTCCAGGTCTGCAAGGGCGATCGTCGCCTCATGGAGATCGTCGAGGCTCGTCCGGCTGAGGCGGGCGACCAGCTGCTTGGCCGCATACGGGTGCATCCCGAGGCTGGACTCGACCTGCTTCGGCGGGACGCCCTCCTCGAGCTGGGCGGCAGCGGCGCAGGCTTTGCGCAACCGGGAGGCGAGGCCGTAGATCAGGCCGGTCACGTTCTCCCCCTGCGAGATCAGCTGCTCGGCCAGCCTGCCCGCCTTCGCCGGGTCGCGCTCCAGCAAAGCGTCGGAAAGGGCCCAGACGGCGGCTTCGGACGTGTCGGAGACCATCGCGTCGAGATCGGCGGCGGTCACCCGCCCGCCCTCACCGGCCCAGAGCGCCAGGCGGCCGAGCTCGTTGCGCAGTCGCACCGGGTTGGCTCCCATGCGGTCGACGAGGACGCGGGCCGCGGCCGGCTCCAGCGCGAAGCCGAGGCCCTTGGCCTCGCCGACCAGGAGGCGCGGCATGTCGCGCGCCTTCGGCGCCTCGAACTCGTGGACCTCGCCCCCCGCCGCCTTCACCGCCTTCACCAACTTCGCCGGGGCCTTGGCCCGGGCGATCAGGACGACGGTCAGCTCGGGCGGCAGGGCGCCGACGGCGACGGCGACGGCCTCGAGCTGCTTGTCGCGCCAGCGCTCGACGCCGTCCGCAAGCAGGTAACGCCGCGTCTCGGTCAGCGACATCGCCGGGATCGCCGCCAGCAGCGCCTCGTGGTCGGGGGCCCCTCTGCCCTCGCTCGGCTCAAAGACCTCCAGCGCCCCGGCACCGCCGCCGCCTTCGGCGCGCGCGCGCAGGCGGGCACGTGTGGCGTCGATCTTCGCCCCATCGGTGCCGGCGATCAGGTACAGCGCTGCCAAGCCCTCGGCCATCGCGGTCGAGTCTAGTGTCCCGCCCAGTCTGGCTTTCCATGACCATGACCGTGACCGTGACCGGATCCATGGTCGTCGTTCCCCGGCGCGCTTTTGTCCTCTTCCCGGTCCTCGCCGTCATCTTCCTCCGCCCGTGGAGGCGGTGGCGCCGCCTTCGGCCCATGACCGCGCTTCCCGCCCTGCTTGCCAGCTGGGCGGCCGGCCTTCGACGCGCGAACCGTACGGGTCTCTTCGACGTCAGGAGGCTTGGCGGGGGAAGGGTTCGACACCACGACGGACACCGGCGCCGACGCGGCATCGGGTGCTTCCGCCTGCTGCGGAGGCGACTGGGCCGGCGGAGCAGGTTCGGCTGGAGGCGCTTCGGCCGGGTGCGAGGACCCGACCTCCGAGCCGGAACGCACGGACGGCGCTCCCACTCCCGCGTCCTCGAGCGGAGCCCTGGCCAGCCGCCGAACCGACGGCTGTGCTCGTGTGCTGGGCTGCGAGAGGGCAGGCAGGGCCGCGGCTATCGGGTCGTTCTGCACGACGCCGGGCTCGGGACCGGCTGGAATCGGGCCGCTGAGCACCGTTGGCCAGCCGACCTGCGAGACAAAAGCGGTCAGGCCCAGGCCGACCGCCGCAACCGTCGCCAGCAAGGCGATCGTGGCCCTGCGTAGGCGGACCAGCAGGCCATCCCCCGCCAGGCCCGCGCCGAGCACGGTGTCGGAAAGCGCCTGTCGAAGCCTGGAGGCCACTACTACGCTCATCGACGGCCCAGTCACCGCCCCAAGCGCACACGGCCAAAACCCTAGTTTTGCCTCGACGATTCGTTGAGCTTTCTCATCCGGTGGTGCTGATCCGGGCCCGACGACCCACTTCGAGCGTGACGGTCCCGTCGCGATCGGTGCGCAGGGTGGAGGCTCCGTGCACGGCGAGGGTCGCCAGCGTCGCCGGCGCCGGGTGGCCGTAGGGGTTGTCGTCGCCGACGGAGATCACGGCCAGGCGTGGGTCGGTGCGGTCGAGAAGGGCGCCGAGGCCGGCGTCTTCGCTGCCGTGGTGGGCGACCTTGAGCACGTCGACCGGGCCGGGGTCGATCGGCACCGCCTCCGCCTCGGCGTCGGCGGTGAGCAGCAGCGAGAAGCGGTGCCAGCGAACCAGGAGGACCAGGGCCCGGGCGTTCGGATCGGCACCCCCCGGCGGCGTCGCGAGCAGCTCGCCCGGCGGCCAGAGGACCTCCACCCGCAGCCGGCCGGCACGAAGAGTGTCGCCGGCGGCGATCCGCACCGGCGAGGCACCGGCCGCCTCCGCCTCACGGCGAAGCCCGGCACCGATCCGTGCGTAGGCGAGCCTCCCCACCGGGAAGCGCCCGAGCAGCTCCTCGATCCCGCCCGCATGGTCGGACTGTTCATGGGTGAGTATCGCCGCCCCGAGCCTCTCGACGCCGGCGGCGCGGAGCTTCGCCGAGATCTCGGCGCCGGGCGGGCCCCCGTCGACGAGAAGGGCAGGCGCGTGGGCCGGCTGGAGCAGGATCGCGTCGCCCTGGCCGACGTCGAGGAAGCTCACGCGCAACCCGCTCACGGGTCTACTCGCGCCGGTCCCATCGCCTGCCCAGGCCAGGGCCACGACGGCGGCGGCAGCCATTCCCGCAACCCAAGCCCTCCAAAACCCCCGCCGACGGGCCGATACGTCAACTATGTGTTGACG
>CAMLQY010000051.1 GCA_946482365.1 uncultured Actinomycetes bacterium
CCGATCGCGATGCACCAGGCGATCCAGTTCATGATCGCCGACATGGCGACCAAGGTCGAGGCCGCCCGCCTGCTGGTCTGGAATTCCGCGGTCCTGCTCGACCAGGGCGTCCGCAACAGCAAGGTCTCCTCGATGGCCAAGCGCTTCGCCGC
Source organism: uncultured Actinomycetes bacterium (assembly GCA_946482365.1). The sequence goes on from CAMLQY010000051.1 coordinate 153, forward strand.
CGACTCGGCGATGGAGATCACCGTCGACGCCGTGCAGGTCTACGGCGGCTACGGCTTCATCAAGGAGTACCCAGTGGAGAAACTGATGCGCGACGCGAAGATCATGCAGCTGTATGAGGGCACCAGCCAGATCCAGCGCCTGGTGATCGCCAAAGAAGTGCTGCTCCCGCGCAGCGCCGACGAGCCCACGCCCGAGGCCGAGGCGAAGGCGAAGGCCGCCGAGAGCAGCCAGTCCGAGCAGGCCGCCGCCACGGTCTAGCCACCCTTGCCCGCCGACGGGCCGATACGTCAACGCATAGTTGACGTATCGGCCCGTCGGCGGCTGGTTGCGTCCCTTGACCTGCTTCGATGGCCCTGCATAGGATCGGCGCATGGAGGCCCGCCCGCCCGCGAAGCGAGTTGCCGCAGGGGATGTCGTCAGCGAGACCTTCTCGATCTACGGGCAGAATGCCGCCGCGCTGATCGGCAGCGCCGCCGCTGTGTTCCTCGTCGTCGGCCTGGTCTCCGGCTTGCTCCAGAACGCCGGCGGATGGGTCCTCGTGCTCCTGGCCGGGGTCGTTCGCCTGGTCGGCTACGCGGTCTTCATCGGCTTCGTGGTCAGGCTCGTGCAGGACGTCCGTGACGGCAAGCGCGATCACACCGTAGGCGACCTCTTCTCCGCCGCCACCCCGGCGATCCTCCCCCTGATCGGGTTCGGCGTCCTCTACGGGATCGGGGTCACGATCGGCCTGATCCTGTTGATCGTCCCCGGCCTCGTCCTGATCACCTTCTGGTCGGTCGGCGCACCCGCGATCGTGCTCGAGCGGGTTGGTCCGGTCGACGCCTTCGGTCGCAGCTGGCGCCTGGTTCGCGGCGAGGGCTGGTCGGTGTTCGGCGCCCTGCTCCTCGTCCTTCTGATCGTGATCGGGATCGGGCTCGTGCTTGCGGCAATCGCGACGCCGATCGGCAACGGCGAAGCCGCGACTCTGGTTGCGTCGATCATCTCCTCCATCCTCACGGCGCCGATCTTCGCGCTTGCCGTGGGCGTGATCTACTTCGATCTCCGCGGCGATGCCCCGTCGGAGGTCACGAGCGGCTAGGCGACGCGGGTGCCCTGGCGGGCGGCCTTCTGGCGGCGCGTCTTGTCGAGCACGACCTTGCGGAGGCGGATCGACTCGGGGGTGATTTCGACGCACTCGTCCTCGCGCAGGAACTCGACGGCGGCTTCGAGCGAGAGACGGGTCGGCGGCGCCATGCGCTCGAGCACCTCGGCGTGGGCGGCGCGCATGTTGGTCTGCTGCTTTTCCTTGATCGCGTTGACGTCGAGGTCCTCGGGGCGAGCGTTCTCGCCGATGATCATCCCCTCGTAGACCTCCTCACCTGGGCCGATGAAGAGGGTGCCCCGGTCCTGCAGCCCGATCAGCGCGTAGCTGGCCGCATCGCCGCGACGGTCGGCGACGATCGAGCCGGTGGGGCGCAGGCGCAGGTCACCGGCCCAGCGCTCCCAACCCTCGAAGACGTGGTGCATGACCCCTGTGCCACGGGTCTCAGTGAGGAACTCGGTGCGCAGCCCGATCAGCCCTCGCGCCGGCACCAGGTATTCCATCCGCACCCAGCCGGTGTCGTGGTTCGCCATCTGCTCCAGGCGCCCCTTGCGCCCCGCCAGCAGCTGTGTGATCGCGCCGACGTGCTCCTCCGGTGCGTCGATCGAGAGCCGTTCGACCGGCTCGCACGTCTTGCCGTCGATCTCCCGGGTCAGCACGCGCGGCTGGCCGGCGGTCAGCTCGAACCCCTCGCGCCGCATCAGCTCGAGCAGCACGACCAGCTGCAGCTCGCCGCGGCCCTGGACCTCCCACGCGTCGGGCTTCTCGGTGTCCTGGACCCGGATCGAGACGTTGCCGACCAGCTCGGCGTCGAGGCGGTCGCGGACCTGGCGCGCGGTCAGCTTGCTTCCCTCTGTGCCGGCCAGGGGCGAGGTGTTGATGCCGACCACGATCGAGAGCGAGGGCTCGTCGACCGTGATCACCGGCAGCGGGCGGGGGTCGGCGGGGTCGGCGAGGGTCTCGCCGATCGTCACCTCTTCCATCCCGGCGACGGCGATGATCTCGCCGGGCCCGGCTTCCTGTGCCGAGGTTCTCTCGAGTGCCTCGGTGACGTAGAGCTCGGAGACGGTTGCGCGCTCGATCGATCCGTCGGCGCGGCACCAGGCGATCTGCTGGCCCGAGCGGATCGTCCCGTGACGCACCCGGCAGAGCGCCAGGCGGCCGACATAGGGGGACGCGTCGAGATTGGTGACGTGCGCCTGCAGGGGGTGGTCGGGGTCGTGCTCGGGTGCCGGGATCTTCTCCAGCATCAGGTCCATCAAGGGCGAGAGGTCGCTTCCCTCGACCCCCTCCTCGAGCGAGGCCCAGCCGTCCTTGGCGTTGGTGTAGACGATCGGGAAGTCGATCTGCTCGTCGTCTGCGCCGAGGTCGAGGAAGAGCTCGTAGGCCTCGTCGACGACCTCGGAGATGCGGGCGTCGGGCCGGTCGACCTTGTTGACGACGAGGATCACCGGCAGCTTCGCCTCCAGGGCCTTGCGCAGCACGAACCGCGTTTGCGGCAGCGGCCCCTCGGAGGCGTCGACGAGCAGCAGCACCCCGTCGACCATGGTCAGGCCGCGCTCGACCTCACCGCCGAAGTCGGCGTGGCCCGGTGTGTCGACGATGTTGAGCTTCACCCCGTCGTAGTTGACGGCGGTGTTCTTGGCGAGGATCGTGATCCCCTTCTCACGCTCGAGGTCCATCGAGTCCATCACCCGCTCGGCGACGTCCTGACCCTTGCGGAAGGCACCGGACTGCCAGAGCATCGCGTCGACCAGGGTCGTCTTGCCGTGGTCGACATGGGCCACGATCGCGATGTTCCTGAGGTCGTTTCGGGTTTCCATCATGAAAAGGGCCCGCCGAGGCGGGCCCGGTACTGCTCGGTGCGGGGTGCGACTACGAAGTCTGCTGGACGCTCGCCGCGGCGGGGCCCTTGGGGCCTTCCTCGGACTCGTAGCTCACTTTGGCGCCCTCGGTCAGGGACTTGAAGCCCTCACCCAGGATCGCGCTGTGATGCACGAAGACGTCCTTGGAGCCGTCGTCGGGAGTGATGAACCCGTAGCCCTTGTCGTCGCTGAACCACTTGACTGTTCCAGTCGGCATGTATTGCCTCCACTTGATGTGCTGCGAACGCGGAGGCTTCCGTAAAGCAACGACGCGAGCGCTAGACACGACTTTTGCCGGATATCGATCCGACCTAACGCCGGGGACCGTAGCAGGCCTGGGGCTTGCTGCGCGGCGCTCGGATCTACGCCCAAAGGGGTTGAGACAAAAGAGGAGCCAGCCGATACGGTGACTGCGATGTCGCGATGGCGAGCATGCCCCGGCCTGGGGGCCCGGATGTCGATTGCCGTTTTGGCCTCATCTTTCGTCCTGGCGCCGCCTGCCTTTGCGGCGCCGAGCGGAGGTTCCCTGGCCTCCGCCGAGGTTGGCGGGTCGAGGGCCTACGTCCCGGGCGAGGCGATCGTGCGCTTCGAGCGAGGCACGTCACGCGCGGATCGCCGCGATGCACGCCGCTCGGCCGGCGCCGAGCTCGCCGGCGCCCTCGGCATTCCCCGCCTTCAGCTGCTCGAGGTCGACGGATCGGTGAGCAAGGCGGTCCGGCGCCTCGAGGCGCAGCCGGGCGTCGCCTACGCTCAGCCGAACTATCGCTACGAGGCGCTGGCGGTGCCCGAGCCCGACGACAGCTTCTTCGGAGATCTCTGGGGTCTTTCGGATCCCGCCCTGCCGGATCCCGGCGTGAGCGCGCTCGAGGCCTGGGAGCACGGCAAAGGAAGCGGCGAGGTGATCGCCGTGGTGGACACGGGGGTCGACCTGACGCACCCCGACATCGCCCCCAACCTGTGGACCAACCCGAGCCCGGATCCGAGCGACGACGACCTGCACGGATACGACTTTGTCGACGACGACGGCGATCCCGACGACTACAACTTCCACGGGACGCATGTCGCCGGCACCGCGGCGGCCGCCTCCGGCAACGCCCTGGGGACCGCCGGGGTCGCCCCCGAAGCGGAGATAATGGCCGTCCGGGTCCTGGACGGCGACGGCAGCGGATCGACCGACGACATCGCCGCCGGCATCGCCTACGCGGCGGAACACGGGGCGGGCGTCGTCAGCCTCAGCCTCGGCGGCCCGGCCGGCGAAGACGAGGCGATGTCGGACGCGATCGACCTCGCCGCCGAAGAAGGGGTCATCGTCGTGGCGGCCGCCGGCAACGAAGGGACGAACAACGACTCCGAGCCGACCACGCCCTGCACGCTTCCCCAGGCGAACCTGATCTGCGTCGCGGCGCTCAACCAGAACGGCGGTCTGGCGAGCTTCTCGAACTTCGGCGCACAGTCCGTCGACGTCGCCGCGCCTGGGACCGGCATCCTCAGCGCCAAGCCGGACTACGGCGCAGCGCTGTTCAGCAACGGGTTCGAGTCCGGGACGACCGACGTGTGGGACACCTTCGAGGAAAACGGAGGGCTTCCGTGGGGGTGGAGCACCTCGGCGGCGAGCGGCACCCAGTCCGCTACGGACAGCCCCGGAGGCGACTACGGCCAGGCGGCGGACCCGAGCGAATTCGCCGTCTCCGAACTGTTCGCGGTCGACACCGTGGACTTGACCGGCGAGCGTGGCTGCCGGGTCCACTTCCGCACCAGGTACGAGATGGAGGACTTCTTCGACTACTTCCTCGCCGGCGCCTTCGACGACGGCTCCGCCGTCGACTTCAACTTCTTCACCGGCACCTCGCCGTCGTACCCCGGCGGCTTCGAACGCGAGGAGGCGTCGATCTCGGACTTGGACGGCGAGGACGATGCCCACCTCTTCTTCGCCGTAGTCTCCGACGAACTGATCGAGCGCGACGGAGCTTACGTCGACGACGTGCGGTTGATCTGCCGCGACGAGACCTATCTGGACCAGATCACCAGCGTCAGCCAGTACGACCAGCCCGCCGCAGGTAGTTACGTCGCGTTTCAGGGCACCTCGATGGCGGCGCCGCACGTCGCCGGGGTGGCGGCGCTCGTCCGCGCCGCTGCGCCCGGTGCAAGCCCCGCGGAAGTCGTCGACGCGATCCTCGACGGGGCCTCGGCTCTCCCCCAAGTCGACACCTCGAGGCCGACCGTCACCTATGGCATCGCCGACGCATGCCAGGCGATCGCCGTGGCGAGAGGAGAAGACTTCGCCGAAGAGTGCCCGGGGAGCAGCGAAAACGTCATCCCCCCGCCACCGCCGACGCCCCCGTCCACCTCCGGAGCGGGGGGCCCGGCGGTTCTCGATGGAGTGGCGCCGCGCACCTTCTTCCGCAGGCACCCTCCCCGCACGCTGCGCACGCGGAGTGACAGGGCCAAGGCCGTATTCCGCTTCGGCTCCGACGAGTCCGACGTCTCGTTCGTCTGCCGGATCGACGGCGGCCTCTTCCGGGCCTGTTCCCAGCGGCTGGTGAGGCGGTTTGCGATCGGGCCGCACACGGTCCGCGTCTTCGCCCGCGACGCCGCCGGCAACGCCGATCTCACGCCGGCCGTCTACCGCTTCCGGGTCAAAGGCCTGTAAGCCTCTAGGTCAAGCGGATTCCCCAGGACTCGTAGCGGCGGTGCCGCGCCGGGCGATCCGGTGCCCGGCGAAGAGCAGGAGGAGCAGCGCCGCCGCGCTGCCGAGGACGAGCGGGTCGGTGAGGCTGAGCCCTTCCAGCCTGGTGCCGAAATAGACGGAGATCGCCGTGATCGGCAGGTAGCCGACCGCAGTGGTCCAGGTGAAGCGCCAGACGGGCACGCGGGCGGCGCCGGCGGCGTAGGAGGTGAGGCTGAAGGGCACGATCGGGATCAGGCGCGCGGCGAGCAGCAGGGTGACGCCACCCCGCTCGATCATCGCCTCGGTGCGCTCGAAGCGCTCGGCGCCGAACCAGCGGTCGAGCAGGGGGCGTGCCAGCGAGCGGCCGATCGCGAAGCAGAGCAGACCCGAGAGCAGCCAGCCGGTCATCGTCAGGGCCAGGGCGGGGAAGAAGCCGTAGGCGAAGCCAGCCGCAGCGTCGACGATCTCGGCCGGGTAGAAGACGACGGCGTGGATCAGGGCGAGGGCGAGGATGATCAGCGGCCCGGCGACCCCGAGGCTGTCGAGCTCGCTGCGCACCTCGGCGGTGTCGCCCCGAATCGCCGCTGCAGCGGCTTCCCTCAGGGCGGGGACGGCCAGCACCAGCGCAGCCATGAGCGCGATCCCACCCAGGGTGATCGCGACGGCGATCAGGGACGGTTTGGGCCTCTCCACCGATTCAGTATCGCGGCGATCCGACGTGCTGGTGGAGCTACCGAGTCGTTGCCGCCCAGTAGGAATTCTCATCGAGCACCAGGTGCCAGGGGCCTGTGGCGGATTCGGTGGCGCGGAAGTCGGCGAAGTCGAAGGTGAGTATCGGTAGCTCGTGGCGCTCGGCGATCGCCATCACGCAGGTGTCGACGAAGCCCAGATGAAGGTCGGCATAGCGATCGTTCAGGTCGACCGCTCGCCGCACGAGGCCCGCAGAGAGGTGGGCGATTTCGCGCTCTCCTCCCGCCGTCGCTCTGAGGAAGGCGCGCGCGGCGGAGCTTCCAGCGCGGCTGCTCAGAATGTGATCGACCTCCACGAGCACGGGGGCGGGGACCACCGCGTTGCGACTGAGTCTCGCGATCAGCGGCGCTGCCACCTCGTGTGCGGAATCTCGACGATCGATGGCCGAGACGAGCGGGCCGGTGTCAACGACGATCTTCATCGGACGGCCCCTCGCCCGGTCCCCAGGGCTTGAGCCCCAGGTACTTCTCGGCGTTGATCCCCAGGTCGCCAGGGCCTTCGAAGGAGCCGATCCAGTCCGGCCAGCTGTCGCGGTCGTCGCCGACGGCACCGAGCTGGACCAAGCGCGCGATCGTGGCTGAGAACGACTCTCCCTCTTGGGCGTGCTCGCGCACGAGGCTCTCGACGCTATCCGGGAGGTAGATGGTTCGGCGGGGCATGGTTCGAGGCATCGGATTCGGAGTATGAAGAGAGAGATCATACCTGGGGTGCGCAGAAGCGCGCAGAACTGGATCGCTTTCCTCTCTATTCGCTCAGCCGCTCGGCCAACCCGGAATAACGCCGACCGCTGTCGTCGCGACGAATTGCGCTATCGAGTGCTGTGCGGTCGCCAATCAGGACGCAGCTGCTCCGAGCACGAGTGATTGCCGTGTAGAGGAGGGGGCGGGTCAGCATCCGCGCGTGAGAGCGGTGGCAGATGCCGACGACGACCGGGACCTCGCAGCCCTGCGCCTTGTGGACGGAGATCGCGTAGGCCAGGCGCAGGGTCGCGGTCTCCCCGTAGGGGATCGTCAGCGACTCGCCCTCGTCGGTGTCGACGAGGATCTCTTCCTCGTCGGGGTCGTCGGCGCGGAGGAAGACGATCGAGCCGTTCATCAGGCCCAGCTCGTGTGAGTTGCGGGTCTGGATCAGCCGGTCGCCGACCCGGAAGCGGTCCCCGACCGCCCCCTTGCCGCGGGGGTTGAGCCGCTCCTGCAAGCGCTCGTTGAGGGCGTCTATCCCGACCGCTCCCCGATACATCGGCGCCAGCACCTGCACGTCGCGGATCGGATCGACCTCGAAGCGGGCCGGGGCACGCTCGGCGACGACCTCGACCACGGCCTCCAGCGCCCGCTCCGGGCTGGCGCGGTCGATGAAGAAGAAGTCGTGGTCCTGGCCCGCAGCCGGCTCGAGGTGCGGCGGCCGGCCCTGGTTGATCTCGTGGGCGGCGGTCGTGATCATCGAGCGCGCTGCCTGGCGGAAGATCTGGGTGAGGCGGACGACCGGTGCGATCCCCGCCGCGATCAGGTCCTCGAAGGGTTTGCCGGCGCCGATCGGCGGCAGCTGGTCGGCGTCGCCGACGAAGACGACGTGGGTCGACTCGGCGAGGCCGCCGAGCAGCACCTCGATCAGGCGCAGGTTCAGCATCGAGGACTCGTCGACGATC
>CAMLQY010000052.1 GCA_946482365.1 uncultured Actinomycetes bacterium
CGCTCCTTCATCAATGCCCACATGCCGCCGCAAGGGAGGTCATCCGATGACAGTTGACGCGCCCGACGTCCGCGGGTCCGGTCGGCCTGTGCCCCGCGGGGCGGCCGCTGTCCGCTAGTGCGCCCGCCCCGCCGCTGGGCCGATACGCCACCGCTGGGTTGACGTATCGGCCCATCGGCGGGGTTTTCACGGTGAACCGGGCGCCGGCGGCGTCGAAGGAGACGTCGCGGGCGGTGAAGTCGGCTTCGGCGCCCGCGGCGGAGAAGGTGACGCACTCGAGCTCCCCGGCCAGGCGGCGGCCGTAGGGGTCGTCGACGTTGACGATCGACGTCCCGGGGCCCATCTCGAACAGCCGCCGCTTCGATTCGAAGTACTCCTCCATCGTCCCGTGGAAGTCGAGGTGGTCCTGGGTGAGGTTGGTGAAGAGGGCGACCTCGAAGTGGATCGAGTCGGCCCGGTGCAGGGCGAGCGCGTGCGAGGAGACCTCCATCGCGCAGGCGCGGTCCCCCGCCTCGAGCATCCGCCGGAAGGTCGCCTGCAGGTCGATCGCCTCGGGGGTCGTCCGCTCGACCTCCTCCACCACCCCGCCGACCATCTGCCTCACGGTCCCCAGCAGCCCGCACTGAACCCCGGCGGCCTCCAGCACCTCCCGAATCAAGAACGCGGTCGTCGTCTTCCCATTGGTCCCCGTAACCCCCACGATCCGCAACTCCCCCGTCGGGTCGCCGAAGAACCGAGCCGCCAGCGGCGCCATAGCCGCCCGTGCATCGGGAACCACCACCTGCGCCACATCTACCTCAAGCTCTTTCTCAACAACGAGACCGGCCGCCCCCGCCTGAACGGCCGCTACAGCGAACTCGTGCCCGTCGGCCCTCTCACCCGGCACGCAGAAGAAGAGCGTCCCGGGTTCCACTTTTCGGCTGTCATAAGCAAGATCCCCCACCTCGACGGCGGGATCGCCAACGACCCGGCCCCCAACAGCTCCCTCGACGAGCTCACCCAATCTCACGCCGCGAAGTCTAGGAAGGCCGCCGGGCACCCCTCCCCAAAACACTCCAGCGAGGCTCCCGCCGAGCGTTTTGGGGAGGGGTGCCCGGCGCCCCCACCCCTATTCAGGCGCAACCCCGAGATAAGGCAAAGCAAACGCCGCGATCCTGCCGAAAGCCGGCGCCGCAACCGACCCGCCGTAGATGTCCCCCTGCGGCTGGTCGACGACGACCCCGACCAGCAGCTGCGGGTCCCGCGCCGGGGCGAAGCCGATGAAGGAGGCGACGTATTTGGTCTCGGAGTAGGTCCCGTTTTCGGCCACCTCGGCGGTTCCGGTCTTGCCCGCAAGCGTGTAGCCGGGCACGCTGACCGCGGAGGCGGTCCCTCCCGCTTCCAGGACGCCCTCGAGCATTTCGCGCACCTGCGCCGCGACGTCGGGGCCGAACACCCGCTGCCCGCGCGGCTCCTCCACCGGCTCCCCGCCGACCTCCTCGATCAGCTGGGGCCGCCGCAGGACGCCGCCGTTGGCGAGCGCCTGGTAGCCGGCCATCATCTGCATCGGCGTCACCGAGATCCCCTGCCCGAGCGGCAGGTTGCCCATCGTCGAGCCCGAGTATTCCTCCAGCGCCGGCACGATCCCCTGCTCCTCGGCGGGGAAGCCGACTTCGGTCGGGCGCCCGAACCCGAGGCGCTTGATCCAGCGGCTGAATTTCTCGCTGCCCAGCTGCAACCCGATCGTCACCGCCCCGACGTTGGAGGAGTGGGCGAGGATCTGGGCGACGCTGAGGGTTTCCGTCCCGCGCGGGTGCGACTCCTCGATCACGCGGTCGGCGACCTGGATCGTCGGCGGCAGGGTGAACGACGAAGCCGGCGTGACCAGCTTGTCCTCGAGCGCGGCCGCGACCGTGAACGCCTTGAAGGTCGATCCCGGCTCGTAGGTGAACCCGGTCGCCCGGTTGAGCAGGTCTTCGGGGTCGGCGCTCGAGAGGTCGGTCGGGTCGACCGGCGGCCAGTTGGCCATCGCCAGGACCTCCGAGCTGCGGGGGTCCATCACGATCGCCGTCGCCCCCTTGGGCGCGTACGCTTCGCCCACTTCGGCCAGCGCCCGCTCGGCGCTTTCCTGGATCGCCGGGTCGAGCGTCAGCTGGATGTCTTCGCCGTCCTCGGCTTCGTCGACGGTTTCCAGCCGGATCGTGTCGCCCTTGGCGTCGGTGACTATCTGCCGTTCCCCGTCGTCGCCGTGCAGCACCGAGTCCTCGCCGTCCTCCAGCCCGGTGAGCCCCTCGTTTTCGGACCCGACCGCGCCGATCACCTGAGCCGCCATCTCCCCCTGGGGGTAGGTCCGCCTGCTGTCCGGGTCCTGGCCGATCCCGGCCAGGCCGAGGCGCTCGATCCGCTGCGCCGTCGGCAGGTCGACCTTGTGGGCCAGCGCGGCGTAGCTCGCTTCGGCGGTCAGCTCGGCCAGCACCTCGCTCTCCGGCAGGTCGAGGATCGGCGCGAGCTCCTCCGCCGCCAGAGCCGGCTTCGTCACTTCGGCCGGGATGGCGAAGATCGTGGCGGCGTCTTCGGAGGTGGCGAGCTCGTTGCCGTGGCGGTCGAGCACGCTCCCGCGCAGGCTCGGCAGCAGGATCGACTGGGTCTGCTGGCTGACCGCCTCCGAGGCGAGCTGCGCCCCCTGCACGCCTTGCAGCCAAAAGGCGCGTACCACGACGACGAGGAAACAGAGGAGGAAGGCGGCGAAGAGGAGGCCGATCCTTCGCTCGATCACCCGCACGGCCGGGGTTCCTCAGTAACCCGTGCCGGCCGCGGCGAGTCGCTGGGCGGCGACGGAAGCGTCCTGCGGGCTTGCCTCCACGTATCCGATCCCGTCCGAGCTGGCCACCGTCAGCCCCAGCGCCGCGGCGTCGTGGCGGACCCGCGCCGCGCCGGACAGCTGCGCGACACGGGTGCCGAGGATCGAGTTCTCCTGGTCGAGCGCCTGGATGTTCTGGTCGACGTGGCCGGCTGTCGCGGCGAGGCTGAGCGTGATCACGTTGAGGGCGACGATCCCGGCCAGCAGCAGCCCGAGCACGCCGATCCAGGCACGGCCGCGCGTCATCCGCACCATCAGGCTGGAGTCGGGCAGCTGCCGCACGGCGGTCGCCGTGCCGACGGCGATCGGGATCAGCTGGGCGCCGGGACGGCGGGCCGGCGCCCGCCGAGGCGGTGTCGCCGTTCGCGCCGGCGCGGCGACGGCCATCAGGCTCCTGCCTCGACCGGCTCGGCGACCTTGACCGCGGCGCGCAGGTGGGCGGACTTCGAGCGGGGGTTGGCGGCAACCTCGTCGGGGCCGGGAGCGGTGGCGCGGCGCGTCAGCAGCTCGGCTTCGGGCTCGCGGCCGCAGACGCAGACGGGCAGCTCGGGCGGGCAGACGCAGCCGCGCGCGCGCTCCGCAATGAAGCGCTTCACCCGCCGGTCCTCGAGGGAGTGGAAGGAGATCGCGGCGAGGCGGCCCCCGACCGGCAGCATCTCCCAGGCAGTGGGCAGGGCGTCCTCGAGCGAGTCGAGCTCGCCGTTGACGGCGATCCGGATCGCCTGGAAGGTCCGCTTGGCCGGGTGCCCGCCGCCGAAGCGGGCCGACGCGGGCATCCCCGCTTTGATCGCGTCGACGAGCTCGGAGGTGGTGGCGAGCGGCCGGCGACGGGCGATCTCGCGGGCGATCCCGCCCGCGTAACGCTCCTCGCCGAAGCGGCGCAGCACCTGGGCCAGGCGCGCCTCGGGCCACTCGTTGACGATGTCGGCGGCGCTCAGCTGCTGGCGGGTGTCCATGCGCATGTCGAGCGGCGCGTCGTAGGAATAGGAGAAGCCTCGCTCCCAGGCGTCGACCTGCATCGAGGACATCCCCAGATCCATGTAGACCATGTCTGGGTGGATGCCTTCGCCGCGAAGGGTGCGAAGCCCTGCCGCGAAGTCGGCGCCGAGGAAACGGGTCGCGCAGGGCGCCTCGGCGGCGAACGCCTCGAAGCGGGCCTCCGCGGCGGGGTCGCGGTCGATGCAGACGAGCGTCCCGCTCGGGCCGAGCGCCCTGGCGACGTGGCGGGCGTGGCCGCCGCCGCCGAAGGTGCAGTCGACGGCGACCTCGCCCGGCTCGGGGGCGAGCAGGGCGACCATCTCGGGGGCGAGGACGGGCTTGTGCTCGGTCGGCATATAGAGAAGGGTTGCGCGGTCTACCTGTGGAGTCCGGGTCGGGGCTGAGTGCGCACGGGCCGCCATCTCACTCAGACGCTCCGTTCGAGGCCAGGCCCTCGGCGATCTCCGGCGCGGAGGAGTCGAGCTCGGCCTCCTGCTTCGCCCAGTCCTCGGCGTTCCAGATCTCCAGGTACTCCCCCGCCCCGATCACGACGCAGGGGCCGGAGAGGCCGGCATGCTCGATCAGCGGCTTGGGCACGCGGATGCGCCCGGCGGAGTCGAGCTTCTCGTCGAAGGAGCCGCCGTGAAAGCGGCGCCGCAGCTGGCGCGCGTCGCGCCCGAAGGGGCTGTGGGGCGAGAGGAAGCGGTCGGAGAGCTGCTCGAACTCCTCGGTCGTGTGCACCCAGACACAGGGATCGAAGCCCTTGGAGAGAACGACTCCATCGGCAAGGGCCGCCCGGAACCTGGAGGGAACGGTGAGCCGGTCCTTGGAGTCGAGACTGTGCTCGTAGAGGCCCCGAAATGCCAACGCCGGTTCCTTTCAGTGCGAGCTGTGCGTGGAGTGCTGGAAGAGAGTTAGGACCGGAGTGATGAGGTGGGAGGAGCCTCACCACCCCGGTCCTTGGGCTTCAACTCGTCGGGCACAGTACCCCACTTTCCCCCACTTTGCAACACGACCCCATCCTGCAAGCCCATTTGCATCCCCTCACGCATAGGCTCGGGGGTGCCTTGAGCGCCCCCGACGACGCCAACGACCTGCGCGGCTTCCACTTCAGGCGGCTGCTGGGCCGGCCGCTGACATGGATCCTCATCTCGGCCTCCGTCCTGGCGGCGGGGATCGCCGCCGCGATCTACCTCGGCGCGGCGATCGGCGCCGGGGCCGCCGTCGCGGCGCTGCTGATCTCGCTGCTGGTCGTCTTCGCGATCGCCGACCGGCACTCCGAAGCCGCCTTCTTCGCGGTCTACGCCGAGGAGCGCGGCATGGCCCTGTCCGGTCGCAGCGAAGTGGAATCGGTGACGCCGCTTCTCTGCCGGGGCAGCGACCGCTACACCGAGCACAGCTTCACCGGCCCGCTCGCCGAGGACGTCGACGGCCTGCTCGCCCTCTACACCTACGAGGAAACGACCAGCACAGGCAAAGGCGAGCAGACCAGCTACTACCCCTACACGATCGGCCTGGTCGAGGTGCCCGAGTGCGCCGCCCAGGTCCCCGAGCTCCTCTGCCGGCGAAAGTTCGGCCTCCGGCTCTTCGAGGGCCTCGAGGACGCCTTCCGCAAATCGAGGCGGCGGGTCGAGCTGGAGAGCGAGGCTCTCGACGAGAGCTACGAGATCTTCTCCCTCGAGGAGCAGGACCAGGTCTGGCTGCGGCGGCTCTTCTCCCCCACCTTCGTCGTCTGGCTCGGCGAGGAAGCGCCACGGAAGTTCGCCTTCGAGCTCGTCGGCGGCATGCTCTGCTGCTACGTCAACGGCCACAAGAAGTCCGCCGCCGAGCTCGACGCCGTCCGCGCCGCCACGGCCACCGTCGCCCGGCGCCTGCGCGAGGAGTCCCTGGAGACCGCTTAGAACCCTGCGAGGAGCACGTCGGCGTTGGCGATCAGGGCGGCGACGATCATCAGCAGGACCGAGGGGACGAGGACCAGGGCGACGACCAGCTGGATCTTGGGAGCGGCGCGGGCGGCCTGCTCCTCGACGGCGCGGCGCTGGTCGCGCCGCAGGGCGCTCGACTGGCGGCGGAGCTGCTCGGCGAGGGGCGAGCCGTAGCGGCGGGAGCGCTCGATCGAGGCGCAGAGGGCGGCCATCTCGCCCCCGGGCACCCGCGCGCGCAGGGACCGCAGCGCCTCGGCTAGCGGACGGCCGCAAGAGAGCTCGGCGACGGTCATCCGCATCTCCTCGGCCAGCGGGCCGTCTCCCGCCCGCGCCAGCTCGGCAAAGCCGGCGGCCGGGCTGCGGCCCGCCGCGACGGCGACGGCGAGCAGGTCCAGGGCGTCGGGCAGGGCCGCGGCGAGGCGGCGCCGGCGCAGCCTGGCCCGGCGCCGAAGCAGGGCGTCGGGAGCGAAGAAGCCCGCCGCGGGCATCCCGATCGCGACGAGAATGGAGAGGCGGCCGGGCGCCGCGGGGGCCGCCGCGAGCGCGGCGAGCGCCCCGGTGAGCGCGAAGGCGAGCCGCACGCCCAATGCCGGCGCCACCCGCTTCACTCGACCACCCGCGAGAGGCGGCGGATCGCGACGAAGCCCGCCAGCTGGAGCGCCCCTGCCAGCCCCAGCAGCACGGCGGAGGCCGGGGCCGCCAGCACCTCGACGGCGAAGCCCGGCTGTATCAGCTCGGCGAAGAGGGCGCCACCGGTCGGCATCGCGACGACCAGCAACCCGGTGAACCGCGCTTGCGAGGTCGCCGCCCTGGCGTCCTCCGCGACCCGGTCGCGCTCCGCCGCCCCTTCGGCGAAGCGGCGCAGCAGGCCGGCGAGGTCGCCACCGGCGAGGCGCTGGCTGAGCAGCGCCGCCGCGAAGGCGTCGACCCGGGGCGAGCGCATGCGGCGGCGCCACGCCGCGATCGCGGCGGCGGTCGGCGAACCGAGGTCCAGCTCGGAGCCGAGCCGGGCGAGCTCGACCGCGGCCGGGCCGTCGAGGGAGGAGGCCGCGGCGGGAAGCGACGCGCGCAGCGACCGCCCGGCGCTGAGCGAGTCGGCGATCGCGATCGCGACGTCCGGCAGGGCGCGCTCGACGGCGCGGCGATAGCGCCTGCGCCGGGCGTTCACCGCCGCGGTGGCCAGGGCCGGCCCGGCCACCGCCAGCGGCAGGCCGAGGGTCGCCCCGGCGAGGAACCAGCCGCCGGTGATCGCCGCAGCGGTGCCGAGCACGGCGAGGCGACGGCGCTCCGGCGCCGAGGGCGCATAGCCCTCGTGGCCGGCGCGCCTCAATGGCTCCAGGGCCGCCCGCACCCAGGCGGTGAGAGCCGGGGTCGCGAGCACCGCCTCGCGCACCCCGACGGCGGCAAGCCCTCCCGCGGCCGCGCCGGCAAGGGCGAGGGAGATGCCCGGCCCGCCGCTCATCCTGCCGCGGAGAGGTCGAGGGTGCGCACGGCCGTCGCCCCCGCCACCCGCGCGACCTCGGCGACCTCGGTGACCCGGCGGGCGCCGTCGCTTCGCCGCTCGACGTGGACGACGAGGTCGATGCCGCGCTGCACCTGCTCGGCGATCGCGCCGTGAGGGAGGCCCAGCCCGGCCATCAGCGCCAGCGTCTCCAGCCGCGCCAGGGCGTCGCCGGGCGAGTTGGCGTGGACCGTGGAGAGCGCGCCGTCGTGACCTGTGTTGAGCGCGGTCAGCAGGTCGAGCGCCTCCGGGCCGCGCACCTCCCCGATCACGATCCGGTCGGGCCGCATCCGCAGGGCGTTGCGGAGCAGATCGCGCACGGTCACCTCGCCCCTCCCCTCGACGCTCGCCGGGCGGCTCTCCAACCGCACCACATGGGGCTGCTGCAGACGCAGCTCGGCCGCGTCCTCGATCGTCACCACCCGCTCCCCGGCAGCGATGAAGCTGGATAGCGCGTTGAGCAGGGTCGTCTTGCCCGACCCGGTCCCGCCGCTGATCAGGACGCTGCGGCGGCCGGCCACGGCCCGCTCGAGCGCTCGAGCCTGGGCGGCGGTCAGCGTGCCGAGCGCGACCAGCTCTTCCGGGCCGGGCCGGCTGGCACCGAAGCGCCGGATCGAGAGCGCCGGCCCGTCGATCGCCAGCGGCGGGATCACTACGTTGACGCGCGAGCCGTCGGCGAGGCGGGCGTCGACCAT
>CAMLQY010000053.1 GCA_946482365.1 uncultured Actinomycetes bacterium
CGGCGCAGCATCGGCCTGCGCGAGATCCGCGAGTCCGACGGCGCCCGCATCCGCCACCGCCGTGTCGCCGAGGGGACCGACGAGGAGGTTCCCTACGAGAAGATCGTCAAAGCGTTCGAGATCACGCCCGACCGCTACGTGCCGCTCTCGAAGGAGGAGATGGAAGCCCTGGCGCCGGAGAAGACCCGGGCGATCGAGGTAAAGGACTTCGTCGACCTCGAGGAGATCGACCCGATCTACTTCGACAGCCCCTACTACCTGGGACCGGCCGACGGCGCCGAGCGCGCCTACTCGCTGCTGGCCCGCGCGATGGAGGGCTCGGGCAAGGTCGCGGTCGCCCGCTTCGTCTTCCGCAACAAGGAGCACCTCGCCGCGGTCCGCCCAGCCGACGGCGTGCTCACCCTGACCACGATGCGCTTCGCCGACGAGGTGGTGCCGCCCGCCGAGCTCGGGGACGCGCTGCCGGCGGAGAAGCCGAAGGTCGCCAAGCGCGAGGTCGAGATGGCAGAGCAGCTGATCGACTCGCTGACCCGGCGCTTCGACCCGTCCTCCTACCGCGACGAGTACCGCGAGCAGCTGCTGGCGCTGATCGAACGCAAGGCCGAAGGCAAGGACGTGGTGACGGCGCCGGAGACGGAGGAGCCGGAGCCGACCAAGGCGCCCGACCTGATGGCGGCGCTGGAGGAGAGCATCGCAGCGGTGAAGGGCAAGGGCGACGGCGCGGCGAGCGCGCGCAAGCCGGCGGCGAAGAAACGCAAGGCCGCACCGAAGAAAGCCCCGGCGAAGAAACGCGCCAAGGCCAAATCCTCCAAATAGGCAGTGGCCGCGAGCCAGCAGGTCGAGGTCGACGGGCGTGAGCTCAAGCTCACGAATCTGGAGAAGGTGCTGTATCCGAAAGCCGGCTTCACCAAGGGCGAGGTGCTCGACTACTACGCCAAGGTCGCCCCGGCGATCGTGCCCCACCTGGCGGGGCGGGCGGTCACCCTGCGCCGCTTTCCCGAAGGGGTCGACGACACCGACGCGGCCTTCTTCGAGAAGCGCTGTCCCAAGCACCGGCCGGAGTGGGTGCAGACGACACGGGTGCTGGCCGGCCCCCACGCCGGGTACATCGACTACTGCGTCTGCGGGGACCGGGCGACCCTGGTCTGGATGGCCCAACTGGCGGCGATCGAGCTGCACCCCTCCCTCTCGCTGGGCCGCAAGCACGAGCAGCCGACCGTGCTCGCCTTCGACCTCGACCCCGGGCCGCCCGCCGAAGCGCTCGACTGCGGCCGGGTGGCGCTGCGCCTGCGCGAGCTGTTCGACCACGTCGGCCTCGAGAGCTTCGTCAAGACCTCGGGCTCGAAGGGGCTGCAGGTCTACGTCCCGCTCAACACGAAGACGAGCTACGAGGAGACGCGGCCCTTCGCCCAGGCGATCGCCCAGCTGCTGGCCAAGCAGTCGCCCGGCGAGGTGATCGCGAAGATGGGGAAAAAGACCCTGCGCAAGGGCAAGGTCTTCGTCGACTGGTACCAGAACAACGAACGCAAAACGACGATCTCCGTCTACTCCCTGCGCGCCCGCGAGCGCCCGACCGTGTCGACGCCGGTGACCTGGGACGAGCTGGAGGGCGCGGTCAAGCGCGACGACCCCGGCTCACTCGTCTTCGAGGCCGCCGACGTGCTGAAGCGCGTCGAGAAGCACGGCGACCTCTTCGCCCCCGTGCTCGAGCTGAAGCAGAAGCTGCCCGAGCTTTAGAGGTTAGGACAGCCAGCGACGCCCGGACGCCACCCAGCGGGCGAAGACCGGGTCGACCAGACGCAGCTCGGCGCGGTTCCCCCCGGCCCGGAACAGCAGGCCTCCGTCGACCAGCCTCTTGGCCGCGTCCGGCGCGGCTGAGCCGGCCGGAAGGCCGAAGGCCTCGCGGGCGAGCTTGCCCGTGAGGCTCTGGACCCCTGCAGCCACCGACTCGACGACGCCGGCCTCGACCCGCGAGAGGGAGTCCCAGGTGGCCTCGAAGTCCCCCTGCAGGTAGTCCCAGGCCTCCTCGTGAGCCGCCGACCACGCCTCGTCGCCAGCGGCCCCGCCCTCCTCCGTGTGTCGCCAGAGCAGGTGGGCGAAGAGCATCGCCCGCTGGGGATGGCCGTCGACGAAGTCCAGCAGCCAGTCCAGCGCCACCCCGACGTCGCGGCCGGTTCGCTCGAAGCGCTCCTCGACGTAGGAGGCGAGGGCTTCCCGCGGCAGACGGCCGAGCTGCAGCGGCGCGGCCTGCCCGTAGAAGGGGCGGCTCCGGTCGGCGAACAGCGAGTGCATCATCCCCGGGTGGGAGCCGGAGAACACGTAGGTGACGCCGCCTCCATGGTGCTGGATCACGCTGCGGATCAGCGCGTCGAGGTCCGCCTGGAGCACGGCCTGGAACTCGTCGAAGGCGACCAGCATCGGACGCTCGGTCTTGCGGTGGAGCTGAAGCGGCAGGTCGAGGGCGTCGAGCAGGGCCCGCTCCCCGGCTTCGCCGGCACCGATCGTCACCGAGGCGCCGACGACGGGCGTCTGCACCCCGACGCCGCCGCCACGCTTGCGCAGCGCCGCGTGCGCCTTGCGCAGCGGCCCCGCGGGCAGGTCCTCGTAGGCCCGTTCGATCTGGGCGGCCATCTGGCCCGCGGTCCGCACCCCGTAGAGATCGACCAGCACCGCGCCGGCGCCGGCGTCCCGCGCGTCAGCCAGCGCCCGGTGCAGCAGGCTCGTCTTGCCGTAGTCCCTCGGGCTGGCGAGGCGCGTGTTGACCGCGTTCTCGAGGCGCTCGGCGAGCAGGGCCAGCTCCTCCTCCCGGTCGACGAGGTCGGCTGGATCGAGGGGCCGGGCGAAGACGAACGGGTTGACGTGTCTACGTTCGGGGCGTGTCATTTCCTACGTTGTAGCGTAGCAAATCCTACGTTACCAACGTAGCAATTAGAGCGTCTGACGCACCACCGGCCTGCGCGTCGCCTTGACCTCGTCGAGGCGGCGGACGGGGGTCGTGTAGGGCGCCGACTTCGCGACCTCGGGATCCTCCTCGGCCTCGGCCAGGATCCGCTCGATCGCATCGGCGAAAGCGTCGAGGCTCTCCTTGGTCTCGGTCTCGGTCGGCTCGATCATCAGGGCCTCCTCGACCAGGAGGGGGAAGTAGACGGTCGGCGGGTGGAAGCCGAAGTCGAGCAGGCGCTTGGCGAGGTCGAGGGTGGCGAGGCCGAGCTCGCGCTTCATCGGCTTGCCGGAGAGGACGAACTCGTGCATGCAGTGGCGGTCGAAGGCGACCGGCAGGCGCCTGCCGGCGCGGCCCTCGGCGAGGCGGGCCTTGAGGTAGTTGGCGTTCAGCACCGCCGTCTCCGAGGCCTCGGCGAGGCCGTCGGCGCCGAGGCTGAGGATGTAGGCGTAGGAGCGGACGAAGACGCCGAAGTTGCCCTGGAAGCCGCGCAGCCGGCCGATCGACTTTGGCCGCTCGAGGTCGAGGTCGAAGAACGGGCCGCGGCCGTTGTCGCCGTCGCGGCGCACCACCTGCGGCCGCGGCAGGTAGGGCTCGATCCGCTCCGAGACCGCGATCGGGCCGGCGCCGGGCCCCCCGCCCCCGTGAGGCTGGCTGAAGGACTTGTGCAGGTTGACGTGGACGATGTCGAAGCCCATGTCGCCGGGCCGCGAGTGGCCCATCACCGCGTTGAGGTTGGCGCCGTCGTAGTAGAGCGTCCCCCCCGCCTCGTGGATCAGCGCCGCGATCTCGGCGATGTTCTCGTCGAAGAGGCCGAGCGTGTTGGGGTTGGTCAGCATCAGGCAGGCGACCTGGTCGGGGCCCTCGCCGATCTTCGCCCGCAGGTCGTCCATCGCGACCCCGCCGCGCTCGTCGGTCGCGACTTTCACGATCTCGTAGCCGGCCATCGTCACCGAGGCGGGGTTGGTCCCGTGGGAGGTGTCGGGCGCCAGCACCTTGGTCCGCTCTTCGCCGCGGTCGGCGTGGTAGGCGCGGGTCAGCAGCAGCCCGGCGAGCTCGCCGTGGGAGCCGGCGGAGGGCTGCAGGCTGACGTGGGGCAGGCCGCAGATCTCGGCCAGCGAGCGCTGCAGCAGCCACATCAGCTCCAGCGCCCCCTGCGCCCGCTTCGGGTCCTGCGCCGGATGCAGGCGGGCGTGGCCGGGAAGCGCGGCGACCCGCTCGTTGAGCCGGGGGTTGTGCTTCATCGTGCAGGAGCCGAGCGGGTAGAAGCCGGAGTCGAGGTCGAAGTTCCGCCGCGAGAGCCTGTTGTAGTGGCGGACGATCTCCGGCTCGGCAACCTCGGGCAGGCGCGGCGGCTGCTCGCGCAGCAGCTCGGCCGGGATCAGCTCCTCGAGCGGGGGCTCGGGGACTTCGGCACCGGGCAGGACCGCGGCGCGGCGGCCGGGCTTCGAGCGCTCGTAGATCGTCAGGACCTGTTCGTCCTGCTGGTTCAAACCCTCACCGCCTCAGCCGCCACGGCCGCGCCGAGGACCTCGGCCAGCTCGTCGATCTGCTTCTTCGTGCGGCGCTCGGTGATCGCGACCAGGAGGCCGTCTTCGAACTCCGGGTACTCCCGGCCTAGCGGGTAGCCGGCGGCGAAGCCGCGCTCGGCGCAGCGCTCCAGCACGAGCTCCACGGGGGCGTCGAGGCGCAGGGCGAGCTCGCGCGCCACGGGCGCCTCGTGGAGGAGCTCGACCCCGGGGACTGCGGCCAGGCGCTCGCGCGCGTAGGCGGTGCGGCGGACCAGCAGCTCACCGAGCTCGCGGTAGCCCTCGCGCCCGAGCCAGGCCAGGTGGACCATCGCCGCCAGCGCGTTCAGGGCCTGCGCCGTGCAGATGTTGTGGGTCGCCTTCTCGCGGCGGATGTGCTGCTCGCGCGTCTGCAGGGCGAGGACGAAGCCGCGGCGCCCGTCGACGTCCTCGGTTTCCCCGGCGATCCGGCCCGGCATGCGGCGGATCTGCTCCTCGGTCGCGCAGAAGAAGCCGAAGGAGGGGCCGCCGAAGTCGAGCCGGTTGCCGAGCGGCTGGCCCTCGCCGAGGGCGATGTCGGCACCCTGCTCGCCGGGCGGCTTCAGCACGCCGAGCGTCATCGGGTCGGTGGCGACGACGAGCAGGGCGCCGTGCTCCTTCGCCGCCGCCCCGAGCGCCTCGACCCGCTCGACCGCGCCGAGGAAGTTGGGGCTCTGCAGGAAGACCGCAGCTGTCTCGCCGTCGACCGCCGCGGCGAGCGCGTCCGCGTCGGTCTCGCCGTCGCTGAGGCCGACCTCGACCACCTCGGCGCCGTAGCCGACCGAGTAGGTCTCGAGCGTCTCGCGGCTGTGCGGGTGCAGGCCGCGGGAGACGGCGAAGCGGCGGCGGCCGGTCGCCGCCATCGCCAGGTAGCCGGCAGAGGCGACCGAGGACGGCCCCTCGTAGAGGCCGGCGTTGGAGACCGGCAGCCCGGTCAGCTCCGACATCGCGGTCTGGAACTCGAACATCGCCTGCAGGCCGCCCTGGGAGATCTCCGGCTGGTAGGGGGTGTAGGGGGTGAGGAACTCCGAGCGCTGGGTGATCGCGTCGACGATCGCCGGCACGTAGTGGTCGTACATCCCGGCGCCGACGAAGCAGACCTGCTCCTCGGCGTCGGCGTTGCGGGAGGCGAGCGCCGCGAGCCGCTCGAAGACCTCCGCCTCGCTGATCCCCGCCGGCAGGGCCAGCGGGCCGTCCAGCCGCAGCGGCTCGGGGACCTGCGCGAAGAGCTCCGCGGTCGAGCCGACCCCGATCGAGGCCAGCATCTCGGTCCGGTCGGCGGGGGTTGCGGAGGTGTAGCGCGTCACCCAGAGAAGGCTACGGAAGCCCCTGGCCGTGACGCTCTATGCGTTTTCCAGCAACTTGCGGTATTCGCCGGCGCCGAGCAGCGCTCCCGCCTCCTCCGGCGCGGTCAGCTTGACCTTGACCAGCCAGCCCTCGCCGTAGGGGTCCTCGTTGATCTGCTCGGGCGCATCGGCAAGCCCGTCGTTGACCTCGACGATCTCCCCCGAGAGCGGCGCGATCACGTCGGAGACCGCCTTCACCGACTCCACCTCCGCGTAGGTGGCGTCTTTGTCGACCGTGGCGCCGATCTCGGGCGGGTCGTAGAAGACGACCTCTCCGAGGCTGTCCTGGGCGTACCAGGTAATCCCGAAGACGGCATGGTCGTCCCCCTCCAGCCGCGCCCAGTCGTGCTGGTCGTGGTAGAGCAGGTCGTCGGGGTAGGTCGCGTCGGCCAAGTCATCTCTCCTTGCTGCTGTAAAGGGGCTTGGAAGCTATCCGGGCCGGGCGGCGCTTGCCTCGCACGTCGATCTCGACCTCGGTCCCGGGCTCGGCGAGGTCGGCGCGGACGTAGGCCATCCCGATCCCGACCTCGAGCGAGGGGGAGAAGGTGCCGGAGGTGACGGCACCCGCCGCCTCGCCGCCCGAGAGCACCGGGTTCCCCTGCCGCGGGATGCCGGCGCCCTCGATCTCGAACGGGGCGAGCTTCTCCGCCGTCCCCTCGCGGCGCGCTCGGGCGACGGTCTCCGAGCCGAGGAATCCCGTCCCCTCGGCGCAGCACCAGCCGAGGCCGGCCTCGATCGGGTTGCGGTCGGGGGTCAGGTCGTTGCCGTGCAGGTGGAAGCAGGCCTCGAGGCGCAGGGTGTCGCGGGCGCCGAGGCCGCAGGGGACGACGCCGGCGTCGAGCAGCTCCGCCCAGATCGCCGGCGCCACCTCCGGGTCGATCAGCAGCTCGACCCCGTCCTCGCCGGTGTAGCCGGTGCCGCAGATCAGAGCAGGGCGGCCGCCGATCCGCGCTACGAGCACCCGCATCCGCGCCGGCAGCTCGACCCCGAGGGCGCGGATGACGATGCTACGTGCGTGCGGCCCCTGCACGGCGAGCATCGCGTAGCGGTCGGCGACGTCGCGCACCGCGACGTCGAAGCCGCGGCTCCACCGCCCCAGCCACTCCAGGTCAGCCCCATGGTTCGCCGAGTTGGTGACGATCAGGTAGCGGTCCCCGCCGAGCCGGTAGGCGAACAGGTCGTCGAGCACCCCGCCCTCCTCGTTGCACAGGCACGAGTACTGAGCCCCCCCGGTCTCGACCTTCGCCACGTCGTTGGAGAGCACCCGCTGCAGGAAGGCGAGCGCCCCCGGCCCCTCGACCTCGACCTCCCCCATGTGCGAGACGTCGAACATCCCCGCATGCGTCCGCACCGCCGAGTGCTCCTCCCGAATCCCCTCGTACTGCACCGGCATCTCCCAGCCGGCAAAGTCCACAAGCTTCGCGCCAAGTTCGACATGCTGCTCGTAGAGAGGCGTGCGACGGAGATCCACGGGAACGCGCAGGCTATTGCTTGCACGCCAAACGTTGGTGGGCCGTGCAATGAAGCTTGGATCACGCGGGCGGGGACGACGGGGGTCCCCACAGGAACTCCCGCGAACGCGGCCTGTGGGGACCCCCGCCGTCCCCGCCGAGAGCTATTCCTTCAAGAAGCCCGGAACGTCGATGTCGTCGTCGCTGACCCGCAATTTGCGGATATCGGTGTCCTCCGCCGAGATCCGCGGTTTGCTCTCGTAGCGACGACGCACCCGCTGCGGCGAGCGGGCCAGCAGCTCGAAGCCCTCGAAGCCGGTGGCGATGACGGTGACGCGGACCTCGTCGCGCATCGACTGGTCGACCACCGAGCCGAAGATGATGTTGGCGTTGTCGTCGGCCTCGGCCTGGACCAGCTGGGCCGCCTCGTTGACCTCGAAGAGACCGAGGTCCTCGGGACCGGTGATGTTGAGCAGCATCCCTGTCGCGCCCTTGATCGACTCCTCGATCAGCGGCGAGGTGATCGCCGCCTTGGCGGCGTCGAGCGCGCGGGCCTCGCCGGAGGCGGAGCCGACGCCCATCAGGGCCGAGCCGGCGTCGCGCATGATCGTGCGCACGTCGGCGAAGTCGAGGTTGATCA
>CAMLQY010000054.1 GCA_946482365.1 uncultured Actinomycetes bacterium
CGCCCGCCACGTCGCCTCCGACGCCGCCGGCGCCCGGTACACCGTTAAAACCCCCCCGATGGGCCGAACCGACAACCCTTAGTTTACGAATCGGCCCATCGGCGGGGAGGTCGAGGTGCGGACCGCATTGCCGGGGGACTTCAACGTGGCCAACGCGCTGGGGGCGTTCGCGGCGGCTTGGGCGCTCGGGGTGGACCCCGAGGTCGCGGCCGGGGGGCTGGCGCGGGCGGAGCGGGTGCCGGGCCGGTTCGAGCCGGTCGAGGAGGGGCAGGGGTTCGCGGTGCTCGTCGACTACGCCCACACGCCGGACTCGCTGGAGAACGTGCTGCGGGCGGCGCGCCGGCTGACCGCGGGCGAGCTGATCGTCGTCTTCGGCGCCGGCGGCGACCGCGACCGCGAGAAGCGTCCGCTGATGGGCCGCGCGGCCGCCGAGCTGGCGGACCTGGCGATCGTTACCTCCGACAACCCGCGCTCCGAGGACCCGGGGGCGATCGTTGACGAGGTCCTCGCCGGAACGAGGAACGGCGCGGCGGTGGCGGCGGTCGAGGTCGAGCCCGACCGGCGCGCGGCGATCGCCCTTGCCCTCAGCCGGGCGCGGCCGGGCGACTCGGTCGTCATCGCCGGCAAGGGCCACGAGCAGGGCCAGGAGCTCGCGGGCGGGCGCAAGGTCCCCTTCGACGACCGCGAGGTCGCGCGCGAGGAGCTGCGCAGGCTTTGAAGCTGCTGCCCGAGCAGATCGCGGCGGCCACCGGCTCGAAGCTGGTTGCGCGGGGCGAGCCCGGCTGTCCCGTGCGGGCGACGATCGACTCCGGCGAGAGCACCCGCGGCGACCTCTTCTTCGGCCTCCGCGGCGACCGCGTCGACGGCGGCGAGTTCGCCGCGGCGGCGATCGAGAACGGAGCCTGGGGGGTAGTGGTGCGCCCCGAGCACGCGGAGGGCCTGCCCGACGCCTGGACCTTCGCGGCCGAGGACCCGCTCGCCGGGCTGCAGTCCCTCGCCCGCGACTGGCGCCGCACCCTCGCCGCCCGGGTGATCGGCGTCACCGGCTCGGTCGGCAAGACCTCGGTCAAGGACATCGCCCGGGCGCTGCTGCCCGGCGAGGTCCATGCCAACCGGGAGAACTTCAACACCGAGATCGGCCTGCCGCTCAGCGTGCTCGAGGCACCGGAGGGGACGAGGACGCTGGTACTGGAGATGGCGATGCGCGGCTCCGGCCAGATCGCCCAGCTGGCCTCGATCGCCGAGCCCGAATACGCTGTGATCACCAACGTCGGGCCGGTCCACGTCGAGCTGCTGGGGTCGGTCGACGCGATCGCCGCCGCCAAGGCGGAGGTGCTGGGGGTCCTGCCCAGCACCGGGGTCGTGATCGTCCCGGTCGAGGCCGGGGCTCTGGAGCCGCATCTCGAGAAGGCGCCGAGCCTGCTCCGCTTCGGTCCCGGCGGCGACGTCCAGGCGGTCGAGAGCCGGGTCGCGGAGGGCGTCACCGAGGCCCTGATCGAGACCCCGGGCGGGCGCCAGCGCTTCCACTTCCCCTTCGCCGAGGCCCACAACCTCGAGAACGCGCTGGCGGCGGTGGCCGTCGGTGTCGCCCTGGAGGCGCCGCTCGCCGAGATGGCCGACCGCGTTGCGAACATAGGCTTCTCACGCTTCCGGGGCGAGCGCCTCGAGATGGGCGACGGGATCGTCCTGGTGAACGACTGCTACAACGCCAACCCAGTCTCGATGCGCGCCGCGCTCGACCATCTCGCGTCGATCGGGGCGGGGCGGCGCATCGCCGTGCTCGGCGAGATGGCCGAGCTCGGCCCCGACGCAGCCGCCTACCACCGGGAGGTCGGCGAGCGGGCGCGCGCCGCCGAGGTCGGCCTCCTGGTCGGCGTCGGCGAGCCGGCTCGCGAGTACGGCCCGGACGAGCTGGTCGGCACTCCCGCGGAGGCGGCCGAGCTGCTCGCGGCGCAGCTCGAGCCGGGCGACACGGTCCTGGTCAAGGGCTCTCGCTCGGCAGGCCTGGAGGCCGTCGCCGATGCCCTGGGGGAGCTGCTCGGTGGGTGAAGTGCTCATAGCCGGGATGGCGGCGATGCTGATCTGCATCTTCCTCGGGCCGAAGTTCATCGAGTTCCTGCGGGTGAAGGAGTTCGGCCAGCACATCCGCGAGGACGGGCCGCAGGAGCACCACGCCAAGGCCGGCACGCCGACGATGGGCGGCCTGATCGTCTTCGCCTCGATCTGCGTGCCCTACCTCGTCCTCTCCGACCGCGACGCGCAGAGCCTCGCCGTCTTCGGCGTCGCGATGGGCTGCGCGGCGCTCGGCTTCGCCGACGACTTCATCAAGATCGTCAAGCGGCGCTCGCTCGGCCTCTCGGCCCGCTGGAAGATCCTCTTCCAGGTCTTCCTGGCGCTGGGGCTGTGGTGGATCGCGCGCCACGAGGTCGGGCTCGAGCCGATCCTCTACTTCCGCATCGGCGACGCCAGCATCGACCTCGGCCCCGTCCTCTACTTCGTCCTCGTCTTCCTCGTCATCGCCGGCACCTCCAACGGGGTCAACCTCACCGACGGCCTCGACGGCCTCGCCGCCGGCTCCTGCGCGATCGTCCTCCTCGCCTACACGGCGATCGCCTTCGTCACCAACGAGCAGCAGAACCTGGCGCTGCTCTCCGCCTGCCTGGTCGGGGCTTGCGTCGGCTTCCTCTGGTTCAACGCCTTCCCCGCCTCGATATTCATGGGGGACACCGGCTCGCTCGGGCTCGGCGGGGCGATCGGCGCGATGGCGGTGATGACCCAGACCGAGGTCCTGCTGGTCATCATCGGCGGCATCTTCGTGATCGAGGCGCTCTCGGTCGCGATCCAGGTCTTCTCCTTCAAGACGTTCCGTCGCCGCGTCCTGCTGATGGCGCCGCTGCACCACCACTTCGAGATGATGGCCTGGTCGGAGACCAAGATCATGCTCCGCTTCTGGATCGTCGCCGCGGTGTGTTCCGGTATCGGGTTCACGCTTTACCAGCAGTCGATCGGGCGGTAGGTGTGGGTGGGGCCGGGGCGCCCCTCCCCAAAACGCTCGGCAGGAGCCTCGCTGGAGTGTTTTGGGGAGGGGCGCCCCGGCCTCTCGACAGTTCACCCGGATCGATTGGAGGAGGCGCGAGCCTATGCCGGCGCCCGCGGTGCCGAGGAGACAAGCTTCGCCGAAGCTTCCGTGATTTGGGTGGCTTTCGGTGCACCGTGCGCGCCACGCGTGCGCCAGTGGCTTCTACGGTCGGCGGGTGCTCCCGATTGCCAACTGGATTGGTCCCGCCCAGCCCGGATTCGTCCCCATCGGGGCTGTGGTGGGGGGCCTCGTTGGCCGGGCCGTCGCCATGGTCCTGCGTTATGATGCAGACAAAACAATGCGAACCACGGTGGACGGAGGGCAGGTGGGTGCTGCCATCGCCCTCGCCGTTTACGTGTTCGCCAACGTCGTGGAAGCGAGCGTTCGATGAAGCGAAATCTCCACTTGGCTTTTCTTGCCCTCGGGTGGGTGGGGTTTTTCGCCCTGCTTTTCTATTCCGGCATGAACTCGGCGTGGAGCAGTTCCTACAGCACCGGAGTGCTGACCAGCTATCTGGTGGTGGTCATGCTGATCGACGAGATGATCGACCGCTTGGCCGCGCGCATCTCGCGTCGCCGCAGCCTGCGCCGCTGATCGACACCAGCCCGATGCCTTCGGCCCGCCCCCGACAGGGCTGACCGGCCGGGGCGCGAATCTATGTTGGATGAGCGCGCCGCCGCCCAGGAAGTCTCGCCCGGAGCTGCCGGAAGGCCCTTACCTGGTCGTCGGGCTGGCGCGGTCGGGGCAGGCTGTGGCGCGGATGCTGGTCGGGCGCGGGGATGAGGTGACCGGGGTCGATTCCGGGCATCCAGATGGGGCGGCAGGGCTTCGGGAGGTCGGTGTCGAAGTCGTTCTGGATGCGGATGGATTGGCGCTGCTGGAGGGGGTGCGGACGGTGGTCAAGAGTCCCGGGGTGCCCCGGGAGGCGCCGGTGATCGCGGCCGCCCTGGAGCGGGGGGTCGATGTGATGGGCGAGCTGGAGCTGGCCTGGCGGGCGATCCCGAACCGCTTCGTCGCGGTGACCGGGACCAACGGCAAGACGACCGTGGCCGAGTGGCTCGGGCACGTCTACCGCACCGCGGGGGAGCCGGTGGCCGTGGCCGGCAACGTCGGCACGCCCCTCTCGGCCCTGGCCGGCGAGGTCGACCCCGGGGCGACCGTCGTCTGCGAGGCCTCCAGCTTCCAGCTCGAGGACAGCGTCGCCTTCGCCCCCGAGTGCGCGGTCTTCCTCAACCTCGCCCCCGACCACCTCGACCGCCACGGGGACCTAGCGGCCTACCTCGGGGCCAAGCTGCGGATCTTCGCCAACCAGGGAAACGAGGACGTCGCCGTCTACAACGCCGACGACCCGGCGCTCGCCGGCGTCGACCTCGGCGGCTGCGCGCGCCGGGTCGCCTTCTGCACCGGTGCCGCCCCCGAGTGCGAGGTGGCTCTGGCCGAGGGCACGATCTTCTACGACGGGGCGCCGTTGCTGGCGGCGGGCGAGCTCGGCCTGCTCGGCGAGCACAACGTCGCCAACGCGATGGCCGTCGCCGCCGCGGCGCTGGCGATGGGGATCGACCGCGATGCCGTGCGCGAGGGGCTGCGCAGCTTCGCCGGGGTCCCGCACCGGCTCGAGCAGGTGGCCGAGGCCGGCGGCGTCCGCTTCGTCAACGACTCCAAGGCGACCAACGTCGCCTCGGCCACGGTCGGCCTGCGCGCCTTCGCCGGCGGCGTCCACGTGATCCTCGGCGGCAGCGAGAAGGGCGAGGCCTATGAGTCGCTGCTGGAGCCGGTGCGAGAGGTGTGCACCGCCTGCTACCTGACCGGCGCCTCGGCCGAGCGGTTGGCGGAGGCACTGGCGCCGGCGATCGAGTCCGGCGTCGAGCTCCATCGCTGCGAGGACCTCGGCGACGCGGTGCGCCGCGCCGCCGCCGCCGCGCGGCCCGGGGAGACGGTCCTGCTCTCGCCCGCCTGCGCCAGCTTCGACGCCTTCGAGAACTTCGAGCGCCGCGGCGAGCGCTTCCGCGAGCTGGTCGGGGAGCTGGCGTGAAGAAAGGCAGCGCCAAGAAGAAGCCCTCCCCGAAGAAGCGGCGCTCGGCGACCGCCGCCCTGCCGGCCGAGTACAACATCCTGCTCACCGCGACCCTCTGCCTGCTCGCGCTGGGCGCGGTGATGGTCTTCTCGGCCAGCTCGACCACCCAGGTGCTGAGCGACGGCAACCTCTCCAACAGCGCCCTCTTCCTGAAACGGACGGTGATGTACGGCGCGATCGGCCTGCTGGTCATGCACCTCGTCGCCCGTCACGGCCTCGTTGCCGTGCGCCAGCTCACGCCGGTCTTCCTGGTCGGCTCGCTCTTCCTCCTCCTGGTCGTGCTCGTCGCCGGCACCAGCGCCAACGGCGCCAGCCGCTGGCTCGGCGCCGGCCCCCTCCAGTTCCAGCCCTCCGAGCTGGCGAAGGTGGCGCTGGTCCTCTACGGCGCCGACATGCTCGCCCGCAAGCCGAAGATGACGCGCTCGATCGGCGACCTGATGCCCTACCTGCTGGTCGTCGCCGCAACCTGCCTGCTGATCATGGCCGAGCCGGACATGGGCACGACGATGGTCGTCGTCTTCGCCACCGGCGCGATGCTTGTCGCCGCCGGCGTACGCCTGCGCGACCTCGGCCTGATCGCCCTCTGCGTCGGCTCGCTCGCCCTCCTGGCGGCGGTGATCGAGCCCTACCGGATGGCTCGGCTGACCGGCTTCCTCAATCCCGGCGCCGATGCTGCCGGGGCGGGCTTCCAGGCGGCTCAGGCAAAGATCGCGCTCGGCTCCGGTGGGCTGTTCGGCGTCGGCATCGGCAACGGCGTGCAGAAGGCCTTCTATCTGCCCGAGGCCCACACCGACATGATCTCCGCGGTGATCGGCGAGGAGCTCGGCCTCTTCGGCATCGTCGGTGTGGTCGGCCTCTTCTCGCTCTTCGGCTACGCCGGGCTGCGGGTCGCCCAGCGCGCCCGGGACCGCTACTCGAAGCTGCTCGTCGCCGGCCTCACCTCGATGGTCGTGGTGCAGGCGACGATCAACCTCTTCGCGGTGATGGGGCTGGCGCCGCTGACGGGAGTGCCGCTGCCCTTCGTCTCCTACGGCAACAGCAGCCTGCTGACGACGCTCTTCGCCGTCGGGCTGATCCTCGGCGTTGCCCGGAGTGGGACCGCCGGCGCTGGCAAACTGCGCGTCGTCGAGGGCGGGCGTTCGCCTGCCCGCAAAAGGAGCCGACCGAGCCGTGGAACGAGCGCCCAGAGTCGCAGTGGCAGCGGGGGGAACCGCAGGCCACGTCGTGCCGGCGATGGCCGTCGCCGACGAGCTGCGGGCTAGCGGCGCCGAGGTCTCCTTCCTCGGCGCGCGCGGGAAGATCGAGGCCGAGCTGGTGCCCGAGGCCGGATACGAGATCGATTTGCTCGACGTGCGCGGGCTCGACCGCCGCAACCCCCTGCGGGCGGCGATCGCCGTGGGCAAGGCGGCCGCCGCGGTCGGGGCGGCCCGGCGGCTGCTGCGCGAGCGCGGGGTCGACGTCGTCCTCGGCGGCGGCGGCTACGTCGCGGGCGCGGTCGGGATGGCCGCGGTCCTCTCGCGGGTCCCGCTGGTCCTGACCGAGGCCGACAGCCACCTGGGGCTCGCCAACCGGCTGCTGGCCCGGCGGGCGCGACGCGTCTGCCTCGCCTTCCCGATCGCCGGCCGCGAGGGCGAGCGCTACCTGCTCACCGGCCGTCCCGTCCCGGCGCCGGTGCTCGGTGCGGACCGGACGGCGGCCCGGGAGCGCTTCGGGGTGGCCGCCGCCGACCGCTGCCTGCTGGTGATGGGCGGCAGCCAGGGCGCCCGCTCGATCAACCTGGCCGCGGTCGCGGCGTTCGCCGAGGGCGAGGGAGCGGGCGAGCGCGACTTCCACGTGATCCACCTCAGCGGCGCGCGCGATCACGCCGAGATCGCCCGGCGGCTCGCCGCGGCCCCGCACCCCGAGCGCTACACGCTGATCTCCTACGAGCCCGGCCTCGCCGACGTCCTCGCCGCCTCCGACCTGGTGCTGGCGCGCTCGGGGGGCTCGATCTTCGAGGTGACGGCGGCGGGGAAGCCGGCGATCCTCGTCCCCTATCCCCACGCGACCGCCGACCACCAGTGGGGCAACGCCGAGTGGATGGCCGGCGGCGGCGCGGCCGAGATCATCGCCGACGGCGAGCTGAGTGCCAGGGCGCTGGCCGGAAGGGTGGGGGGCCTGCTCGCGGACGGGAGCCGCCTCGCCGCGATGTCCAAGGCCTCCGCGGCCCTCGCCCGCCCCGAGGCAGCGCGCCAGATCGCCGACGAGGTTCTCGCCGCCACCAACTCCCCTTCCGGTGCGCCTTATCCCCTTATGAGGGGGGAAAGGCGCACCGGAACGTGAGCGACTGGGCTTTCAGGCGGCTGCACTTCATCGGCATCGGCGGCGCCGGGATGAGCGGCCTGGCCCTGGTCTGCGCCGAGCTGGGCGCGACCGTGACCGGCAGCGACCGCGCCGACTCCTCTTATATGGAGCGCCTGCGGGCGGCGAGGCTCGATCCCGTCGTCGGCCACGACGCCGCCAACCTGCCCGACGGCGCCGAGGTGGTCGTCTCGACCGCGATCGGGGCCGACAACCCCGAGCTGGCCCTGGCGCGCGAGCGCGGGATCGAGCCGGTCCACCGCGGCGCCCTGCTGGCGCAGCTCTGCGCGGAGAAGCGCCTGATCGCGGTCGCCGGGACCCATGGCAAGACGACCACGACCGCGATGCTGGCCTGGGCGCTGCGGGCGCTCGGCGCCGACCCCGCCTTCTTCGTCGGCGGCGAGGT
>CAMLQY010000055.1 GCA_946482365.1 uncultured Actinomycetes bacterium
CGCGCAAGGCCGAGCTGTACGAGACCTCCTCGGGGATGCTGACGATCACCGGCGGAAAGCTGACCACGTGGCGGCGGATGGCCAAGCAGACCGTCGACCGGCTGGTCGAGCGCGAGGCGCGCGAGGCGCCCTGCCACACGGCCGAGATCCCGCTCGGCAGGGCGGCGGAGCCGGAGGAGCTGGAGGCGCCGGAGAGCGTGGGGGAGGAGGCCGTCGCCCAGCTCGCCTTTCGCTACGGCCACGCGGCGCGCAACGTCCTCGCCCTCGTCCGGGAGGACCCGAAGCTGGCGGCGCCGATCGTCCCCGGTCGCCCCGACCTGCTGGCCGAGGCCGTGGTCGCCGCCCGCCACGAGCAGGCGCGCAGCGTCGCCGACGTGCTGCTGCGCCGCACCCGGCTCGGCCTCCTCGCCGCCCCGCAGCTGCGCGACGCCGCCTCGGTGCGGGCGGTGGCCGCGGCGCTCGGCGGCGAGCTGGGCTGGTCGCGCCGCCGGGTGAAGCAGGCGGCGGAGGCCTGGCCCGCCGCCGCTGCCGAGGCCGGCGTCGACCCCGCGAGCTCCCTCATCTAGTCCCTTCAATAACCTGCTGCACCGATGAACAAGACCGAGCTGGACTCCAAGCACATCGCCGAACTGCACTCCCTCGCCGCCGAGGCGGGCGTGCCCCGCTACCGGATGCTTCGTCGCGAGGAGCTGATCGAGAAGCTGCTCGACGGCAAGCCCGCGCAGGCCGGGCGGGAGCCGAGGGGAGAGGGTGCCCCGAAACGGGAGCGGCCGCCGCGCCGCCGCCGCGAGCGTTCCGGCGCCGACCGCCCGCCCAGGGAGCGCGAGCCCAGGGCGCGCGCGCCGAAAGAGGATGCAGCCGCGCCACCCGCCGCTCCGGAGCCCGCTGCGGAGCCGGCGCCCGCGCCTTCTGTCGCCGCCGCCGAGGCCGAGCGGCCGCGCCGCAAACGCCGCCGCCGTCGCTTCGGCCGCAAGAGCAAGGGCCTCGGCGTCACCGACCTGCTGCTGCCCCCGCCCGCCCGCCAGGCCCTCGTCTACGGCGAGAGCCGCACCGCCTGCACGGCGCTGCTGCGCGAGATCGCCGGCGAGCTGGCGGGCGAGTCGAGCGGCCCGGACCCGATCGCGCTGCTGGTCGACCCCAGCCCCGAGGAGCTGGCCGATTGG
Source organism: uncultured Actinomycetes bacterium (assembly GCA_946482365.1). Next base: position 1,164 of record CAMLQY010000055.1, read on the forward strand.
AAGCGCGAGGCCCCCCAGGCCGAGCTCGTCGCCGCCGCCCAGGCCCGCCATGCCAGCGACGCCCTCGCCCAGGCCGTTCGCCGCGCCGAGTCCGGCGAAGACGTGATCCTCCTGGTCGACTCCCTCACCCGCCTCGAGGATGCCGATACGGCAAGGGAGATCTTCGACGCCGGCCTCACCCAAGCAAAGGGCTCCCTCACCGTCGTGGCGGCCCTAGAGCGCCAGTCCTGAAAGCCGGTTAGCGGCGGTAGGCGATACGCCGCCAGCTCGGCTCCTTGGAGAGCTCTATGAGCTCGGAGCTGCGGTCCGGCTGGACGTAGCCGAAGGTCTGTGTGCGCTCGTCGAAGACGACGTCGAGCTCCCCCTCCTTGACCCGCTGGTCGAGCCAGGCGCCGCGGAAGACGAGGCGGCGCAGCCAGTGGACGAGGCTGCGGTTGGCTGGGCCGACGAGGTCGTCCCAGTTCTCGTTGATGTGCTCGCCGAGGCGCGAGCTGGGCTCGGCGATCTCGCCGCTGACGGCGAGGTCGAGCAGGTCGTCGAGCTCCTCGGGGCTGAGGCCCTGGGAGACGAAGCCCAGCTTCACCGCCGCCTGCTCGACGCGCTGGCCGAAGTCCTCCTCGTTGAAGGCGAAGCGGAGCTCTCCGTACTCGAGCACGTAGTCCGAGCCAGACTCGTAGTTCCCTCTGCGGGTCGTTTTCTTGTCCATGAGTTGAAGCCGCTCCACCCTCACTAGCCCGGTGAGAGCAGGTGCCGGATCATGCCGGTCATCGTAGCCCGATGCCTGCGCGCGCCCGTGACTGAAATAGCGTTTGCACCTTGATCGACCTTCACTGCCACATCCTCCCCGGCGTCGACGACGGGTCGCTGGACATGACGGACAGCCTCGGCATGGGCCGCCAGGCCGCCAACGACGGGATCGAGGCGATCTGTGCCACTCCCCACATTCGCCACGACCACGACGTGCGGATCGAGGAGATGGCGGGCCGGGTGGAGGAGCTGAACGAGCGATTGAGAGCCGAGGGCGTCCCGGTCACCGTGCTGCAGGGCGGCGAGGTGGCGGAGACCGCGGTCGAGGACCTCGGCGAGGAGGAGCTGGCGCGGGTGGCGCTGGGCAGCGGCCGCTGGATCCTGCTCGAGCCCGCCCCCGGCCCGCTGAGCGACACCCTCCTGAGGCGCGTCGCTCACCTGGCCGAGCGCGGCCACCGCACGCTTGTCGCCCACCCCGAGCGCCACCTCTCGGCCGACATGTACGCGCGGATCGCGGTGCTGGTCGCCGCTGGGGCCCTGGTGCAGGGGACCGCCGACTTCTTCCTGCGCGAGCGCACCGCGGCGGGAATGGCGGCGCTGGCGGAAGCGGGCCTGATCCACGTGCTGAGCAGCGACGCCCACTCCTCCCACGGCGGCCGCCCCGTCCACATGAGGGAGGCGTTCGAGCACCTCGGGGCGCTCGAGCGGGTCGCGCCACACCTCGAGTGGATGCGCGAGACGGCACCGCGTGCGATCGTCGAGGGCGCGGAGGTGGAGCTGCCCTTCGGCCCCAATATCTGAGTCCCCTCCCGGGTGCAACGCATTGGGTGCCATATGCACCCCAAACGCGTTGCACCCCGTTCTCAGAGTTCGCGCAGTTCGACCTTGCTCGCCAGGTCTTCGACGACCTGGCGCGAGCCGCTGCCGAGGCCGCTGCGCAGGAAGTTGGCGGCGCCTGCCGCGGCGCCGGTCCGCAGCGTCTCCTCCCACTCGACCCCCGTCGCCATGCAGGCGGCGAGCCCGCCCATCATCGAGTCGCCGCAGCCCTCGCGGGCGCCGCGCTCGAAACGCGGCGGGACCAGCTCCCAGGCGTCCTCCTCGCGCACGACCACGGCCGGCTCCTCCGCCCGGGTGATGATCGCCGTGCCGGCCCCGCTCTCGAGCAGGCGCCGCGCCGCGGCGAGCATCCGCTCCTCGCTGTCGACCGGCCCCTCTACGTATTTGGCCAGCTCCCAGTCGTTGATCTTGACCAGGTCGGGGCCGCCCTCCAGGGCGCTGTCGAGGCGCGGCGGCGAGAGGTCGACGACGACGGGCGTGCCGTTCGCCTTCACGTCGGCGACCAGGTTGCCGTAGATCTCCAGCGGCAGGGCCTCGCCCGGGTAGGGGCCGCAGAGCGCCAGCACGCCGGCGTCGATCGCGGCGGCGACCGTGCTCGAGAAGAGCTCGTCGATCTCGTGCCTGCTCGGCGGCAGCGAGGCGCTCTGCGCCAGCGGCTCGCGCTCGCCGCTGCGCCGGTCGTGCAGGTAGCAGCCGCTCTCGGCGGCGGTCTCGACCAGGCGCAGCTCGACGTCCATCTGCTCCAGCAGCGGCCGCAGGACCGTCCCGGTCTCGCCGCCGATGAAGCCGCAGAGGGCCGGCGCGGCCCCCAGCTCGGCCGCCATCCGCGCCACCCAGACGCCCTGCCCCGCCGCGTGCAGGTGGATCTCGTCGCCGCCGTCGCTGGTCAGTGCCTCGATCGTGATCGAGAGCATCGGGTGCGGGCCGAACACGGCGACCTTTCCACCCATGGGCATCCTCAAAGGCTAGCTACGTCCATCTGTCGGTAAGGATCGGCCCATTTCACTCGACATCGAGCCACGGCTGGTGTCGGCTTCGGGTTTGGTCCCCGGCGGAGATTCAGCTTTGGCTTTTCCCGCTGCTGGATGTCACCTGCGTTGGAGTCCCATGTTCGGAGTCGTCGCCGGAGGTGAACGCAGAGATGACGCTGCCAACGCCCGCAGCCGCAAACGCTGCGCCGCCGAGGGCGGGAAGGTTGGACCATATGTCGGCGCCCCAAGCAGGGTCTTGGTCGTAGAGCTCATGCATCGCGAAAAGAGCGGCAAACAATGCAACCACTGTTGAGACCACGAAGGTCGGGTCGGTGATGGTTCGGCGCAGTGCCTTTTTCCATTCCTTCTTTTTCTTCTTGCTTTCCTTCGCGGCCTTGAAGAGGAGTAGTAGGAACGCCATGATGAGGACTGCCGCAACGAAGGTGAGGAAAGCCCCGGATCTGACCTTTACGTTGGCGGTAGCCACCACGGATGCCGACGAGAGCCCTGGCGGCCCGCTGACGGTGATCTCGTTCGTGTACACGCCGGCGTCCGCGTCGGAGGCGTCGATGCAAACCCGGAACCTGATCTTCTTCCTGTGTTCGATGATTTGGGGGTGTGAGAACCGCGGCATCGGGAGGGTTTCCGTGTCGAAGGTGGAGCTGACGCGAGTGGGGCGCCTTGGGCTGTCGAGCTCAAGCTGCTTGCCGGTGAATCCCCCGGGCAGGGGCTTCGAAGCAGAGAGGACGACGAAGAACGACTTCGTCCCGCCGTTCCCGCCAAAGTTGAGGAGCTCCGCGCTGCTCTCGGGTTCGATGGTGATCTTCTTCTTGAATTTCTTTCCCGGGCTCGCCGGTTTGTTGGCGGGCACGGGGCAGGAGTCCGCTTGGGCCATCGGCGGGGCGGCCACAGTGAATATTGCGAGCAGCACGATTGCGCCCCCCCTGAGCCGCGCTGTTCTTTTTGACTTGTGAGCTGACATGGATGTGGACTCTAAACCGAAAGCATGGAATAAAGCAAGAAATCCAATAGAGATAAAGCCCCTTGGTGTGAAAGAGGGAGAGTTTTAGGCGTTCGGATCCTTGGGTGAAGGTGAAAACCGATCGCTCCCCAGTGCGTATGCGGCACCTCCCCCGTGTAACGGTTTCGGGCCACTCGGTCGCCGTGGCGACGCGTTTCTCTACTCGCTTGCTTGGGTTGGCCTTCATGGAGCGTGACGAGGCCGGTGGAGGATTGCTGATCCCGCGCTGCGCCAGCGTCCACACCTTCGGCATGCGTTTCGCGCTCGACCTCTATTTCCTCGACGAGGAGGAACGGATTCTCGGCGTTCGGCGCGCGGTTCCCGCACGTCGCGTCGCCTTCCACCGCGGTGCTCGCGCGGTCCTGGAGATCCCCGCGCGGGAGGGGGGAGAGTTTTCGTCGCCTGGCCCTTAGACGGGGCATGCTTCCCCAGCGACGAGACATCGCCAGCCTGGTCGTCTGCGAGGACGACTCGCCGACCCTGGAGCTCCTCTGCGACCACCTGGCGGCGGACCGCTTCGCCGTGATGCCGGCGCCGAGCGCTTCCGACGCGCTGCGGCTGTGTCGCTACAACCACCCCGACCTGCTGCTGCTCGACCTCAGCCTTCCCGACGCTTCGGGGCTCGACGTGCTGCGGGAGATCCGCGACGCGGACGGGATCACCTCTCGCTTCGACCCGGGGCTGCCGGTGATCGTGCTCACCGGCCGGGGTGCCGAGGCCGACCGCGTTCGCGGCCTCGACTTCGGCGCCGACGATTACGTGGTGAAGCCCTTCGCCTATGCCGAACTGCGCGCCAGGATCGCCGCGGTCCTGAGGCGCAGGCCGGGAGGGCGCGAGGGGCCGTGCCGGGTTGGCGAGATCGTCGTCGACACTGCACGGCGCAAGGTCTGGGTGGGGGAGCGGGAGGTGCCGCTCTCGAACAAGGAGTTCGGGCTCCTGCGCGTGCTCGCGACCGACCCTTCGCGGGTCTTTGCCAAGCGCGAGCTGCTCGAGGCGGTCTGGGGCTTCAGGAGCCCGGCCCGCACGCGGACCCTCGACTCCCATGCGAGCCGGCTGCGGCGGAAACTCGACCCCGAGCACGGCCGCTTCGTGATCAACGCCTGGGGCTACGGATACAGGCTGGTCGACGGATGACCGAGCTCGCACAGGTGGTCGCCGGCTGGCCGCTGGCGATCTCGATGGCAGCGGCGGTCGCCGCCCAGAGCTTGCGCAACGGCCGGCGCCGCAGCGCCCTCAACGAGGCGTTGCACGAGCTGCGCCGCCCCCTGCAGGCGGTGGCGCTCGCCGCCGGCCCGGCGGTTGCCACGCCGGGCGACGGCGATGACCCGATGGAGCTCGCGGCGGCAGCGCTGGAAAGGCTCGACCGCGAGATCAACGGCGGGCCGCTCGCTCCCGCCTGGGGACGGGTCGAAGCGCGCTCGCTGGCCCAGGCCGCGGTGGCGCGCTGGCAGGCCCGGGCGAAGCTCGCCGACGGCTCGCTGGAGCTGCGCTGGAATGCGGGCCGGGCGGTCGTCGACGGGGACCGCTGCGCGCTCGCCCAGGCGATCGACAACCTGATCGTCAACGCGATCGAGCACGGCGGGCCGACGATCGTCGTCGCCGCGCGGCGCCGCGAAGGCCGGCTGCGGATCGCGGTCGTGGATTCCGGCTGTGCCTCGCGCCCGCGCTCGCGCGGCGCCGGTGCCGGGGAGGCGGTCTCGCGTCTCTCCGGCCGGCGCCGCCATGGGCACGGCCTCGCCGTCGTGCGCCGCGTCGCTGCCGCCCACGGCGGCCGCTTCGCCCTCAGCCGGGCGGCGGCGGGGTCGCTGGCCGTGCTCGAGCTGCCGCTGGCCGACGACGACCCGGGCTGGGCGGCGTGAGCAGGAGGGCACGGGCCGCGGTCTTCCTCGCCGGCGCGCTGCTGGCGGCGGGGCTCGCGGCGGCGATCGCCGACGGCTACGGCGCAAGGATCGCCCGGGGTTACGGGCCGCTGAGGCCGGTGGTGGTCGTCTCTCAGGGCCTGCGACCGGCCGGGCCGTTGGGGCCGAAGGAGATAGCGGCGGCGCTGGAGGTCCGGCGGGTGCCCGAGCGCTTCGTCCCCCCGGATGCGCTCGCGGTGCCGCGCGACGCGCTCGGGCTCGCCCCGGTCGCGGCGATCTCGCCGGGCTCCTACCTGCTCGCCTCGCAGCTGCGCCTGCCGAGGCGGCGGGACCCGGGCGTACCGGCGCTGGCGGGTCGCCGCCGGCCGGTCGAGATCTCCGTCAGCGGTGCCGAGGCGCTTCTCGCTGCGGGTGCCTCTCCGCGCGGGGCGAAGGTCGACGTGGTGGTGACGAGCGAACCGAGCGGGACCGGCCCCGGCCGGACCTATGTGGCTGCGGCTGGGGTGCCGCTTCTTGCGCTGGGCCCGGGAGCCGACGGCCCGGGCCCAGGCGGCGCCTCGGCCGCGACCCTGGGCCTGACCAAGCGGCAGGCGCTGCGCCTGATCGCGGCGGAAAGCTTCGCCCGCAAGCTGACCCTGCTGCCCGAAGGCTAGGTGCGACCGATGGGAAGCGCCGAGACGTCGCCCAGGGAGCGTCACCTCGAGGAGCTCGCGGCGGCGCTGTGGGCACGCCTGATCGAGCGGCGGCGCGGTGAGGCGGCGGCGGGGCGGCCGCCGTCGGCGCCCCTCCCCGACGAGGTCCGCGAGCTGGTCGAGGAGGAGGCGGCGCTGCTGGGGGCCGAGGACCGGAGTGCGCTCGAGGCCCGCATCGTGCGCGACGCCGTCGGGCTCGGCCCGCTCGAGGACCTCCTGGCCGACCCCGCGGTCGAGGAGGTGATGGTCAACGGCCCCGACCGCGTGTACGTCGAGCGCGGCGGCCGGATCGAGCCGGCCGGCGTCAGCTTCCCCGGCGAAGAGGACCTGCGCAATGCGATCGAGCGGATCCTGGCGCCGCTGGGCCGGCGGATCGACGAGCTCAGCCCCATGGTCGACGCCCGCCTCGCCGACGGCTCGCGCGTCAACGTAGTGATCCCGCCGC
>CAMLQY010000056.1 GCA_946482365.1 uncultured Actinomycetes bacterium
GAGTGGAACGGGATCATCCGCCACGGCGCCAAGCTGCTCTACGCCTTCACCGAGGCGACCGTGCCGAAGCTCACCGTCGTCACCCGCAAGGCCTACGGCGGCGCCTACGACGTGATGAACTCGAAGCACATGCTGGCCGACTACAACGTCGCCTGGCCGACCGCTGAGGTCGCGGTGATGGGGCCGGAGGGTGCGGTCAACATCATCTACCGCAAGGACCTCGCCAGCTCGCCGACCCCCGACGAGCGCCGCCAGAAGCTGATCGACGACTACAAGGCCCACTTCGCCAACCCCTACTCGGCGGCCGAGCGCGGCTACATCGACGACGTGATCGAGCCCCGCCAGACCCGGCCGAAGCTGATCCGGGCGCTGCGGATGCTGCAAAGCAAGCGCGTCGCCCAGCCGAAGCGCAAGCACGGCAACATCCCGCTTTAGGGGGAGGCTTTAAGGAACTGCAGTTGCCTCGGCCTCAACGGTGCCGCGGCCGACCGGGGCAGCTGTCGCCCCCTCCTCTTCTCGGGTGAGGCGGTGCGCCAGGTAGACGGGGACGATCGAGATCAGGACGACGATGACCGCGACGGCGTTGACGATCGGGCGTTCCTGGGCACGGAAGAGGTTGCTGAAGATCCAGTAGGGGAGGGTTTCTTCGCCGGCGCCGATCGTGAACGTGGTGACGATGATCTCGTCGAAGGAGAGGCCGAAGGCGAGCAGGCCGCCGGCGCCGAGCGCCGAGCGCATGTTGGGAAGGGTGACGTAGCGGAACGTCTGCCAGGTGTGGGCGCCGAGGTCGGCAGAGGCCTCCTCGAAGGAGGAGGACATCCTGCGCAGGCGCGCGATCGAGTTGTTGTAGACGACCACTATGCAGAAGGTGGCGTGGGCAACGATCACGGTGAACAGCGAGAGGTCGGTTCCCAGCACCTGGGTGAAGGTGTTGTTGAGCGCGACCCCGGTCACGATCCCCGGCAGGGCGATCGGCAGCACGACGAGGAAGGAGATCGTCTCGCGGCCGAAGAAGCGGTGTCGCGCGACCGCCAGCGAGGCGAGCGTCCCCAGCACCAGGGCGATCGCGGTGGCGGCGAGCGCGACCTTGATCGAGGTCCAGAAGGCGTCGCGGGCGCTGCTTTCGATCGCCTTGGGGAACCATTCGACGGTGAGGCCGGGCGGTGGCCATTCGAGGATCCTGCTCGAGTTGAAGGCGTAGATGCCGAGCACGACCAGCGGGATGTAGATGAACGCCAGGCCTGCGCCGACCGCGACGCGAAGCAGGATCGTGGATCGTCTCGAGAGCCTCATCGTTCTATATGTGCTCGAAGGCGCCGAGCTTTCGTGCGACCAGCAGGTAGCCGATCATCACCACGATCGGCACCAGCGCCAGGGCGGCGGCGAAGGGCAGGTTGTTGGAGATGTTGTTGAAGACGACGTTGCCGATGAACTGGTTGTTGGAGACCAGGCGCGGCGTGATGTAGTCGCCGAGGGTGAGGGCGAAGGTGAAGATCGAGCCGGCGACGACGGCGGGGAAGGAGAGCGGCAGGATCACGCGGCGGAAGGTGGTGAAGGGCTTGGCGCCGAGGTCCTCGGAAGCGCTGATCAGCGAGTTGGGGATGCGCTCCAGCCCGGCGAAGATCGGCAGGATCATGTACGGCAGCCAGAGGTAGCTCATCACCAGCCAGACGGCGGCGTTGCCGAAGCCGGGCCCGCTGAGGCCGAGCGGCTCCAGGGCCCAGTCGATCAGGCCGCCGCCGCCGATCATGTTGCGCCAGGAGAGGACCTTGACCAGGTAGCTCGACCAGAGAGGGATCAGCACGACGACCACGAGGATCGCCTTGGTGCGGCGACTCGCGACCTTGGCCATGTAGAAGGCGATCGGAAAGGCGAGGACCGCGTCGGTGATCGTCACCAGCGCCGCGATCAGGACCGTGCGGCCGATGATGTCGCGGTAGACCGGTTCGTCGAAGAGGATTTCGAAATTCTCGAAGCTGAGGCTTTTGACCAGCTCGCCGCTGACGGCGTTGACCGACCAGAGCGAGGCGACGAGGAGGAGGGCGAGCGAGCCGAGGTAGCCGACGACCAGCCAGCCGACCGGACCCGCCAGGAGCGCCCCCGCCTGAAGGCGGGGGCGCCCGTGGAACAGCGTGGCGAGGCGCTTGCTCAACCCTTGATCGAGGTCCAGGCCTGGACCCAGTCGTTGTAGTCCTTGCAGTCTTCGGACCCGTCGCCGCAGTCGGCGAGCGGTGTCTTCCAGTAGTAGACGCGTTTCCAGAAGCCGGGTTCTTCCGCGTGGTATTCAGCGCAGAAGTCCGGGTTTGCGGTTTTCTCGCAGGCCAGTTCCTGCGCCGGCGCCTCGCCGAAGTATTCCGCCACCTGGGCGTTCGCCTCCGGTTCGATGATCCAGTCCATCCACATGTACATGCAGTTCGGATGCGCGGCTTCGGAGCTGATCATCCAGGTGTCGGACCATCCGGTCGCACCCTCTTCGGGCAGGAAGCCCTGGCTCGCCGGGCTGGCCGCGACCGGTTTGCCTTCTTCCTCGAGCAGGAAGTACTGGTACTGCCACGTCGTCCCGACCTCGCTGTCGCCGCTGGCGAAGGACGAGATCTGCTTTTCGGCTTCCGACCAGTATTCGCCGACCAGTGACCGCTGTTCTTTCATCAGCTGCACGGCTGCTTCGAACTGCTCGTCGTTCAGCTCGTAGGGGTCTTCGATTTCGAGATCGGGCTGGTGGGCTTTCAGGTAGACCGCCGCTTCGGCGATCGACATCGGGTCGTCGTACTGGCTGATCTTGCCCTTGTATTTGGACGCGACTTCGGGGTCGAGCGTCACGTTCCAGGACTTGGGCGGGGGTTGCACCGAGTCGCTGTTCCACATCAGCAGGTTCGCCCCGCGGCCGTGGGGTATGCCGTATGGCTGGCCGTCGAAGGTGTTGTAGGGCTGGTTCTTGAGGTCGGAGAAGACGGTCTCGTAGTTCGGGACGAGGCTGACGTTGACCGGGTCGACGTCGTCGCCTTCGACCAGCCGCGCGGTGGCGTTGCCCGAGGCCGAGACCCCGTCGTATTCACCGGTCCGCATCAGCTGCACCATTTCGTCGGAGGTGCCGGCGACCTTGTTGCTCACTTTGCAGCCGGTCTTCTGTTCGAATGGCTTCGTCCATTCTGGTTCGACGTAGCCGGCCCAGGAGATCAGGTCGACCTGGCCCTCGCCTTTGCCGACCTGCTGCAGTTCGTCGCCACCGCCGGCCGTGGTGTCGTCGTCACTGGAGCCGCAGCCTGCGAACAAGAGCATCAGGGCCAGCAGGCCCGCGGCGATCAGCCATGCCGTCCGTGCCGGGTGTGCGTCTTTCGTTCTCACGGTGATTCCTCCTCTGTTGTGGAACTGTCACGGACGGCGACCGTGTGCTCCGGGCGCCAGCCGACAATTACCTCCCTCCCCTGCTCGGAGGCAGCGTCCGGGGACCTGCCTTCCACGTTCTGCCTGACGAGCTGAAGCTCTCCGCCCGCGTCGAGGGCGACCGTGTAGCGGGTGACCATCCCGGCATAGGCGGTGCCGGCGATGCGCCCGCGCTCGGTGCGCAGGCCGTTGGCGGCGGCGCCGGGATCGACCAGCTGAATCTTCTCCGGGCGGATCGTGAAGCGCGAGCCGTCGCGCTCGAGCAGGTTGGAGACGCCGACGAAGCCGGCGACGAACTCGGTGGCCGGGCGCTCGTAGAGCTCGACCGGCGGGCTGACCTGCTCGATCCTCCCCTGGTTGAAGACGGCGATGCGGTCGCTCATCGTCAGCGCCTCGTCCTGGTCGTGGGTGACGTAGACGAAGGTGATCCCGACCTCGCCCTGGATCGTCTTCAGCTCGACCTGCATCTGCTCGCGCAGCTTCAGGTCGAGCGCGCCCAGCGGCTCGTCGAGGAGGAGCACCCTGGGCCGGTTGACGATCGCCCGTGCAAGGGCGACGCGCTGGCGCTGGCCTCCGGAGAGCTCGGCGGGCTTGCGGTCCACGTAGCCCGGCAGGCGCACCATCTCCAGCGCCTCCTCGCAGTGGCGGGTGCGCTCCGCCTTTCCCACCCCGGCGACGCGGAGGCCGTAGCCGACGTTCTCCCCCACGCTCATGTGGGGAAACAGCGCGTAGTCCTGGAAGACGGTGTTGACGGCCCGCTCGTAGGGCGGCACGTCGCCGACGTCCTCGCCGGCCAGCTCGACCGTGCCCCCGCTCGGCTGCTCGAAGCCGGCGATCATCCGCAGGGTCGTCGTCTTCCCGGAGCCCGACGGGCCGAGCATCGTGAAGAACTCGCCGGCTTCGATCTCGAGGCTGATTCCGGCAACCGCGACCACCTCGCCATAGTGCTTGGTGAGGTCGCACAAGCGGATGTCGGGTGTAGCAGCTACATGAAAACGTTATCCGAGTGGTTCAAGAACGCAAGGACAATCTCGCCCCGGCCGGTTGGCCGGGGCGGAGTACGAAGCTGGCGAGGCTCAGTAGCCGCTCGGGTGGCGGGGGACGAAGCCGGCCGAGCTGCGCAGGTCTGCGTGCCAGCTGGGCCCGGTGGTCCCGTCGGTGTTCCCTGAGGTGTCCCAGCGGAAGCCGGCGATCACCGCGTAGGCGTGGCCGGGGTTGGAGTAGACCGTGATCCAGCGCCCTTCGCCGGGAAGCCCGAGCTTCGCCATCGGCCCGGAGGGCAGCGGGCTTTCGAGGAACTTGCCGCCGTGGAGCGCGAAGCTGACGGAGCCGGAGCAGTCGTAGCCGCGGTCCCACCAGCGGGCGTGGCCGCCGCCGAAGACGTACGGTTTGCTCCGGATCCTGTTCGCTGCCGCGATCACGGCCTTGACGCGCGGCGGGGCGGACTTGGGCGCCACCAGCATCCCGTTGTCCAGCAGCCGGCCTTTGGCCGTCGGCGTGCAGATGTCCACTTCGGCGGACGAAACGCCGCCCCCGTCGCATTCGGCCGCCGCGCCGGTGGGGGCCAGGGCCAGTGCCATCAACGCCCCTGCCACAGCTATGCCTAGCTCGAGCTTCTGCCTGTTGTTGCGCAAACCGATCTCCTTTGTCGGCCTACGGGGTTAGCTGTCGGGCTGGCGCGAAAGGAGCCTGCGCCCCCGCCTGAACCAGGCGAGTTAGCCCCGAAAACGTGGTTCCCCCGCTCCCGTGGCGCCTCCAGCGCACGGGACTCGGCGTTTCGGTTATTCGGAACGGGCGGCAGTGTAGACGATCTCCCGGCCGTTTGCTCATGGAAAACAAACATTTTGTGGTCTTTCGCACTTGGCCTGCCCAGATCCTTTCGACGCCCGCGGTGCTAGCTTGCGCGCTGGGATGGAACTTGCCGGCAAGACCGCGCTGCTGACCGGGGCCACGGGGGGCCTCGGGCGAGCGATCGCCCAGGCGCTCGCCGGGCGTGGGGCGAAGCTGGTGCTGAGCGGCCGCAAGGCCGAGGCGCTGGAAGGCCTCGCGGCTGAATTGCCGGGAGAGGGGCACACAGTGTTTCCCTCAGACCTTGCGGAGCCCGGTGCAGCGGAGAAGCTCGCGACCGAGGTAGGCGACATCGACATCCTCGTAGCCAACGCTGGGCTGCCCGGGACGGGACGCCTGCCCGAGTACACCAGCGAGCGGCTGGAGGGCACGTTGCGCGTCAATCTCGAGGCGCCGATGCACCTCGCTCGCGCCCTCGAGCCGGGAATGATCGCCCGCGGCAGCGGTCACATGGTCTTCATCTCCTCGCTCTCCGGCAAGTCGGCGACGCCGCTCTCCTCCGTCTACAACGCGACCAAGTTCGGCCTGCGCGGCTTCGCGCTTGGCCTGCGAGCCGACCTCGACCCGGTTGGCATAGGCGTCTCGATCGTCTCGCCCGGGACGATCCGCGAAGCGGGCATGTACGCGGACTCGGGCGCCGACCCGATTCCGGGCCTGGGGACCGGTTCACCCAAGCAGGTTGCCAATGCGGTGGTGCGGGCGATCGAGAAGAACAAGGTTGAGATCGCCGTGGCCCCGATGCAGCAACGCTTCCTAGCCCATTTCGCCCTCGCCAGCCCCGGCATCTCGGTCAAGGTAGCCAGCGGCGAGGCCGGCCAGAAGGCCGCCGCAAACGTCGCCAAGGGACAGACCGACAAGCGCTGAGGCGAGGCGGGCGGTGCCCGACCCGCCCCCCTCTTAGGATGAAGTCGTGACTTCTTCCGACTCCTTCGGCGCTCGTTCGACCCTCGAGGTCGGCGGTCGCTCCTACGAGATCCATCGCCTGGATGTCCTTACGGATCGGTTCGATGTCGGGAGGCTGCCCTACTCGATCAAGGTGCTGCTGGAGAACGTGCTGCGGCTGGAGGATGGGGTCGCGGTGACGAAGGAGGCGGTCGAGGCGATCGCCGGCTGGGACGCCAAGGCCGAGCCCAGCGTCGAGATCCCCT
>CAMLQY010000057.1 GCA_946482365.1 uncultured Actinomycetes bacterium
GGGGATCAGGTCGTTCATCCGGTTGAGGCAGCGCAGCAGCGTGCTCTTGCCGCAGCCGGAGGGACCGATCAGGGCGGTGACGTCGTTGCGGTGGATGTCCATCGAGATCCCCTTCACCGCCGAGACGCCGCTGTAGAGGACCTCGGCCTCCTTCAGCTCGAAGACCTTCTCGCGGCTGATCCCGCCGCGGCGCTGGAACTCGTCAGGGCGCACGGCGATCGCGGCCCGCTCCGCCGCAGACTCGCGAGCCTCGCGACCGGTCCAGGCTCTGCTCTCGTCCTCTGTCATCTGCTCGTCCACACTAGTCCACCTACCACCTCTGCTCGTAGCGATTTCGTAGCCAGATCGCGAAGGAGTTCATCACCAACAGCACCCCGAGCATGACGATGACCCCGGCGAAGGCAAGTGCCCGAAACTCGTCCTGCGGCCGCAGCGCGTAGTTGAAGATCTGCACCGGCATCGCCGAGTAGCCGTCGGACCCAAACGGCGTCGGGTCGAAGGTGACGAAGACCGTGGCGCCGACCAGCAGCAGCGGCGCCGTCTCGCCCAGGGCGCGAGAGACGGCGAGGATGACGCCGGTGGCGATGCCGGGAATCGAAGCGGGCAGCACCTGGCGGCGGATCGTCTGCCACTTGGTGGCGCCGAGCGCCAGCGAGCCCTGGCGGATCGAGTCCGGCACGGCCTTGATCGCCTCGCGGGCGACGATGATCACCATCGGCAGCACCAGCAGCGCCAGGGTCAGCGAGCCGGCGATGAGGATGAAGCCGAGGTCGAGCGGGCCGCGGACGATGAAGGCGAGGCCGAGGATGCCGTAGATGATCGAGGGCACCGCGGCGAGGTTCTGGATGTTGACCTCGATCAGGCGGTTCCACCAGCGGGTCTTGTCGGCGTACTCCTCGAGGTAGATGGCCGCACCGATCCCGACCGGGACGACGAAGAGGATCACGCCGGCGATCAGCTCGAGCGAACCGATGATCGCCGGACGATAGCCCGCTTTCTCGGGGAAGATCGTCGATGGCGGGTTGGTGAAGAGGTCGGCGCTGAAAGCCGGGGCGCCTTCGACGAAGGCCTGGATGAGCAGGGCGCCAAGCCCGATCAGGGCGATGAGCACCGCGACCATCAGCAGTCCGGCGAAGGCGGCATTGCGGATCACGTCGCCGCGCGGCTGGTCCCTGAGCATCGCCGCGGTGGTAGCCCGCGCTCCCGCGACCGGAAGGCGGTTGCGCGGGGCCACCGCCCCCCGCCCGCCCGTCACTCGTAGACCTCCCGATACCTGCGGGTCAGCCGGATGCTGATCGCGTTCATCGCCAGGGTGAGGACGAAGAGGACGGTGCCGACCGCGAAGACCGACTTGTAGTCGAGCGAGCCGGTCGAGATGTCGCCCGTCGCCGTATTGGCGATGTAGGCGGTCATCGTCTGGATCGACTCGACCGGGTTGAGGGTGAAGTTGGGGGTCGAGCCGCCGGCGATGAGGACGATCATCGTCTCGCCGAGCGCGCGCGAGATCGCCAGCACCACGGAGGCGACGATTCCCGAGAGCGCTGCCGGGAAGATCACCCGCACCGCCACCTTGGCCCTGGTCGCGCCGAGCGCGTAGGCCCCTTCGGAAAGCCCGCGGGGCACCGCCGACATCGCGTCGTCGGAGACCGAGGCGATGATCGGCACCACCATCAGACCGATGCCGAGACTGGCCGCCAGCGCCATGAAGGGCTTGCCTTCGGCGCCGCCGAGGAACTCGCCGGGCCAGAGCGGCTGGATGACCTCGGGCAGGATGAAGTAGAGCGCGAAGATGCCGATCGCCACTGTGGGGATGCCGGCGAGGACCTCGAGCACGGGCTTGATCGTCTTGCGCACCCGCGGGCTCGCGTACTGGCTGAGGTAGACCGCGGTGCCGAGGCCGATCGGGACCGCGAAGAGCATCGCCCAGAGCGTCACGTTGAGGGTGCCGGCGACGATCGCCAGGACGCCGAAGCTGGGTGGCTCGAACTGGGGCGTCCAGTCGATCCCGAAGAAGAACTCGCCGCCCGGCACGACTTCGAAGAAGCCGATCGTGGGCCCGATCAGGGAGATGACGATCGCCGTCGTGGTGAGGACGGAGAGGAGGCCGCAGGCGGCGAGAAGGCCCTGGATGGCCTTCTCGCCGTAGCGGGGCTTGGCTGCCTGCAGGCGCAACTCGCTAGCTGAGCTTTGCCGCCGCGTCCTGCGACGCTTCCAGCTGCTTTTCGGTCAGCGGGATGAAGCCGACCGCTTCGGCCACTGCGTTGACGTTTTCGAGGTAGAAGTCGACGAACGCCTTCACCTCCGGCTTTTCCAGGGCTTCGGCGCTCGGGTAGATGAGGAGCGGCCGGCTGAGGGGCACGTATTCGCCGTTCTGGGCGGTTTCCGCCGACGGCGCGACGCAGCCTTTGCCGCCGTCGACTTCCAGCGCCTTCAGCGCGCCTTCGTTCTCCTGGTAGAAGGAGTAGCCGAAGTAGCCCATGCCGCCGGGAGCGCCCTCTACGCCGGTGACCGTGGCGTTGTCGTTCTCGCCGACGTTGTTGTAGTCCTTGCGCGAAGCGCCCTCTTCACCGTTGATTTCCTCGGTGAAGTAGTCGAACGTGCCGGAGTCCGTGCCGGGGCCGAAGAGCGCCAGCTCCTCATCGAATTCCTCCTGCAGGCCGGGGACCTGGCTCCAGTTGTCGAGCTCGGAGTCCGGGCCCCAGACGGCGCCCAGCTGGTCGACCGTCAGGCAGTTGACCGGGTTCTCGGGGTTGACGACGACGGTGAGGGCGTCGGTCGCGACCCGCACTTCCTCATATTTGATTCCCTCCTTCTCACAGGCTTCGACCTCTTCGGGCTCGATCGCGCGCGAGGCGTCGGAGATCGAGGTCTCTCCGGCGCAGAACTTTTCGAAGCCACCGCCGGTGCCCGAGGTCCCGACCGTCACCCGGACGCCGGAGTTCTCGGCTTCGAATTCCTCGGCGATCGCCTCCGTCAGGGGCGCCACCGTGCTGGACCCGTCGATGCGAATCGACCCCGAGAGGTCGCTGCTGCCGCCGGCCGTGCTTTCGTCGTCGCTGCCGCAGGCCGCGACCCCGACCGCCAGGACGGCAGCAGAGGCGAGGACCGCGAGCAATCTAGGGCTAATCACTCTGTCTCCTTCTCGTCGTTCACTCCAGTGGACGGCCCTGCGGCCGCTGACGTCGCAACCCTCGCAGCGGTCCCCCGGCAGCTTGTTACCTGCCTGTGTCGAGGATGTGAAGAAGATGTAAAAGGCCGACCCCGCCGGTCAGCCATCCGGCGAGAAAGCATCGTCAGGCTGAGCGGGGCGGGCGTTACGCGGGCGTAAAGCTGCTGTGAACTACTTGTGAATCCCCGCTGCCGGCCGGGACATCGACCGACTCGACTGTCCCCTCGCCGGCCTGCTGCACCGGCTCGACGCCGACGGCGGGCTCGGGGTCGAAGCGGTAGCCGACGCCGAAGTGGGTGTGGATGTAGCGCCATCCAGGCGAGCGCTTCTCCAGCTTCTGGCGCAGCTTGCGGATGAAGACGTCGACGGAGCGGTCGCCGTGGGCCATCGCGTAGCCCCAGACGCGCTGGTAGATCGACTCGCGCTCGAGCACCTGCCCTTTCGCGTCGGCGAGGAGCTGGAGCAGCTCGAACTCCCGCCGGGTGAGGTCGAGGCTGTTGGAGCCGACGAAGGCCTGGAACCGATCGGCGCGGATCTCCAGCTCGCCGGCGACCAGCGGCCCGGTCTCGTCCACGACCCGGCTGAGACGGCGGCGGCGCGACACCGCCTCGATCCGTGCCATCACCTCCTCGGGATGGCAGGGCTTGCCGATCCAGTCGTCGACGCCGAGGCGCAGGGCCCGCACCCGCTGGGCCACGGTGGAGCGGCCGGAGCAGACGACCACGCCGAGGTCGGGCAACATCCCGCAGACCCGCTCCAGGTAGCTCCAGGCTTCCTCGCCCAGCACCGAGAGGTCGATCAGCAGCGCGTTCAGCTTCATCGCCACCAGCTCGTCGGGCGGGATCGCGCTGGTCAGGACCCGCTGCTGCCATCCGGCAGCCTCGGTTCGCTTCGAGAGGACGGTGACGAAGCCGCTGTCCTGGTCGATTACCGCAAGCCGGATGGTCTGCTGTGGGTTCAAGTGGCGGACGCCGTCGCTGGCGAAGCTTGCCTGAGCTGAGACGGCAGGATTGTATGCCCCTGCGGCGACGGCTGCGCGGTCAAAACCCCTGCGTTCACAGGATTTTCACAGCCGAATGCGCGTAATTTGCGGGAACAGGCGGTCGACCCGATCGGTTGTTCTCCGGATCTTCACCGCTGAGGGCCGCTCGCGCGGCAAGCTCCGTTCCACGAGACTCCTCTCTCGTCACCGCGAACGGCCCACTGCCCCGGGCCGTTCGCCATTTCCGGAGCGCCTGGCTAGCTGATCGCATCGGTCCCGGCCAGCGCCAGGACCAGCACGCCGAGGGCGATCCGGTAGACGACGAAGATCTCCATCGTGTGGGTGCTGAGGTAGCGAAGCAGCCAGGCGATCGCCAGGTAGCCGGAGACGAAGGCGACGAGAGTGGCGACCGCCGTCGCCTCCGGCGAGGCGCTTCCGTCCTCGCCGATCTTGCGCAGCTCGAAGAGGCCGCTCAGGACCACCGCCGGCACCGAGAGCAGGAACGAGTAGCGAGCCGCGGATACCCGGTCGAAGCCGCGGAAGAGGCCGGCTGAGATCGTCGCCCCCGAGCGAGAGACGCCGGGGATGAGGGCCAGCGCCTGCGCCATGCCGACGAACAGCCCGTCGCGGCCGTTCATCTCGGCCAGGGCCCGTTGCCGGGTGCCGACCCGCTCGGCGAGGACCATGACGAAGGAGAAGAGGATGAGCGCCGAGCCGATCAGGTAGAGGCTGCGAGCGCCCGACTCGATCTGGTCGCTGAAGACGAAGCCGAAGATCGAGATCGGGATCGTGCCCAGGACGATGAACCAACCCAGCC
Source organism: uncultured Actinomycetes bacterium (assembly GCA_946482365.1). The sequence continues at coordinate 4,969 of CAMLQY010000057.1, forward strand.
TCGCCTCCTGGCTTGCCCGGCGGATCGGCACTCGCAATTCGCGCAGCCAGGCGGACGCGATGCGCCAGAGGTCGGCGCGGAAGTAGATCAGGACCGCGGCCATCGTGCCGAGCTGGATCACGGCGGTGAACCCGGCGCCCGGGTCGGGCCAGCCGAGCAGCGCCGGCACGATTCGCAGGTGGCCGCTGGAGGAGATCGGCAGGAACTCGGTCAGCCCCTGCACGAGGCCGAGGACGATGGCCTCGAGGGTGCTCATGGCGGCGCATCCTATGCAAGTGCCTGAACCGCGGCGAAGGTCGCCGGCCGCCGCCACGGTGCGCTAGATTCCCGGGCGTGAAGGTCCCCTCGCGCCGAACCGGGATCGTCGCGGCCCTCTGCGCCGCATTCCTCTCGCTGCTGCTGGCGGCGCCGGTCGCCATGGCCGAGAACGGCGTCGGCCTCGCCGGCCCGACGACCGACAAGACGGTGACCTTCTTCTGCTTCGGCGTGATCGCCTTCTTCGCGATCCTCGTGATCGTGCTCTCGGTGGTCCAGGGCCGGCTCGAGAAGCGCAAAGAACGCCGTAGGTACGACCTAGAGCGTTACGGCTGAGCCAGCTCAGTCCAGCCGGAAGCCGCTCAGCAGGCGCTTCTCCGCCTCGCCCTCGATCTTGGCCAGGACTTCGACCTTGCCCTCCAGCGGGGTGCCGCGGATCTTCGTCGCCAGCAGGTCGTCGACCTGGAAGATGCCGGC
>CAMLQY010000058.1 GCA_946482365.1 uncultured Actinomycetes bacterium
CGCGACTTCGTCCTCGACTACCTCGCCGCCGCCTCGACCTGCGCGATGCACCTCTCGCGGTTCGGCTCGGAGATCGTCATCTGGAGCTCGTCCGAGTTCGGCTTCTGCGAGCTCGACGAGTCCTTCTCCTCGGGCTCGTCGATCATGCCGCAGAAGAAGAACCCCGACTCGGCTGAGCTGCTGCGGGCGAAGAGCCCGCGGGTCGCGGCGAGCTACGCGACCCTGCTCGGCACGATGCACGCCCTGCCGCTGACCTACGGCAAGGACATGCAGGAGGACAAGGAGCCGCTCTTCGACGCGATCGACACGATCGAGGCCTGCCTCGACGCGACCGAGGGGATGCTGGCCGGGATCGAGTTCGACCGCGAGCGGCTCGAGGCCGCCTCCGGCGACGAGATGCTGGCCGCGACCGAGGTCGCGGACCTGCTGGTCCGGCGCGGCGTGCCGTTCCGCGAGGCGCACGGCATCGTCGGCGGCCTGGTCCGCGACGCCGTCGAGCGGGGCAAGTCGCTCTCCGAGCTGACGCCGGAGGAGCTGCGCGAGCGTTCCGAGCAGCTCGACGAGTCCTACTACGAGGTCCTCGCCCGCAGCAGCTGGCTCGAGTCGAAGCGGATCGAGGGCGGCACGTCCTCCGCCTCGCTGGAGCGCCAGCTCGACCAGGCGACAGAGACCCTGGTCGCCGTCCAGGCGCGGGTCCAGGAGGAGCGGGGCTGAAGCGGGAGCCCTCAGGCTCAGGAAGCCGGGCCCAACGGCTCGCAGAGCCGTTGGGGGCTGATTTCTTCGATCGCTCGGTGCACGTCGTCGCCCGTGAGCTGATCGGCTGTCGGCTCTACTACGCGGGCTGCGGGGGCGTCATCGTCGAGACTGAGAGCTACGAGCGGGACGACCCTGCCTGTCATGCCTACGTCGGCCTGACCGAGCGGACCGAGGTGCTCTTCGGCCCCCCTGGGCGCGCCTACGTCTACCTCTCCTACGGCATCCACAGCCTGCTCAACGCGGTCGCGGAACCCGAGGGAGAGGCGGCCGCGGTGCTGATCCGGGCGCTCGAGCCGACCGCGGGCCTGGAGGAGATGCGCGCGCGGCGCGGCGAGCGCCCCGACAGGGATCTCTGCTCGGGGCCGGGCAAGCTAACCGAGGCGCTCGGCATCGGCCTCTCCGAGAATGGCGCCGACCTGACCGGCGACCCGTTCCTGCTGCTGCCCCCCGAGCCGGGCTGGGAAGGGGAGGTCCTCACCGGCCCAAGGGTCGGCATCACCAAAGCGGTCGACCGCCCTTGGCGCTTCGGGCTGGCCGGCAGCGTCTACGTGTCCAAGCCGCCCCTCAGCCCGCGGTGACGCCGCCCCCTGCCGCGGGGGCCACCGGTTCGCTCGGCGCCGGGGCCGCTGGTTCTGCGGATTCGGGTGTCTGGGGTTCGGACGGTTCAGGCGCCGGGGCTTCGGGGGTCGCTTCCGGTTCGCTCGGCGGCAACGGGGCGGTGGGGGTCGAGCCCGGGTCCGGCGCCTCTTCGCCCTGGCGCTCCGCCTCGGCCTCCGCCGCCCTGTCCGCCTTGATCTCCTCCCAGGCGGAGACGACGCTTGCCCAGATCAGGGCCGGGAAGGTGCCCCCCTGCACCGGTCCGCCGTTGTAGAGGGTCGTCATCGGCGTCACCGTGTCGGCGTAGCCGACCCAGACGCAGGCCGTGACTTCTTCGGTCGCCCCGCAGAACCAGGCGTCGCCGTTTTCCTCCGTGGTGCCGGTCTTGCCCCACTGGCCGGGAGCGCCGATGTCGGCATTGACGCCGGTGCCGCTGCTGACCACGGTTTCGAGGATGCTCTTCGCTTCGCTGGCGACCTCTTCGGGGATCACCTGGGTGTGCTTCGAGTCGTTGTCGCCGTCCTTGATCGTCTGGTCGTCCTGGTCGGTGACCTGCGTGTAGGCGACCGGGCCGTTGCCTGGGCGTGCCGCCAGCGTGCCGCTGACCCGGTCGCCGTTGTTGGCGAGGGTCGTGTAGGCGTAGGTCCAGCCAAGCGGCGTCACCCCGGGATCGATCCCGCCGAGCACCATCGCCGGGTTGGTCGAGATCGTGTCGGTGTAGCCCATCTTGTGGATCGTCGCGGCGATCGACCGCGTCCGGTCTCCGACCGTCCTGCCCTTCAGCCCCTCGAGCGCCAGCTGGGCGTAGACCGAGTTGTCGGAATTGGTCGTCGCCGAGACGAGGTCGCTGACTCCGGCGTAGGCGCCCTCGTCATTGGTCACGACGAACGTTTCCTGCCCTTTCTTGCCGTAACTGAATTCCTGCTCGGCCGATTCGTAGGTGGTGTAGGGGGAGATCCCCTGCTCGAGCGCGGTGAGCAGGATGAACGGCTTGATCGAGGAGCCGGGCTGGCGGCGGCCCTGGGTGGCGAGGTTGAAGGGCTTCGTCTCGAAGTCAGGGCCGCCGACCATCGCCTTGACGCCGGCGTTCTTGTTTTCGATCACGACGACGGACGCCGTCGCGGGTGAGTAGCCGAGGTAGGAGTTGACCGCTTCTTCGGCCGCTTCCTGCAGGCGCAGGTCGAGGGTGGACTTGACCTTCAGCCCGCCGAAGAAGGCCTTGGCGGCGCCGTAGCGTTCGACCAGCTGCTGGCGCAGCCAGGCGGTGAAGTAGGGGGCCTTGGAGTCGAGCCTGGGCGGCTCGATGTCGTCGGGCGGGGGCAGCGCCTTCTGGCTGCCTTCCGCGAGTTGCTCGCGCGTGATGAAGCCCTGTTCGTACATCTTTTCGAGCACGAGGTTGCGCCTTCCGAGCGAGTTTTCGGGGAAGATCTTCGGGTCGTAGGCGGAAGGGGAGGCGATGAGGGCCGCCAGCGTCGCGGCCTCCCAGGGCTCGAGCACCGAGGCGCAGGGCTCGCTCGTGGTCCCGCAGCCGGGGTGCGCCTCGCCGAAGTATGTGCGGGCCGCGGCCTCGATCCCGTAGGCGCCCTCGCCGAAGTAGATCGTGTTGAGGTACTGGGTGAGGATTTCGTCCTTGGTCCAGCGACGCTCGAGGCGGTAGGCGAGGGCGGCCTCGCGGAACTTCTGGAAGAGCGTGCGGCTGTCCTGGGCGGCGAGCGCGTTCTTGACGAACTGCTCGGTTATCGTCGAGCCGCCCTGGGCTGCGCTCTGGCTGAGGATGTCTTTGACCAGGGCGCGGCCGATGCCCTGGAAGTCGACTCCGCTGTGCTCGTAGAAGCGCGTGTCCTCGATCGAGACCACCGCGTTCTTCACGTTGGGGGAGATCTGCCCGGAGGTGAGCAGGATCTTGTTCTGGTCGCTGGTCAGCGTGCCGATCGGCTCGCCCGACGCGTCGTAGACCTCGCTGTTCTTCGACTCCCTGTACTGGGCGAAGTCGTAGATCGCCGGCAGGTCGCGGGAGACAGCGGCCATCATCCCGAAGACCATCGAGACAAGCCCCAGCACGCCGAGCCCCAGCAGAACGAAGAGGATGCGCAGCTTCTTGAGGCGCGGCTTGCTGCGTTTGCCCGCCAAGAGAGTGCGGCAGTCTAGCATTGCGCCCGTGGCGGACCTGACTCGAAACGCAGTGGACGTGCTGCCCGCGGGCATGCTCGAGGAGCAGCTCGCGGCTGGGCGACCTCTGCGGGTGAAGCTGGGAATCGACCCGACCACGCCCGACATCCACCTCGGCCACACGGTCGTGCTCGAGAAGCTGCGCGAGTTCCAGGAGGCGGGTCACCAGGTCGTGCTCATCGTCGGCGACTTCACCGCCCGGGTCGGCGACCCCAGCGGCCGCTCGGTGCAGCGCCCGCTGCCCTCCCCGGAGGAGATCGAGGCCAACGCCGCGACCTACCAGGAGCAGGCGTTCAAGGTTCTCGACCGGGACCGCACCGAGGTCCGCTTCAACAGCGAGTGGCTGCGGATGGAGCCCGAGGCGCTGCTGGGGCTGCTGGCGCAGACCACCGTGGCTCGCCTGATCGAGCGCGACGACTTCCAGAAGCGACTCGCCGCCGGAGCGCCGATCGCGGCGCTGGAGCTGCTCTACCCGCTGCTGCAGGGCTACGACTCGGTGGCGGTCGAAGCCGACGTCGAGCTGGGGGGGACGGACCAGAAGTTCAACCTGCTCTTCGGGCGCGACGTCCAGGGCGCATACGGCCAGAAGCCCCAGTCGATCCTGACGATGCCGATCCTGGTCGGCACCGACGGCGCGCAGAAGATGAGCAAGTCGCTGGGCAACTACATCGGGGTCACCGACGAGCCCGAGGAGATGTTCGGCAAGACGATGCGCGTCCCCGACGAGGCGATGGGCGAGTACTACCGGCTGGTCCTGGGATCCGAGCCGCCGCAGGGGGAGGCGCCGAACGAGGCCAAGCGGGCGCTGGCCCGCGGCATCGTCGCGCGCTTCCATGATGCGAAGGCGGCGGAGGCGGCGGAGGAGCACTTCAACCGCCTCTTCGTCGAGCGAGGGGCGCCGGATGAGGTCGAGGAGCTCGGCCTGGAGCCTTTCCTGGACGGGAACGGGGGAGAGGTCCATCTGCCGGCGCTGATGGCCGGTGCCTTCGAGATCAGCTCGAGCGAGGCGCGGCGCCTGATCTCGCAGGGAGGCGCAAAGCTGGACGGCGAGCCGATCCCGGCCGGCGTCCTGGACCTGCCGCCCGCCGAGCTCGACGGGCGCGTGCTGCAGGCCGGCAAGCGGCGCTTCCGACGCCTGCGAGCCGGTGCCTGAGCCGGGCTAGGCAAAGCGCGCCGGCAGCGCTATACTCCTTCGTCCCTCTGGGCAAGGCCCGGTGCCTGGCCCATGCGCGATGAGCGGCGAGTCCCGTCGTTCTGGGGCGCAGCGGTCTTTGAAAACTGAGCAGCGTGCACCCCGCGGACATGCGTGTCCGTGGGTTGTTTGAGCCCGATCCACTCGGTGCGCCAGCGCGCCGGGTGGTCTGATTTACCCGTCATGCCGGTCGCCGAGTATGTGTACCCGGCGATTTGCAATTTGCCAGGCATGACAGCTCTCTGTAAGAAGTACCTTCACGGAGAGTTTGATCCTGGCTCAGGACGAACGCTGGCGGCGTGCTTAACACA
>CAMLQY010000059.1 GCA_946482365.1 uncultured Actinomycetes bacterium
GCGCCCCCGCCCCCCCCCCTTGGGGGGGGGGGGGGGCCCGGGGGGGGCCCCCCCCCCCCCGCCCGCGGGGGGGGTGTCCTTTTGGGGGCCCCCCCCGCCGGGGCTCTTCGTGTCGAGTGTTGCTGGGTCTCGTCGCCAGGCTCCTTCTTGGGGGAGAGAAGAGCTTCGGTGCGGCTTAGGGAGGTATGCATCGAGGGGAGCGGGGGCAGGGGACTGTGGAGTGGGTTGGTCTCGTGTGTCTCGTTGCGTTGCTCTTCGCCGGTTTGGTTGCGGCTGGAGTGCGGGTGCCGGGGGCGGCACTGGCGCACTCGGTCTATTCGCGGATCCTCTGCGCGGCAGCGCTGGCGGATCGGTGTGGGGACGAACCGGTGCTGATCGCCGCGTACGGGAGTGAGGTCGGGAGGCTGGCGCGTAAGCACATGCCGTCGCTGCTCTTCGAGAGCGGCTCGCGGGCGGTGCCGGTCGACTTCAGGCGCTGTCGCAGTACGGCCTGCGGAGACGGGACGGAGGAGGGCCTCGTGAGACGCAGCGATGCCGGCCTGCCGGTCACGGCTTTCGTCCATGTGATCGATTGCCGTCCAGGCGCCGTCGCTGCTTCCGAAGCGGAAGGCTATGACTGCTCCGGCGACCGCGCCGGCAACCTCTACGTCCAGTACTGGACCTACTACGCCGACTCGGCCACCCTGCGCGGTGTCCCGGTCGCCGGCGACCGGGGCTATCACCGCGACGATTGGGAGTCGGTTCAGCTCCGCATCCACCCGGACGGGTCGGTCGACCAGCGCGCCTCCTCCCACAGCGGCTACAACCACGTCCAGGGAGTGGCCAACTGGGCATCGGACGCGGGGATCGCCCCGCTCCGCGAGGCGGCCGAGGCCGTCGGCCTCCGCCGCCGCAACGGCTGGGGCCCCGAGACCCGCTTCCTCCTCGTCTCCGGCGGCAGCCATGCCGGCAACGCCGACGGCGTCCTTCGCAAAGAGCGCCTGACACCCGGCAGCCGGGTCCATCTGATCCCCCTGGAGCCGATAGCCACCGTCAGCCAGGTCCGCTTCGCGGTCAGCCCGCCCTGGCGCAAGCAGGTCTGGTCCGACCCCGAGGCCGAAGGCACCGGCTGACTACTTCGGCGGCATCCGCAGGGCGCCGTCGAGGCGGATCGTCTCGCCGTTGAGCATCGGGTTGGCGACGATCTGGCCGACCAGGCGGGCGTACTCCTCGGGACGTCCCAGGCGCGAGGGGAAGGGGATGCCGGCTCCGAGGGCCGTCCGATGGTCCTCGGGCAGGGCGGCGAGCAGCGGGGTGTCGAAGAGGCCGGGGGCGATCGTGACGACGCGGACGCCCCGCGAGGCCATGTCGCGCGCCGCGGGCAGGGTCATGCCGACGATCCCGCCCTTCGAGGCCGCGTAGGCGACCTGGCCGATCTGGCCGTCGTAGGCGGCGATCGAGGCGGTGTTGACGCAGACGCCGCGCTCGCCCTCTTCGTTGGGCTCGTTCGGGCTCATCGCCGCCGCCGCGAAGCGCAGGACGTTGAAGGTGCCGATCAGGTTGACCTTGACCACGTTGGCGAAGAGCTCGAGGTTGTGCGGCCCGCCCTTGTGGGCGATGCGCTCGGCCCAGCCGATCCCGGCACAGCAGACCGAGATCCGCAGGCCGCCGTCCACCGCGGACGCCCGCTCGACCGCAGCCGAAACGGCAGCCTCGTCGGTCACGTCGGCGGCGACGAAGCTCGCGCTCGGGCCCAGCTCGGCGGCCAGCGCCTCGCCCTTCTCGGCGTTGAGGTCGGCGATCGTCACCGTCGCGCCCGCTCCGGCCAGCGCCCGTGCCGTGGCCTCGCCCAGCCCCGACGCCCCGCCGGCGACCAACGCCCCTGTGCCCTCGACCTCCACGGCCGGGACCCTACTGCTCGCATCCCGGCAGGCGAGTCTCGCTAGGGTTTTCGCATCGCCACCGAGGTGACGCCCAGCTCCAAGGAAGCGATCGCGGAACGTCTCGCCGAGGCGCGCCGGCGCACCCTGGAGCTGATCAGCCCGCTCGACGACGCGCAGCTCAACCGCGTCTACTCGCCGATCCTCAGCCCGCTGGCCTGGGACCTCGGTCACATCGCGAACTTCGAGGAGCTCTGGCTGGTGCAGACGATCGGGGGCAGGGAGCCGCTGCACGGCGAGCTCGGCCGCCTCTACGACGCGATCGAGAACCCGCGCAGGACCAGGGGGGAGCTGCCGATTCTGCGCGACGCCGAGCTGCGCTCCTATCTCGCCGACGTGCGCGAGCGCAGCCTGGAGGTGCTGGAGGAGGTCGACCTGGCCCCCGACGCCGGCGACCCGCTGCTGCGGGACGGCTTCGTCTACGAGATGCTGATCGCCCACGAGCTCCAGCACAACGAGACGATGCTGCAGCTCCTGCAAATGGTCGAGGGCTACGAGCCGGCCGAGGCAAGCGGGTTGTCCCGGGGCGTGCCGGGGACGATTCGCATCGAAGGCGGCAGCTATGAAATCGGCGCGCCTACTGATGGGTTTGCCTACGACAACGAGCGGCCCCGCCATGAAGTTGAGCTGTTGCCCTTCGAGATCGACAGGTGGCCGGTCGTGAACGGCGAGTACGTTCGCTTCATCGAGGAGACCGGTGCCGAGTCGCCGATGTACTGGGAGCGAGATGGGGACGATTGGATGCGAACGGCGATGGGTCGCCGCGACCCCGTCGACCCGGCTGCCCCGGTCATCCACGTCTCCTGGCACGAGGCCGACGCATTCGCCCGCTGGGCGGGCAAGCGCCTGCCCACGGAGCAGGAGTGGGAGGCGGCCTCGCCGCTCCTGGACGGCACGGGCCAGGCCTGGGAATGGACCTCCTCGGACTTCCTCGCCTACCCGGGCTTCGAGGCGTTCCCCTACCGCGAGTACTCCGCGCCCTTCTTCGGCGACGAGTACAAGGTGCTGCGCGGCGGCTCCTGGGCGACCCATCCCGACGTCATGCGGCCCAGCTTTCGCAACTGGGACCTGCCGCAGCGGCGCCAGCTCTTCGCCGGCCTGCGCTGCGCGAGGGACGCGAGATGACGACGACCGGGCCCCCGATCGAGATCGAGGTCCACCTCGACGCCGACGGCGGCGAGAGGATGCGGCGCGACATCCGCGCCGGCCTCTTGACCAACCCGAAGGAGCTGGCGCCGAAGTACTTCTACGACGAGCGCGGCTCCCAGCTCTTCGAGCGGATCACCGGGCTGCCCGAGTACTACCCGACCCGGGCCGAGCGCTCGATCCTCGGCGAGCGCGCTGGCGAGATCGTCACGGCCGCCGGGGGGCCTCAGACGCTGGTCGAGCTCGGCTCGGGCTCTGCCGCGAAGACCCGCCACCTGCTGAGCGCGATGCGCGATGCCGGCTGCCTGCAGACCTACGTCCCGGTCGACATCTCCGAGGAGATCACCCACGAGACCGCGGAGTCGCTGGTCGAGGAGTACCCCGGCCTCGCCGTCCGCGGCCTCGTCTGCGACTTCGAGCACGACCTCGAGCGCATCCCCAACGGTGGGGGTGGCCGGCTGGTCGCCTTCCTCGGCGGCACGATCGGCAACCTCTATCCGGACGCCCGGCACGACTTCCTCTCCCGGCTCGCCGGCCTGATGGGCTCCGGGGACCGCCTCCTGCTCGGCACCGACCTGGTCAAGGAGCCAGAGCGGCTCGAGGCGGCCTACGACGACTCGCTCGGCGTCACGGCCGAGTTCAACAAGAACGTCCTGCGCGTCCTCAACCGCGAGCTCGGGGCTGACTTCGACCTCGACGCCTTCGAGCACGTCGCCCGCTACGACGCCGGCGAGGCGCGCATGGACATTCGCCTGCGCTCCCTCGCCGAGCAGACGGTTCGTCTCGAGGAGCTCGACCTGGCGGTCGGCTTCGCCGCCGGCGAGGAGATGCGGACCGAGATCTCGGCAAAGTTCACCCGGGAGCGCCTCGAGGGCGTCTACGAAGCAGCCGGCCTGGCGATGAGCGGCTGGTTCACCGACGCAGCAGGCGATTACGCCCTGAGCCTGGCGCGACCGGTCTAGCGCCGGGGCCTTCGGGGGTCCCTCTCCAGGCCGCTTCGCGGGAGTTCCTGGAGAGGGACCCCCGAAGGCCCTCATGCAACACAAGCTCTCGCGTATAGGCCCTGGGACCGAAGGGCTTGGAACTGCTAAGCCCGGTGCCAGGGTTCCCAAGCTCGGGAAGCTTCAAGCCGAGCCGGTGCTTCGGGATGGGGCCTCGAGCTTGTGTGCTTCGGGGGGACTCAAGCTTGTGCGCTTCGAGAGGGTGGGCGGGTGCCCCCTCCCAAAACGCTCCCCCCAGGCTCCAGCCCCGCGGTTTTGGAGGGGGGACCCCCCCCGCCCCCCCCCCCCCCCCCCCCAAATCCCCCCAACAACCGAGAAACACCCCC
>CAMLQY010000060.1 GCA_946482365.1 uncultured Actinomycetes bacterium
CGCGCAGGCGCTCGTCGATCTGCTCGTAGCCGCGGTCGATCTGGCGGATGTTGCCGATCTCCGAGGTGCCCTCCGCCGCCAGCGCGGCGATGAGCATGGCCATCCCGGCGCGGATGTCGGGGCTCTCGACGCGTTCGCCGTGAAGCCGGCTCGGACCGCTGACGATCGCCCTGTGGGGATCGCACAGCGTGATCCGAGCGCCCATCGCGACCAGCTTGTCGACGAAGAAGAGGCGGTTCTCGAACATCTTCTCGAAGATCAGCACCTCTCCGTCCGCCTGGGTGGCGAGGGCGAGGGCGATCGAGGTGAGGTCGGCGGGGAAGGCCGGCCAGGGGCCGTCCTCGATCTTCGGGATCGCGTCGCCGAGGTCGGCCTGCACGCGCAGGCGCTGCCCAGGTGGCACGATCGCGTCGTTGCCCTCGATCTCCGAGCGCAACCCGAGGCGGCGGAACTGACGACGCACGTTCAGCAGGTCGGCGGGCTCGACGTCGCGGATGCGCAGCTCGCCCCCCGTCGCCGCGGCAAGGGCCATGAAGCTGCCGACCTCGATGTGGTCGGGGCAGATCGCGTACCTGGCACCGCCGAGCTTGTCGCGGCCGTGGACGGTCATCACGTTGGAGCCGATCCCGGAGACCTCGGCACCCATCGCGCTCAGCAGCCGGGCGAGGTCCTGCACGTGCGGCTCGCAGGCGGCGTTGGAGATCGTCGTCGGGCCCGGCGTGAGGGCGGCCGCCATCAGCGCGTTCTCCGTCCCCATCACCGAGGGCTCGTCCATGAAGATGTGGCAGGGGCGCAGGCCCCCGGCCGGCGCCTTGACCTCGATCCAGCGGTCGCCGGCGATCTTGGCGCCGAGGTCGGCGAAGGCGTCGAGGTGCGCGTCGAGGCGGCGGCGGCCGATGAAATCGCCGCCGGGGGGCGGCATCCGCGCTTCGCCGAAACGGGCCAGCAGCGGGCCGGCGAGCAGGAAGGAGGCGCGGATCTGCTTCGAGAGCTCCTCGTCGGCGGCCACCTCGGAGACCCCGGCCGCGCAGAGGCGAATGCTGTTGTCGCCGGTCCACTCGACCTCGACCCCGAGCTGCTCGAGCAGGGCGACCTGCGCTTCGGTGTCGCGAATGCGCGGCACGCGGTCGAGCAGCAGCTCCTCCTCGGTGAGCAGGCAGGCAGCGAGGATCGGCAGGGCAGCGTTCTTGTTGCCGGCGACGGTCAGCTCGCCGGAGAGGGGCACGCCGCCACGGATGACGAATTTCTCGCTCATGCTCGGCTAGGGTAACGACCGGCATGGGGAGAGGCTGGAAGATCCTGCTCGGCGCCGGCGCGGCGATCGTCGCGCTGCTCCTGCTCAACGCGCTCAGCGTCGACCACGAGACCAAGGCGGCGGAGGTCACCGAGCCGGGTGGCCGGCTGGTCGACGTCTCGGGGGCTCAGATGCAGGTGGTCGAGCGCGGCCCGCGTGACGCCAGCCCGATCGTGCTCGTCCACTGCTTCACCTGCGCGATCGACTGGTGGGACGGGATGATGCCCCTGCTGGCCCGCGAGCATCGCGTGATCGCCGTCGACCTGCTCGGGCACGGCGGCTCGGAGAAGCCCCGCTCGGGCTACGAGATCCCCCACCAGGCCGACCTCATCGCCCAGGTGCTCGGCAGGCTCGGCGTGCGCGACGCGACCGTCGTCGGCCACTCGCTGGGCGGCAGCGTCTCCACCGCCCTGGCGCAGCAGTCCCCGCAGCTGGTCGACCGGGTCGTGATCGTCGACACCGGGCCGACGCACGAGGGAGGTGACCTCGGCCTGATGGCCAAGCTCGCATTCTCTCCCGTGATCGGCCAGTTCCTCTGGCGGATCAAGCCCGATTTCGCGGTCAAGCAGGGCCTCGGGGTGGCCTTTGCCCCCGGCTTCGAGGTTCCGGACGCCTTCGTCGAAGACCTCGACTCGATGACCTTCAGCTCCTACGACAACGCCGCCCGCCAATCCGAGGACTACTCCGACGAAACGCCGCTCGACGAGCGCATGCGAGAGACGGGCAAGCCGTTGCTGGTGATCATGGGCGCCGAGGAGCAGATCATCGACGACCCGGCGGCGCGCCTCGCCGAATACCGCGAGACGGTGCCCGGTGCCCGCACGAAGCTGCTCCCAGGCGTGGGCCACTCCCCGAACGTCGAGGCCCCGGCCAAGACGGCCGCCCTCGTGCTCGGCTTCATCCCGGCCCCGGCACCCGCGAAGGCTTCGGCCAGGCACGAAATGCAAGAACGGCTGCAGAAACGGGATCGCGTCCGGACGCCCTCCTAGATTACGAACCTATGTTCGATACGACGAAGACCCCAACCACAGCCCGCATCGCCGACGCCGTCGACCTGGCGATCGACTTCGCCACCCTGGGCGAGTACGGCCTCGAGCCGGTGGAACCGGCTCCGAAGCCATGTCAGGCACGACGCCGCGTGGGCACGATGCGCAGCAACGGCAGCTGGAACGCCGCGATCGCCCGCTTCGCGTCCCAGCGCTGAGCAGGCCTCTGGCCGTGCCATGAGCTGGCGCAGGTGGCGGCCGGGCAAGCGCTGGGCGATCGGCGGCGCGGCAGCTCTGCTGCTCGCCCTGGCGGCGATCTCCGCGGCGGGTTGGCACTTCTCCAGCGCCGTGCTGGTTCCCGAGCACAAGCCCTGGTACGACCCGGTCGAGGTCGAGGACGTGGCGCCGGGGCGGATAACCCTCGATCGCTCCGAGGCCACCCTGAGGGCCGGCTACTACGGTCTCGTCTGGCATTCGGGACACGCGATCGTCGGCCCCGTCATCGACGAGGACACGGACACGGTGACCCGTGAGCTGCGCGGCGTGAATGGCTATCTCGAGCCCGGCACCGAGCAGATCGGCTTCGACAGCAGCACCTACTCCGGCACGCCGGCCGCGGCGCGCGGCCTGCCCTTCTCGGAGGTCGTCGTCGAGGGAGAGCTCGGCCCGATGCCCGCCTGGCTCGTGCCGGGCCGGGTTCGCCCCGAGCCGGAGACATGGGCGATCGTCGTGCACGGCATAAACGACGACCCTCAGGTCGGCCTTCGCATCCTCCCCACCCTGCGCCGCGCCGGCCTGAGCTCCCTCTCGATCACCTACCGCGACGACCTCGGCGCACCCCCCAGCCCGGACGGGATGCACCACCAGGGCCTGACGGAGTGGCGCGACCTCGAGGCCGCCGCGCGCTACGCGCTCGCCCATGGGGCCCGCCGCCTGGTGCTCATCGGCTACTCGATGGGAGGAGCCCTGATCGGCCAGCTCATGCAGCGCTCGCCGCTCGCAAGCCGCGTCAGCGCCCTCGTTCTCGACGCCCCCGCCCTCGACTGGAACGCGATCCTCGAGTTCAACGCAGAGCGCATGGGCTATCCCGCATTCGCAGCCCTCCCCGTCAAGTGGGCCATCGACGTCCGCACCAACCCAGACTGGAACAGCCTCGACCTCCTCCAGCACACCGAGGCCTTCCACCTCCCCACCCTGCTCTTCCACGGCACCGACGACGAGGTGGTCCCGATAGAGACCAGCGAAGACTTCGCCGCCGAGCTACCCGACTGGGTGACTTACTACGCGGTCCCCGAGGCCGGGCATACGCAGAGCTGGAACGTCGACCCCCGCCTCTACCAGCGCCGCCTAGAACGCTTTCTCAGAGAGACAACAGGCGCTCAAGCCGACTGATTCGCAATTGGGGTGCCCGCGGGGGCGCGGCCTGGCCGAGCTGGGCGGCGCACGCGGTCGCAGCGCGTAGCGGCGCTACGCGCAAGACCACGGGTGACGATCCAGCGAAGTGCCAGACGCGTCATCCGTGGGTGCGCCGATTCGAATCATTCGGCTTGAGTGACTAAGAAGAACCGGCGGCGACCTACTCTCCCAGGAGGTTGCCCTCCAAGTACCATCGGCGCTGAG
>CAMLQY010000061.1 GCA_946482365.1 uncultured Actinomycetes bacterium
CTGCGGCAAGAGCACGCTGCTGCGCTGCCTCAACCGGATGAACGACCTGATCCCCGGGGCGGAGGTGCGGGGAGAGCTGCTCTACCACGGCGAGGACCTCTACGCCCCCGGCGTCGACCCGGTCCAGGTGCGCAAGCTGATCGGGATGGTCTTCCAGAAGCCCAATCCCTTCCCCAAGTCGATCTACGACAACGTTGCCTTCGGCCCGCGCGTCCTCGGCCGCAAGGACGGCCTCGACGAGACCGTCGAGAAGGCGCTGCGCGGGGCGGCGCTCTGGGACGAGGTCAAGGACCGCCTCGACAGCAACGCCTTCGGCCTCTCCGGCGGACAGCAGCAGCGACTCTGCATCGCCCGCTGCATCGCGGTCGAGCCGGACACGATCCTGATGGACGAGCCCTGCTCGGCGCTCGACCCGATCTCCACCGGCAAGATCGAGGACCTGATGATCGAGCTGAAGGACGAGTTCTCGATCGTCATCGTCACCCACAACATGCAGCAGGCGGCGCGCGTCTCTGACCGCACCGCCTTCCTCATGGTCGAGCTCGACGCCGACGAGGACAACCGCTGGGGCCGGCTGGTCGAGTACGACGACACCGAAAAGATCTTCACCAACCCCTCCGACCAGCGCACCGAGGACTACGTCTCCGGCAAGGTGGGCTGATGGCCCCCACCGAAACCCGGGTCCACTACCAGGAAGAGCTGGAGCGGCTCGAGGCCAGCGCCCTGGGAGGCCTCGACCTGGTCAGCGAGGCGCTGGAGCGGACGCTGGAGGCGGTCGAGCACCAGGACGTCGAGCTGGCGCAGCTCGTCGTCGCCGACGACGACCGCATCGACGGCCGCTACCTGGAGGTCCACCAGAGCCTGATCGCGCTGCTGGCGAGGCAGTCGCCGGTGGCGACCGACCTGCGGCTGATCTCGGCGCTCCTGCACGTGCTGAAGAGCATCGAGCGGATGGGCGACCAGTGCGTGAACGTCTGCAAGATGATCCCGCTCTCGGGCAACGAGCCTCCGGCCGATGAGGAGATGGTGAAGCTGATCCTCTCGATGGGCCGGCAAACCCGCACCCTGATCAGCCAGGCGAAGCGGTCCTTCGAGCAGCGAAACGTGGAGATGGCGCGCGACCTCGTGCGCCAGGACGACGTCGTCGACGACCTCAACCGGGACTGCTTCCGCCTCGCCCTGGAGATCGGCGACGACGCCGACCGGCGCGAGTGGGCGATGACGATGCTGCTGGGCGCCCGGGCGATCGAGCGGATCGGGGACAACGCGGTGGACATCGGTGAGCAGGTCGCCTTCATCGTCACCGGGCTGTTTCGGGAGTTCGAGGACGCTTCGCATCCGTCGTCTTAGGCGCGCGGGTCCTGTCGTGGGGTGAGGGGGGCACTGCGGGCGGGCCACGGTCCGTCCTCGACCCCCCTCACCCCACGCCACCCGCCGCGAGTGGCGGCGGCGAGAAACGCCCGCTCTGGGGGCGCAGCCCGGCAGGACGCCTTGGCTGGCAGATGGATTAGCCGCGATTGAGATCCGGGGGGTCTGGGAATATGCGAAGGACGCCTGTGACGCTTTGCGCCGCCATAGACATTGGGTCCAACACGACCCGTGTGCTCGTTGCCGAGCCCGTCGACGGGCAGCTGAAGAAGGTGATGGAGCAGCGGGCCTATACGCGGATCAACAAGGCGCTGGGCCCGGATGGCGCGATCCGTGAGGAGAAGGTCGCCGAGGTAGCCGAGGTCGTCTCGACCCAGGTGCGCTTGGCGCGCGAGCTCGGTGCCGAGGAGATTCGGGCCGTGGCGACGGCGGCGGTCCGCGAGGCGTCCAACGGCGAGGAGGCGGCTGCGGCGATCAGTGAGGCGGCCGGCGTCCCGGTCGAGGTCCTCAGCGACGAGGAGGAGGGGCGACTCGCCTTCATCGGCGCCACCAAGACGCTCGGGCATCCGGTTGAGGGGAGGATCGGCGTGGTCGACGTCGGCGGCGGGTCGACCGAGGTGATCCTCGGCTCGGTGCCCGGCGGGGCCGAGGAAGTCCGCTCCTGGCATGTCGGCTCGGGCGCTCTAGCCGACGAGCTGATCTCCTCCGACCCGCCCTCGGCGGCCGAGATCCGCAAGGTGCGCGACCGCGTCGACGACATCTTCGCCGGGGTCGAGATCGAGCGGCCGGCGCAGGCGGTCGCGGTCGGCGGCAGCGCCACGTCGCTGCGGCGCCTGGTCGGCGCCGTGCTCGAGTACGAGACCCTGGAGCGCGGCGTGCGCGTCCTCTGCAGCGATCCCGCAGCCGAGGTGGCGCGCCGCTACGAGCTCGACTCCGAACGGGTCCGCATCCTCGCCACCGGCGTGCTCCTCCTGGAGAAGGTCTCCGAGCTGCTCGGCCAGCCGCTGCAGATCGGCAAGGGCGGCCTGCGCGAGGGCATCGTCCTCGACATGCTCAACGGCAGCATCAACGGCTCGCCCGTCCGCCTCGCCGCCTAGGCCGATCGCGCCGTTCCTCTAGCCTCGAGCCGTGGCACGCGCGCAGGAGGTTGAGCTCGACTGCGGGGCCTCGTTTGCCGCGGCGGCCGTACGGGTCGTCGAGGTCCGCGCCGCGGAGCTCTTCGAACAGGCTGCAGGGGTGCTCGACCTGGACGACGTCGAGCGAGTCCACGACATGCGGGTGGCGACGCGACGCCTGCGGGCCGCGATGGAGATCTTCGAGCCCGCCTTCCCGCCCAAGCGGCACCGCAAGGCGCTGAAGCGGGTCAAGAGGCTGGCCGACGCGCTCGGGCGGCGGCGCGACCTCGACGTCGAAATCGAGCTGCTGGAGAGCGTGGCCGGCGAGGTCGCGGGGGAGGACCTGCGGAAGCTGGGGAGCCTGATCGAAGAGCTGAGGGCGGGACAGGCGAAGGCCAACGAAGCGCTGGGCCCGTTTGTCTCCGCCAAGCGGCTGAAGAAGCTGCGCCGGCGCCTCGGCAAGCTCGTCGAGGCGGTGGAGCGGTGAAGGCCCGCGCGGTCGAGGGCCTGGACCCGAGCGCTCCGCTGCGCCCGAACGCGTCCCGCGTCGTGCGGACGAGGCTCGACGAGCTGCGCGGCTTCGCCGGCGAGGCGCTGGCGCCCGACGCCGTGGCCACCCAGCACGACATGCGGATCGCGGCGAAGCGGCTGCGCTACGCGCTGGAGGTCGTCGGGCCATGCATCGGCGAAGAGGCGAAGGCGGCGCGCGATGCCGCCAGGCGACTGCAGTCGGTTCTCGGCGACCTGCACGACTGCGACCTGATGCTGCCCAAGGTCGCGGGCATAGAGTCTCTGGCCGCGATCCTGCGCGACCGCCGCGAGCGTCTCTTCCACGACTTCGTCGAGCTCTGGCAGGCCGAGGCGAGCAAGGGCACCTGGGCCGCCCTCGAGAGGGATGTGAGCGGCAGTACGATGGGCTGATCGACGATCCCGCTCTCTATTTCAACCGCGAGCTCTCCTGGCTCGACTTCAACC
>CAMLQY010000062.1 GCA_946482365.1 uncultured Actinomycetes bacterium
CCTGGGCGCTGCGGGCGCTCGGCGCCGACCCCGCCTTCTTCGTCGGCGGCGAGGTGCCCGGGCTCGGCGGCGGTGACGCGCCGGCGAACGCGAGCTGGGGCAGCGGCGAGTGGGTGGTGGCCGAGGCCGACGAGAGCGACGCCAGCTTCCTGGAGCTGCGCCCGGAGGTCGCGGTCGTCACCAACGTCGAGATGGACCACCACAGCCGCTGGGGGTCGGTCGCGGAGCTGCGCGCGGCGTTCGGCGAGTTCTCCGCTGGGGCGAGGACGGTGGTCGGGCCCGAGACGAGCGACGCTGAGCCCAGGCTGGCCGTGCCGGGGCGGCACAACCTCCTCAACGCTCGGGCGGCGATCGCCGCCGCTGCGGCGGCCGGCTTCGACCCTGAGGCTGTCGCGGAGGCGCTGGCCGACTTCCCCGGCGTCAAGCGGCGCCTGGAGCTGAAGGGGAGCCGCGACGGCGTCCGCGTATATGACGACTACGCCCATCACCCGACCGAGGTGCAGGCGGCGCTCACCGCCCTGCGCGAGCTGGGGCCCGAGCGCCTGATCGCCGTCTTCCAGCCTCATCTCTACTCGCGCACCAAGGTCTTCGCCGAGCAGTTCGGCGCAGCGCTGGCCCTCGCCGACGAGGCGGTCGTGCTCGACGTCTACGCGGCCCGCGAGGAGCCGGTCGGCGAGCTGGCCGGCGTCAGCGGCCTCGACGTCGCCCGCGCCGCGGCGGACCGGATGGGCGGGAGGCCGGTGCGCTGGGCACCCACCCTCGACGCAGCGGAGGGAGCGGTCGCCGCGCGCCTCCGCGCCGGCGACATCGTGACGACGATCGGCGCCGGCGACGTCTTCCGCGTCGCCGAGGCCCTGGTCGAGGGGGACGAGCGATGAGGCCCCCGCCCGGCGCCCGTCCCGATTTCCCCCTGAGCCGGCTGACGACCGTGCGCACCGGCGGGGCGGCCGACTGGTTCGCCCGCCCGGAGACCGAGGCCGAGCTGTCGGAGCTGCTCGCCTGGGCGCGCGAGGAGGGCCTCGCGCTGGGGACGATCGGCTCGGGCTCCAACCTGCTGGTCGCCGACGCCGGGTTCCGCGGGCTCGCGATCAAGCTCGACGGCGAGCTGGCGCGGGTCGAGCGCGAGGGCGAGCGGGTGATCTGCGGCGGCGGCGCCCGGTTGCCCTCGGCTTCGGCCAAGGCCGCGGGCTGGGGCCTCGCCGGGATCGAGTTCGGGGTCAACATCCCCGGCACCGCGGGGGGAGCGGTGAAGATGAACGCCAACGCTTACGGCGGCCAGCTCGCCGAGGTGCTGGAGTGGGCCGCCGTCGCCACGGCGACGGGGGTCGACCGCCGGGAGCCCGGGCAGCTCGGCTTCGCCTACCGCAGCTCCAACCTGGGGCCCGGCGAGGTCGTGGCGCGGGTCTCGTTCCGCCTGCGCCCCGACGACCCCGCCGCGATCAGGGCGCGGCTGGAGGAGATGCGGGGGAAGCGCCGCGAGGCGCAACCGTCCGGGATCAAGACCTTCGGCTCGACCTTCAAGAACCCCGAGAACGAGCGGGCGGAGGGCCGCAGCGCCGGCCAGCTGCTCGAGGCGGCGGGCTGCCGCGGCCTGCGCCGGGGCGGCGCCCGCTTCTCCGAGAAGCACGCCAACTTCGTCGAGAACACCGGCGAGGCGACGACGGCCGAGATCCTGGAGCTGATGGCCGAGGGCCGCCGTCGCGTCCACGACCGCTGCGGCGTGGTGCTGGAGCCGGAGGTCCAGGTGCTGGGGGAGGTCGAGTGGCCAAGCGGCTGGGATCTCTGAGGGGAAGCCGGCTGCTCGGCGGCATCGCCGCTGCGATCGTGCTGGCCGCGGTGGTCTACCTCTTCCTGCTCCGCGACACGGAGGTCGAGCCGCATCTTGCCTCGAGCGAGCCCGTGGCGACGATCGGCAGCGGCCCCGAAGCGGTGCCCGTGGCTGCCGACGGCACGATCCTCGCTTGGCTCACGCCTCCCGAGGACGGAGACCTGCCGGCGTTGCCGCTGGACGCTCCTCCGGACTCCGGCCGCCTGGGCGGCCCGGTGCTCGAACAGGCACTCGTCCTCGGAGCCGCCCCGCGAGCCCTGCGGCCCTACGTCGAGGGGAGCTACTACGGCGAAAGCGGAGTCGACGTCCTGCTCGAGTCCGGGATCGAACTGCGCTTCGGCGAAGCGAGGCAGGCTGTGCGCAAGTGGCGGGCGGCCGCTGCGGTCCTCGCCGACCCCTCGATCGAATCGCTCGATTATGTGAACCTGCATACCCCCAGCAGGCCCGCGATAGGCGGCTCTGGGCATACGCTTCCGCCGATTCCCTAAACCCTCGACCACAGGGTTAGATATGGCAAACCCTCAAGTAAGCCTTGAGATATTCAGGGTGCAGGATGTCGCCCGCTCGTTTGACAGACCCCGCGAAATGCCCTACTTTGAGCGCAATTTCCACGGTCGCGGCGTAGGCTTGAACCCTTAAGCATCGCTGTAGCTTCGGATAGAACCAAGGCTCAACTCAATCTAAGGCTCAACTCAAACGCCGGCTCGGGCCGGTGGCTGGAGAAATCGGGAGATGGAATCCACATACCTCGCGGTGATCAAGGTCGTCGGCGCCGGCGGCGGCGGCACCAACGCCGTCAGTCGCATGGTCGACGCCGGCATTCGCGGTGTCGAGTTCGTCGCGGTCAACACCGACGCTCAGGCCCTGCAGGCCTGCGACGCCGACATCAAGCTCTCGATCGGCCAGGAGCTGACGCGCGGCCTCGGCGCGGGTGGGAACCCCGAGGTCGGTGCGGGCGCGGCGGCGGAGAGCCGCGACGAGATCAAGGAGGCGCTGAAGGGCGCCGACATGGTCTTCGTCACCGCCGGCGAGGGCGGCGGCACCGGCACCGGCTCGGCGCCGGTCATCGCCGAGATCGCCAAGGAGGAGATCGGCGCCCTGACCGTCGGCGCGGTCACCAAGCCGTTCGAGTTCGAGGGCAAACGGCGGATGCAGCAGGCGCTCGAGGGGATCGAGAAGCTGCGCAACAACGTCGACACCCTGATCATCGTCCCGAACGAGAAGCTGCTGCAGGCCGTCGAGCGGCGTACCAGCGTGCTGGAGGCGTTCCGCCAGGCCGACGACATCCTGCGCCAGGGCGTGCAGGGCATCACCGACCTGATCACGATCCCCGGCCTGATCAACCTCGACTTCGCCGACGTGCGCACGATCATGCGCGACGCCGGCTCGGC
>CAMLQY010000063.1 GCA_946482365.1 uncultured Actinomycetes bacterium
CACCTCCAACCCCAGCGTGATGGTCGGCGCCGGCCTGCTCGCCCGCAACGCGGTCGAACGGGGCCTGACGCGCAAGCCCTGGGTGAAGACATCGCTGGCGCCCGGCTCGACGGTCGTCACCGACTACCTGGAGAAGGCGGGGCTGACCAAATACCTGGACGAGCTTCAGTTCAACCTCGTCGGCTACGGCTGCACCACCTGCATCGGCAACTCGGGGCCGCTGCCGCCGGAGATCTCCGCGGCGGTCGAGGAGAAGGACCTGGCCGTCTGCGCGGTGCTCTCCGGCAACCGCAACTTCGAGGGGCGGATCAACCAGGACGTGAAGGCGAACTACCTGGCCAGCCCGCCGCTGGTCGTCGCCTACGCGCTGGCGGGCAGGATGGATCTCGACCTGACCGCTGAGCCGTTGGGCGAGGGATCCGACGGCGAGCCGGTGTACCTGCGCGACGTCTGGCCGGATGCTGCTGAGGTGAAGGACTTGGTCGGCCGCTCGATCGCCTCGGAGATGTTCACCCGCAACTACGGCGGCGTGCTCGCCGGCGACGAGAACTGGAAGGCGGTCGAGGTTCCCGAGGGCGACCGCTACACCTGGCCCGACTCCACCTATGTGCGCCGGCCCTCCTTCTTCGAGGGCATGCCGGCCGAGGCGCCGGGCGTCGAGCCGATCCGGGGCGCCCGGGTGCTCGCCCTGCTCGGCGACTCGATCACCACGGACCACATCTCTCCCGCCGGCGCGATCAAGAAGGAAAGCCCTGCGGGCGCGTGGCTGGTGGAAAACGGGGTCGAGCCGGGTGACTTCAACTCCTACGGCTCGCGACGCGGCAACCACGAGGTGATGATCCGCGGCACCTTCGCCAACATCCGCCTGCGCAACCTGCTGGTCGAGCGCTCCGGCGGCTTCACCCGGCGTTTCCCCGGAGGGGAGGAGACGACGATCTACGACGCGGCGACGGCGTACGCGAGCGAAGGCGTGCCGCTGGTGGTCCTGGCGGGCAAGGAGTACGGATCCGGTTCTTCCCGTGACTGGGCGGCAAAGGGGACGAAGCTGCTCGGCGTGCGGGCAGTGATCGCCGAGAGCTTCGAGCGCATCCACCGCTCCAACCTGATCGGGATGGGGGTCCTGCCTCTTCAGTTCCCGCCGGGTGAGAGCGCCGAGACCCTCGGCCTCAGCGGCGAGGAGACGTTCGACGTTGGCGATCTCGAGGACGGCGAGGCAAGGTCCGTGAAGGTGACGGCCCGCCGCGCCGACGGCCCGCCGGTCGAGTTCGACGCGACCGTGAGGCTCGACACCCCCAACGAGGTCGGCTACTTCCGCAACGGCGGCATCTTGCAGACGGTCCTTCGCAACCTCAGAAACTGACTCGTCTGAAAGGGAGGGCCCACTCCGGCCCGCAGTGAGATGCAGGAGGGCCGCGGGAGGCAGGGGGGTCCGCGCGACCCTCACTGCACCTACGCGTCGGTAGCCAGGGAGGGATGCCGACGCGGCCGTTCCCCTAAACGGGACTGCTCAGAGAAACAGTCAGGTTGTACCTATACCGCGCCGAATGCCCGCGGTCAAGCCGGTAAGCCGGTGTCTACGGCGATTCCGCAACTCTTTGCGGGGAATCCGCAACGCCCCATCCCTTCCGCTCGATCAGCTCGATTCCGATCACGCTGCCCACCGGACCGACCGGTGTGAGCGTTGCCGCGAGCAGGGTGTAGGGGGCCTCCCGCCTCCCGCAGGCGACCCAGATCACGAGGCAGAGGAGGATGAATCCGAGCCCGTGTGCCCAGCCGAACACCATCGTCTCGGTGTCGAACCCAGGCGCCAGCCAGAACACCATGAGCCCGGCGAATACCACCAGCTCAATCCAGGAGAGCCATTTGACCCACACGAACAGTGGTCCTGGAACCGGCTTGCCGAGAGGGCTGGTCACCGCCGCGCCACCACCTAGGCACCGGGCGTGAGGGCCGTGAGCACGATCCGCTCCTGCTCCCTCGCGTGCGACCCCGAGTAGCCCTCGCCCGGGCTGGCCCGGATCGGCCGGCCGACGTAGCCGAGCTCGATCCCTTCGGGAAGCAGGTGGGGGAGGCGGCGCGACATCACCTTCCAGCAGCCCATGTTGCGCGGCTCCTCCTGGACCCAGGTGATCTCCTTCAGGTTCGGGTAGGTGGCGATCAGCTCGGTCAGCTGTTGCTCGGCGAAGGGGTAGAGCAGCTCGACCCGGACGATCGCCACCTCCTCCGCCACCTCGCGCCGTTCATTGCCATCGAGGTCGAAGTAGACCTTGCCGGTGCAGAGGACCAGGCGCTCGACCTTCTCGCGCCGTTCGCCGGCGGTCGGGTCGTCGAGGATGAAGTGGAAGTGCTCCTGCTCGCTGGACAGCTGCTCCGGCGCCGCGGCGGCTCGGTCGAGGCGGAGCAGGCCCTTGGGGGTGAAGACGACCAGGGGCCGGGGCTTGCGGATCAGCGCCTGGCGGCGAAGCAGGTGGAAGTACTGGGCGGCGGTCGTGGGGTTGGCGATGCGGATGTTGCCCTCGGCGCCGAGGGCGAGGAAGCGCTCGATCCGCGCGCTCGAGTGCTCGGGCCCGGAGCCCTCGTAGCCGTGCGGGAGGAGGAGGGTGAGGCGGCTGGTCTGGCCCCACTTGGCCTCGCCGGAGACGATGAAGCTGTCGACGATCACCTGGCCGGCGTTGGCGAAGTCGCCGTATTGCGCCTCCCAGAGGACCAGCGCGTTCGGCATCGCCGCCGAGTAGCCGTACTCGAACCCGAGGCAGGCGGTCTCCGAGAGCGGGCTGTTGTAGAGCTCGAAGGGCGCGCTGGCGTCCTGCAGGTTCTGCATCGGGCAGTACTCGAGGCCGGTGTTCTCGTCGTGGAGGACGAGGTGGCGGTGGGAGAAGGTG